>CAMDFF010000007.1 GCA_945897315.1 candidate division TM6 bacterium UASB124
TGATATTTCCAACAACACCTTTAGTAGCTTTTCGCTCTGTAATCCGTTTAAATTGCACACGCTTATTGCCAATTAAAACATCCACGGTTTTATCAAAATGCTCATGTATTTTTACCTTGTTGCCTCGCCTGATTGATATTTCTTGAGGGTAGGTTAATTGCAACAGTGCATCATTGAAGTGAACTGTATAATCATTATTAATTGTACGCTCAAACTTTAGACAAAAAATAGACTGTAGGTCTATTCCATCGATTGGCCGGTGAAAATCAGCCTTTTCTAATGGCTCAACAGCAAACTTTGCATTATGCTCAGGAATGTACGTTGTTTGAAGATAATTATTTGCTGCATCAACAGTAGAAATATCTGCAAGTTCGAATTCTTTAACCAAGCGATCTTGCATCGTTTTAAACAAGCGTTCAACCCGTCCTTTTGCTTGCGGGCTTTGTGCGTGAATTAAGTCAATATCAAGTTCTTTTAGTATGCGGTGGTATTGTGTGAAAGATCGCTTTCCATTAGTGTTTTGATTAACTTTATACGTTGACCCACGGTCACTATAAATGGCAAGCGGACGTCCAAATTTGTTTAAGTATTCACGTGTTAGTTTTGCCAAGTTTTCAGTTGATTCGCGATTGACAAAACGAGCAGCCATGATGTGACCAGTCGCGTCATCTATGAAAGCAATGAGCGTTGCATAATCACTACCAAACCAAATGTGATATGAGCCATCTACTTGCACAAGTTCGCCAAGATGATGCTTTCGCTCGCGCCATTGATGATGCCGTTTTTTGCGCGTTGAAGGCTCCCAGAGACCTTCCCTAACCATAAGCTTACGTAGTGTCTCATGGTTAATGTTAACCCCATCATGCTTTGCAAGTTGATCTGCAATAAACGTTGGCCCAGCAATTGTTTTAAGGCTTAGATATTTTTCACGCAGTAGTTTTAAGATGTTTTCTTTCTCGGGAAGAGGCAGGCTTCTATTGCTTGGCTTACCCCGTTTTTTGCTTATCAGCCCAGCTGCGCCATCCGCGTTATAAGCTTTTAGCTTTCGTCTTAGCTGTCGAACTCCTATTTGCAACATTTGCGCAGCCTCTTCTTGCTTCAATTCTCTCTTTTTTGTACGCTCCAAGATAATCACAGTGTCCAACTCCTTGTTGGCTTAAATTCAGCATTTTCATAGTCCCCCTCTGCTTAGTTTTGGATTTTGACGATCCTCAAGCCTAAGCAAGGGGGCTTTCTTTTGTCGCTTTTTAGGAGTTTCTGCCTATATACTCCTTTCAAAAAGAGGACATTTCTAAGGAGTTAGAACCGGACATTTTCATGCAGTCGCTACAGGGCTTGTGTTGAATTATTTTTTAAATACAAACAAAGAAAGGTCGGTTGCTGCCGAGGGGTGAAGAGCGTAAGGGGAAGCCACCTGTGCGTAGTATTGAGCTTGTCGACCTGTTCGCCATAGCCACGATAGGGCGTAGGCTGGAATGGGCAGAGTCAAGAAAGAGCGGAAGCGTACAATAGAAAGAATTAAAAAGTGCCCAGACAGCAAGAGAGGGTGCCGGGAAGGCACCCTCTCTTGCTGAAACTAATATACGAAAACAGGCTAGATGAAACAGTTTTCTTAGAAATTGAATGCTAGTTGGCCACCAACGGTGTCTTGCAGCATTACATTCTTGCCATCGATAGGCAGTTTGTAGAACAGGCTGAGTTGTGGTGAAACCTTCTTCAGTGAGCAACAGCCCGTGCAATCCCAGTTAAATTTGAAAACGAGGTTGTGGGTGTTGTACTCTTTCAGCCAGTTCGCGCTGTTCACAATGCTTGCATCAAAGGCATTGCCTTGAGGAGACAAGCGGTCATCATCATGTTTCAGGTACTGGTAGCCAAGGCCGAGAGACATGCCGTAGGCAAACTTATGTGCCTGTGCGAGCAGGTTAAACTTCCAGGTAAAACCATAGTCCATGCTTGCGCGGCCCTTGTTGAGCAGCATAAACCGGGTTTGGCTTTCTTTTGTTTTCATGCGGTAGTCTTTGCTGTGGTCGAAGATAACTTCAAACTGTGCGTCAGCACCAAGGCGGATACAGTGTTTAAAATCGAGGTTCAAGCCAACGCCGAATGGCAAGCTCCAGGCACCGTCGTTACCAAGGGCAACAGAAAATGCTTTATCTTCATCGCGTGCGGCTGCGGTTGGAGCACTAACGCCCACCTTAGCCAACAGTTCAACAGCCTTGAGGCCGTCTTTTTCTTGTTCGTAGCGGTTTGACCAGTCGAGCATAACGACCAGGTCGCCAACGTCTGTTTTTGACCAGTTGCTCCAGTCAAGGCCGCCAAGGTCTTTAAATGTTTGTTGGGCAAATGCTCGGGTTCCGACCAGGTCAGCAACTTCGCCGTCGAGAGGCGAGTTATCTTTTTCTGTTTGGTCAGCGTAGCTGGTGACTCTCACGCGTGCATCGCGGATGGGGAGCATGACGCTCAGGCCCAGGTGGCCAGGAATTGCCTTGAATGGCAGCTCGTAGCGGCCGTGCACTGAGACATCGAGCATTTCAAATTTGCCGTTGATGTCGACCTGGCCACGCGTGCCGTCGTCAACAACAGGATAGGTTAAGCCATGTAGTTGGACCTCTGCTGGGGAGCCAGCAGGGGCACCGCGCAAGCTGCTCATGAAAGACTGTGTGTCTTCATAGAGCTTGAGAACGTTTTTGGATTTGCTGTTCCAGCTTTTGCCGTCGTGGTCGTAACCGTATTCAACGTTTGCGCCAACTTTGAACGCTTGTTTGCCCTTGCAGCCTGTGTGCAATGTGAGGCTAGAGTCGTATGGTTTGAAGAAGTTGCTTGGTGCAAATGCCATTGCCTGTGAGCTCAATGCGAGCAAGGCTATGAGCGTTTTATTAATTTTTCTTGTGTATCTCATCGGTTTATCCCTTTTTATTTTTAGGTGGAAAAGCGAAACGGGGGTGCTGTGTGGGCACCCCCGATTGGTTTGTTTATGAGTTAATGATTAAGCCCTTTTGATGTGGGATCATGACGTTGCCGGTAGCAGGGTCAACTGCTGGAGCGGCTAGGTACTTAATGGTGTCGTCGATGAGGGCGTTGAGGTCGGTTACATAAAGGTCAGCACCTAATGGTCCATCAACTAGATTGCCCTCAGCATCACGTGTGCCTGAATTATCAATCGCTGAGTTCATGACCAGGCCAGCAACTGCTGATGCGCCATATTCAACGTCGAATGTGCGGCTTTGGAAGATGGTGTTGCCAGCGAGTGCAAAACCACCACGGATGTCGCTCAGTGTAAAGGTGTTGACGTTTAGATGTTCGCTTTCTACGTCAGCATCAATAGTTCCATCAGCAAGAATTGATCCGTTGACGAGTTGCACGCGATTGGCTGCGGCTAGTAGAGGATTAACAACGTAGCGTTTGACGATGCCACTGTTTTGGTTTTGTGACAGATCGCCGTAGAGCACGAACATGTTGCCCCGTGGGACATTGGCTGCTCTGCTTGGTGACACGTAGTTGAGTTGCAGTGCTGGCATGCCAGCGGTTGTGTCGCTGTCGTTTGAGACGGGAGTGACACCAGTTGCCTCAACATCGGCGCCGGCTGCGAAGTTTATGCCATTCCCACCTGGATTTACCTGAGCGTGATAAACGCCTTTTGAGGTAGCCAAAATCAGGGTAAGAGTCGTAGCAGCATCTGGTCGAGTGTTAGCGGCCACGTTAGAAACAACAACCAAGTCGTTAAGTGAAGCGCCTTCTGGCAAGTCAGCGAATGTGACGAGTGATTCAAGTAAAGCTTCGCCCGGTCCATTGAACTTGTCTGGAGCTGCGTTGCCTGCGCCATCAGTGACGCAGAAGCCGTAGACCTCTTTGTTGGTCATCACAAAAACAACCGGGCTGTTTGCAGCGGCGACGACCTTGCGAACGTTTTTGAATGAGTGCGCAGGGTTGGTTGGTTGGAGTTGGAAGGCGTTAGTGAGGTCTTCCAAATCTGCCAAGGACCCAACCTCATTAGCGCCTGCTCCAGTATCAGCACTTGCAGCAACCGCAAGGCCTTTGTATCCGCCAGCGAATACGTAGGTGGTATTTGCTACGAGTGAACGAGACAGCTCAACGCATGAGAACGGAGCGACGGATTTTAATGCGGTGAAAGGAGCGAGCATGTGCTCAGCGGCAAAATCTGGAGTTGGAATGAAATTGGCATTTTCATCTCCTAAGCCTGCTTGGATCAACACAATGTTATCTTTGCCCACGGCTGCCATCATGCTGAATTCGCTCTTGTCATAAGCCGTTGCAGCATTAGTAGCACCTGCAAAACCAGGGGTTGCTTCGTTGAAGCTTGCCATGCTGTGGATGCCGCCGCTTGCTGCTGGGAAGTATGGAGCGAGTGCGGTGTTGAGTGAGTTTGCGGCAGAGTCTTTGCTCCAGTTAGAAACACGAACGGTGTTGATTGGTGATGCATTTAAGTCGCCTTTGCCTGTGTCAGCACTGCCCAGTGAGACCAGGGTGTTGCTTGCTGCATCGTAGCCACAACCATGGACGGCGCCGAGGTCGCCGCCAACGCGTTCGCCCGGGGTCCAGGCAACGATTGCGCCATTTTCGTTGAAGAGTGCTGTGCTGCGGAACATGCCGCGGTGAGCAGGTTCTTTGTTTGTGCTGTTATTCAAGCTGAAGTACACGCTGTCGCCATCGACAAAAACATCAGAAATGTTTTCAGGGTTTGAGATGTTGGGGGCGATTTTGATGGCTGGCTTAAGTGCTCTTGGGAAGGTGTCAGCGGTTTTTGGGATTGTTGTGAATGATGGTTCGGCCACGTTGCTATCAACAACTGCAGCGATTACGCCATTGAGGGTCAGTGGCAAGGCTGCAAGGGTGTGGAAAAGCAGGTTAGAATTATTTTCATCGTAGTTTCCGGTGGCTTCGCTTTTGACAATCAGATAATCTTTATTTGTGCTGGTTGCCATGGTGTGGAGACTTTGTGCATGCATACCGGTTTTGTTGCATATGTCATTTGAGCTGGAAATTGCCACAACGCAGTCAGCATTTGTCCCGAGCTTTGTTTGATCGTCATTTAGAATATATTGCGGAATTAAATCTGTGAATTTTGTGGTGGTAAGATCTTTTGCAATAATTGATTGGAAAGAGGCCTCGCCTTTGTCATTAATGCTGACGCTGCCCACAGCAACAACACCGCCAGTATTTTCTTCATTTTGCCCTCCAACGTTTGCGCCTACGAAAAGGCGTTGCATTTTATCGCTCCAGTGTAAAGAAGCTGCGTTCGCTAGGATCTCTGCGTTTTTCATCGAGCCATTGCCTTGATTTATTCCAATCGCCAGATTTTTGCTCCAGTCATGGTTAGCATCTACAGCTATCAGGTCAATTGCCAGGGCTGATTTGTTCTGATCAACGGCGGTTTGTACTGCTTTAGCATCGCGTTGTCTGATGCCGGAGGCTGTTGCTGCCGCGCCCAAAATGGCAATTCCATGGCCGGTTTCTGGTGTTGCATCGTTTGCACCCCACTCATTGTCCTGGCTAGACACGGCAGCGAAAATGAGGTCGTTGCCACCAGCGTTTACTACGCCTTGCGCGACTGCAACGGCGTAGATGTGGTCATTGCCGAGGGCCTTATCATCTGCGTCTTTGAGTTCACCGGAGGTTGAGATTATATCGCCAAGGCTTGTGTTGCTGCTGCTTGTAATTTGGTAAACGCTTTGGCTTTCGTCCGAGTCTGCACCTACAGCGGGATCAGCCATTCTACCATTGATGAATGCTGCGATCTGTGTGCCATCAGCTGACACAGCGATGCCGGTGACGCCAGCGGCAGTGTTGAAGGGGGTGCTAGTATCATCTGTGCCATCGATGGTTGGGGTTGCTGGAGCAAATGGCGTCATGACAATGTCGCCCGTGGTGGGGTCGAGTGTTGCTACAGCGAGTGCGTACGTTTTCTCTTCGGCATTATCCAGGGGGGCTTGTGTGAAATTTGCAGCGCTGCTTAAAAACAGTGCTTGCTGCTGAGGCACGAATACGGCCTGCTTGAAGGGGACTGCGGTCTTGGAAGTAGGGTCTCCAAATTCAATTGTGGTTCCTGTTTTAAGCGCGAACAGCGGCGCATTCGGTGTAATCACCACAAGCGTTAACAGTAACGCTGATAATTGTCTCATTCTCTCTCCTTTTATGTGTTGTATTCACTTGTGCCCACTGAATGCTGCTAGCGGCTTTGACCGGCGGCATAACGCTCATGGGCAGGTTACATTCTATTACGTGTAACACGCATAACAGGTGAAAATGCTCTGGTGATGAAACTGGCGTGATGCGTTTTACGGTATCAGCAAAGAAATAGTGTTGCAAGTTTTTAGAAAAGTTTTTTACCCTGCTCTTCGTGAATAAAAAAAATCTGGTGTGTGTTGCGTGAGTTTACAATTAAATAGTGAAAATCAGTTTTGAAAAGGATCTATTTTTGAAGATATTATTGCGGCAGTGCGCCGCATGCACCAGAGCTCGCAGTGTGGCGAGCTCTGGACTCAGCACACCAGGCTTCGCCATGGACCTTAATGCTCCATCTCGGCACGTGCCCCATGCTCGCGGAGCTCGGGGGCAGTTGTGCCTGCGACGAGCAGCATGAAGATACCCGCGCGCTCGTTACCGCGCTTATTTTTTACCCATTGAAATTCTCGCGTGTGTTTTTGCATTACTCAGCCTGGCAGCAAAGCTTTTACTGTGCTCTCAATGCCGCTCAGCCTGCCTGCCATTCGTAGCCACCTGGGCGTAGTATGGAGCTTGTCGAATGGCCGAAGTCCGCAGGACGAGAAAGAGCGGGTGTGTTTGCTGCCCGTTATAATTTTTTTAGTTCGTCAGCTGACAAGCCAGTGATCGCAGCTACTCGTTCAAGCGGCATCTCAGTCAGCAGTGCCTTGGCCATCGCAAGCTTTTCTTCTTGTCGACCCTTTGCTTCTCCCTCAGCCTTGCCTTCTTGTCGACCTTCGGCCCAGCCATCAGAACGGATTGTGTTTAAAATATCGGCTTCGACACGGCGGGCATCAACAGCGCAGTCGTAAGCGTCAAGCTCTTGTCGAGAAAGTGCGGCTTGGTTGAGAATGCTTTAGGAGTCTCTTCTGCTTCGCCAATCATCTTGAGCAAATATAACCATTTGTCTTCATCTGTTTCGAGTTCGGCTTCTGTTTTAGTAAATTTATCAAGTTCTACCAAAATAAAGCCTACTTCTGTGATGTCGCGTTCATGAGTCTCTTCATCAAGCAAAAAATGTGCAGATCGATATGTTTTTTTATGCGTCAAAGCAGGAATGGTCAGCGCAATGGCGATTACAATGACGGGGTACAGCGCATCATAGTTTCTTTTTGGCCCATACTGGCTTGCAAACATTCTTGAAAAATATAGCACCAGCCGGCTGATCAAATGATCATCAGGTCCTCGTTGCATCTCAATAATAAATTTATGCCCACGTTGATTTTCGCAGTAAATATCAACCATTGTTTTTCCTCTCCGTAACTCTGTGTTACCGGGAAGCTGCTCTTGGTTTAAAAATGTAGCTGTCGCAACCCTGTCTAAGCCCTTGTAGCGGCACACAGCATTAATGAACGATATGGGTACATTTAAATGATCGCTAGAGCTAAATAATCGTTTGAAAATAAAATCATACGTTGGGTCCATGAACATTAACATTACGGGCTCCTTTGGCAGTAGCAGGTATGGGCGTTGGCAACGAGCATAAGTCTATCACCCAGCCTGTGCTTTGCCAAGGCTGGTACAAACCAACCTCCTGCGCCCACTTTTTTGGCCTGTGCGTTCCCCGGCGTAGCAAGCGTAATGATTTGATGGTATCCTGAGGGGGAGTAGTTTTCGGGCAAGCCAGGTGTAGCTAAGGGCGAAAAAGCATGAAAAAAACATTTTGTATCGCGGGACCAATTCAATTAGAAGATCATTATTTTCTACCGTTTCGCATGAACGAAGCCGAGCTTATGCAGCTTATTGATGAGAAGAAATACTTTATTTTGCATGCTCCACGGCAAAGTGGAAAAACTACTGCCATGCGATGGTTGGCTACTCAGCTTAATGCTGCTGCTGGTACCTACGAGGCTTTGTACGTCAATGTTGAGCCTGCGCAGGCCATGCGTGATGACGTTGCGACCGCCTTGCCTGTCATTATCAATGAAATTAAATTAGCGATTCAAGAATTTTTTGGCACACAGCATCCGATGTGTGCATTTATTGCTAGCAAGGCGTTTCTGCAGACACCACCTGGTAGCTTATTGTCAGAACTGCTGCAGCACTGGAGTAGTAATAATCAAAAACCACTCGTGCTTTTTATAGATGAAATTGATGCTCTGATTGGTGATACTTTGATTTCTGTTTTACGGCAACTGCGTGCAGGCTATGCAAAACGACCATCGCATTTTCCACAGTCGGTTTGTTTAATTGGCTTACGCGATGTGCGAGACTATCGCATTTACTCCAAGATCGAAGGACAACTGGTTACCGGTGGCAGTGCATTCAATGTGAAAGCCGAAAGCTTAACAATTGGCAATTTTTCACGAGCAGAAGTGCATACACTGTATCTGCAGCACACAGCAGCCACAGGACAACAATTTACGGACGAAGCGGTTAGCTATGCATTCGAACAAACGCAAGGGCAGTCATGGCTTGTGAATGCGTTAGCCTACCAGGCATGCTTTCGTGATATGCTTGATCGCTCACAGCCAATTACGCTTGAAGTCATGCAGCGCGCTCGAGAGACGCTCATTTTGCGACGCGACACGCATATTGACCAGCTACTTCACAAATTAATAGAGCCTCGTGTGCGACGCATCATCGATCCCATGATTGCCGGCGAAGAGACGCTGGATAATATGGAGCATGACGATGATTTGCAGTATGTCTGTGATTTGGGCTTAGTCACAAAAAAAGATCGTGCCATTGCTAACCCGATCTATCAGGAAGTGATTCTTCGCACGCTGACTTATCAAAAACAACAAAAAATTCAAAACCAGCCGCTCTGGTACTTAAATGCCGATGGCTCCCTTAATTGTACAAAACTCATGGAAGACTGGGTGCAATTTTACCGCGAAAATAGTGGCATTTGGGGTGAGCAGTTTGCGTACCAAGAGTCAGGCCCGCACATACTGATGATGGCGTATCTGCAACGCGTGGTTAACGGTGGCGGCGTGATAACACGTGAATATGCTCTTGGCCGAAGACGGCTTGATTTAGCTATTCTTTTTGGCGCAACGCAGCGGATTGTGATTGAGCTTAAGATTTTGCGTGATAAAACAACACTTCCACAAGGCTTGAAGCAGACGGCTGAATACATGGATACGATGAACGCAACCGAAGGCCATTTGGTTATTTTTGACCCCGATAAGAATAAAACTAAATCGTGGGAAGAGAAGATTTTTCAACGCGATGAGATTATTGAGAATAAGACTATTCACGTCTGGGGCATGTAAAATATCTCGGGTGCACGGCTTTATTTATCAGAGCAGAAGCTCTTTATGTCTTGCGTGCAGTTACCAGCCGTACCAGCTCAAGATGCCTTTGGCCAAGCAGGGGAGCACGCTGGCACCCATGAGCCAGCCAACGACTGCCGTGAGGCGTCCCAATAAAATCTTTTCGGTAGGCTGAAAAACAAACGCATACGCCTCACTCATCATAAAGATAATGGATACCAGCAAGCAGGTAAGTGGCACACCAATCCACGGGATGCTGTTGCACAAAAAGAGCACACAAAATCCAACTATTGATGCGAGGTGAAGCCACTGTAGTGTTAACCCGCGGCATGGCACAAGCGCATAATGGAATGGGGTGTAGCGCTTTAAAAAGCATCCGATCATAAGTAAAAAAAAGAAGAGCAACGCGTAGACGTTGTTGAGCCATGCCCCGATGATCAAGAGCTGGTTCCACACATGAGCAAACGCATCGATCCAGGTGAACTCTTCGTTTAGCGGTTTGGTAGTCTGCCACAGGACGGCAGGGGTAACACCACCAACATCGCTGTCTGCTTGGGTAGGCTGTAGTAGCTCTAAGCCTGCTAGCCCGTTTGCGTTATTGATACGTGTCATGCAGGCCATGGTGAGTACCGGCTGTATTGACCACCGCATGGCTACTGACCGTTTGAGCGCCAGCCCGGCGACATAGAATGTTGCGTGAGCAAGCGCTTCATGCAGCGCGGTGCCCGTCAGTGATGACTGAAGCGTGACAGAAAAAAATACCGTTTCGGTGTACGCTCGTCGCGCCCGATGAAAAATTTGTGGTGGCAACAGTGTGGGGATTGCATCAACGTGCCAGGAAGCAATGCGCAGGGCCCGATTGTCAGTATGCACGGCTAGGCCTTTTTGGAATAGTGCAACGTCGCCAGGCTCTAAGCAGCAACGCATCCACACAACATGTTTTGTTGCAGCCTCTGAGGGCGAGCTGATAATCGTAATATTGATTGGTAAGACGCACTGAAAAAAGCTGGGCATGCAAGCAAGTATGACAGCAGCAAACAACTTCATGCCATTCCTCCGGATTCTTTATTATTTAAAATATGTTTTGCTACGGTAAACACGTTCAGTATAGATTTGCCTAGGCGCTAGTGGAAGGACTAATATGTATAAATATGTACTCATGCTGCTTGTCGGTGCGTTATTCGTACCGTTATCTGCAAAACAAAAAAAAACGACACCACCGCATGTGACTGTTGTTTTTGTCATTGACCAGTTTGCCTACCATTATTTGTCAAAGATTAAGCCCTTCTTTAAGCACGGCATTAAAATGCTTTTTGATAAAGGCATTGTGTACGATGATGCACACCATCCGCTTGGTGTGCCAGAAACAGCACCGGGCCACCATTCTATTAGCACGGGCACGCTGCCAAAATATCATGGGGTTGTGTATAATTCGTGGACATCGATGACCGATTACTCAAAAACACGCTATGAAATTGATACAACTCCTCAAGCAGATATTTTGCGTGATGCTGGTGAGAAACAGCCGGGAGCATCGCCGCATCATACGAAAGTTGATGGATTGTCTGACCAATTTATGTATTTAGCCCATGGTAGTGATCGCTATGCAGCCTACTCATTTTCACTCAAAATGCATCCGGTTATCTCTTGTGCAAATCGTTTGGGTAAAGCTTTTTGGCTCGATTCTAAAACGGGCCTATTTACGTCGAGCAAAGTATATTTTGATGCGCTGCCAGAGTGGGCGGTGGTATTTAACAATAAACATAAACATGCAACGACAAAGCCATTTCATTGGAAGACGGTGTATCCGCACAATAGTCCTGCCTATGCGTTTCCTTATGCGCGCGATTATGAGCATGCAGGCGCACCGCTGGGCATGATTACGGAAGATGGAAAGCCGCTGACGATTCCTGGTGTTTCGCCGTACGAGCTTTTTGTACGCTCTCCACAGTCGATGGATCTTTTGCTGGGGCTTGCTAAAACTGCTGTTGATAATTTGTATGATGCCGGGAAAGATCGTTTACTGCTTTTTATTAGCTTGAGCAACCTTGATCTCTGTGGACATACGTATGGTCCCGACAGTATGGAATGTATTGATATTCTCTATCATCTCGATAAACAAATTGCAGATTTTATGGGCAATATTAATGAAATATTTGGTGCTAAAAACGCTTTGTATGTTTTAACGGGTGACCATGGCATTTGTCCTATCCCAGAAATTACTGCTAAAAAAGGGTATCATCCCGCGCGACGCATTCTAGCTAAGCAGATGATTACCGAAATGAATGCCCTTGTGGAGAAAAAATATGGCCTTGCTGGTTTTGTAAAAACCTATGAACCAACATTTTTTGTAATTGATCAAGAAGCATTGCGTGCTGCTGGTCGTGCACAAGGACGCAGTATTATGCATGACCTAAAACATTTTCTGCTTGGCCAGCGCGGTATTAAAAAAGTATGGACGCGACAAGAGATAGCGCAGCTTCCCTTCCAGCCAGATGATCTGGAGCAATTTTATAAAAACCAGCTCTATAAAGATCGTAATGGTGATTTAACGATTATGACTGAGCCCTATAGCCTTGTAACGCATTATGAGAATGGCACGTCACACAGCAGCCCGTACGATTACGACACGCATGTGCCGCTTGTTATTTATCAAAAGGGTAGCTTGGAGCATAAACGGATTACTGAAAAAGTATGGGTTCCACAGCTTTCTCATACGATTGCACGTATACTTGGCGTTATGCGTCCATCTGCGTCACCGTATAAGCCACTACCGGGGATTGTGTAAGAGGCTCTTTTGCTTTACATTGTTACATCCATTACATGTGCTTTAATTTTCGTGATTATGTAAAACATTTAGGAGTCATTTATGAACTATATCTACTCGCTCTTTCGTCAGTCATTTAAAGCTGGTGATTCGTGCAAGCAGATAATGTTGTATTGGCTCCCTGAGATTGTGTCGGCAACTATTCTCTTTTCGCTGCCTGCGATGGTTGATTCATGGATTATTGCTCAGCTTGGGTCTACAACTATTTATGGTGCACTGGCCATGGGATCGAATTTTTTGCATTCACTTACCAAGCTTGCGGAGGCGATTCCTGTTGCTTCAATCGCAATTATTGGCCGGCACAATGGTGCTCAACAGTATGAGGAATGCGGGGAAGGGCTTGCAGATAGTTTTTGGACTACGTTTCTTCTGGGTCTTGCGCAGTTTGTTTTTATTTTCTTTATGGCGCACTCAATTTATCGTTGGCTTAATGTGCCCGCTGATATGGTTAGTGTTGGGGCGCCATTTTTACAGCTCAAGTCACTGGGCGTGTTGCTTATTTTCACCACGCTTGGGCTTCTTGGCTTTATGCGGGCGATTAAAAATACGCATATTCCGATGCTGCTTAATATTGTTGGGTTGGTATCGTTTATCTTTTTTGATTATGCGTTGGTGCTGGGTAAGTTTGGCTTTCCACAGCTTGGAATCATGGGGTCTGCAGTAGCGACTATTATTCAATACAGCATGATGAATATTGGCGCGGTTGCGTATATCTTACTCAATCCTACCTATAAAAAATATTTTGCTCAGCTGTTTTTTAAAGTATTTAATATCATGCGTATGGGGCATCTTATTAACTTGAGCTGGCGGATTATGATTGATAAAAGTATTATCTCGTTTGCCTATATTTGGTTGGCAAAAATGCTTGCGCCCATGGGTAAACATGCGATTAATAGCTTCGATGTTGTGCTCAAGTTAGAGCGTAGCGCTTTTATTCCGGTGATTGCTGCAGCACAAATTATTACGTTTTTAGTGAGTAATCGCCTTGGAGCTAAAGACATTCATGGCGCTTATGCCAACATTAAAAAATTGTACCTTATGACCTGTGGCTCTCTGCTGCTAGCAACTATTGTTCTCTTGATAAACCCAGGCTACTTTGTCAGCATTTTTGATCCAGCTGACAACTTTACAACGTTTGCAGTTGCGGTACTGCCGATCATTAACATATTTGTCTTTTTTGACTTCACTCAGGTATTTTTGGCAGGAGCATTGCGCGGTGCGGGTGATGTAAAAACTGTTATGTGGACGCGATTTTTCGTAACCTTCTTCTTTTTTGTTCCGCTTTCGTATATCTTGAGCGGTATCCCGAATATCTCAGACGTACTAAAATTTGTGCTGGTCTACGGCTCATTTTATGTAGCAACGGGTATTATGGGCTTAATCTTTTTATATCGCATTAAAAGTCACGCATGGCACAGACACATTGTGTAAAATACAGGAATAACGAATGACAACATTCAATAAAGAAGAGCTTCTCCATTTAGCTGACCTTGCAGGGCTGCCACTTGCAGAAAGCGAGATTGCCCTTTTCAGTGAGCAGATTAAAGCCATTTTGGCCTATGTCGATCAACTAAAAGACGTTCAGTTGAGCGCTGAAATTGTGCCGCTGCGCACTGATAATGTTTTAAGAGAAGACATTGCTGAGCGCAAACCAAGTGCTGCATTTCTTGCACAGGCACCTGAAACTGACGATGGTTATTTTGTTGTACCAAAAATTCTTGATGAAAAATAAGTCCTATGAATGCCTTTAGCACCGTGCACGACCTTAAACGTGCATTAGAACAAAAAAAAATCTCTGCAGCTGAGTTGCACACTTTCTACCAAGCGCGTATTGAAAAATACAACCCGCAGTTAAACGCTGTGTTGGAAACGTTTTCAGAGGAACACGTACCGCACGATGGCTTGCTTGGTGGCATTCCCTGCCTGCTCAAAGACAATATTTGCCAAGCAGGAAGAACTACATCTGCAGGGTCACATATTTTAAAAAACTACAAAGCTCCGTACCAAGCTACTGTTGCACATCGTCTTCATAATGCTGGTGCTCACTTGATGGGCCGTACGAATATGGATGAGTTTGGTATGGGCGGCTCTGGCGAATTCTCAGCTTATGGAGCAACAAAAAACCCGTGGGATCTGACGCGTTCTCCTGGTGGCTCAAGCGCTGGCTCCGCTGCAGCTGTTGCTGCAGGTTTGACGCCTTTTGCGCTTGGCACAGAGACAGGTGGATCTGTGCGCCATCCGGCATCGTACTGTAATTTGGTTGGTATGTATCCAACCTACGGCTTGCACTCACGCTATGGCATGATCGCCTTTGCTTCGTCTACGGATCAAGTTGGCGTTATCACGCGTACGGTAGCTGACAATGCTTTGGTTGCTACAACACTTTCTGGGCATGATGCACATGATGCAACCAGCATTCCGATGGCACCAAAAAATTATATGGCAAGCCTCACCGGTAAGCTGCCTGCAGGTTTTACCGTAGGCATTATTAAAGATGTTCTTGATTCTGATGGCATTGTGCCTGCTGTGCGCGAGCGCTTTGACGCTTCGATCAAGCAGCTTGAACAGCTGGGCGCAACAATAAAAGTGGTTGATATTGCAAGTTTACGCTACGGCATTGCACTCTATTTTATTATTAGTCGTGCAGAAGCAGCCTCTAATTTGTATCGTTACGACGGTTCATTGTATGGCAATCGTGCCAAAGAGGCGTATAACTTAGCAGAAATGTACCTGAAGACTCGCGAGCAAGGCTTTGGGGCAGAAGTAAAACGTCGTATTTTAGTTGGTAATTATGTGCTTTCTGCAGGACACAAAGACGCATACTACAATAAAGCGCAACTCATTCGTGCTCAGCTGCGTGCTGAATTTGAAAAAGCATTTCATGAAGTTGATGTGCTTGTGAGCCCAACGGCACCAACGTTGCCATTTAAGCTTAATAGTCTTACTGAAGATCCTATTGCGATGTACCTGGCTGATTATTTTACTACGCCAAATTGCATCATTGGGACGCCGGCTATTTCGGTTCCTGCGGGCTTTTCTGCTGAAGGGCTGCCGGTTGGCATTCAGTTTTTTGGTCCACGATTGTCTGAAGAGCTGTTGTTCAATGTCGCGCATGCTTTTGAACAGGCAACGGGATATTACACCAAAACCCCTGCTGGATTTGAGTAAGAAATAAAAGAGGGTCCCTTTCCAGGACCCTCTGATTCCGCTCTGCTAGATATGATTTCCAGATGCCCATGTGCTTAGATCGCTGAGTGACAGTGTTTTGAGCGATCGACTTTTCGGGCAATATTCGCAATATTTTTATTTTGAGGCAGCTTTAGTGAAAACATATTGTGCATCTTTTGCCTACACGCTGCTTCAGATACTATGTTTACCTATTATTATTGTATTGCTTCTTGTTGTTCATGCGCAGCGTCGCGGTAAAGATAATTGGCACGAACGACTGGGCTTTGTGCCTGTAAGTCCCCCCAATAAAAAGGTAATCTGGTTTCATGCCGTTTCTGCTGGGGAGGTGCTTTCGGTGCAAGAGATTATTGCCACTATCAAGCGAGAGCAGCCAGAGAGCTGGTGTTATCTAACCGTTGGGACCCCAATCGGGCGGCAGATGGCAGAAAAAAATATTGCAGCAGATGCGATTAGTTATCTACCGTATGATTTTTTGCCAAGTATGTTTTTAGCGCATGTACGCATACGGCCGCATGCATTGATTGTAGTTGAGTCTGAGCTGTGGCCCCATCTATTTTTTCTGGCTGCATGGCGCCGGACGTTATTGTTTTTGGTAAATGCTCGTGTGAGTCAACGGTCTGCGCATCGCATGCAGGTGCTGGCACCGCTTGTGCGGCTTCTGTTTAACTGTTGTCATATTATTTTGACTCAAAGCGATGCTGGTCGTGCGAGTTTTCTTGCGCTTGGTGTGGCAGAGAATAAAGTAAGTACGCTGGGTAATATCAAAGCATTTAATGTATTTCAAAAAAAAGTGCAGCTTCTTGTTGCAAAACAGCCATCGGTGGATCTTGTTTTGTTGGCCGGTTCAATCCATCCAACAGAAGATGGGGTGTATTTGGCGCTGTTTTGTCAGCTTAAGAAAAACTTTCCATCACTAAAACTTATTGTAGTGCCGCGACATTTTCACTGGCAAGAATCGCTAATTATTCATACACGAGCAACAGGTTTGCGTACGGTTGTTTGGACAAGCGATATGGCTGAAGTATCGATCGAAAGCTTGTTGGAGCACGCGGACATTGTGATTGTCTGCCGGTTTGGCGAGCTGTTTACACTTTATCAGCACGCATCGATTTTCTTTCTAGGCGGGACATTTGTTCCTGTGGGTGGCCATAATTTACTTGAGCCCGCTGCATGGGGAGTTCCATCAATTGTGGGGCCATACCACGCTAATTGCTTGAGCACGCTTGAAGCACTTGAAGAGCACCAGGCAGCGCGAGCAGTGAAATCAGAAGCTGAATTATATGAGGTGGCTCAGGATCTATTAAAAAATCCTGCACAACGTATCGCTATGCAGGATGCAAATAGATCTTGGATACAAGAAGAAGCGCATCGCGTAGAAAACACGATGCGCTTACTATTATTTAGATTACTTTTTGACTACTGATTTCTTAACAGATTTCTTAGTAGTTTTTTTTGCTTTTTTTGTTTCTGAGAGCGCCTTAGGCTTGCTCATGAGCGCATGCTCAAGTACTTCGCTGACGTGCTCTGCGTAAATGATCTTGAGGTTCTTGTCGAGCTCGCTAGCAAATTCTTGGACGTCGCGGGCATTGCTTTTTGGCACGATGACCGTTGTAACGCCTAAGCGGGTTGCTGCAAGTAGCTTTTCTTTTAAACCACCAATTTGCAGTACGCGGCCACGAAGAGTGACCTCACCTGTCATTGCAAGCTGTCCTTTAACCGAGATGCCTGTGAGGGCTGACACGAGTGCCGTGCACATTGTTATACCTGCTGATGGACCATCTTTTGGAATAGCCCCTTCAGGTACATGTACGTGGATATCAACATCCGCATAAAAGCCTTCTTTCAGGCCAAGCTCTTTTGAGCACGATCGGACATAACTAAGAGCTGCTTGTGCTGACTCTTGCATCACTTCGCCAAGCTGTCCCGTAAGGGTCAATGCGCCTTTGCCCTTCATCACGGTAACTTCAACATCCAACACATCGCCACCGACTTCGGTCCACGCAAGTCCTGTAGCAACACCAACTAAATCGCGGTACTTTCGGTCATCTTGACGGAATATCGGGGCGCCTAGCCATTCTTCCAGCATTGGGTCTGTAACTTTGACTTGCTTTGTTGCCTTGACCTTGAGTATTTGTTGAATAGATTTGCGCATCAATTTTGCAATGGTGCGCTCTAGCTGACGTACACCAGCTTCTTTGGTGTACTCATCAATGATGCGACGAATAATAGCATCAGAAATAATAACCTGTGTATTTGTGAGCTTGTATTCATCGAGTAACTTAGGCATTAAGAATTTTTTAGCGATGGAAAGTTTTTCTTCTTCGGTATAGCCAGAAAGTGAAATAATTTCCATACGATCAAGAAGTGGGTACGGAATATTGTCGATAACATTTGCCGTGGTGATGAACATCACTTTAGATAAATCGTAATCAACTTCCATGAAATGATCGTTGAATGCTTTGTTTTGTTCTGGATCAAGAACTTCTAGCAGCGCTGATGCTGGGTCGCCACGGAAATCCATGGCCATTTTATCAATTTCATCCAGAAGCAAAACGGGGTTCACCACTTTGGCTTTGCGCATGCCTTGTACAATTTTACCGGGCATTGCACCAATGTAGGTACGGCGGTGACCACGGATTTCAGCCTCATCGCGTACACCACCAAGGGCGATACGAATGAGCGGCCTGTTGAGCGCTTTAGCAATTGAATGTCCTAGTGATGTTTTACCAACGCCAGGAGGTCCTGCAAGGCAAATAATAGGAGCCTTCTTGAGCTTGTCGCCAGCAAATTTTTTGGCAGCGATAAATTCAATAACGCGCTCTTTTGCCTTCTTGAGGCCAGCGTGTGACGCGTTCAGAATCTCTTCTGCGCCTTTCATCGAGACAGAATCTTTAGCTTTTGCATGCCATGGCACAGAGAGCAAAACATCGATATAGTTGCGGCTTACTGCAGCTTCGGGTGATGTTGCTTGCATCTGTTCAAGACGCTTGAGCTCTGCTTCAATTTTTTCTATTGCTTCTGCTGATAGCTTTAGCTTTTTAGCTTTTTGGCGGAGATCATTAATTTCTTGTTGCTGATCTTCACGGCCAAGTTCACGCTGAATAGCCCGCATTTGCTCATTTAAATAGTAATCACGCTGATGCTTTTCAACCTGGCTTTGTACGCGTTTTTTAATATTTTTTTCAGCTTTTAAAATCTCAAGCTCTTTTTGAAGCTGAACGCATAGAGATAGAGCTCTTTTTTTAAGATCTACGATTTCAAGAACACGTTGGCGCTCATCAAATTCAAGATGCATCTGTACAGCCACTGTATCGCACAGGTAATCAAGATCTTCAAGACCATGAAAGAGCGTCAGTACTTCAGTTGACATCTTTTCGTTGAGTCCGACATATTCTTTGAATAAATCGAAAAGATTGCGGAAAAGAGCCATGTGTTCTGACGTATTGCTCAATGGGTCTGGAATCAGATCTCGAGCAATGACGGCCAAGAATCCATCGGCTTTTTCAACGGAAACAACCTCAGAGCGCGCGACTCCTTCGATGAGCACTTTTAACGTACCATTAGCCATACGGGCTACTTGGACGATAACTGCTCGTGTGCCAAAGAGGAAAACATCATCGATGGTAGGGTTTTCTGTGTCAATTGATCGTTGAGCGGTTACAAAAACCTCCTTGTTCCCTTTCATAGCAAAATCAATTGCATGAATAGAGATCTCTCTACCAACGACAACGGGGATAATACTCTTAGGGAGTGCGACTAAATTTTTAAGGGGCAAGACTGGCAGGAAACCCGGCTCGGCCATGGTATAGTGCTGTTTCATATTATTTGTTCACTCGATTGTTACGTGAATCCTGAAGACATACTGCCTCATAAGGGTACCAATACACGGCCAAAAAGTACAGCGCTCAACCCATAGGCAATCAATACAAAAAGAAAGATTTTTTACATTTAGTTCGTTAAAATTGACTTTTGGACATATCACCCTATACTTCCGTTCGTAATCCTACAAAAAAGCAAAAATACATTCGTAATGTTGAGACTCTTTTGTTATGATTGTGGTGCGTTAAACGAGTAAAAGTGCGTTTTTAACGCTATTATTTTCGTAGATCGTTGGGTGTTATAGCAAGTGTAATTCTCATAACCTAAGGAACGTATGCAGGAACAGTCAGCGTTTTCTATCAAAAAGCTCTGGAGTATTAAGCCTGAGTTTAGGCAAAAAGTTTTTTACTTATCGCTAACGTTTCTTTTGCTTTCATGTTGTCAGGTGATATGGCGACCACTTAAAATGGCTATTTTCTCTAAAATGGTTGGTGCATATCTCGTGCCTGACGCAAAGCTTTACTCTTTGCTGTACGTTATACCCCTTATTTTAGTCTATTCAAAATTAGTTGACTGGCTGCGACGTCATCACTTGTTGTACTGTTTTATTCTCTTTCATGCAGTCGGTGGCGTTATTTTTTCTTATTTTTTGGCGCATCCTGTGTACGGGCTAGCGAATACCGTGGCAAGTTCTAATCGTGCTCTTGGTTGGGTTTTCTATTTCTTTATGGAAGGCTTTGATGCGTTTTACTCAACGACATTTTGGGCATTTGCAGATTCTGTTAACAATCCAAAAGATGCAAAGAATTACTTCGGTTTTTTTGTTTCAGGATCAAAAGTTGGTGGTATTGCAGCTTCTGGACTGCTTTATTTAGCTATCAGGGCTAGTAGCACAACAGATCATTACTCGCTCCTACCCAATGCGTTATTTATTGGCAGCTTAATGTTGCTTGCGGCGGCTGTTGCTATTCATGCTCTTATCACGCGGGTTCCTGATGATTACATGCATGGATACGAGGCTGCGTATCAGCTAGAAATTCATAAAGATCGCGATGGTAATGGCATATGGTCGTCAATAGCAAGTGCTTTTGATGGTCTGATCATTATGGTGAAAAAGCCCTATGTGTTGGGTATTTTTTCACTCGTAGCTTTTTATGAAATTATGATTGTTATTTTTGACTGGTGGGTAGCTCTGCATGCAGATGCAAGCAATCCAACCGTAGGTGATATGACCGCATATTATGCATTTTATTACTTCTTACTTAATATAATTGGGCTGGGTATTTCGTTTTTTGGTACGACTCCCTTATTACGTGTTATTGGTACTAGGCTTTCACTTTTTATCTTCCCGGTCATGTGTCTTGGTATGCTCGTCATAACATATATGTTTCCTACGTCGGGTGTCTTTTTTGGGGTTCTGGTTGCGTTGCGTGCGCTTAATTATTCACTTAATCATCCAACGCGTGAAGTGCTATATATTCCAACGACTAAAGACATTAAATTTAAAGCAAAAACATGGACGGATGCTTTTGGGTCTCGGATAGCAAAGAGTTTCGGCTCGGTGTTTAACGTTTCACTTAAGGGCGCAACGCCTGCCTTTGCCTTGCTGTCTAGCTTAACGCTTAGCTTTGGGCTTACGTTTTTGTGGCTTATATTGGTCTATTTCCTCGGTCGAACGCTGCAAAATGCTATCGATACCAAGCAGGTTATTGGGCAATCAGACGAAGCGACACAATAAATTTTAGCGAGGGACTGGTTTGCGATGCGTAATAGCTGTATTTCGTACTTAGAAGAAAAATTACAATTAGATCGTTTTGATGTGGTCAAGCTACTACTTTCGGGGCTTGCATTCTTTTTTGTAATTGGCGCGTATTCAATATTACGGTCATTTAAAACATCAATATTTGTTGCATTTGTCGGGGTAGAGTATGAACCCTATGCAAAAGTGGTGAGCATTCTTATCACCATTCCCGCTATGCTTGCGTACGCAAAAATTATTGACCAAGTCAAAAAGCATCAAGCGGTGTACTATTTCCTTGGATTTTATGTAGCTCTTACATTGTTGTTTGCATATCTTTTTATCCATCCTACGTATGGGGTGAGCAACACGATGGCTAGTCCATATCGCCTTTTGGGTTGGATGTTTGAAATTTTTATGGATCTGTTTCAGGCTCTGATCGTTGGTACATTTTGGAGCTTTGTCAGCTCTGTCAGTACCCCGAATTTTGCTAGCCGTGGGTACGGTCTTATTGTTGCCTGCTCTCGTGTTGGTGGAATGTTTACTACGGCCCTTAGTTGGATCATTCTTGAAACAATGCCGATGTTTAGCATTTCTATTTCAACGGTTATAGCAGCAGTTTTTTTGATTATGGCCATCTATTGTGTCTATTTACTGAAGCGCTGGATTCCGCTATCTCATTTGCACGGTTATGAAGCTGCCTATAAAGTTGATCAAAAAAATGAACGAGAGCATAAAAAAACGGGTATTTTTGAAGGATTGCGCCTTGTTCTCACTGAACCGTATGTCTTAGGTGTTTTTGGCTTGGTGTTTAGTTTCGAGGTCATTAATATTATTTTTGACTATCAGCTGCATATTTTAATGGTTGTTGAAACAAGCGGGCACATCATTAATATGAGTAAGTTCATGTTGATTTATACAGGAACGTTTCAAGCTCTCAGTCTTCTGTTTGCCGTTTTTGGTACATCACAAATGATCAGACGGTTTGGAGTGCAAAAATGTCTCCTGGTGATGCCTATTGTAACTATTTTTATGGCAATATTGCCTATGCTGTACCCTAAGTTAGCAATGTTGTTTGTTGTTATGGTTGTCATACGTGCCTTAAATTATGGTTTTAATGACCCGCTACGTGAAATTTTATTTATTCCAACCATTAAAGATATTCAATTTAAATCAAAAGCGTGGATTGGTTCATTTGGTCGTACGTTTGCGAAAACAGCGGGATCTTCTTTGAATATTCTTGCTACCCAATCTCCCTACTTTGTTATAGCGATGCAGTCAATGTTTTCTGTGGCTCTGGCTATAGTCTGGGCGTGTATAGGCATTATGGTTGGTAAGAAATATCTCAAAACCATAGCTACCAATACTGTTATTGGAGAAAAAAAGAACACGTAAAAGGTTGCGTATTATTGAGGCTTTGATAGACTGTTTCCATTGTTAAAAAAAGCTTGTTTCTTTGAATACGGGTGGTTTACTTAGTGAACCCAAGAAACAATAGTTAAAACCCGCAAAAGGATTTATATGTCAATCGATCTAAAGAAAATGCTTGAAGCTGGCGTCCATTTTGGTCACCGCACTTCCCGTTGGTCTCCTAAAATGAAACCGTTCATCTGGGGTGCTAAAAACAAAATTCACTTAATTGACGTTTCCAAGACGGCATTGCTTCTTGAGCGCGCTGGCAAGTTTATTAAAGAAATTACTAGTATTGGTGGCAAAGTTCTTTTTGTTGGCACCAAGAAGGCAGCACAAGATATCGTTCTCAGAGTTGCAACAGAAACTGGTATGCCTTTTGTTATCAAACGTTGGGTTGGCGGTACGCTGAGCAACTATGAACAAGTAAGAAAAGCAGTAACTCGTTTGCTTCATATGCGTGACATCGTGCAAAAAAGCACAACGCATTATAAGAAAAAAGAGTTGAGCATGATCCAAAAGGAAATCGCTCGTCTTGAAAAAAACGTTGGTGGTATCATTAATTTTGATTATCCTCCAGCTGCACTTATTGTTGTTGACGCTAAAAAAGAAGTTTCAGCGATTAATGAAGCAATGCGCATGGGTATTCCTGTTATCGCATTGATCGATACAAATACTGATCCAATCGGTATTACTCATATCATTCCTGGTAATGATGACTCACCAAAAGCTATTAATTTCATCATGCAGCACATCGAGTCTTACGTTAAAGAAGGCGTTGCAGCATTTGAAGCAGCACGACCAGCTAAGCCTGCTCCTAGAGTAGCAGCGGTTGCTCCGGTTGTTGCACCTGTAGCTCCTGTGCAAGCAGTAGTAGCAGCAGTACCGGTAGTTGAAGCTGCACCAGTAGTTGAAGAAGGCGTTGCTCCTGTAGAAAAACGTGCTCCTGCAGCTCGTTCAGCAGCCGCTCGTAAAGTAGTTAAAAAAGACGAGTAAATTAGAAATAAGGAGAGATGGCTGAGTGGTCGAAAGCGCATGATTGGAAATCATGTATGCCTCGAAAGGGGCATCGAGGGTTCGAATCCCTCTCTCTCCACCATAATTTACTTGTATAGAAAATTGGGCAAAGTAAGTTGCCGTGATGCAGAATCTGTCAGGTCCGGAAGGAAGCAGCAGGGGTGTTACGAAACTGTACTTTGCCCTTTATCATTTCTCATCATTTAATGTAGGATATAATGCGCGTTTTGGCTGTTATTGCTCATCCAATTGCAACTTCAACCAGTGGACAACTTTTTTATGCCGCTGTTACAGCGATGCAAAAAGAAGGTGCTACTGTTGATATTTTAGATTTGTATCAACATGCAGACAGGATCCCATTTCTTACATTTCCTGAGCCAGGAAAACCGTTTGACTCTGTCTTTGCAGATGTCCCGTTTTACTGGGAAAACAAAGAGCGCTTTATGGCTGCTGATCGGCTTTTAATTGCTTACCCTGTCTGGTGGTATGCTCCGCCAGCAATTATGAAAGCGTGGATTGATTTAATCACTAATTACGCATGGCAGCATCGTACGGGTCCGTATGCACAAGCTCGTCACAACATTAAAAAAGTTTTTATTATAAACACCGCTGATATGAGCTGGTGGCATCGTTTTGTAGGCTCCTGTAATTCGGGCACAGAAATGATGAAAGAGGCTTGCAAGTATCTTGGTATAGGTCAAATCAAGACCTATCAAGTTAATAGTGCACGTACATTAACTGCTCAGGCAAAAGAGAAGATAGCGCAAAAGATTGCCATCATATCCCGTCGATGGCTCATTCAGTAGAAAAAACCCACGATTATAGCTACTTGTTTTTTAGTCAGTTGCCATAAAAATGGGTTTTTTATTTACGTGGCTAATCTTGTGCGATGTCTTTCAGTGCCGTTAATTTTGCATCTATAATTGTGCACATTGCGGTAATTTCTTCAGGATTACCAGCTGAGAACACTCGTGCAACATAATTTTTTGCGCAATCAGCCGACAAAAGAGCACGATTAGAAAATGGCTTACTCGTATCCATAACAAATGTATTAATTGCATTACATAAAAATTTTATGTCGCCACTCAATTGTGACTCTTGAACTACGCCTTTATTAGATTTAGCCTTATGTTTTGACTTTACCATAACAGGCTGTTCTTTAGATGAAAATTGTAGTAATACACATAACCCAGGAATAACATACCTAACATTGTCGGTATGATTTAGAATTTTATCAAAGCGATCATGCCGCGCTTTCATAGGCCGTCCTTTACGCCCTTCAGCCACATCAGTTCCTGCTATAAAATTTCCAAAAAATTCATCCACCATGATGTTCGGTTTTGGAGCTTCTGTTAATTCTCCTGGAATTGTCACTATTTCATCGTATGGAACGATGTCGTTTAATGGTACTAATTTAGTGATTATCATGTTGGCAATAGAATCTTTTAATGTAGCGCTTAGATCTGGGTAATTGCTGCCTTCATACAGTTTCATTGCAATTCTATCAGCAGATAAAAGAGCACGTTGATCTGCTGGATACATTGGATCACGCGCAATTTTATTAATACGTTCACATAAGAATTGTTCACCTGGATATTCTGCTGGTTTAGCGAGCATGACTCGAAGTATAAAGAATATAAGAATATTCGGCGCTAGCTGAAATACTTTTTTCTCGCTAATAATATGGTTCCATTGCTTTCTTAGCTTTTTTTCTTTCTTTTTAAATTGCTCAGAATTATAAGGGAACTCCAATGTCTTAAAGAATTCTATACAATCTTCTTTTGCAGGGGCTACTGCTTCAGGTGCTCCTCCACCAGCTCCACCGAATGCTGGTGCGCTGCTGGCACTATGCAGGGATATAAAGAGCCCAAAACCCATAAATAAAACCATATGCCGAAGTATACCCATAAATAAAATCATACAATTCTCCTAAAAAGAATAAAATTACAACTGACAATATAATATTAACGACAAATTGTAATAAATTGCAAGCATGGCAATTTTTAATTGCATTGTTGTAGCTTTGCGAGCTATAGGTTTTGGCCATATCTAACAAAAAAGCTGAAAAACTTAAAAATTAACCGATTTTTAGACCCCTGACGGAGCAGTGGAATCGTCATGAGGAATGCTGCTTAGAGCTAAGAACTTTTGTCGCACAGCTCCGATAACACGTGCTAGATTGTCAGGTTCATCCTTAAGAATACATTGGCAGTAGTGTTCAGCACAGTCAGCTGATAAAACCGCACGACTTGTAAATGGGTATTTTGTATCGAGCGCGATTTGATTAATGTAATTAGATAATAATGTGATGCGATGGTCGTCGATTGACTGGCGGAATTTTGTTAATATGAGGATAAAAGAGTTGCAAAGAAAATGAGTTAGTAAAAATACTTTTTTTTGTTCAACAATTTTAACCCATGTAGGATCCAATAATGGTTTCTGATTGTTCAGTTCCTGAGCAGTGGCGGACAGCATAATTGTGCGAAAAAAATGGAATAAAAGGCAATCATCTAGTCGTGCATATTCGTGTTTCCACTCTCCTAGAATGAATGGTCGTTCTGTAGGAACATGGCAAAGGCTAGAGGGAGCAGCTCTTCCTGTTTGTAAAGGTCTTGTCTCAGTATGTTGAAGCCCTCTACCCCAATCATTTTTTGCAATTTTTGTCCAAATAGTGTCTGTTGAAAGACAACAATCTCTTCTTGAGTATTCTGAGTATTTCTCGGTAGTCGGTATAAGACTTGTATCGAGGCATAAATACTGGCAATCATCGACATGCGTGAAGCATTTAACAATGATCTCTTTTGGTGCAGCATCACTGCTCGATAACGCTTCAGATCCGGCACATGAAAGGTAATGAGTCGTATGTAGTATGGCCATAAACGTTAGCGCTGTGATATACAGATTTTTTTTGTAAGTAATTTTCATAGAAAATTCGCTCCATATCTATCAAGAATTTTAATTGTAATTACCACAGCATGTTACAGGTAAATACCTCCAATCACAATGGCAAAATAGCATCCTGGCTAAATGTACTGCAGCGTAAAAATCGCTTAAAATTTTCCTTGTGTCGATGCCTACCAAGATATGTATCAACATAGCGCATAAGATTTTCAGTGCTGAGTAGAAGTCGTACATCTCGTGGTACCGCTTGATTTTGAGCCGCACGATTAATCTTATCATACAACCGCACAAAATATTTATTATGTAGAGTCTTTGTTGCGCTGTGGTGCAGATGCGGCCTCTCTTGCCACAATTCGCAGAGAGCTCTTACAAGGAATTCATGATGCTGATAGACGTTAAGAGATGGTGCTTGAGTCCAATAAGCATGCCAGGCATATTTGAAGGCCATAGGGTTTTGCCATGGTAGATCAATGATGGCGTGCTTAAGTAGATCATAGGCTAGTGCATAATTAAGAATTCGCCTGTTTTGTCTGTCATAGCAGGGAGCATGCGCATGAATATCGAGCTCATGATTTCTTGGGCTGTTATCATATAGCCGGCCTATTTTTGCAGGAACAGATATAGCTAAGAAATTTAGCAGAGAATCAGAGCCTTGGTGGCGTTCAAGTGCCCATGCAAATATACATGAAAACAGTATGAATTCTTCTCTTTTCATATACTCAAGGGCTTGTTTAATACACAAAAAAGATTGTTCTAGTTCATTCGCTTGGTCAGAAAAATGTATAAGCACTGATGCAATTGGTTGTGCAAGAGCTACAAAGAGCCCATTCTGCTCGTGCAAATAAGACAATAAAGCCTCTAGCTTGGGCATATCACAAAAAACATTTTGCAATGCTACGGTAAGGTGATTATTTGTATGACGATCAAGCACAAACCCCTCTCTGTGCTGTTCATCATCAGTAGCTATTGCGTTTAGTATATGGCACTTAATAGGTCGCTTGAAAAATGCTTGATTGTTCAAGAAATGTATCGATTTTCTTTCTGCTCTCTCTGTGGCATCAAGACTGATTGTTGTCACAGAAGAGGGGCTTGGAAGCGCTATTGTTGTTGCAGGATACAATAATCCCGTGAAGAAATAGAATAGGCATCGAATTGTTAAAAATCTCTGTACGCTTTTCATACGGCCCTTTTTTATTAATTCGTAATCAAAAATCAATGCTTTTTCTCATGGCATTTACCATTCAACCTGATAAACTATAGTATTATTAACTAATCACAAGATAAGTGCTGAAGCCGTGGAAAAACAAATAAATTTAAATCTTGCTCGTAAGTGGCGTCCTCAGACGTTTGATACAGTCATTGGGCAAGATATTCCCATCCGTATGCTCAAGAATAGTCTTTATCTTAATAAATTTTTCCCCGTTTATTTATTTGCAGGGCAACGTGGGTGTGGCAAGACAACGACAGCTCGTATTTTTGCAGCCGCTGTAAACTGCCTTAATCTACTAGCATTCCAGCAAGATCCACAGCAAGCAATGCCATGTTTAACATGTTCTTCTTGCGTTGCGATGGCAAATGGAAATCACCCAGATTTTATTGAAATTGATGCAGCATCACATACCGGCGTTGACAATGTACGTAGCATTATTGAATCATCAAGTTATATGCCACTTTCTGGTCAGAAAAAGGTCTATTTGATCGATGAGGCTCACATGCTGAGCAAAGCTGCATTCAATGCCTTCTTAAAGCTTCTCGAAGAACCTCCAAAAACAGTCATGTTTTTACTCGCTACGACTGAAACACAAAAAATTCCTATCACGGTTTTATCCCGCTGCTTTCAGCTTATTTTTCCTGCTATCGCCCATGAAGAGCTTAAGACTCTGTTGCTTACTATGTGCGAAAAAGAGCAGATTGAAATTGAGCCAGCGGCTGTTGATCTTCTCCTCCAAGAAACTGATGGTTCGGCACGTGATGCAATTAATTTACTTGAGCGAGTGCGGTTCTCAGGAGAAGTTATTAGTGAAGCACTTGTGCTTACTGTTCTTGGTAAGATCAGCAATCGTGAATTAATTACGCTTATGACCCATCTGGTTAATCAAGCACCGCAAGAGCTGATTAGCTATTTTAATGAGATCAATAGTCAGGTACGTGCGCCGGCAGCTCTGTGGGATGGTCTCATTAATCTTTGCAGAACCTTGTTGTGGGTGAAGTACGGTGTAAATACTCTCCCTCAGGCGTATCACAGTGTTGAAACAGAGGTGAAGGTCCTTGCTGCTATCTGTTCACGCAATCGCTTGCATGCCATTCTCACTTTTTTATGGGAGCAAGAGGCAATTTTTAATCGGACTAATAAAAAACAGCTCTTCTTAGAAACGGTGCTTTTACAGTTATGTGAGCAGACTAATATTGCTGATTTAAGCGAACTTCTTGGATCATTGCCATCAAATCGTGGAAATTCAGGCAGTGGTACCACTGCGTTGGCTAAGAGTAAAACAGTTGTTTCTCTACCTCCGGCAGCCGAATCGCTTACTGCACCGATAGAAACAGTAGCACCAACTTCTGTGCTCGAAGCTGTACGCTATGTGCAACCACAGGTTGTGACAGAAACTTCTGGCACTGATATGCGCTGGCACGCATTTGTAGCGCTGAGCAGTGAACTGCAAGACCAGTTGCTAGTCTCAATTTTCAAGCAAGCCTCCCTGGTTAGCCATACTGAAGGTGCGCCTACGGTGCTTATTTCTTTGAGTAGCGATAGTCCATTTTTTAAAAGTAATATAGAATCTGCAACTGCTTTGTGGCTACCAATGCTTAAGCAATGTTTTAAAGGTGCTACAGGCCTTACGTATCAAGCACCTAGCGCCAGCAGTGTAAAGACGCCTTTTCCCAGGCAACCAATAGCCTCTGCTGCAGCACCTTTTTTAAATCGGGAAGCACCTGCCACAGAGTATAATGCACCGCAATTGTACCAGAAACGCGAGAGTGGAGACTTTTTAGTCATAAAAGATGCACAAGAATGGCCAACAGCTAGCTTGCTGCTTACCACTTTTTCGGGTAAAATAAAGAAAGTCGCAAATAGCTAAACGCCAAAAAACTTTCAACCTGAAAAAAATAAATGATTGACGTTACTACCTCTCATCCAAAAGTTCTTATTGTTGGACGCACCAACGTCGGTAAATCTACCTTGTTTAACCGCTTGGCTGAAGAACGAAGAAGCATTGTCTTCGATCGTGAAGGCGTCACGCGTGATTACATTGAAGAAGTAGTCACCTGGCAAGGTATTTCATTTACGTTGATTGATACTGGCGGGATGTCATTTGTGAAAGGCACTGATGAAATCACCAAACGCGTGCAAGAAAAAGTTATGCGCTTGCTTAAAGATGCATCAATGTTGCTATTTGTTGTTGATGGCAAAAATGGCATGCAGTTAGAAGATGCTAAAATTGCAGATGTTGTTCGTCGAGCTAACAAGCCAACATTTTTATTGGTGAATAAAGCTGATAATTTGCGTGCTATGGATGACAATATTACTGAATTTTACGGCTTAGGATTAAGTAATCTTATTCCTATTTCTGCCGTACACGGTACGGGCATTGGGTTGTTACTGCAAAATATTGTGGATACTTTACCTACTGTTGGTGAAGTAGAGACTCTTAATCCTGTTTATAATGTTGCTTTGATTGGTAGGCCCAATGTTGGCAAGTCATCACTCATGAACCTACTTTTGCAGCATGAACGTTCGATTGTGTCTGATGTTGCAGGGACAACACGTGAACCAATCACTGCTATGACCTATAATCTTAATGATCTGATTCAGTTTACTGACACGGCGGGTGTTCGTCGCCCACGCAAAGTGGATGATGACCTTGAAGGCCTGATGGTCAAAAGCTCCCTTATTGCTGTTAAGAATGCTGACATTATTGTCATGATGATTGATGCATCTGAAGGTAAAATTGCTGACCAAGAGCTTAAGCTGCTTTTCTATGCATACGAACAAAAAAAGATGATCGTTGTGGTGTTCAATAAAACCGATCTTCTTACTGAGTATACAAAATATACTCTTGAGCAAAGCATCGATGAATACAAATTCATTCTAAAAAAAGTCCCTCAAGTATGGATCTCTTGTCTGACACATAAAAATGTCTCTAAGATTTTCAATGAAGTTCAACAGGTATGGCGCCGTTGTCACCAAGTGTTTAATGCTATTGAAGTTGATGAAGTCGTCAAAAATGAGATGGTGAATAAATTCCTTGTTCACAATACTGCACCTCTTAGAATTTCTGCTGTAGTACCGATTGGTACGAATTTGCCGACATTTGTCCTTGAAGTAAATCACCCTGAGTTTTTTGGACAATCTGAGCTTGGTTGTATTGAAAATATCTTACGAAAAAATTACGATTTACTTGGCTGTCCGGTACGGCTGTTCCCTCGCAAGGACTAGCAATGGCATTGCTTGAGGTTGCACATTTAAATCAATACTCAGGTAAAAAACAGTTGTTATTCGATGTTTCACTGACTGCTCATCGGCAGTCAGTGGTTGCTTTGCTCGGGCCGAATGGCGCTGGTAAAACAACGCTGTTGCGGACTATTATTGGGTTGCTTTCATGCAAACGCCTACCTATCGGCACTATTTTATTTGACGGTCAAGACCTGACTCAAGCATCGCCCGCAGAGCATGTGACTAAGGGTCTTCTTTATTTACCGCAGCATACCTCATTGTTGCAGCAGCTGAGTGTTTATGACAACTTGCTGGTAGTTTACCAGTATCATCACTACTGGCGGCGTGAGACAAAATTAACATTCGAAGAAGCAGTGGAACATTGGCTGAGGCTTACAAGTCTTGATCATGCACGTGATCAACGTGCTGGTACTCTTTCTGGTGGTCAAAAACGTAAATTGGAAGTCGTTCGTTCATTGTTGATGAAGCCAAAAATGCTTTTACTTGATGAACCATTTGCAGGGGTTGACCCAAAATCGATTTACGAGCTAAAATCACTTTTTAGCTCATTGGCTATGGAAGGGTTGGGCGTAGTTATATCTGATCATCATGTTGATCAGTTGCTTTCTATTGCAAGTACAGGCTATGTTATTATGCAAGGTAGGGTAGTTGCAGAAGGTGGCATTTCCGATATTCTTGAAAATAGCTACACCAAAGAGCGTTACTTAGGTGCAGAATTTCACCAAGATCTTGCAGCGCGTTTTTCTAACCATCAGTCGAAAGGCCATCATGAACCTTAAAATTACGTTTCATAATATGCCGCACTCTGATCCACTCGAAGAGCATGCACATGAAAAATTTAGCAAACTAGCTGAATTACTTGCGCATACTCATGAGCGCGAACCTGTGCATGCTGAACTCTGGCTTAAGGCAAATAAGCAGCATGATCATCACGCTGTTGAGTTGCACATTAAATCGGCAAGTTTAGATGTTAATGCCCATGATGAGGGTCCTGATATGTATGTTGCCGTTGATAATACAATGGATAAGATGTTAAAGCAGGTCAAAAAAGAAAAAGAGCGTTCACGTGATAGAATGCATAAGCCTGATACAGAAAAGCGCAAATTTGAACGATAATTAAAATTTATAAGAAAAGCCCCTGAAGCTAACACTTCAGGGGCTTTTTTATAGCGCGTTGATATTCTAAAAATAAGGTTTATTTAAATGAACCACTGTAGTCTTTTTCTAGGCTGTTGAAATTGACCTTATCATTTTGGTTGTAATTTTTATTGCGAACAATAAGCCGTCCAGGGGTCGTTGTTGTTAGCCCTTGCGGTGCAACAAGAGTTGCCTGGTCTAGCTGGATTGCAGCTGTTCCATTAGCAGCAAGCACTAACCCTCTAGGTGTGCCAAGCCAATTAAAGATGAGATTGCGGCATAGTGAAAATGTTGCATCAGATAAAATGCTAAACGGTTGTTGTGAGCTATACGTAAATGTATGTGGCCCAACCATCGTTACATCATCAACAAGTTCAATTGATCCTTTTTCGAAGGTAAAGTCGTCACTTTGAATCCATTTCACACCGCGCATTTGTATGGTGCTTGTGTTATCTTCACAGCGAACATTGGTGCCATTAATGCCTTTTAAAATAATACCATCAAGTAATAATCTGGAGTTAGTGCCTTTAAGAATAATGGCCCCTTCGCCTTGTAGCTCAAGCACCATGCCGCCACCACGTAAGATAGTACTACCTTCAAAGACCCATGGGTAATCAAGTACTTCATTGCGCGCAAAAGTCACCATGGTTTTATTACCAAAGGTCAGTGAGGTATCAGGATGTTCTAGCGTTTTTTGTATGGCAATATTTTTAGTTGAGACATCACGTATAATCATATTTTGTGTTGTTGCACGTACTCCTGGAGAAACGATAAAAACAGCATCATCGCATCGTGTAAACCCAAGAAAGTTTGTGTTGCCATCAATTAAGACGTCAAAGTTTTGTATTGTGTCATTAAGCTCTGGATAGACAACAAATTTACGATATGGTGCAACAATAGCATATTTTTGTAATAGTGAGTCGGCACGATAGTTATGAAATGTTACGGTATCACCCTTAATAGTACGGATATCACCGCTTTGGAGAACATGAATATATTTGCGCTGTGGGTCATTAATGAGAGTAGGCTGTATGTTTACTTTATCCAGTGTTGCAAGTGTGTCGTAGGTTAAATCAACGCGGTCAACCGTCAGTCTACCATGTGTTGAACCGTTATCAGAGTCTTTGAAGTTTAATATGTGATCTTTAGTGATCACTTTTGAGCTGCCCTCGACATACCATGTACCAGATACGACATCATAATCATCATCCATCTCAATAACGACGTCGCTTAAAAACAAGGTGGCTCCATCGCCAAGACGAATTTTGCCTAAATCACTTCTCTTCCCGAGTCCCTTAATTTGTACACTTGCCATACGTAAAATAGAACCAGGGGCAACGATTAGCTCTCCTCCTCCGGCTAAATCAAGCACATTGCCGTTGCCATTGAGTTGGCTCGAATCAAAGAAAGTCCACTTACCAGGGAGGCTTACAGCGCTATTGAGCTGGATATCAAGAGCGCTAAACCAACCAATATTGCCAGTCCAGGCAGCGGCTTGGCCTCCAAGCGATAAGCGTCTGTTATTCAATAAGACATAACCATCACCCTTAATTACAGCGCTATCGCCAAGCAGTAAGTCATCTTGCAAGCGTAAAATGCCGCCATTCAGAGTAATGTTGGTATTAACTGCGTTTTGCACTGCGACATTAAAGAGAGTATTGCTGTTCTGGAGGGTTAAATCATTTTCCCCAAAAAATAGTGGTTGTCCTCGCATAATGCTGCCTCCTTCGGCTGATTCGGCTTCAACTTTAATAGATGCTAATCCTCCAGGGTTGGCAATCATTACCCCGAATCCGTTTGGGCTATCACCACCAATTTTTATGGTACCGCCACCAGTGCTATCAGGTATCAGCACTCCGTTTAAATCAACACGTGAGTTAAAAAGTGTATAGGTTCCAAAGTCAAACTTAATTGGATTGCCTTCAACAATGCCGCTTCCTGTGTTAGCAAAATTGCCGCCAGTGATAGTAACTCCCTTTGTGGGGGTTATTTTTACATATGAGTCGTCACTGACGACAAGGCTTGCATCTTTATTTCCAAAAATTGTTTGGCCGATAGGCGTGGCGAATATGCATGGTAGATACAGCGCGCAAGCCATTATAATTATTTTTATTGAATTCATAATCTATCCTAAACTTTTTGCTTCATAGTCGAGCTATTCTTATGATGCATCAACAATGCCGTAATTCAGGGCAGCAGCTTGAGTAATGAGTTGTCCGCCTGGTAAAATATCAATAGCCATATTGTTGGCAATATCTCTGCCATCTCCCATATTAATACGTCCGTTGCGGGTGCCAAAATTGGGAGAAATCCAGTTTTGCGCTGCATATGATTTATGATCAACGACTAAGTGTCCTTTAATCAGATTTAAACCCGTATTTGAAGGGACAAAAAGCGTACCTCCTCGTAAAAAGAGTGTTGAAGTCAGATCGGTAAATTTTAAGTGAGTAGCCAGCAAATCTGCTGGTTCGTAGTCGAATGTTACATGCATATCAAGTTGCAGAGTTGATGCTTTTTTGATGGTGCAATCAGCAGAGCTACGGTATTTGAAGTGGTAGTCACCAATCAGTGAAACAGTGCCAGAAATATCGAGAGCACCACCTGTAAATGTGCAGTTATCAATCAAATAGAGCGTTACATTTTCTAAGATAACTTTTTGACCAATTGTATTGCTGAAACGAAATGTCGCATCAGCCCCTTCAACTCCTCGAAGCCCATAGAGAGTCATATTTTTTAGCGTGAGTGTTGTTCCGCTCTCTCCATTAATATAAAAACGGGTACCGTTGAGATCAACTATATTATTGTGGCCATCAATGATGAGCGATGAGTTAATAAATATAATGTTGCGCGTTGCTAATGTGTTGTTGCCCAATAGGTGGAGCGTTTTATTGTTTCCATTAATTTTAATACCGTTTATTAGGCCACTTGTTGCGCCAAGGTAGGCATCACCATTCAGCGTTAGGGTTCCAGTATTGTTGCCGTCGATCGTGCCTGCAATGGGAATAGGCGTGTTGATTACTGTCTCATGATCAGCAGGAATTGTGATATTACGACCATCAATGAGGTCAGTGCCGCTGTATCCCAGAGAGTGTCCATAGGAGTGCCCATAGCTCCAACAAGATAGGATGCCCAACCATAATATTTTTTTCATAGAACTATTCTCCTTCTATTAAAATCAGTCTATTGCTTCTATGGCATGCATCATGCGTGCCGGGTTGGTGTACAGTCGTGCAGTCAACGATAAAGAGCAGAGGGTTTTTTTGCAAGTGTTGAGATCCACATGATTTTTTACCGCCTGGAAAGATTGATCTAGAAGGGAGGATAGCGCTTCGAAAGCGTTTCCTCTATTGATTTTTCAAGGTGCTTGTAATGACCACTAGTAGGGCCTTTGCAGTACGTGTATTGCTATATTGTTTGTGACTGCATGTTTGTAAAAAGTATGCATAAGATTGATGCAGCGGTTATGTGCATTTTTATATAGCTAAATGATCTGTGTAGTTGCTTAAGAACATTGCTTGATGACTAGTGATTGTCAGATTGTTGACAGGATCATTACGTTCTCATCAAGCTCAGTTTTGTCAAAAAAAATTTATTGTCGCCACTTGCAGAGGTTGCTGCATGAAACATTATGTGCCATTATTCTTACTTCTTTTGAGTATCCCCTTGCTTGCAGAAGATTCGGCAGTAGAAGTATCTGTAATAGCAGAAGAAAAAAAACATGACGATGCTGCTATTGTGCCAGATGTACTTGCTCAGCCGGTGATACCAACGAAAATGGTTGGCGATAAATTAGAGATTACTGTTAATACCTCGCTGCCGCTGACAGGTGAAATGGCGGTACTTGGTCAACAGGTTCTTGATGGTATGACATTATTTTTCAACAAGCTTAAGCAGCGAAAAACTAAGGGTATTATAGTTGACCTTAATGTTCTTGATGATGGATTTGAGACAGTTAAAACACATGATAATATCGCTGCCATGGCAGCACAGTCGCCATTATGTATAAGTCTTTTGAGTACACGATCAGTATATGCTGTTTCTGATTTGGTGCAGCAGCACAAAATCTTGCTGCTCTTTCCGCTTGAAGGGGCCGCAGCCACGCGTGCTTCTAGCTTTGATAATGTTATTTTTTTTCGACCAAGCTATGAGCAAGAAATTGGTCGGCTTGTTGACTATGCACTTCATACATTGCATAAATCTAAAATTGGCTTGTTTTATGAGGCTAGTGATTCAGGCGATGATGTCCTCACTGCAACAAAGCGAGTACTCAAGCAGCATGATTTATCGTTGCATGCAGAAGGCTGGTATCCTGCGCAAACATTGCAAGTAGAGAGAGCGGCTAGTGAAATTTCTATCAAAGCACCTAATGTTATTATCTGTGTTTCTAAAGCGCGACCAACATATAATTTTGTACGTTATTTTGTGAATAAGGGGCTCCATAAAACAGTTTTTATGGGTCTGTCTGGCCTTGATAGTATTCAAGAAACATTAAAAAAATCGCGAGGTATTAACTTAACTACCTCGTCAGTAGTGCCAGATCCAGCAACGAGTGAGTTGCAAATTGTGAAAGAGTTTAGGGCTGATTTACAAAAATTCATGGGCAATAAAAAGCCAACCTCTTATGCGCTGGAAGGGTATATTAATGCGTCACTCTGTTATGAAATACTTAAAATCACTCCGCAGCCCCTGAGTATCACTGGTATTCTTGCAACAATTGCTTCTCTTAAAAAAGTGAATTTTAAAGGGCTCGTGCTACAGTTTAATTCAGCAACAAGAACATTGTCACAGCAGGTGCACATCATGAATGATCATAAAAAAACTGCTCAGCATAAACCTAAAGAACAAGAAAAGGAACATGCATGAAAAATGTTGATCCTGAAGTAGTAGTACCTGCAGAGCGTTCATGGAAACGTTTTTTTGATGTTACTAATACATCAGTTAAAGGGGTTCTTCTTGGGGTTTTGGTTGTTTATTTGCTGATTATTTTTTCGTATGCATTGCGACAATTTAATACAACAGATAGTATTCCACTCCTTAAGCCAATCAATACTGAAGCGCTTAAAAAGATGGGTCCATTTATGGTACGTGTCAAAACAGGCATGTTTATCAAGCATTTTCCTGTGTTTGATGTGAGCAAAAACACTTTTCAGGTTGATGCAATTGTTTGGTTTGAGTTTAATGGCGATGAGATGAATCTAGACACTGTTGAGCGTTTTTCATTCGATAATGGTAAGATGATTTACAAAAGTCCCCCAGACATAAAAGTGACAGGGGTAAATATTTTTGTTCGATATAATGTTATTTTTGAGCTTAAAACTAATTTGCAGTTTCATCGCTTTCCGCTAGAAGACCATCGACTTACTATTATGATGGCCAATGAGTTTGTAACCCCTGACGAGATGATTTTTATTGTTGGTGCAAGCTCTTTCACAATGTTTTCAAAAGAGGCGCCTGCCGGTTGGAATTTTGGAGATTTGAGCGTTGATGCGGGAGTGCAGCCTTTGATACTTGATAAAAATGATATAGAGAAAAAAGCAGAATCGCCAAAAGCACTCTTTATTGCCAATGTCATTAAATCATCAAGTCGTCGTACTCTTGTTATTTTCTTGCCTTTGTTTTCTATGGTCTTTCTAGCTTTATTATGTTTTTTGATGAATGCAGGCAATACGGCTGGTAAAATAGCACTGTCATCATCTGCGCTGACAGGTCTTTTAGGGTATCGATTTGTGCTTGAACAAATGGTGCCACAGGTAGGTTATTTTACAACAACTGATAGTATTTACCTGTTGCTTCTCGTGTTTGCATTTCTTAATTTCTGTGTCCAGCTCTTTTTAACGCGATATGTAATGGTTAATACAGAGCCACCAACAGCTGCGATAACCAGTGAGTTGATAAGTAGTTGGTTTTTTATGATCGCACTGGTTTCATTGACGGCCGCTACGACCTTCTTGATTTTGTTCTGAGGAATTTATGCCACATAAAGAAATATCCGCAACAACACCAATCCCATCAGTAACAATTCCCACAAGCCATCATATTTTAAAATATAGCGCCTTGGGAAGCGGCATTTTTATTCTGCTTGTGCTGATAGCGTTGCTTGTTATGCCACGCCCGTCATATAAAACGGGATTTCAGTCATTGGGTCTTACAGAAGGTTATGCAGCATCGCTCAATGAGCAGTATTCTATGGATAACGAAAATACGATTAAGCCTGAATTTAAGAAATATTGGGCAACAATTGTCCCCTCGAAACTTGATATCATAAAAGAAAAAATTGCATGGTTAGCATCATTTGTACATCTTGCAAAGACTCCTGTGTGGTCACCTAGTTTTTTTAAAAACCAGCTAGTTGCACTGACGGCAGCGCGTGAGGCAATGGGTAGCAAGGGCGATACCATCGTAAAAATTACTACTACACCACAATCAAAAATTGTAGTTTTTGGCTATATTCAAGGGGCTATTCATTCACTAAGTCGTTGCTTGCTGCAGCTTAAAAGACTAGGCATTATTAACGATGATCTGGTTATTACGAGCCCAGATTTTTTTATTGTGTTTACTGGTGGCATTATTAGTCGGTCGCCGCACAATATGGCAACACTGAGTTTGGTATGTACATTGCTTGAAAAAAACCCACAGCAAGTTGTTTATGTGCCTGGTACGCATGAGTCTAAAGGGTACTGGCAAGAGCATGCACTGAAAAATGAGCTGGTGACAGTTGCTTCATATCTTGGTACCGGTGATATTCCCTTAGGTAATGAAGTAAACGCTTTTTTTAATACTTTACCAGTGGCAGCATATATCACGCTTAATGGCAACGAAACTAAAGACTTTATCCGCATTTCTGATGCTGGTCGTGGCCAGAGCGAGCAGCTTTCAGAGGCGGCTTATTCTGGATTTTTAACGAGTAAGGGTGATAAGCCTGTTACCATTCATCCTCTTTCTTCTAAAGGTGATGGTAAGGGCGACGTTAAAATTAGCGTGATTTTCAAAGGTGAAAAAAAGCGAGAAAGTTATCAGCCGCATGAAGGATTACGCTTACTTCAATCAGATATGGATTCAGTTGCATGGGCAACACTTTCGTGTCCAACAGTGGTATATCAAAAAGCAATTAAGTTTATACATGATGCTTTTGTGATTATTGGTGCGGGCAAGCAAACAGAAGATTGGACAGTTACATTGTATAATCGTGATGTGCGTACTAAAGATCCATTTAAAGAAACTGTCTTTAATTTACTTACGGGTGCTGATGTTGTGACGGGGAGTAAACCAGTAGATCCTGAAGAAAAGAATACTGATAAAAAAGAAATTGTCCTGGCGTCTGTCGAAAAGAAGCATAAAGAGCCAAAGCAAAAAGAGCCTTCTAGTAAAGAAAAAGAGCATAAAAGTAAAGCGCTTGACCCTGCATCGGGTGCTGTTTTTGATGCGACAGTTACCGGAACAATGGCTCAGATTACAGCGATACAGCAGCAGCTACAGGTGTTGACCAAAGATGTAGAGTCTTTAGCGCATAGCGTGCAAGCTTCTGCTCATTCTGCGCCATCGATAGGTGATCAGGAACAGAAAAAAGAAAACGCATCAGTGGCAGTAGCCGTAGGAAAAGAGCCAGATCTTGTACACCAAGAAAAAAAAATTAATGAGCTAGAAAAGAACGTAGTGCCTATAGCAGTAGAAGACCCAGAGGCCTCGGCTTTTCAGCCGATCTAACGATATGTTTAGGAATGTAGTATGAAAATAATGTTACGCATGTGGTGCCTTGCTTGTTTAGGGCTTGCGATGCCAGCGGTCCATGCAACAGAAAAAATAACTGGTGCTTTGCACGCACAATTATCAGAGCAACGCGGGGTGCAGCATTATGTGCCGGTAGAAAGAAACAAAAAAGAACTCTCTCACATTATTAAAACATCTGGGGATGAAGGGTGTGAGCCTAATCTTGCAACAATGGCGCAGCTGACGAGCAGCAATAAAGATATGGCACTATTTTTTGGGGGCACATTAAAAAATGAGTTCTTTGTATATAATCGCTGCTTTACCTTGCGTGATGATTATAATGACCAGAATGATTTTTTTAGACACAAATTGCAGCTTGATGGGGGCATTGTTCAAGGTCTTAAGAAATATGGTAAGCCTGCATCGCAGGCAGCAATTCGTTTGACGAACTATGTTCTGTGGCAAGATGCAAGTAACTATACGCCGCAGTATATTGATCAAATTACATTTCCCAGCGCAGATAATGCCATACTGATAAGCAACGTGCCCGTTAAGACAATTGTACCACTTGTGTTTGTTGAAGAGGCATGGTTTAAGCTGCATGTTGGCACCTTTGCCAAGCCGTGTAAGGGTCAGGATACCTATTTAAAAGTTGGTTACTTTCCCTATCAGTTGGGTCGTGGGTTGACGATGGGGACTCATAACGACCTTGCTGTTGACTATTTAGGGTGGGGAGGCGATGGTGGTTTTACGCGTTATCCATTTATGCCACCTGGTATTTTATGGCACCAAGAGATTACAAAAAAGCTTTCAGTAGATGCATATTTTAACTTGTGGCATGAAACTAATGCTTCGATTAGTGATACGTTGAAGCAAACAAAGCGGCAACGGCTTGATGGCTCGCAGCCTGAGCGTGGAAGTGGTAAGGATACCTGGTCTTTTGCATTGCGTGCAGATTATGTGGTTGAACATGAAGATGCGGGGAGTGCACTTATTCAGCCCTATGCGATGTTTACGCGTGCACCAGAACAGACGATTGAGGTATTTGCGGACGCAAGCTCAGAACTGTTTACGCTTGGTACCATGGTTGACTGGAAGCGAAATAACCTGACGGTTAATATAGAATGCGCATTGCAGCTGGGGCACCAAGATGTGCATGCGCTTGACCGCAATACGTACCAGCTTTCTGCAGGTGCAACAGGGGCTATTACGCGCGGCTTTACTCATATTCAACAAATTGATCAAAACAGACAGCCTGCTGAAACAAACCCTGCACAAAGAAGTTTTCAAGCTGCTGGTGATGTGACGGCTGGTGATGATAACAATTCGTTTAACCCATCAGATAACTTGAGCCAGATTGTTTTGCTGCCTGAAAATCGATCTCTTGATGCACAGGGTCAAAGATTAAAAATTGCAGGAGCAGAAGTAGAAGTAACAGCTGGTGGTGCTGGTGTTAACCTCGTCAACACAGATATTTTTGGTAATAATCGGTTCAGAAAGGCCTACCGGCTAGAAAATCGAGGTGTAATGTTCATGGCCGATGCAATATACGATATTGAAAAGCACCCGGTGAGTCTTGCGGGAGCATTAGGCTACATATCTGGTGATCGTTATCCATACAATAATGAAACATCTCGTGTATTTCGAGGATTTATTCCACAGCGCTCGCGCTACCGCGGCTATGGGGTAAAAAACTTCCTGATGTTTGAACGGCAGATTATTCCACGGCCGCTCAATATTTCTTATCGCACATTGAGCGCTTACAATGATCTAAAAGATTTAAGTAATCTACAGTTTTTTGGTATTGGAGCTACCTATTTTCCATTCAGTAAACGCGCACGCGGCCATATTGGTGCTGATGTCATGCTGCTTGGTGAAGTAGCGCGACTCAAGACCTGGGATATTAATGGTAAGCATCCAGACCCAGCTATTGAGCTACAGTTGATGCGGTTACGTAATGCCCCGACCATTAATACTAATTTTGGTACCCCAACACTTTTTAGTGGCTGGGAAACAACTAAAGACGCAAGCAGATTTTTGGGCTATGAGCTTGATGTCCGTGCGCATTACCAAGTGCTGGATCATTGTGATCTCTTGGTACATGCTAGCTTTTTTATTCCAGGGAATTTATACAAAGATCTTAATGGCCAGCCAAATATTATGACACAACGTGTTGACAAAGACGGCTTTTTACGCTACGACAGCCTTGGCAATAATACGGCAATGGGCTTAATGATTGGATTGCATTACGAATTTTAGGAATTAGGAATAGTCATGAAAATAATACTAGCTTTGCTATTGGCTCTTATGGTTTCGCCTTGTTTGGCGCTTACCCCTGACGATATTGAAGAGATCGTTGAACGTGTTATAGAAGAAGAGGCAACGCGTGGGTATGATCAAAAAAATAAACATGGTCGTTTTGATCTTCTTGCTAAGAGTGTAGATGATTATGTTATTGCTCATCTTAACAAGCTTCAACAGCCCCTACAGCGATTACCAGAAGCATTGCGCCATGAGGTTAAACAGTTGTCAGGATTGTTATCGCACCAGCTGTTTAATAAAGTAAAACAATCATGCGTGACATATGATAGCCTGAAAAAAGCTGTTGCAGTGATGCTGAGTCGTGTGGTTGATCATTCTGTTCGGTATATTGATAAAAAGGATATCGAACAACATCTCATCACGAGTGTTACGGATTTGCAAAAGCACGTTGGGCTTGAATCGCATGATTGTAGCGCTGATTTGCAGCATGAAATGAAGTTGTGCAAACAACGATTAGCTAAGACTGCTCATGATCGTTTAGTTCGCTGTAGAGGTTCTTATACTACAGATAAAGAGCTTAATATGCTCTTTTGTCAGCCAAAACAGGGGCTGCTTAAAAAAATGTGGGCTGATGCGCAAACACAGGTACAGGCGATTACTCTTGCTTATCTAGCAAAAAATCATCCAAATGATAGCATGTATGTTCAACCTCCCGAGGCACAGCGGTTACAAAAAGTTGCTGATAAAATTAGAAAAATGATCACCGATTGGTAACCAAGTGGTCTTTTTTAGTGCCAATGCGACCATGAAGGGTATGGCTCAACCTGATCATAGTCATCAAATAGTGCTTTGGCTGCGTAGGTATTGCAGTAAGTTGGCAGGATGATGTACTCAATCAGCTTTATGGCGGCTGTAAAATCATCATGATTATTCATGCGCAGTACTATATTGGAATCAGGGTCTTTGATGATCATTTCAAGAGTTGCCAGTAATCGTACTACCAATTGGGCCAATGGTTTGCGATTTTCGGGTAGTACGTACATTGGTCTTTGCCAGCTCTCTTGCGTAGGGTTCTTACGGCGTTTTTCAAGTAACATATCGAATGATCCATTACGATAGGCTTGCTGTTTTATTATATTCATATCACTGCGCCACCACTGGTCCTGCTGTGTGAGCTCCCAGAGATCGCACGTTGGAAGTACCCTGGTTGATGAAGTTTTATTCTGATGCTTTTGGATAACGCTTGTTACAATGCTGAGGCTGTTTTCTTTCTGTTCTACATCTTCTTGTACGCAGCAATCAAAATTAAGTAACCCATGGTTGGTGGTAGCGCTTGCCCAATCGCGTCGATAAAGCATGCCATCAATAATTGTATGCGCCTCTGCTTTGTGTGATTGCAGGGCAAAGCAACGGAATGAGCTACGCAATGATTGCTTCACGCTCTCTGCTGGGCAGGCGGCAGTCCATGGCTGGACTATGGCGATAAATTTGCTACGTGATTGTTGAGCTGCTGTTGTTGTTTGTAATGCCTGATTAAATGGTACTGCTTGTATTGGTATGCCACGTAGCCATGGCTTAGTCATATTTATGTGGTCATCAGTAGTTATATCATCCGCATAGAGTAGGTTGATAATGTTGCTATACCAGCAGCTACGTAACATTCGTATTGCAGGTGCTAGTAATTCTTGGTTTTTGCAATCTTCGTGCAGAATAAAAAGTGGTCGTACGGCTGTAGAGCTATTTATTTGAGCTGTAGGTTTTTCGTTTCGATCGCTGATACGTTCTCCATCGACGAGGTGCTTAGTGGGAAGGGCAGGTGCTTCTAACTGTTCCCATAATTTAGCAAGCTGTTCATGGTGTACGTTATGAGTAAAAAAATTAGAAAGGCACTGGCTGAAACGCACTATATTAGGTAATGATTGTAACTGTACATTCATAAATGATTTTGACATGCCATAAATATGGTCAAGCTGAATAGCCTCATGGGCGATTTTTTTTTCTACACAAGCGTTTATGTGCTTTTTTGAGTTGGCAAATTGCGCAATTTCTTGCTGGAGAATGGGTGTAAGCTGAGCAATAGAAAGTTCTTGTACTGAAGAGTTTGCAACAGTCCAAAGGCTGTGAAAAAGAGCATAACGGGTCAGTGCTTCATGTGAAAAACCACGAGCAATTACTTCGCGTTTTGTCGGAGACATAAAGGTATAAAGTAGCTCCCCACCACTGACAAAATCTTTATAAAGACTTTCATCTGGCGTGAAACCAGGGAAGAGGTGAGCCATTTGTTGAAGAAGATAATTGATACGAATATTTTCACGCGATGAGCGTGGATACATGCTTAAAAAATCAACAAAGCGGACGTGTTTGACCCCATGCTCTTGCAAACGTGTTGTTAGGTCATGCAAAAAATACTCGAATTTATAAGGAAATTTTATTCCCTTTGTGAACAGCATCTGCTCGGTTTCAATATTTTTTAGCCCTTCAGAGCGTACATTTCCTAATGAAACAAGGCAGCGTATTTCATAGGGTTTTGCATCTTTAAAAAGATAGGGTTCACCATTGTATTCAAAGGGAATCCACCGGTTACTGGACCGTTTACCAAGAAGAATAACATTTTTTAAAAATATGGCATGTGGGGTGTCAGGATTATTGAGCTCCGGTATAAAATAGCCTTTGGCTGTAATAGCTTGCTCTGTGAGATCAAGAGCCTCTTCATAAGAATTAACTAAGTGCGTACGTTGTTTTAGCGCATATTCTCTGCGCTTGGCAAGCTCTGCTTCATCATATTCAGTTGCAGCATCAACAAATACTTTTCCATCTGGTTTGTAGGTAAAATGGCTGACCTGTGCTGGCAGATCGGCAATAAAAACATTGTCAGTATACTGAAAAATTTCTGCTAGCTGTGACGATGAGTTATCTACGTGATCAAAAGACTTAAGGTCTTCTCCGTGCCGCATCCAGTTTTTAATGTTGCCAAGCATGGTGCTTTTGCCAACACCATCAACGAAACTACAGAAAACATAGACGGTTGGTTCATCGTGGGCAGGGACGAGATGCTTAGTAAATTCCTTGGCAAAATTTTGTGCATGCACGGTGGCTCCCGCGCCTTGCTTTAGTGTTATTTCAATAGGGTAAGTGAGGTCTGGTCCGATAAAAAAACGATTGAGTGGTAGTTTTGAGCGCTGTAAATGTCTGATGTATTCAATAGAAAAAAGGACATCTGGAGTGCCTGCGATTTCCTGATTGCCTACACGAAATGCATGGCGGTGCATAATGTGCCAAAAACGCTCAAGCAAGGCAAAAACTTTTTTTGGATCTTTTTTTGAGAGCAGTTGTAGCATGTACTCTTCCGCGTCAAGCATAAAAGGAAGGGCTTCACCTAGGGCATGCTCTTGTAAAATGCTGGCTTTGTCGTCAAAAATTTCAATAAGATGTGCGTCAATGTGTTGGAAGCTTTGGTCTAGTAATTTTGGGTATAAGAGGTGAATTTTTTGTAACTGTTTAAATAAAAAGCCAGTCATAAAACCAAAACGATTATGTAATTTTTGTGACCAACCGCTACTGTTTTTGCGCATTGCTTCATCATTGATACGCTCTTGAGAAAAATTTGTTTGGTATTGTGGCACAGCCTGCTCTTCATAGCCCATGATGACTAACCGTCCATCAAGGTTAAGCCCTGCAGTGCTCATGTACTGTTCGAGCTGATCAAGGCTTTGTGAGGTATATGCTAATAAAAATGGGTGATATTCGTGTGTGTAACGGCCTTCAAGCGAAAGTTCATAGGAACTAATAAAGCTTTCAGTAAAGCCTTTAATATCGGCATGATCAAGATTTTTTTCTTGTGGCGCACTGCTGTGAGCGGCGCTTGTAATAATAAGTAGTAAAAATAGCAATTGTTTGATCATGGGCTGTTTTTTCCTAATGTTGTGCGTGGTGATCAAACATACCAGATTTTTTTTCTGTACGAAGCTGGTCAATTTTTTCATCAGAAAGGTTATGACGCTTTTTTAGGAGTCCGAACAGACTGCGTACGACGTTGGTAATATGTTCGTGATAGTCACGTTCAAAGCGCGTGATGCGCAAATTTTGTTCAAGGTATTCAAGTTCCAGGAGGTATTTGACTGCATCTTTTACATCTTCACGCTTAATAGCATCAATAAAAAGTTTATTAATGTAGTCATATGAAAGAGCAATAGATTCTGCAGCAGCACCTGAAAATTCTTCTCCAAGGAGATGATCCAGTAAGAAGGGAGCGTTTTTTTTTGCGGTACTGGGTATTCCTTGGCCGGGGTTAAATGTTTTTTTTGTGACCAGGTCAACTTTTAAGCGCACTAAAAACTCATGAATAATTGCCAGTTGGTCTACGATGTATTCCCAGTAGCGAGCATGGTTAAAATTTTCAGGTTTATCAACAAAATAAAACCACGGTTCGTCTTTAAACATCTTGATAATATCTGCGATTGCTTCATCGATTTTTTCTAATGAAAGTGTGAAAAAGTGGTGGCTGCCCATGACGCAAGCACGCGGATAATAGGGCGTAAGATAACAGTTATAAAATTGTTGCTGGCTTGAGTGGTTTGTATTCATAAACTGTATGGGGGCAAAGTTACCAGAAGTGATCATATTGTGCAGCTCTTGATGTGTTTCTGGCGTAAGGTGCGGCATTATGATTGCTTGCGCTGTTTTATCAGGCTCTTGATGCTCTTCGAGCGGTAATTGTGGACGTGTGTCATTGAGAGAGGCAATGTTTTCTGGTGGTCTGGTTGCAGCATGGCAGGATGCACTGAGTAGAAGAAATAGGAGCTGAAATTTAGATCTGTTCATAACCAAATTCTTGCAATACGGGTAAGACAAGCGAAACAATCTGTTCTGTTTGTATGCGGAGGGCTCTGGTTAATTCAAGTATCTCATCAGATGGTTTTTCAGTTGCTGCATAGTGATCTGCAATTTTACTTGTAATAAGTACAAGGCTGCCAAGTGTCTGTTGCACGTCTTGGTAGCCAATAGTCCCCATATCATCAGCAAAACAGGCAAGCCATGCAGCAAGTTGTTCTTGTGACATAATGATTTGCCTATGCGCAAGCTGCATATTGTTTTCTACAATCTCGCTGGCTAGAGAGCCAGGCTTCGTCGGGTGCTCAAGTAAAAGTTGCATCGTGTCTTCGTAGTGCCGAGAGCTAACAACAGCACGGCGCAATGCAGTAATGAGTAATGGCATATCGCCCATTGGCAAGATGTTATCCAGGAGAGGTTCAAGTTTTGTGAATACGTCATTGCTGCGACTCAAAATGAATGAAACAAATGCGCCAGCAATGCCAAAGGCGATGCCTTCTTGAAACTTAGACATAGCGATCTTTTTGAAGCTCGGCTGCTTCTTCTTATCTTTGGTCTCTTGATATTGATACATTCTTAGTTTGGCTGCTCTGAGTTGTCCCTGAGAGACAGTGGCAGTTGGAGCTGCTTGTATGGTTACGTCATCAGGTTTTAGCCAATTATATAAAAACCACGCGATTCCAGCAGCAGTAACAGCACTAATGGAGCTTGCTGCAATCACTCGTTTTTTGTGGCGATGCGCTAGTATTTCTTCATACGTTGTTTGTAGCTCAACAATGCGTATGCTGCTTATGCGTTCGTAGTGAGCTGCAGTAAGCTGGCATGGACTGATCAAAAGGGCAGCTATAAGCGAGAAAACATGCGATTTATGGAATATCATGCAATGTGCCTTTAGCCATGGTGTGAATGAGGGAATCCGCTGCCATTATCACGCTCATCGTGGTCATAGCCATAACCACCTTGCCCACGTGATGGTTTTGCAGGAGTATATGTCGGTTGGTTGTGAGCCGCAGGACCAACAAGCTCTAAGACACGAGCAAATAAGTTGGCAATATTGCTTTTTATAGCATTGACAATGCTCTTGTTGGAATCAAGCCGCTCATCAAATTCGCGAATATTTTTAACGTCGGAAATGATCCGTTTTACATCTTCTAAGCAACGAACAATTTCTTCAGCATAAAATACGATTTGATCGTTTTCATCATAATATGGCAAACGTAACTCGATGATTTTGATGATGTAGTCGATTTGTCGGATGTATGCACCAACGAGCATGCGCCAGCCAAGGGTTCGGTGATTTGTCTCTTGTTGATCTTCGGCAAGCCTGAGGGTCATGTCGCTCCCGCGGAACATATCTTTGAGTCCGTTGTTTACCATCGTATGGAGATCAGCAAACGTTCGGTCAACCATAATGCTAAGACCTTTAACTTCTACACTGTTAAATGCGCGGTGCCCATCATGTAATAAACCATCGCTGATGAGGGTCCAGCATTGCATAATTTTGATAACTAAATTATCAAGAAAACCTCCAAGCAGGGTATCAGCAGCTGTTCCAACATGCTTTGCTACAACATTGCTTGTTGCTTGTGCAGCGGAAACAGCTAGTCCAAGCTTGAGGCCATCAAGTGCGGTTGCTACTTCTGTATCACGATATAGCCATCCATCTTTTCCTGCAAGGCCCTGTAGCATCACCTTGCCTAGCTTTTGATTAAATCCTTCTTCTCCAATTTTTTTGTCGGCTTCAGCATCTAATTGTGCTAGCAGTTTAGTGATACGATTTTTTTCGATATCCGTGATACCTTGAGCAGTTTCTTGGTCTTTTAATTTTGTACGTTCTTCGTTGTATCTACTAAACCACTTGATTCGTTCCATAGAAGGACTGTCTTGCTTGCCTCCATATCCATATTGTATACCATTATTGTGCCAATTGTGACCAGCATGTGCACTGATTGTTTGGCTAAAACAGCAGCTTAATACGATACTCCAGAATAAATATCTATTGTTTTTCATAAAAAATATACCTCTATAAAAATTCAATTGTTGTTTTCACAATGCGGTTATAGCAGGCAACGTGGTATATGCCAGTGCGCTGCTGGTTTTTAAATTATGCTTCTTCTAATGCGCGAGCAAGGTACATGCCCGTAATACTTTTTTTGCACGCAGCAATGTCTTCTGGCGTTCCAAAAGCGACAATATTGCCGCCACGTTCGCCGCCTTCTGGCCCAACATCAATCAAGTAATCAACGCTTTTTAGCACATCGAGATTATGCTCAATGACCAGAACAGAGTTGCCACGATCTACTAATTTGTTGAGGACCACAAGTAATTTTTCAATATCTGATGAGTGCAGTCCGGTTGTTGGTTCATCCAAAATGTACATGGTGCTGCGGTCGCGTTTTGCCAGCTCGTTGACGAGTTTAATACGTTGTGCTTCGCCACCTGAAAAGGTCGTAGACGATTGGCCAAGCTTAATGTAATCAAGGCCAACTTCGACCAATAAATCTAAGCGCTTTTTAATGCGTGGGAAGTTGGCAAAAAACTCTTGTGCTTCAAGCACTGACATATCTAAAATACCGGCGATGTGCTTGCCTTTAAACTTAATTTCAAGCGTTTGTTGATTGTAGCGTTGGCCACTGCATGATTTACAAATGACTTGTACATCTTCTAAAAAGTGCATTGAGACAGTGATTGTCCCTTCACCGCTGCACTCAAAACAGCGTCCATCAGCAACGTTAAAACTAAAGCGGCCGACTTTGTAGCCACGGGCGTTGCTTTCTGGTAGCGAGGCAAACAGGTCGCGGACATCATTAAAAATGCCTAAATATGTTGCGGGGTTTGAGCGTGGGGTGCGGCCAATGGGGCTTTGGTCAACGAGCACGACGTTGCGTAGCTCTTCAATGCCATCAATCTCATCAAAATATTTACCAATGGCATAACCAGTGTGAAAAAATTGTACGAGTGCGGGGGCAAGCGTTTGCATGACTAAGCTGCTTTTGCCAGATCCAGATACACCAGAAACGGCGCCAAAAACGCCAATTGGAAATCTAACATTGAGTTTGTTGAGGTTGTTAGCGCGGGCACCCTTGAGAGTCAGGAATGCTGTTGGTATGCGGCGCTCTGTAGGTGTTTTAATAGCGCGTCGACCAGATAAAAACGCACCCGTCATAGAGTTGGGGTTTGCCGCAACTTCTTCAGGTGTACCACACGCGGTAACTTCACCGCCCAAAATTCCTGCTGCGGGGCCCATATCAACCAGGTAGTCTGCAGCGCGAATGGTGTCCATATCGTGTTCAACAACAACAACGGTATTGCCAAGATCGCGCAGTACTTTAAGTGTGCTGATCAAACGGTCGTTATCGCGTTGATGCAAGCCAATACTTGGTTCATCCAAAATATACAAAACGCCACTCAGTGACGACCCAATTTGTGTTGCTAGGCGAATACGTTGGCCTTCGCCGCCAGACAGCGTACGAGCTGTTCGTCCAAGGTTCAAGTATGAGAGTCCAACATTATCAAGAAAGCTTAACCGCGTGATTACTTCACGAAGGAGTGGTTTTGCAATCTCTTGTTGCTCTGCAGAGAGCTCAATTGTCTTGCAAAGAGCAAGCAGCTTGCCGATAGACATGCTACAAAAATCGTTGATATTGAACTCATTAATTTTTACCGCTAAGGCTTCTTCTTTGAGTCGTTTGCCACCGCAATCATTACAAACACGTTCACGCTCTTGTGGTTGCATATAGGCGGAAGGACCTTCATCGTCACCACCACGCCCAATACTCATTGCATCCCATGGATTATAGCTAAAGCCCAGTCCATGACAGCTTGCACAGGCGCCAAGAGGTGAGTTGAATGAAAAGAAACGCGGCTCGAGCTCAGGAAAGGAGCGTGCACATGCAAGGCAAATGCGTTTAGAAGAATAAAAATGCTCTTTTTCTTGGTCGTCAATGACGCTGCATAACCCATTATTTATAGCAAATGCTTTTTCTATGCCCTCTTGGAGGCGTACAGATTCAGCGGCAGAAACGGTGATGCTATCGATCATAATGCTAATATTATGTTTATTATTTTTGGCGAGCTTAATCTGCTCAATATCTTCAAGTCCCTTGATCCGGTGCTGGGTGCCATCGATGAGAAAGCGATAAAAGCCTTGCTCAAAATGGCGTGTCAGCTCGTGTTTAAATTCGCCTTTGCGTTCAATGGCGATGGGTGCTGCGATAATAATGGTAGTGCCATCAAATTTTTGTAAAAGCGTCTGGGTGATGCGCTCTGGTGACTGCGCTGCAATAGGTTGGCTGCATGATGGGCAGTGTGGCTGACCAACACGAGCAAAGAGCACGCGTAAATAGTCATAAATTTCGGTGATGGTGCCAACCGTTGATCGGGGGTTGTAACCCACTGTTTTTTGGTCGATGGCGATTGCAGGACAAAGCCCTTCTATCTTTTCTACGTCAGGGCGCTTGGCAATGCCAAGGAATTGGCGAGCGTAGGAAGAAAGTGATTCAACATAGCGGCGCTGCCCTTCTGCATACAGGGTGTCGAGTGCAAGCGAGCTTTTACCTGACCCTGATGGGCCGGTGATGACAATGAGTTTTTCTTTAGGAATTTCTAGGTTTACCGACTTCAAATTGTGCTCTTTAGCACCGGTAATTTTAATACTATTGGTACTCATCTAAGCCCCCGCAAGTAGACCATCTTTCAATTTAACGCGCCATTGTACCACCTCCCATCAAAATTGTCACGATATAACAGTCTCCTCTAGTCGTACAGAGGGAGCTTGGTGCTCTATTGGTTTATAATTATTCTTTCTGTGAATAACAGATAAATATAAAGAAAAAATGTTTCCAGGGGGTATTAATGCCGCGCTTTGTGCACGGATAGTTGCTAAAAAGTGTCACCTGGTAGATGGTTTCAGATAGCTGGGGGAAAGCGACTAGAGGGCGTTCCGGTGTGGGTGAAGCGTTTATCTGGAAAGCATTTCCAGCGAGTGTCATTGGTTTTTTTGGGGGTGAAATCTGAAAGAAGCTGATGTGGAGCTGTAGATCTGACGACCAGGAAAATTCAGGGTAATTACGCTCTAAATGTTCTATCGACATAACACTTAGAGCCTCTATGTGTTATGTTGACCGCACACTTAGTATAAATTATACCTTGGAGAAATAAAATGGTTATTGATCCTAATGGTAAAAATTATGTGGTAGCAAGTGATATTCACGTTGCTTTTGATCGAAGTTATGAGGGCTTAAAAATTTCTTTTGTAAGCCCATCAATACTAATTAAGCGTATACTTACTCAATAATTTTACCTTCATCAACGAGTTTGCTGTTGGTTCTACCAACCAAGAAAGCAATAGGGATCCAGGCTGCGATGATGCCAAGCGACACAATGGATCCGTAAGAGATCAAGCTGACAATCGATTGTACCATGGGGAAGGCTGCAATAACGCCAGCGCCAAGTGCTTTTGCCGATCGTCCACCAAAGCCGTCCATCCAACTCTTAGCTTTAAATTTGATGTCTTTGCTCGTTGGGATATACATGAGCTCTTTGCACGGGTTGTTAAACGCATAGCTCATGCCTTTAAGTGCTACCATTGCAGCGAAAAAGAACCAAAGACCATTCATGCTCCAGGCAAATAAAATTGCTAATGCAATCGTTGCTGGGTACATCACCAGGCAGAAAGTTATACCAAAACGTCTGATGAAAAAGCTTGTTCCAACGAAAGCAAAAAAGAGCGAAAGTATATTAACAGCTACGCCAAACGATCCCATGAATCCAGCCATTTTTTCAGCTGTTGGGTAGATGTCATTTGCAAGCAATTTCATTTGAAGATTTAAAATTTCACCAATAACTTCATAGACCGTGCCAACAACTAAAATGCCCATTAAGTATGGATGTGAAAAGAGCAAGCGTAGGCCTTCAAGAGCTCCGGTCGACTTTTTAGGCGCGCGTGGTGCAGTGCTTACCGGGTCTGGGTGGTGAAACATAAAAAAGCGAATCATAAAGGGAACTATCATGAGGCTTGCAGCACCAATTGACACGAGTAAAACAAGGCCAAAAAATTCGGCATGTGTGGCAAGAGAGGCGCCAAGAATCGAGCCGACTTGTGCGCCAGCAAGAATAATAGGGTAGCCGCGTTTAGCCGATGATGGGTCAACTGAGCTCGCAACAAAAGACCAAAAAAGCGCGATGATCAGCGTGCCGCTGCTTTCGATTGCAAAGTAAGAAAGCCAGCCAACCAATCTGAATTTATCAAGCACAGTGTTGGCAAACCCAATGCTTGGATGCGCAAGGCCGTAGGCGATGGCTATAAAGGCTACGCTGTAAATACCGCACAGCAGGTAAACGAGGGTATGCTTTTCGAGCGCATCGACTAGTTTTGCGTAGACCATGAGAACCAGCACTAAGCAGACAAGCGATACAATTTTTGCGAACGGTAGATAGCTCGGTCCAACGGTGTTTAAGAAAATTGCTTCTTTGAGCGACCGCATGAGCCAGTAGGTACCAATGATGAAGAAAAAAACAGCAGATAAGAGGCCAAACTTCTTAGCCTCTTCGCGAGAAACATCGCCCCATAGGGTACGACAAATAGTTGATATCATACGATATCCTTCCTGTTAAAAAAGTAAAAAAATAATACGCAAAGCAAACTGCAATTTTTGGGCATTCACCATTGTTGCAGTAGGAAAGTTCCATGCTTCTGCGTTTATGAGACTTTTGCACAAGAAGGTCGTGCGACGCAGATTATACTGGACTCTGAGTTGAGCCCGCTGAGCCGGAATATTCCTGGTTTAGTAAAAATAAAACAAGCCCTGATCTGTTATCGTACTGGTCCTGATAACAACGCTACATTCTATCTTTTGCTAACCGTTTTGCAGTATGATCAAACCGTTCAGTTAAAGCAAGATAGATTCTAGTTTCAAGTGCAACAGCCTGGTTTTTGCCTGTTAAATACCTCAAATGGGGTAGAATACTCTAAAATTTTACGCGGCGTATGGTTCATCATCGCCTCAATGTCCTCAATTTCACGATCTGACCACTGATTTATATTT
>CAMDFF010000008.1 GCA_945897315.1 candidate division TM6 bacterium UASB124
AAATATAAATCAGTGGTCAGATCTTGAAATTGAGGACATTGAGGCGATGATGAACCATACGCCGCGTAAAATTTTAGAGTATTCTACCCCATTTGAGGTATTTAACAGGCAAAAACCAGGCTGTTGCACTTGAAACTAGAATCTATCAAGGCCCATAGAAGAGGGAATGTTTTATTTTATTTTTGCCCAAGAAGTTAATTATTGACAAATTGCAACTAAATAAAATAGTCTCAAGGTGGATATAATATTACAAAAATAAACAAATGGAGAATCTTATGGCATGTAAGAAAAACACGTTGTTGTTTGCATTTACTCTCAGTTGTATGGGTGGTGCAATGCATGCAGCTACAGGGTCAGAAGCAGAGCCGATACCGGCTGCCTTGCAATCGCCGATCAATATTGATCATAGCAAAATCAAGATACAAGAAAGAAATTTGCCTGATATTCAATTTAATTACCCTGGCGCAATGCAGTTCGATCTGTCATTTACGGGGCATACTATTCAGGCAACTGTCAGTAAAACCGATGCTCATGGCAATGATCAAATAGCATCTATTGGCTTTAAAAATGATGAAGCAAGTACCGCTAAAAAGTATAATCTTGTGCAAATTCATATGCATGCTCCCAGTGAACATATGATTGATCATAAGCGTTATCCGCTTGAGTGGCATTTTGTGCATCAAAATCCTGATGACAAAAGTCGCTTAGTGATTGGTGTTTTTATGGAAGATGGAGAGCAAACTACCCCGGCGTATCGAACATTACTTGATACGTTGCGAGAGAATGTAACGGAACAAAATGAAAATGATCATACGCCACATGCGCTTGGTAGCTGTTCGTTTTCGCCACGGGCATTGATTCCAGAGGATCAGCGTTGCTGGCGCTATGATGGGTCATTAACTTCCAAGCCATATACCCCCGTTTATTGGTGCGTGGTCAGAGCAAAGACTACCATTGATCAAGAAGACCTAGAGAATTTATTTATAGCAATGCAGGTGAATACCCGTGGGCTGCAAGAAGTTGGTAATCGTGAAGTGCTGTTTGATATGCTGAGTGATAATCCAAAGATTGCAGCGGGTCAAACAAGCAATTCAGTGTCTAAGCTAGTAACTCCAGCTCCTGTGAAGTTTGCGCCTCGTCATCGTGGATATCGTGGTAGGTCCTATCGTCATTCGCTTAGGCGTGGCGAAGTTTAAGAATAGGGTTGTTTTAGCCAGTAGTGATATTTTTAAAGAGCCCCCTATTGTCCTAGGGGGCTCTTTTGCTGAGAACTACGTGTGCAATATCGATATAGCAATTATTTATAGCTTTTAAACAGCTCAATTGCTTGCTTGCTCATTACCGCATGGTCAACCATTGGCTTTGGGTACGGGCTGCCAGGTTGGACTGATGTTTTGTGCCATTCGTGAATGTGAGCAGGTGAGAGCTTGCTGAGTTCTGGTACCCACTGTTTGATGTAGCGGCAATCAGGGTCATATTCTTTTTGTTGTAGCCATGGGTTGAAAATACGAAAATAGGGTTGCGAATCGCATCCCGTTGATGCTGCCCATTGCCAGTTGCCGTTGTTTACTGCTGGGTCATAATCGACCAATTTTATAGCAAAATATTGTTCGCCCATGCGCCAGTCCATGAGCAGATCTTTTACCAAAAATGAAGCAACAATCATGCGGACGCGGTTATGCATCCAGCCTGTTGCATTGAGCTGTCGCATGCCAGCGTCAATGATCGGAAACCCCGTTGTGCCCGTGCACCAGCGGCTAAATTTGCGGAGATTATGCTCCCACGTAATATTTTCGTATTTTTGGTTAAAAGCGTGACCAAATACGTGCGGGTTATGGAATGCGATGTGTGTGAAAAAATCGCGCCAGTAGAGCTGCCTCACCAAGGGGTGCTCTTTGCCGAGTGCAAGTGCAATCGCGTGATATGCTTCACGAATTGAGCAGGTACCAAATTTGAGGTGCGCGGCAAGGCCCGTTGTCCCGTTAATAGCGGGGACATTACGCTCTTGCTCATAGTTTGTATAGCGGTCAAGATGCGCTAGGATTTTTTTAGCATGCGTGCGGCCGCCGTGTGCAAAAATCTGCTCGTTGCGCTCTTCTAAAATATCTTTTACTTCAGCTCTTGTTTGGCTGATGCTTCCGTAGTTTGTGTGTTTGTTTTGCTTTGGCGTAGCAATTGGCAATCGAGAAGCGTTATTGAAGTATGGTGTAAATATACTGTAGGGCGTTCCATCAGTTTTGAGGGTTGCTTCTGGCGTATTGAGCAGTGCATCATGATATGCATGAAAGCTGACATCACGTTTAGCGCAAATGCCAGCGAGTGTTTTATCACGCTTAATACTGAAAGGCGTGTAGTCGTTGTTTACAAACACTGCCTGGAGGTCATTTTCTTTGATGAGCGTTGTCACAACATCTGCAGGTTTTCCATAGAATAGGTGCAATTTCCCGCCTTTTTCTTCAAGCTGTTGAGCAAGGTCGTCAAGAGAGTCCATCATGAACTGGATTGCATTATTGCTTTTGTATCTGTTTTCATTTGAGATCTGGTCGGGGTCGAAAATAAAACAGGGAACAACACGCTCAGATTGTTCTAGCGCAGCGAGGAGTGCGGTGTTGTCGGTAAGACGTAAATCACGACGAAAAATAAATAAAGATGTTGTCAGCATAATGATAGTACCGGTTTTGATTACTTGTGATAGTTTGATCTCTTCTTGACCAGTGGAATTTGGTAGTGTTATAACACGTTTGTATTTTTATTGCATGAAGTAAGGAGATTTGTACATGACTTTTATTAAGGCGTTTTTCTATCGCCTCTTGCTGGTTACCGGAATTATGGCACTTTTACCCACAGTAATAATTGCCATCCCTCTTAATAATATTTACGATCCACAGCCCCTTTATAATTATCACTGCACTGATAAAGTGTACAAAAAACGCAGCGGTCGTGAGTTTCGTTTTCATATTTCGCCTTTTTATCAGCATGCAAATACTGCGCGCAATAAAGATGGAAAAAAAGTAGCCGGTGGCGATCGCCTTGGTCCATGGAACTTTTTTGGGCTCTTTTTTGATGGGCGTGTTGGGGTTGGCGATACAACCCTAGCGAGCAAGGCATTTAATAGTGATAATTATCCTAAGTTGTATGAGGCTCAACAGGCTGTTGGAAATATTACTACTGTTGTCAATAATGATGCTGCAGTAATTATTAATATAGCTGGAGCACCGTTATTGGATGGAGCTACTCCAGCTGTTTCACCGTATCGCTTAGGGACTAGAGCATCGACTGCTGCATACACAGCAAATGTTTTAGGTGATATGACGTTTAAGCCTCAATTTGAAAAATTACAGCCAGATTTTGCTTTAGTTTCAGTGCCTACGCGCTATGAAAAAATTGGGGTACGAGTTCAAATGAATTTTGATATGGGCATGGGTCTTGGTATTTCAGTTCGTGGTGGTGCGGTTGAGATCAAAAATAAGCCCAGAGGTTTTGGGTATGATTCGAAAATAGCCGCTGATCTTGGGTTAGCGTCTCTATCAGACATGCCTGCCTACACCCCAAATGATCAATCAAAGGCCGATGCGCAAGCTTTTAATGATAATCTTCTGTCGGCCAAGGCTCTTGGAAAAATTGGCAAAGAGCTGAATTATAACACATCGGGGTTTCATGTAACGTCACCCGAAGATGTGCATACGCAGGTCTATTGGCATGCAGCCATACCCTGTCGCGACAAAAGCGGCGATGTTGGGGTCACCGTTGTCCCCTATGTTGGGTTTGGCGCATGGATTCCACTCTCTGAAAAATTTGACACCAATAATGCTTTTGCGGTGCCTGTTAGTAATCGGCAACAAAGTTTTGGCGCCACAGCTGATTTTTCACTGGGGTTTGATTTTCCTGTCTTGCCATCATCAAAATCTGGCAAAGAATCACTAGGCATAAGTTTTGGGGGTGGCGGGTTACTTTTTGATGCTGACACACAAACTAACCAGCGCTTCCCGTCAAGTGATACGCAAGTTGGTTTGATTCCTTGGACAGTTGGCAGTGTACGCTGTGCGCCAGGGGGGACCTGGTACCTGAACGCATCGCTTAAAGCCGAAGAGTTTGTTGAGGGGTTGTCGGTGTATACGGACTTTTGTTACACCCAGCACGAGCAAGATACGATCTCTGTGAGTGATAGTAATTCTGGCAAACAGGCACTATTCCAGGAAGGGGTTGCTCAGACCCAGGATGACTCAGGCTGGAAGAACCAGCAAGTAAGCGTTGGGTTTAACTATGCAATTACCCCTACTATTGCCTTTAGTGCGGCTGCGCAAGGACACATTAGTGGGGTGCGCGTGCACCGAACAGTGACTATTCTGGGTGGGCTTACCGTTACATTTTGACAATTGGTCTGGAATGCTTTAAAATAATGGTCTAGTAAAGAGTTTACCTACTTTTTCCCATTGCAAAAGGCGGAGTTTGGTTCCTATGGCCAAGAAAAAATTTAATATTGAAATTCAGGTTACTGGTAACCTAGAAAAAAGCCTTAAACAGTTTAAGAAGAAACTTGAGCGCGAAGGCGTCTCACGCGATATGAAGCGTCAAGTGTACTTCGAGCCGCCAACACAGAAAAAACGCAAACGGCTTATGCGTGCTGTAAAAAATAACATGATTAAGATGTACGAGAGCCAACTCTCTTAAAATAGGCTCTTTAGCTACATGTCACAATCAAATGTTTATGAAGTAAAGAGGGAGCGTCGTAAGTCCCTCTTTCTTCAAGAGTTTTCCTTTTTGTTCCAAGAGCTTTTACGAGAAGAGCCATCGCTCATCGATGTGTTTGTCTCAAAAATAGATTTGTCTAACGACACCGGCATTTGCTACATCTATTTTTCAGCAATCAGGGAGCCTGGTGAAGAAGTCTTCAACACAGCTCTTGCAACGCTCAAGCTGTATCGGCCATCGTTACGCAAAGCTTTTGCCAGCCGTATTAAAACGCGGTATGCGCCCGATTTGATCTTTGTTTATGACAAAGCCAAAGAGAAAGAGCGTCGCATTAACGAGCTGCTTGATAAAGTCTCTGATGAGTTACATCCTGACGGTAGACCTCCGGTGGACGATAACTAGCAGGGAGCATAATGAGCGTCGAACACATTACTGTTGTTCCAGGTGTAAAAGATAGGCACCACGCTCACATTGTTTCTGCAGGGCTTGCCTCGGTGATTCAAGCTGAGGCAGAAGCACTTCTTTTGCTTAGTAAAAATATACCTGCCGATGCGAATGTCTTGGTACAGCTAATTCTTGCAGTCAGTGGCAAAGTTGTTTTCTCTGGTATAGGCAAGTCAGGCCTTATTGCCAAGAAGATCGTTGCCACGTTTTCAAGTCTTGGTATTCCATCGTTCTTTCTTCATCCCACCGAAGCGGTGCATGGCGACCTTGGTGCTGTGCAAGCAGGTGATATTTTTATAGCCATTTCAAAAAGTGGTACTGGCTGGGAATTTGAATATATTTTACCAGTTCTACGCTCACAAGGGGTTCACACAACGCTTATGTGTTGCCATCGTGGTAACATTGCTGAGCTTGTTGATCTGGTCATGGTCTTGCCGTTCAACCAAGAAGCTTGTGTACTGGGTCTAGCACCAACCAGTAGCTCAACGCTCATGCTTGCTTTTGGTGATGCTCTTGCTGTTGTGGTGAGCAGCCAGCGCCATTTTTCGCGACAAGCATTTGCCCGTAACCACCCAGCTGGTGCGCTTGGCAAAAAATTACTTCTTACTGTTCGCTCATTTATGCTGACCGGTGATCATTTACCGTTGCTCAGCTCAGGTACTTTGTTTCAAGAGGTGCTGGTTCACATCACTGCAAAAAAATGCGGGATGGGTATTGTTATAGACGACAATCTTCAGATTCTGGGTGTTGTCACTGACGGTGATTTACGCCGTGCTTGCGATGAGGGTCCGGTGGTATTCCAAAAGAATGCCCTTGAAATTGCTACAAAAAAACCAAAAGTTATCTCGCCAGGTATGCTGGCCTATGTTGCATTGCAAATGATGGAAGATTTTCATATTACTGCGCTCGTCGTGGTTGAACATGAGCGCGTGGTTGGCTTGGTTCATATTCATGATTTAGTGAAAGCAGGAATTACAACATGATTCAAACTATTGTTTTTATCTTTGGTCTGTGTTGGGGGTCATTTCTCAATGTCCTGGCAACACGTGTTTTGCACCACCGCTCTTTCTTTGTGCATCGTTCATATTGCCCGTCATGCAAGAATACACTTGCTTGGTATGATAATATTCCACTGCTCTCGTTCATTTTTCTTAAGGGGCAGTGTCGATCGTGCAAAGAGCCAATTTCGTGGTTATATCCAGCAACAGAACTTACGACAGCGTTACTCGCTGTTGGTTTATATAATAATTATTCAGAGCCATACGCTTATGCAGCGTATGGCCTTTTTTTTACGGGGCTTCTTGCCGCAACCCGTACTGATCTTGAGGCGATGCTCATTCCGCAACTGTTTAGTCTTGGGCTTATTCCTGTTGGGCTGATGGCTGCGTGGTTGGGCATTATTGAGATATCGCTGTTGGAAAGTATGCTTGGTGCATTGTGCGGCTATGGTATTTTATGGGCGATAGCAAAAACTTTTTTATTGCTCACGAAGCGTGAAGGCATGGGCGCAGGCGATTATGATTTGCTTGCAGGTATTGGTGCTTGGATTGGACCCATAGGGGTATGGTTAACACTGATGATTGCTTCATGTTCGGGCATGCTGCTTGGTGCTACATATTTGTATCGCAGCAAAAAAGGGCGGAATGTACGTATTCCCTTTGGACCCTTTCTTGCACTTGGTGCTATTGGCTATCTGTTTTTTCGCACATGGCTCTTGTCTTTGTTTAGCGTTTCGTGATAAGGTGGCGGATGATATATTCTGGCGGAAAAAGGAGCCAGGAGAGAGAAATATATTATGGTCCTCTGCATGCAGCGGACCATAATATATGGTTAGCTGCTAATCTATCCCATTAGTAACATGTTTTATCTGACGTGTATCACTAATACTCCACACATCCATACTACTATTTTTACCACTGACATTGCCGGCTGCGGCAGCAGTAAAATTATTTGCATCGGCAGCTGTTTGGCCAAGTGCATCGCTACCAGCGCGTAGCTTGCCTGTGAAAAAATGTATCCCTTCTTGGGCCCCATCATTATTAAATCCATAGGTGTAGTAAAAGTTTTGTTCTCCTGTTTCGCTGTATCCAGCTGGTTTCCAGCCAAGGCTATCTGGTCCTGATAGAGCTGTGGTATATTTCCCATGTTGCGCAAAATAGGCTTGTTCTGCTGTGTGTAGCGATGCCAAATTCATAGCGACTTCTGCCTGATATGCTTTGGCTTTGTATTTGAACAGGTGCGGAATTCCAAGCGCTGCAAGAAAGGCTATGATTGTCACGACAATCATTAACTCAATTAACGTAAACCCCTTGTTCATTGTTGCTCCCCCCAAGGATTTGAACAGTAGTAATTTTCTTAATAATGCCATAGTTCTACGCCTAGGCGCAATATTTCTAGAATGAGTGAGTTTATGGCTGGCTTGCCCAGAGGGTTTTATACAAGGATCTATATGATATCTTTGCTAAAAACTACTATTATTACAAAAGTTAAGACTAGCTGGAAACATTGACTAGTGCGCGACATAGTACTGGCATGCTTGGTAATCATTGCTGGTAGCACTTATCCAGAGGGTGTAGGGGAAGGGTGGGTATTTGCTCAGAAAGGCCTAGCTGTGAGCATTTTGGAGTGTTTTTCTAGAGGGAATTGTTTCTTTACATTGTGCTACAATCAAGTATCATAAAACCCTTGTCTTAGAGCCATTTTTACTTGAAAGGAAGCCAATGGACGATATGCATCATGCAGGTCCTCACGAACATGGAACCCTGGAACACCACCATACTGTGCTAAATGAAATTTTTTGCCATTTACCGTACGCCATCTTTTCTGTTGCCTTGAGCATGATCATGATGAGCCTACTTTCGTTTTTGCCAACGGGAGAGCAATATGGTGAGGCTTGTTATCGCCTTTTCCATAATTTTCACTTTTTGCACATCTTGTTTGCCGCGACTGGAACGATGTTAACGTTTCGTCGTTATTCGAAGAATATCCTTCTTGGTCTAGCGGTTGGTTTTTTTGTGCCACTTGTTTTTTGTACTTTTTCTGATGCCGTGCTTCCTTACTTGGGTGGTCGTATGTTGCAGCTTGATATGCATTTTCATTGGTGCATGTTTTCGCATCTTGATACGGTATTACCATTTTTGTTGGTTGGCATGCTTAACGGCTGGGTAATGAGTATGCACGGCAAGACCTTGAGTATGTTTTACTCAATAGGCTTTCACGTAATGCATATTTTTATTAGTGCAATGGCATCGCTGTTGTACCTAGTAAGTTTTGGTTTTAGTGATTGGTGGAGCTGTATGGGCGTTGTGTTTCTCTTTAAGATTGTAGCGGTTCTTATTCCGTGTACACTTTCTGATATTGTTGTGCCAATGCTATTTGCTCGGATAAAGAAACATTCTGCAGAGTAAAAAACCCTGCCTGAATAGGAGTTACATGAAATCGATCCGTTTTGAACGTGTGTCTAAGTCATATCAAGGTGAATTAATTATCGATAATCTTAACTTGGAGATTAAAGCAGGCCATTTTTTCGCGCTGCTTGGTCCAAGTGGGTGCGGTAAAACTACAATTTTACGTCTTATTGCAGGCTTAGAGACGGTTGATTCCGGGCGAATTTTTCTAGGCGACCAAGAAATTACGCATGTTCCCATTCACGAACGCAAAATTAATACTGTCTTTCAACAGTACGCACTGTTTCCACACTTGTCAGTTTTTGAAAATGTTGCCTATAGTATGCGTGTGAAGCGATTTTCAACTGATATGATTAATGCAAAAGTTGCGGATGCGCTTAAAATGGTACGTCTTTCTGGATTTGAAAGTAAATATCCACGCAACCTTTCTGGTGGTCAACAGCAGCGTGTTGCCCTTGCTCGTGCGCTTGTAGCAGAGCCTGATGTATTGCTGCTTGATGAGCCTTTGGCTGCTCTTGATCTTAAGCTTAAAGAAGAGATGTTGACTGAGTTGAATCAGCTGCAAGACAAGGTTAAAACAACATTTGTTTATGTAACGCATGATCAATTTGAAGCCCTGACGGTTGCTGACCAAATGGCGATTATGAGCCCGCAGGGCGATATTGAGCAACAAGGGACACCTAAAGAAATTTATGAATTTCCGGTTTCATGCTTTGTTGCTAATTTCGTTGGAAATACGAATATCATTGAAGGTCGTTTGCATATCAGCGATAAAACGTATCAAATTGAAGTTGAAGGCTTGGGGCTTTTTCAAGTTTATACCCCTAGCGAAAAATTATGGATGATTCCTGGATGCCGCTTATTTATGAGTGTTCGTCCAGAGAAGGTGCTGATTACAAAGAAGCCTCGCGAAGGTTTTTCTAATCATTTGCAGGGCAAAGTGACCGACATAATCTATTATGGTCGTTCAACACAGTATCGTGTGCGCTTACAAAATGGGCAGCATCTGCTGGTCTTTGAGCAAAATGAAGAGCATTTCCCCCAAGAAATCATTGACTGGGATGACGACGTGCACTTGTACTTCCAAAAAGAGAATGTCGTTTTGTTGGAGCACTAAATGAGCATAAAGGCTTTACGTAAAATTTTTGCCGAAGAGTTATCGTTTGTTTTTTCTTGTCCAGCAATATTGTGGCAGTGTGTCTTTTTGTATGTGCCATTTGTTTTGTTAGCTGCCTACAGCGTTATTGATTGCAATGAGACAACGGGGACATATTTCTTTAGTTTTGCTTACTATCGAGAAATTTTTACTTCGCTTTATATTCAAATTATTTTTCGATCGTTTCTTTTGGCAGCTATAACAGCTGCGATTTGTTTTGCTATAGCTTATCCTGTTGCATATTTCTTAGCACTTAAAGTACCAAAGCGATTTAAAACGTTATTGCTTTTTACGCTTATTTTCCCTTCGTGGACAAGCTTAATAGTGCAAGTCTATGCGTGGTTTTTCTTGCTAGAAAAAAATGGCATCATTAGCTCAACGTTGCGCTTTCTTCATGTTATCTCTCCATCACAGCATTTGCTAAATAATTACTTTACGATTGTTCTTGGAATGGTCTCTTGCTATTTGCCATTCATGATTTTACCAATCTATGCGGTACTTGAAAAAATGGACAGTTATTATCTTGAGTCGTCAGCTGATTTGGGCGCAAATCGAGTTGAGACATTTCGTCGTGTTATTTTTCCGATGTCACTACCAGGCGTATATGCTGGTATTATGTTAGTTTTTATTCCATCGTTTGGTGAGTTTGCAATCCCAACGTTGCTTGGTGGTTCAAAATATGTATTTTGGGGGTCAGTTATCGTTGATAAATTTCTTCGTTCACGTGATTGGCGCCTTGGTGCTGCTCTGGCTATTGTTGGCATTATGCTGCCAGTTATACTCATGGGCCTGGTATATGTTGCAAGAAAAGCACACAGCTATTGGGTAATGCGTAGAAGCAAGCAGTATGCTGATTATTTGTCTGCTCATAAAGAATTATGGGGTTAAAATCATGGTTGAAAACAAAAAATATCTAGGGCAGTTTGTTCTGCCTATTATTGTTGCCGCAGCTTACTTATTCTTATATTTGCCAATTTTCGTATTGGTTCTTTTTTCATTTAACAATACAAGTTTCTCCGTCTCTTGGGGAGGGTTTTCACTGCGGTGGTATGAGAAATTAATCAACTCGCCAGAGATTTTAAACGCCTTGCAGGCTTCGCTTGTCGTGGCGGTATCGACAACTTTTTTAAGTCTTTTAATTGGTACATGTTTTATTGTTGCAAGCCGGTGGGGAGGGCGTACATCGTTCTTTTCTAGTTTGTTTTATATTAATATTCTGTTGCCAGAAATTGTACTTGCAATAGGCATTTTAAGCATTTTTACTTTTTTCCAAATTCCCTTAGGGTATGGCAGTTTAATTGCTGGTCATACATTACTTGGGCTTGGCTTTGTAATTCCTATCGTGAGAGCACGTTTTGTTGAGCTTGATCCAGTATTGACTGAGGCATCACTTGATATGGGCGCGACCTATTGGCAGACATTTACAAAGGTTATGATACCTTTGTTAATGCCTTCATTAGTTGCATCAGGGTTATTAGTATTTACCCTTTCTATGGATGATTTCCTCATCTCATTTTTCTGTTCAGGTCCAACGGTACAAACACTGTCGGTATATGTCTACTCAATGATTCGTACTGGTGTTGATCCTATGATTAATGCAATATCAACATGCTTTTTAGTTGTAAGCAGTATGCTTGTGTTTCTCTTGTGTTCGCTTAAAATTGTCGATCAGGTACTTGGACATGATTGAGCAAATAGCCGTATTATTGGGATGTGGTGATCGCGCAAGGCGACGTATTTTTATTGTATTTTTCTACTTATGCATACTAGCTAGCTTTCTGTATTTGCCACTCTTGTTTGATCAATTCCGCAGTCAAAAAACATTGAATGTATATGCGTTTACAGAGACGTTTAGCCCTGAATCACTTGAACTGTTTGAGGAAAAAACAGGGATCAAGGTAAATATGACATATGCTGAGCTTGACGAAGAGATTGGGGCAAAGTTTTCTATTAATGGAGGGCTTGGTTATGATGTGGTTAATGTATCAGATTTTATGGTTCATTATCTCAGTAGTAAGAGCTATCTGCAGAAGCTGGATAAAAATCTTCTTGCAAATATATCGCATCTAGATGCTCGTCTCATGAATCAGGCATATGATGTGGGCAATGCCTATTCTGTTCCTCATAAATGGTTTATGTATGGGCTTATTTATGATACGAAATTTTTTAAGCAATCGCCAGATCAAATGAGTCTTAAAATGGTGTTTGAAAATCCTGCACAACTGCATGCAAAGGGTCTTGTCCCGGCTCCTTATCGTGTATGCATGATTGATTCTCCGTTGGATGCGTATTTTTTATCAATGCTCTATACCTTTAACCGTTGTAATCATTTTACCCCATCAGAGCTTGCAGTTATTGCTGATAGCTTAATCAAGCAGAAACAATGGGTTGAGTGCTATTCATTATATTCAGTGGAATATTTTCTTTTATCTGGAATTATTCCAATAGCTCTTTCTTCTAGTAATTTTATGCGTAAAATTTGGGAAGTAAGCGATCGTTATGAATTTGCTATTCCAGAAGAAGGAGGCATTTTGGTCATTGAAAACCTCGTTGTTCCACAAACAAGCAAAAAATGTGAGCTGGCGCATCAGTTTATTAATTTTATGCTCTCAGATGAAATAGCGAATCTTAACAGTCAAACATATGGCTGGACATCAGCAAATTGTGCTGCGCAGAAGGAGCTTGATGCAGAATACAAAGACAAGCAGTCGCATTTATTTCCTGATGCACGTATATTTAAGCGGTTACATATTCCGCTTTTGACGCCACATGCTCGTAAACGTGTAGATAGTGCATGGCTTCGAGTTTGTTTCGCCTAGGGTTGGCTTTGAAGGTGATATCATGAATCGATATACTATAATCAAAAAAACATTTTTAAAAACGACTATACAGAAAATTGTGATTATGAGCTTTTATGTAGCTATTATTGCATTTTTTTTATACCTCCCCATTATTTTGGATATTTTTAGTGCGCAAGGGGCTTTGAGCGTATGTGTTTTTTCAGAAACCTTTACGCAAGAATCTATTGAATTGTTTGAGAAAGAGACCGGCATTAAAGTTAATCTAACCTACGTAGAAATGGATGAGCTTTTATACGCCAAGTTTCGTATGAATGGTGCTGCTGGCTACGATGTAGTAAATATTTCTGATTATGTTGTGCAAGGTGTTTCTGGGCAGGGCCAACTAGCCCGAATAGACAAGGCAGTCGTCACCAGTATGGCCGGTATAAATCCCAATTTGCGGGGCTTGGTATATGATCCAGACAATCAATACTCTGTGCCTCATAAGTGGTATGTTTATGGTTTGGTTTATGACACGCTCTTTTTTAATAAAACCCCTGATGAGATGTCGCTTCGCTATATTTTTAATTCACCAAGCTCTTTGCTAGAGCAGCATGTAGTGCCTAGCACGTATAAAATATGCATGTTGGATGATGCGCGTGATGCTCTCTTTATGACGACTATTTATTCTTTGCATAAAGTTGCAGGTCTTACTGCTAGTGATATTGCAATAGCAAAAGGGCTCTTGGTTCAACAAAAAAGCTGGGTTGAGGCGTATACATTACATAGTGTTGAGTATTTTCTTTTAGCTGGTATAACGCCCATAGCTTTGATGTCTAGTAATTATATGCGTAAAATATACGCTATTAGTGATCGTTATGAGTTTGCAATTCCCAAGGAGGGTAGCATGCTTATAGTAGAAAACTTGGCTATTCCAAAGACTAGTAAAAAAGTTCATTTGGCACAGCAGTTTATTAATTTTATGCTTCGTGATGATATAGCAGCACTTAATAGTGAGGCTTATGGCTTTAATTCAGCCAATAAGCATGCAAGTGAAAAGCTAGACGAATCGCTACGAAATAATAGACACTTGTTTCCTGATACATCGATGTTTAAGCGACTACATATTCCGCTATTGCCCATATCACAGCGCCAAGCTGTTGAAGATATGTGGCTTGAGGTGAGTTTTTCTTAAGGGGATACAGCATGAAAACAGTACAAGACAAAGCAAAGGCGCTGAGCGATTTATATTGCTCTCGCCGTCAGGGTTTTAAGCAGACGATTGCAAATTTGCGTGCGTTAACGCCATGGGGAACGAATAAATTGCGCAATAAAGGTCAGGCGTTGTTTGACGAGGCTGAGCGTTTGTACCATGAAATTACCAAAGGGATGATAGGGACAGCTGAGGGTGGCATGACAAATGCTATTGTGCGTAGGCGCTGTCGTAGGCTTAAAAAAGTCTATAAAGCATTGCATGAGATGAGTAAGCCTTGGTGGCGGCAATGGATCGAGGCGGTAGGGATCGCACTCTTTTTGGCGCTGTTTTTGCGTAACTTTGTTTTTGGTTTGTACCATGTGCCATCAGAATCAGCTGAGACAACTATTTTAGTAGGAGATCGCATTTGGGGCAACAAAATGGCCTACTTCTTTAATACGGTGAAGCGTGGAGAGTTGGTTATTTTTGATGACCCACAATTTGATATAGATCGTTCCAGCACCTTGCATTATTATTGGCAGCGATATGTTGGCTTACCTGTTCCATTGTTTGGTTTGAAAGCAGGGCCTGCAAATTGGGTTAAACGTGTGATTGCTGCTCCAGGTGATACCATTGAAGGTCGTGTTGAAAATGGGAAAACTGTTGTGTATCTTAATGGAAAGCTACTTGAAGAGCCCTATGTTAACCGGTTACCACTGATTCATATGCAGCGTGAGCATGGGTTCATTTCGCTTCAATCCTTTGGGCCATTTATGATTCCAGATTTTTTAAAAAAAGGTAAGCGGATTGTTCGTCGATCATTTGATATACGTTATGCACCAGAAGAGCAGCCATATTATAAAATAAGCCCAGAAGATATTATACAAAACCCATTAACGGGTAAGCCTATTTTTGATGAAGCATATACGCCAACCATGCGTGACTATCACGGTAGTATTGCGGATGAATTTGGGCCGTTTGTCGTACCTGCGGGCAAATATTGGGTGATGGGCGATAATCGTAAAAATAGCGGTGATAGTCGTATGTGGCTATTTTTAGACGAAGAGCTTATTCATGGTCGGGCAAGCGTCATTATTCACTCATTAGATAGTGATGAAGCTTTCTGGGTATTTGATTTACTTAAGCATCCAATTGATTTTTGGACGCGGATTATGCGTTGGAATCGTTTTGGTATGGTACTTAAGAGCGCTGATATTAAATAATCATTTATGTGTAATTTTCTAGGAGCTGCATTCGTGCAGCTCCACTTTTAGAGTACAAAAGAGATAATAACGCGCATGAACATTATTCAAGAAAAAATGAAAACGTTGATTGGTCGGTGTCGTACACTAGGCAAGTCGCGTTGGTGGCAATGGGTTGAGACAATTTTTGTTCCAATTCTTTTAATTCTTTTCATTCGTAATCAGCCAGTTTTCGGCTGGTATCAAGTTCCTTCTGGGTCTGCTGAGCCAAACCTTTTAGTTGGAGATCGTATTTGGGGGAATAGACTTGCATATCGATATTCCGCTATCAAACGTGGAGATCTTGTCATCTTTGATGATCCCTATTTCGTCTATGAACAAGCAGGTACCTTTAAGTATTATTGGCAACGGTATGTTGGATTGCCAATGCCAATGCTTGGTCTTGGTTCTGGTGCAGATAACTGGGTGAAACGTGTTATTGCAGTGCCAGGAGACACAATAGAAGGTCGCATAGAAAATGGGAAAACTGCTGTATTTTTGAACGGTAAGAAATTAGTTGAGCTATATGTAAACAGGATGCCTCTTATTTATGCTGAAAAAAAATATGGCATTATTCCATCTGATCAGCTTGGGTACATAGCTGTCCCAGATTTTTTATGCTATAAGTCACGCTTTAATAAATACACATTTAATCCCGCTTGTCCGCTTGATCAGCAACCATATTATCAATTAAAATCAGAAGAAATTATAAAAAGTCCGTTGACAGGTGGGCCTATACTTGAGTACGCATATTCTCCAATATTGCGAGATGAGTATGGCTCTACAGTTGATGAATTTGGACCGTTTATGTTGCCCCCAGGTAAGTACTGGGTGATGGGCGATAATCGGAAAAATAGCGGTGATAGTCGCATGTGGCTATTCTTGGATGAAAAAAATATTCACGGACGTGCGGCACTGATTATGTATTCTTTAGATAGCCAAGAGGCGTTTTGGTTTATTGATTTGATTAAGCATCCATTAGATTTTTGGCTGAAAATTATACGGTGGAGTCGCTGCGGCAAATTATTACCAGATGTTGAAGTTAAATAAGGAGAGCTATGTTTAATGATGGTTTGAAATCTGAAGAAAGAGCAAAAATTATTCGTTTAATAAAAGCAGTTGTTCCGGACGCGGAGATCTATTTGTACGGATCACGTGCGCGTGGAACTTATCACCATGGCTCAGATATTGATATTGCCCTCAAAGGTAAAGGTCTTACGCGATATGATGCTGGGGAGGTTCGACAGGTATTAGAATCCATTTGGTTGCCATATGGATTTGATGTTGTTGCGCTTGATGCCATTGGAGAAAAATTATATCAAGTTATTAAAGATGAGTTAGTGCCATGGATCAATTAAGTATTAAAAAACAGCAATTAGAAGATGCCTTGGCTTCATTGCCTGAAATTCTTGCGTTGGTAGAAAATGCACCTAAAATATACGTGTTTCCACTACAACAGGCGGCTATACAACGGTTTGAGTGTTGCTATGATGTGTTTTGGAAGAGTATAAAAACTTTTTTAGTGCGTAATTATGGGATTGTCATCGCAAGCCCAAGAGGAGTATTTTCTGAATTTGAAAAAACGGAGCTAATTTCATCTACAGAATTTACACAACTTATGAAAATGAATGAAGATCGCAATTTATCTACCCATACGTACCACGAAGATACAGCTATGGATATTTTTTGCGCAATTCCTACACACTACAAGCTTATGCGGGATTTAACAACACGAATGAGCAATAACAATAAAGAAGAACAACTATGAAAAAAACATACTATATTACGACCCCAATTTATTATCCAAATGCAAAGCCACACCTTGGCACTCTTTACTCAACTCTTTTGGCAGATATTGCTGCTCGTTGGCATAAACTACTGCTGGGCAACGATACATTTATGTTGACCGGTACCGATGAGCATGGGCAAAAAATTCAAGAAAAAGCGGAATCAGTTAACATGACTCCTAAGGCATTTGTTGACAGCATTGTGCCGACTTACCAGCAGCTTTGGCAGCTTTATGGGATTGATTATTCACGATTTATTCGTACAACAGATGTGGACCATGAGCATGGCGTAACTGAATGGATTAAGCGCTTAATTAAGCAAGGGGATATCTATAAAGGCTCATATGAAGGTTGGTATTGTGTGCCTGACGAGACCTTTGTGAATATTGGTAGCGATCCTCTGGTTGATTCTTCTGGCGCATATTTGTGTCCAACGTGTAAGCGTGGACTCAAGCAACTTTCTGAAGAGAGTTATTCGTTTAAGCTTTCTGCATATGAAGAGAAACTTTTAGCTTTTTACGAAGCAAATCCTGATTTTATTACTCCTAAAGAGCGCTTGCATGAAGTTATCTCTTTTGTGAAATCAGGACTCAAAGATCTGAGCTTGTCTCGCAAAACAATTACCTGGGGAATTCCGTTTCCTGGCGATCCTGATCATGTGGTATATGTCTGGGCTGATGCGCTTAACAACTATTTAACAGGTGTTGGGTATGAGGCAGCAGATCCTCTTTCTGTTGCGTTATTTGCTCGTTGTTGGCCTGCCGATGCACATGTTATGGCAAAAGATATTGTTCGTTTTCATGCTGTTTACTGGCCCGCATTTTTAATGGCATCTGGTCTGCCACTGCCTAAAAAATTAGTTGTTCATGGGTATATTTTGGCGGGTGAAGCAAAAATGTCCAAGTCTCTAGGCAATACGCTGGATCCATATAAATTAGCTGACTGGTACGGTACAGAGCAGATTCGTTATTATTTGGCACGTCAAATGGCAATTACGCATGATGGTACTTTCGACCTCAAAGATCTGGAAGATCGTTTGAATGCTGATCTTGCAAATAGCCTTGGTAATTTACTTAATCGCATTACCACGTTGGCGGTTAGTAATAGTTATACCAGTGTTCAAGCACCAGCCACTTTGGAAGTTCGATCAGAAGCGCTTAAAATTCGTACTGTAGAGGCGTATCGCTTGATGGCGGATGAAATGGAAAAGCATTTCTATCATACGGCACTGGCGGAAGCGTGGAAGCTTATTGCAGCAGTGAATGGTTATGTGCATGACTTGCAGCCATGGAAATTGGCAAAAGAAAACCGTACATTATTTGAAGAATGTATTGCCGTTTCATGCAATTCTTTGCGTGTCATTGGGCTTGTGCTCTGGCCGGTAATGCCAATAAAAATGCAAGAGCTACTTGCTTCTCTTGGTGTTACTATTGCCTGGGGTTTTAACTATGACGAGCAGCTCCGGCATGATGCATGGGACCATACGTTTGCTCTAACAAAGACAGAAAAGATTTTATTTGTGCGCCCGGAATCTCATTTACATGAAATTGAGCAATCGCCAGAAAAAGTAGCTGCTGTTGCAGCACCTACTGTAGTGCCTATAGATGAAGAAATTGGCATTGAAGATGTAGCCAAGCTGCATTTGGTTGTTGGAACGATTACGGCTTGTGAGCCAGTCCCAAAATCGGATAAATTACTGTGCTTGCAAGTAGATGCAGGGGAGTATGGTAAGCGCCAAATACTTTCTGGGGTAGCCAAAGACCTTAAGCCAGAAGAGCTTGTTGGTCGCCAAGGTATTTTTGTGGCCAATCTTAAACCACGCAAAATGGCAGGTATGCTTTCTGAGGGTATGATGCTTTATGCCTATGATGCTGATGGGAAAAATAAACTTGCTACAGCTGATGGTGCAGCAAATGGCCAACGAGTGAAATAAAAACATAGAGACGTTAGTTACTTGCGGTTGTTGGTAACTAACGTCTCTATGAAAATTCTTGGTTACTCTAACCACGCAATAGTTGCTTGCGTATTATATAAATTCTTATCAGTGCTGCGGCGGTACGAGTGGTACTCATGGTTGCAAATAGTGCAGATGTTGTTTGAGATATCAATATTTTTTTCATCAACACCTGCAGCACGTAATTGTTGCAGATTGAGCTTAGCATTATTAAAAAATAGCTTCCCGTTGCGTTTTATGATTAATCCCCGCTCTTCCACCCCTTCTGGGCGTGGTTCGACAAGCTCACCATGAGCGGGAGTCGATTCTGCAATTAAATCTTCAGTTGCCGCTCTTCCTGATCCTGTCGAAGGACGAGCCCATAGGGCGAAGGGAGAGCGGATGTTGAGCGTTTGTTCTAGCGAAGTGATAAAATCATCTTTAATCTCATAGCAGCAGGCGCCTCCAGCAGGGCCAAAAAAAACAAGTAGCTTGCTCATATCGATATCAAAATCAGCGACAAGTTGTTGCGCGACTATTGTTCCAATCCCAGCAACTGACCCTCGCCAGCCAGCATGAGCAACGGCGATAACATGTTTGTCTGGGGCGTAAAAAACGAGTGGTAAGCAGTCAGCCGTGTGCACCCCAATAGCAATGTTGCGCTCGCTTGTGATTAAAAAATCGCCATCATGTGATTTGTAATCAATGATGATTGGTTGTGCTTGAGGTCGTTTAGCAACTATGCGCCCTGCAGTGCCATGTACTTGATTGTCTACGGTTAGTTGAGAAATGTTGAGGTTGGTGGCAATGTCTTCAAGTGATGCAATAAAAGCCGCACTGTTTTTAAAACTGATAGGAAAATCGGCAGCTTTGCCGAAAAATAAGCGAAGAGAGCTTTGCATCGTTACTCTTTCAATAGTATAAAATTAAGGAAGGGAGAGAAGTCCGTTATTATTCTTAACAAAGCCTTCATGCTTTAAATCGGTAAGAATTTTTTCTACTCGCGCAGATTCTTTGCCTAGGTGTGCAGATAACATGGCCATTGGTATTCCAGGCTGGTCAAGCAGTGCTTGTAAGATCATGCCTCGCACTTGTCGGTCTGAACCTTCGAATGCAGATTGTTTGGCATAGTGTGTGCTGAGTCTGCTGACATTACCAACTGTTTTTTTGAGCATAACGCCGTAGTCCATGAGCGCGTAGTACCAAGACTTTGGATCTGCTTGATCGACTGCTGCCGTAACAAATGGCTCGAGCATTGCATCGCTAACAGCGGTATGATGTTTAAAGAAAAAGTAGATAAATACCGTGCGCACATTAGTTTCAATAAATGAAACTGGTGCGTTACATGCATATGTTACGATTGATCGAGCGGTTGCTTTGCCAATACTGGGAAATGTTTCTAGCGTGGCTATATCGATTGGCAATCTACCATTGTGCTGAGTTACTACTAGCTGTGCAATTTTTTGTAGAGCTAATGCTCGTCTGTTATACCCCAGTCCTTTCCATAACCGAATAATGTCAGAAATGGGTGCATTGGCTAGCGTTGCAAAATCAGGGAACCTCTCGACAAAGGCTTCAAACTTTCCAGTAACACGTGAGGTTGAAGTTTGTTGGAGCATAATCTCAGACACGGTAACAAAGTAAGGGCTCGTAATGCGACGCCAGATAAAATCACGTTTATGATATTTGTAGTAATGTAAAATAATGGCCTGAAATGAAGCCAGAGTATTATTGCTGCATTGCTCTGACGCTTGTAGCGCAAAAAAGTTTTCTATTAATGCGTTATGCTGGTCTTGATTAAATAGTGTATTCATGATGATAGTAATATATCTTTTGTTGTCTTAATAGTCATGGGGGGGGGACTTACCGAAATCTTTTTTTTTAGCATACTATAGCAAGTATGTTTTAGAAAGGGTTATACATTCATGATTTTATCCGCGTTTATTGGTTTTGCAGCTATTGCTAGCGCTATTGTTGTTAACAAAATGATACTCCAGCAGTTGCCTCTTGTTTTTTATGTTGGGCTGAGGTCATTGCTTGCTGGGGCCATATTGTATCTTTATGCAAGGCGAGCTACACATCGTTTTTCACGAGAGTATTTGCGTGTTGATTTGCGGTCATTGTTATTTGTTGCGGTATTAACAACGCTTGTTCCTTCACTTCTTAAGGCCTATGCAATTAAATATATGTTTGCATCAAAGGCTGCATTAATTGGTAGTCTTGATCCATTTATGACTGCTTTCTATGCCTATGTGTTGTTTCATGAACGCCTTACTAAGCGCAAGCTGCTTGGGATTCTGATAGCATTTGCGGGTGCCATGGCATTGTGCTTAAGTGCATCACCAGTGGAGCCGTCACTGCATGCTTTTTTGTGTTTTTCGCTCCCTGAATTAGCAGCATTTGGAGCAGTTGCGTTAAGTCGTCTTGGCTGGCTTGTTGCACAGCGGTTACTTAAGCAAGAACGCTACTCTCCCATTGAGCTTAATGCTGTTACTATGATGTTTTCTGGCTTGATGGGGTTGACCATCGCAGCATTCCTAGAAGATGGTATTTCGTACACAGCTCTTGCTCATCCAGCGCTGTTGGGTCTCATAGCTTATAGTGTTCTTGTTGGTAATGTTTTTGGATTTACTTCCTACGGCTATGCCCTCAAGCGCTATTCTGCCAGCTTTGCTTCTTTGCTTGGCTTTTCTACACCGGTTTTTATCACTATTTTCAGTTGGCTTTTGCTCTCTGAACGCTTAACCCTTCCGGTTGCGCTGTCTGGATGTATTATCTTCGCTGGGGTATACGTATTCTATCGTGAAGAGCTACGTGGATAGCTTGCTATAGTGTTTTTGTCTTCTGGCAGGGGTGAAGTGGCGAAAAATCCATTTTAATGGTATACTGCCCTCTTTCCCCATAATTATGTTTTCCCTCATGCCATAGAGCAGAGTATTTGCAAGTGGAAGGTTTTGTATGCGCTATAAGCTTTATCGAGAGCATAAATATATCAGTTGCGCGGTTAACGATGTTGTTAGGCTGATTGCAAAAACGGATTTTACGAGTCTAACTGAAACAGAAAAAGTCACAAAAGCTCTTCAAGGGCTTTGGGCTGTTCTTGCTTGGCATTCTCAATACGAAGATGAAATTTTGCATCCCATGCTATCACAAAAGGGTGTTTATTCTTACGCACAGCTTGAAGCGGACCATCTTGAAAATAAACAAAAAATCATCGCTATCGATAATCTACTTATTGCGATTACAGAGAGCTCAAATGCTGAAGATCAGATAGAGTTTGGATGTCAGTTATACCTTAGGTTTAGAAAGTTTTCTGCTGAAAACTTAGAGCACCTTGATTTGGAAGAAGTGCTTTTGTTGCCAGAATTTCATAGATTCTATAGCGATTCAGAATTGCGAGATGCAGAATTTGAAGTTTATAAATCGATGTCAATAGAGCATATGATTCATGCGATTAAAACAATGTTTTCTTATATGAATAGGCAAGATCGTTTCGTTATTTTAAATGATATTAAAATATGCGATGCTGTACGATTTGCAGCTTTATGGCAAGCCATTCAGATAGATATTGAACCTGCAGAACGAGCAGATTTGGCACACAAATTAAGTTAATTTTTTAACAAGAAAAATCCCCCGGTAATTATAAACTACCGGGGGATTTTTCTTGTTAAAATCTAAAAAATGCTTAATCCGCTTCTTCTAAAACTGCGTTAACAGCATTAATAGCTGCGGCCTCTTGGCGTGCTAATTGAGCAACTAATTTTTTTCGTACAGAGTCTCTGTGCTGCAAAGAGCTACATAAATGCATGGTAGGGGTAACTACTGCTCCGTAAGATATCAGCAATTCAATTATTTCTGAATCACAACCCCTTTTAGAGCAGGCTAGATACAGTGGTGAAATGCCTGCATTATCGGGAATATCAAGATTAATATGATGTTCTGCACTATAAGAAAGCAGTCTCGAAACGACTGAAAAGCTATTGTTTATAACAGCTTGGTGTAGAAAATTTCTCCCATTATCATCACATTGATCAGGTTGCTCATTGCGATCAAGTGCCATTTGTACAGCAAAAACATTAGAGCTCTGAACGGCATTGCTTAGCGAGAGGTTGAGCCGAATAGCATGACGAGCCTGTTTTATTAAGTCTTCAGGGACTTGGTACATGCCTGAAGCATCTTCTGGGAGTTGGAGGGTTCCATTGAATATTTCACGCGCAATGAACAAACGTGTTTTTTTGATAGTGCGTGTTTCTGTTCCTGGCAGCACTATTTTAGCTTTAATAGCTTTAAGTGGATCGCGAACAATTGTGCTAAATGGTGATTGGCACGTGCGAGCAAGATTTTTTTGATCGCGGAGTGTTAAAAAAGAGCTTATCGCATTAATAGTATCAGGTCCCAAAATGCATACTTTATTAGCGGCATTAACAACGTGATAGCAGGTAATTGCTAGGATCAGTGAAGCGATGACTGTTTTATTTGTTTGTTTCATCACGAAGATGTCCTGCTATTTTTTGAGCCCTGTATTATTTTAAGCTATGCAATTTTAGCTATAAACTGTTCTAAGGCAAGTAAATCTTTAAATAGCCCAAAAACATGCATTTTGAGTAAGACAATTGGATATCTTAGGCGGAAGTGTATTAATAGCTCCTTGGGAAACGGGCATCGATTAGCCATAGTGACAGATGACTAATCGATGCCTTGCTTGAGCTACCGCCTAATCACATGGATTGAGTAATAGGCGGAAAGAAAAGTTGATTATTCATCATGTGATTGTGCTGACTGTTCTGCGGCTTTTTTCCGCATGAACGTTGGAGTATCGAGATTATCCATGTCGAATGATTCTTCAATAGGTGCAGTATATCCGGCAGCTGAGGTTGCGCCGGTGATCATGGTCATAGTTGGTGCAGTAACGACCTCAGGAATAGCAACTTCAAGAATGAATACTGGCTCTGGTGAGGCTGGTGCTACGTATTCAATGACGGCAGGGGTGATAGTTTGTGCGGTCGTGATAATAACGGGTGCTGCAATAGCAGGCACAGACTGTTCAAGGCCGGTAGCAATTACAGTGACACAAATTTCATCGCCTAGTGATTTATCAATTACCGATCCCATAATAATATTTGCTTCAGGGTTGACCATGTCGTATACCATTGAAGCAGCCTCATTGATCTCTTGCAGCTCAAGGTCCTCGTTACCTGTAATATTAATCAGCACGCCCCTTGCTCCATGGATACTAGCGCTTTCTAGTAGTGGCGAACTGATGGCACGCATTGCTGCTTGTCGCGCTCGGTCTGGTCCTGATGCGCGGCCTGTACCCATAATAGCCATGCCGGTGTCTTTCATGATTGTGCGTACATCAGCAAAATCAACATTGATGTGGCCAGCTCGTGTGATGATGTCTGAGATGCCTTTAATTGCTTGTTTCAAAATATCATTCGAAAGTGCAAAGGCGTTGAGCATCGATATTTTGGGGTCAGCATTTTCCAGAAGCTTTTGATTGGGGACAACGATGAGTGTATCAACGGTGCCTTTTATAGTATTAAACGCATCTTCAGCATGTTTAGCGCGGCGCTTCCCTTCAAAAGAAAAGGGCTTTGTCACAACACCAACAGTCAAGATACCCATCTCTCGTGCGGCTTGTGCAATAATTGGCAATGCTCCCGAGCCAGTGCCACCACCAAGGCCAGCAGTAACAAAAAGAATGTCGGTGTTGTCGAGCAAATCTTTGATGGCATCAATATCTTCTTCTGCTGCACGGCGGCCAATTTCTGGGTTTGACCCTGCGCCAAGGCCTTTAGTGATTTTTTTGCCTAGCTGTACCTTATTGCGCGCTGGGGACTGGTGTAATGCCTGTGCATCAGTATTTGCGACAATAAATGATATTGCTTCCATATCGCCGCTATTAATCATGCTATTGACAGCATTGCTGCCAGCCCCGCCTACACCGAGTACCTTTAAGTTTACTCCCGCGCTGTTGAACTCTTCTTCAAGATTTATTATTTCGAACATCATTACTCCTTAAAACAGATCGTAGATCCATGATTTCATTCGTTTCATTACATTTGCAAATAGTGCAGAATCTTGTGTTGAAATTTCTCCCATGCTTCGCTCTCCCGATGCATCAACGAGTAGTCCGTATGCGGTTGCGTAAATGGGACTTTTTAAAATATCGGGAATATTATACGCATCTTCCTGGGCTGGTGCGATGGGAATTCCCATACGTACTGGAATGTTAAGCTTTTCGCTGGCCAGTGTCGTAATGTCGTGGAGGAGTGCTCCACCGCCGGTAATGACGAGGCCGCATGGCATGAGCGCATGCAATTTGAACTGATTAATTTCTTCAGCAAAAAGATCGATAATTTCTTCAGCACGAAAATTAATTATCTCAACCATGTTTTTAAGCGAAATATCTTTAGTTCCCCCGTCATAACCAAGATCAACAGTAATCTTATTGGCATGTTGATCGTCAACAAATACTGATCCATAGCGTTTCTTTAGCTCTTCAGCACGATCAAAGGGGATGCCAAGGCCAACAGCAATATCATTAGTGAAGTGATTGCCGGCAATCGGTAGTACTTTTGAGTGACGGATGCGGCCATCTTTATAGATTGCAAAATCTGAGGTGCCTCCGCCAATATCAAGAATGCCAACGCCCATTTCTTGCTCTGAGGGGGTGAGTACGGCAGCAGCTGAAGCAAGTTGCTCGAGGACAATGTCTGTAACATTTACCCCTGCAAGCTCGCACGATTTAATAATATTTTGGGCTGATGCAACGGCACCAGTAATGATATGAATTTGTGCTTCAAGTCGAACGCCATACATACCAAGTGAATCAAAAACGTACTCTTGGCCGTCAACGCGAAAGTATTGTGGGAGCACGTGTAAAATATATTGGTCTTTGGGTAGGGGGATAGCCTTTGCAGCTTCAACGACGCGATCAATATCACTTTGTGTGACATCACGGCCCTTGATTGCAACAACACCCGTGGAATTAAATGATTGAATGTGTCCACCAGATATGCCTACGCAAGCAGTTTCTACGGTTGTGCCTGCCATGCTTTCAGCCTCTTTAAGCGCACATTTAATAGACTCGACTGTTTGCCCAATATTGACGATTACTCCTTTGCGTAGACCGTATGATGGGTGTTGGCCAATACCAACAACTTCCGTATGGCCTTGCGCATTAATATGAGCAATGATCACCACAATTTTAGTAGTGCCAATGTCAATGGCTGTGACAGTTTTGCCGACAAATTTCTTAACCATGTCCCCTCCCCCTCTTTGCAGGTTGATTGCATCTGACGATAACTTGATCTTGTATGCGTGTATCGAATAGTAATGGGCAATTTTTTGCCTCTAGAACTTTTTTTGTGATGATGCCTCGTACGCAGAGATCTTTGAAAATAGCAGCGATAGCCGTAAATTTTTTAGTTTCAAAAATACTGTGTTCGGTGGCAAGAATTGTTGCTTTGCAGATTGATTTATAGGGCGTTAGCTGTATGTCCCATGGGGCGCGATAATGGATATTAAAATTATCCCAGTGGTAGGGGGTGAGTTGGTGAACAAAGGCGTGCAGATCGGGTGAGGCGCCATTCGTGAGCCAGCATGTATCGATAGTGATTTTTGGTAATCCTGTCAGTGCTGCTGCAGCAAAGCTTTCTTTAGGAACCAAAGTCCGGTGATCGCCAATGACCAAGTGATCATTTACTAGGCAGGTAGGCTTGGTGCCGATTAAAGTAAAAAGAATAGTTTGTGGTGGTTGGTACTGGTAAGTGATTTTTTTGATGACAGGGAAAGCGTCGCTGAGCATTATTATCAGCTCTGTTGGCGCTGTTGTCAGCAGGCTTTTTTTAACAATTTTGTGATCGATAAAATGGTGTATTTTTTTGATGAGCTCGGGGTTGTCAATACCGTGCATGATGACACTTACTTCTGTTGCCGTGAAAAAAGTATGCATCTGTGTAGACGAGTAAAAAACTATTTTTTTACAGCCAACAATGATGACTGGTAACCCTACGCTGACCAAGATGCTTGCTACGAGAAAGCGTTTTATGCTCTTTTTAATTGGCATTTTCATGACGGTATTTTCTTTAGACCCAGACCCTATCTCTATTTTCAGCATCAGCCTAGAAAAAAAATCTGTCATACTGCAATAAATGGTGAACGATATTTTTATATTGATGGAGCTATAGCCCTTTGTTATCCTCGGCGTGAGACTAAGAGTAGCCTAATGATCCCGTGGGAGATGCTGGATGATAAGAAAAAAACTTGAAGACATTTTTATTGAGCAAAATCTGATTAATACTGACCAACATGCCCAAGCACTTTTGGAGCATCAAGAGACTGGTAAGCCACTCCTGCAGATCTATCTTGAAAAAAAGTTTGTTTCAAAAGTGGGTATGGCGCGTGGTTTGGCACAGCAGATTAACGTGCAATTTATCGAAAAAATTACTGAACAGATGGCTGATCCGCAGCTGCTTGGTAAAGTGCCGCTTAAATTTTTACGCCAACATGCCGTTATTCCAATTATGTTTGAAGGTCGTAAAGCGATTGTCACAGCAAATCCACGAGACTTGCAGCCCCTTGATGATTTAGCCTTGTTGATGGCAGGCGAGGTGACCTACGCTGTTGCAACAGATGACGCCATTCAGGATGCGATCAATAAGTACTATCCGCTTGAGACGAGCAAAGAGATGATGGATGAGCTCAAAGAGGGCGAGTCTCAAGATCTTGATTTGGATATGGGTCCGCTTGAAGATAAAGACATTATGGAGATGGCTAATGACGCCCCGATCGTCAAGCTGGTTAACCATATGCTCATGCAGGCGGTTAAAGAGGGTGCTTCAGATATTCATATTGAGCCATTTGAGCGCGAACTGCGTGTTCGTTTTCGGATTGATGGTAACATGTACCTGCGGCTGACGCCTCCAAAACGTTATCAGGGTGCGATTGTATCACGTATTAAGATTATGTCAGACATGAACATTGCAGAAAAACGTGTACCCCAAGATGGCCGGATTCAGGTTAAAGTTGCCGACAAAGCGATTGACGTTCGCGTATCGGTATTGCCTGCTAACTATGGCGAGCGTGTGGTGATGCGTCTGCTTGATAAGTCAAAAGGCGTTGTGGAGCTTGAACAGCTTAATTTGAGCGAAAAAGATTTTGCAGCGCTGACAGATGTTGTATCCCGGCCTAACGGGATAATTCTTGTGAGTGGTCCAACGGGTTCAGGTAAAACAACTACGCTCTATTCAATTTTGCATCGTCTTAATCAGCCCGATGTGACCATTATTACCGTTGAAGACCCGGTTGAATATACGATGTATGGCATCAATCAAGTACAGGTACACCAACAGGCGGGTCTGACCTTTGCCATAGCGCTGCGTTCAATTTTACGGCAAGACCCCGACATCGTGCTTATCGGTGAAATTCGTGATGGTGAGACAGCCCAAATTGCAACGCAGGCAGCTTTGACGGGTCACTTGGTGCTCAGTACCATTCACACAAACAGTGCTCCTGCAACAATTACGCGATTGCTCGATATGGGCGTTGAGCCGTTCTTGATTGCTTCATCGTTGATTTGTGTGATCTCACAGCGCTTGGTGCGTCGCTTATGTCCACACTGCAAAGAGGTTTTCAAACCTGATGCTGCCATGGTTAAGCCGCTTGGCATAACTGAAGCAGAAGCGGCAGGAATGACATTTTATCGGGCAGTTGGCTGTGACGAGTGCCTCAAGCTTGGCTTTAAAGGTCGCTTGGCAATTTTTGAAATCATGCGTGTTAATGACGAAATTGCGCGCTTGGTAGTGCAGCACTCTGATGCAACAGTTATTAGAAAACAGGCACTTGCTAATGGTATGACCTTGTTGAGTACCGATGGGGTTCGGCAGATCAAGGCTGGCGTGACGACCATTGAAGAAGTCTTAAGCGTTGCGCATGTTGAAGACGTGCTGGGGTAAAAATTACAAGGGTTCTTCTGAATAAACTCTAGTAAGCGATACCGCTTGCTGATAATGGTGTCTATTGTAAATATTGATTGGATAGAATAATTGGTGCTACATGAAAACGAGCAAAAAAATTCCTGGGCTTGATCTGCTGAAAGACGCTGATAAGGTTCCTTCTATTGTGCATATATTTTATCCACAGGCGCGAGTGATTCTTTTTGGCTCTCGTGCCCGTGGTGATTTTAATGCAACCTCAGATTTGGATATCGCTATTGATAATGGGCAGGCGTTAGATTTTACTACAAAAAATAAGATTCGTGCGATGATTGAGCTACTGAACATGCCGTGCACAGTTGATGTTATTGATGTGCATCAAACAAGCGCAGAGATGCGCGAATCAATTACACGTGAAGGAATTGAGTGGTAGCGCTTCTGCAGCGGGATGGTTCGTTTTTAGCATGATGTGCTGGGATAAAAACTAAAAGGGGCTCCCTTTTTACAGAGAGCCCCAACAAATTATGAACTACAATTTACTCTGGCGAAAGACAATAAGACAAGCCTGCACCTACGGCAATCCCTAATCCAGCTGCAATTTCATCTTGATAGTATAAGATTTGTTTCATCGCTGGATTTGTAGACAGCATTTTTAAGACATATTTAAAGATATATCTTTTTTGTCGCCAGGTGGTGGTTGCGCCATGTGCAAGAAGTAGCTTAACGACAGACATATCCTTGGTGTTAAAATTGCTAAAATGTTTGCATATTTTGTGCATTGGGGTTTCGCCAAATCTATCAATTGTATTGATAACATTTCTTGCACCATAAGCAAGAAAGAGTTTGACCCAATATGGCCGACTACCTTCACAGGCGAGATGTAAAAGAGTTTCACCATTACGATTTGCAGTACGACAAAGGTCTGGGAAGCGGGCTAGTAATATTCTAAAAATCAACATAGGTGTATCTAACGCAATATGAGCTGGGACTCCCGTTTGATAACTTAATGTATCGATGGGCCGTAGCGTTGTAATGCTTTCAACTTCTGTCAGGGCTAATGGATAATTTCCGCTAGTATTTTGCTGTCGTGATGGTGTTGCTACAATGTGCTTTGCTATCGCTAAGCGTACTTCAGGAGAGAGAAGCAATGGGGTGTTATCGCGTGTGGTAAGTTTATTAGCAATGATTTCTATTTTTCTCTGTAAAGCCCCTCTTCTGCATGATCGAGATGTTGCTTCTAGCGCAGCCCAATCTTCTACTTGTAAGAATGATGCAATCCCGCTTGTGTGATTGTGTGCAACATCATCGGAAGCCAATACTGCTAAAATTTTTTCTTGGCGCTCTTGGCTTATATGCTGCTCTATCCTGTATTCTTCATCAAGACGTTCTTCTTCTGTTTCATCTGGGCAAAAATACATGGCAAAGCTAGTTGTTGGCACAAGCAGCGCTAGCGTGAGTAGGGTAGTTTGTACGATATTCTTCATAATAACCTCCAAAAGGCATGTAGCCCGTGTGTTTAGTAAGACTTTTTTACTTCATGACTTGAGCTTAACAGCTTATTTAAATACTTCAAATTGTGATAAAATATAAATAAAAATGATAAAAAATTCTATTTTGGCAAATTTTATCGACTCAGACAGAGCTCGTTTTTAGGTGTGGGGCTCTCGATTTATAGTTAAAAATGATGACCGATGGTACACTGTTGAGCGAGGTAGTGTTGTTTTTACGTGAACGCTAAGGCAAGGGGTGTGATGAAAAAGAAATTTTGTATTGCTGGTCCAATTCAGCAGGAAGAACATTATTATCTACCATTGCGTATGAATGAAGCAGAATTGATGGAGCTTATTGAAGATAAAAAATACTTTATCCTGCATGCTCCGCGACAGAGTGGTAAAACGACAGCTATGCGTTGGCTGGTTGACCAGCTTAATGCAACAGGTGCATACGAAGCTTTATATGTGAATGTTGAGCCTGCTCAAGCCATGCGTGATGATGTTGCTGCGGCCTTGCCCATTATTATAAACAATATTAAGCGTGCGATTCAGTCATTTTTTGGCACGGCACATCATCTCTATGCTTTTATCAATAGTGATGAATTTCGTCGTACGGTACCAGGTGATTCATTGTCAGAATTACTTCAGCATTGGTCTACTAAGACCTCAAAGCCTGTGATTCTTTTTATAGACGAAATTGATTCATTGGTTGGCGATACGCTTATTTCAGTACTTAGGCAACTTCGTGCAGGATATGAAAAGCGGCCTAAGCATTTTCCTCAAACAGTATGCTTAATTGGACTGCGTGATGTGCGTGATTATCGCATTCATTCAAAGATTGAAAATGAGATTGTCACCGGTGGGAGCGCGTTCAATATCAAAGCTGAAAGCTTAACTATCGATAATTTCTCATCTGAAGAAGTGCGTGCGTTGTACGTGCAGCATACAGTTGCCACAGGCCAACAATTTACAGATGAAGCAATTGGGTACGCGTTTGAGCAAACGCAGGGTCAACCGTGGCTGGTGAATGCCCTGGCCTACCAAGCATGCTTTCGCGATGTGCTTGATCGTAGTCAACCAATTACGCTGGAAGTGATGCAGCGAGCTCGAGAGACTCTTGTGCTTCGACGAGATACGCATATTGATCAACTGCTTGCTAAGCTAAAAGAAGACCGCGTACGTAGAATTATTGATCCGGTAATTGCCGGTGGTCATACCCCAATGAATATGAATGATGATGATTTGCAATATGTACGTGATTTAGGATTGGTAACACAAAAAGGAATAGCTGTTACCAACCCAATATACCAAGAAGTTATTATTCGGGCATTAATTTATCTACAACAAGAGAATATAATTCTCAAGCCAGCATCATATCTCAATCCTGATCGGTCATTGAATATGGCAAAGTTATTACATGATTGGACTGCATTTTATCGCGAAAATAGTGGTATGTGGCGCGAGCAGTTTGAGTACAAAGAATCCGGGCCACACTTACTTTTAATGGCCTATGTGCAGCGTGTCGTCAATGGTGGTGGTACTGTTCTTCGTGAGTATGCGCTAGGAAGTGGACGAGTGGATTTAACCATTCAGTTTGGCAACCAACGAATATTGATTGAAATCAAAATACGTCGTAGTAGTAGCACATTATCGCAGGGGCTTGAGCAGACGGCTGAGTACATGGATGTTATGAGTGCTACTGAAGGGCATCTTGTTATTTTTGATCAAAGAGCAGAAATAAGCTGGGAAGAGAAGATTTTTCAGCACGATGAAGTTGTGGGGAATAAAACTATTCACGTCTGGGGCATGTAGCACTTCTAAAGTAATCACAGTTTTTAACATGATAGCTGAAAAGATTCATTGAAAGGGTCTTTTAGGTCTGCAGAGAGATGGTTTGTTCTTGGCATGACGTGCTGGGATAAAAACTAAAAGGGGCTCCCTTTTTACAGAGAGCCCCAACACATTATGAACGGGTATTTATTTTGGGGAAAAGAAATACGCAAAGCCAGCCGCCCCTAAAACAGCGCCTATTCCAGCGGTAGCAGCAACAGTGCGCATTCCAGCTGCGATTCTTCTTTTGCTTGGTAAAAAGCGCCATGTGTAGACTTGTAGCGTTTCGGCAACAGTAGCTTGTGCTCCACGATTAAGAAGCAGCTCTGCTACTGCAAGGTTATTGTGTCGGCAGGCGTACATGAGAGCTGTTGTGTTGTCAATATCAATAGCTTCCAGGTTTATATCATGATTGTGATCAAGCAGTAGCCGTACTATTTCAAAATGGTTTCTCCAGCAGGCAAGAATAAGCGGAGTACAGTCATTATTGTTGATTGCCTCAATATGCGCACCATGTTCGAGAAGAAACCTTGCTACTGGAACATCATTATACAGGCAGGCCATCATGAGAGGGGTAGTGCCATTATTATTGGCAGCGTTAATATCTGCTCCATGGTTAATAAGAAGCTCGACTATGGGAAGGTATCCATGGCGACATGCCATTATGAGAGGGGTAGTGTCTTCCCAATTGTCAGGGGCGTTAACATTTGCCCCGCGAGCAATAAGTAGCTGGGCGATTTCGTAGCGTCCATACTGACAAGCGAGCATGAGCGTTAAGCGGGCAGTAACAATAACTGGGCTAGCATTTGTTAGCGCAGCTGCCAGGTAATCACCGTGAGGTGCATTCATAATATATTTCACTAAAGTGTGCATGGTTGCCGGAGGAAGTACCACTCCATCGGGAATAACAATCGCCTTAGCAACTGACTCATAGGCAACATCTTTATGCTCACGACTTGTGCAGGCTAGGCGTTTTAAATCATCCAGCGGGAGGTAACTATTGATAGGGCCATGAGTGTTTCTGAGTGCCTCAGGCACCATAGAAAATGATGCTGCTCGAGCGGTGCTCGTGGGAATGGCGCTGAGCACTACGCTTAATAAAACTAGTTTCAAAATTTTCTTCATAAAAATAACCTCGAATAAATAATTTTGTTGTCAGATGGCAAATAGAGAGACTTTCTCTGCTTGCTCTTGAAAATACATTAATTATGTTAATAAATCCAAACAGGATTAAAATATGGCTAAAATGTGTAAAAAGATACACTTTTTATCACAATGCCAACGGGGTCTTCTGTGAAGAATTAGCATAAGTTGTTTACTCCTGCGGAGCATTGTGTCTACCCTGGGCGAATGTTATGGGGATCTATATTTTTTTCTAAAGGCTTTCTATGTCATTTTGGCTTCATCAGTATTCCGCTACTCGTTGTCTGAGCAGCATAGCTCCACGCTATTGTTACGGGGCTGCGTTATTGATGAGCCTGATTGGGGTGTCTATTCTTAGTTTTTATACCGTCTTGCCGATACAGCGGCAGGTGCACAGCATTGAGCGCCAGCTGGCTGCGCTTGAAATACAAGTTGCTGCGTTTGAGCAGATTGTAGACCAAAAGAAAAAGCTAACTGAAGATCATGCTCGGCTTGTTTCTCAAAAACAGGCGTTTACCTCAGATATTGCTACGCTGCAAGATACACTGAATGATCTTCTTCTGGTTATGCGAGACCATAAGGTTTCATGCCGTGGCATTGTGCCCCTTGCAGGCAAGCAAGAGGGGCTGCACGAAAAGCATATTGTAGCTGTTAAAGCAAAAGGTTCATTTTTCAAAATACTCTCATTGTTGCAGGCCTTTGAGCAACCACACTATCCGATTACGATGCGAGCAGTACGGATTGTAAAAGCTCGAGGCAGCTTGGTGGCGCTGGATGCAACCGTACAGATTGTTAGCGTGAAAGAGGCATGATGAATAGTCTTATTGTGTATTGCTTATCTGTTTTTTTTTATCTTTACTCCGGTATTATTTTTTGTACCGCCAACGTTGCGTTATTGCCTGATCCATTTGCGCAGCCACCACGCGGTAACAAGCTAAAGCGTGCAGTGCCAGCGCGACGTGGTGAGTCGCCACGAGAAGAGATTGTTCTGGAGGCGATACTTGATGTAAATGGTAATCGAGCGGTGGCTTTGGGTTGCAAAGATGACCATGAAGTCCTAACGGTAGGTGATGTTTTTAGGGGTTTTACCGTTGTGAAAATTAATCAAGACAGCATTGAATTAACCAAGGGGCGCGAAAAACGCGTGCTGCGTGTTAATGATCGCGTCTAAAGGGAGAATGATGAAGCTGTCTGGTGTTGCACATACGATTGGGTTATTAGTTTTTGTGGCACTCCTGCCTGGGATTGTTTTTGGTAAGGCCGTACAGGTACAAGGCAAAGTGGAAAAAGATTTTGATGTTGAGTATTTACCGCCCATGGCGTCTGATCTGATTCAACGTGAGCGTGCAAGCGAGCGTGGAGAGCAGCTTGAATCTATCCGTAAAATTATTGTGGATAGCAGTAAAAGTGGTAAAAAAGTAAAACATACGGGTAAAAAAGTCCAGTCTCAAGGACTGATGTTGCAGGTCTTAGCGCAACAGGCTGCCATTGATCAAGAAATATTTGATCTGGTTAAAAAGCAGTATGAATGTGCTGAGCTCCAGGAAGCAAAAATTTCTCTGCAGGTTAAAAAAATGCAGATCAAAGACGTTATGAAATTGGTTGGTCGACTAACCAATATTCCCTTTGTGGTTGATAGCGACGTGCACGGTGAAGTAGCAGATTTTTCTGTGCATCAACTGCCATTAGCGGCAGCGCTGCAGAGTGTGCTGGCCAGTAATCAACCGCGGCTTGCTCTAATGAAAGATTTAGGGGTATGGCGCGTGATGAAATATGATGCAGCCAAAGAGCATTTTGGTGGTTTGGTTGCTCGTGAGCGAGCGCAGGATGTGGTAGCCGGTATTCATGTTTTAACGCAGGTGCAGTGGACAGCAGCTCTCAAGCAGCGCATAGAAAAATTATGGCAGGGTCTTGTGCAGGCAAGCCCTGAAAAGCAGTTTTTTTATATGGTAATGGATGAGGCCAATAATAAAGTTTTTTTTAAAACACGTAAGGCCTATGCAGAAGAGTTTACGAAATATCTGTGTGAGCTTGATGTTAAAGCGCCTGAGGTGCGGATTGACGTGCGCGTTGTCAGCGCAGACAAAAATTTTGAAGAGTCGCTTGGCTTTAACTGGTCTGGGGTTTACAACCGTCGGGCAAGTGTAAAAAAGGTTGATTTTGTTGGGGTTGGCCCAACGCAGATATCGGATAATAATGGGGCGACTGAATATTCAGCATTTAGCAATATTGTGGGGTGGGCATTTAATTTAATTCCAGATACGGCATCAAAGCTGATTAAGCTACCGTTTGTCTTTGGTAGTAAGGATATGAATACCAAGCGGCTGACGCTTGAGCTTGATGCAGCTGAGCAGCGGACAGAGATAAAAACTATTCTGAAGCCATCGCTTCTCGTGCACAATGAAGAGACAGCAGAGATTCTGGTGGGGAGAGAGCTTCCACTTTCGGTGCGACTGGATGAAAATATTGCAGGCAATAGTACCAATGTGACGACAGTGCGGTACAAAGATATTGGGACCAAGCTGAAGGTTACGCCTGCTGTTTCTTCAAATCATAAAGAGATATTTCTCGATATTTTTGTTGAAAATTCAAAAATTGATTATTTGGCGGGGAACCAGCAAATTAGCACTGGAAATGCGGAGCAAAAATTTAATTATGCTATTGGAACGTCACGTTCGCAAAATCGTGTTTTATTGCGCAGTGGCGAAACAACGATGATTGGTGGCTTGATCATTAATGAAGAATTTCATGAAAAAAATGGTGTGCCATTTTTGCAAGATATTCCTGGTCTTGGCCTTTTATTTAGCTGGAAGCATAAGAAAATTGAAGAGAGACAGCTGCTTATTTTTATTACGCCAACGCTTGAAATGGCCTAATTGCTTTTTTACCGGCGGTTGAAATAGTAATATTGTAGTGCGGTTAAGCATCCACCAATGCCAAGACCAGCCAAGCGAATGGCTCTTGCATTAGTCGGGTATGCTGCGCTCATATAGAGTGCGATGATCCCTGATAAAAAGGGGATGCTACCATGTAGCAATAAGCGTGTAACAGATCCATCTGTATCATGAAAAGCGTTATCTAATGCTTGATCAAAACGCCCGAAAAAAGTAGGTTGCTGTGCTATGACAACGCCTCTGCATGTTGGACATGTGTTATTGGCAGCTAGCCAGGGGGTAATGCAGCCGTTATGAAATGTGTGGCAGCCGGCAGGATTGGTGCTCGTTCGCAGTACAGTTAGCTGCCTATCTTCGGCTGGAGACATAATGTCTCGGCAAATGGCACATATTTCTTCTACTGGTTCTATGGCAGCTGGTGGCAGCGCGTCTGGCATGCCAGCTGTAAACCCTGTGACGGGTGCAAAAATTGCTAATGCAAGCAGCGCCGTTCTTAAAATATTTTTCATAGTGTAAGCTCCAAAAAATGGTCAGTTCGTGTTTTCTTGTCTGAGAAATAAGGTTTTGTATTCATAGTCTAAGCTTATCACTCTATTAAAATAATTCAAACGGGGTTAAAAAAACGGTAAAAACACAATAATATAAACAATTAGCTAATTTATTATTGGTTTTTCTATCGTTGGATTCACTGATTGGCAGGGTGTATAGCATGTGTATGCTTGTATTTGGTCTGTAGTAAGTCGTTCCCAGGGGGTCTAGGGAAGGGGGCAATAAAAATGGCCCTCGATTTCTCAAGGGCCATTAGGTATCAATTCAGAGATTGCGTTATTTATTGTCTGTAGTTGTGTAAACCCGTCGCTGCAGCAGCAGTTGCCCGAATACTAGCAACAGCTCGTGATCCGTGCTTTATAGCTAATAACATAGCATATTCTTTTAAGCTACGTTGTGCTCCATGTGTCATGAGTAGTGTTGCAATCTCACTTCTGCCATATCGGCATGCGTACCACATAGGTGTTGTGCCCTCTATGGTTGTGGCATTAACATTAGCGCTTCCAGCAAGCAGATCTGTTACCTCAGTAAGATTGCCATCCTTACAAGCACGATGAAGTGGCGTTGATGTTGCTTCTACGAAAGCATTGATTATTTCTTTATTACCAATTTTTTGAGCAGTGCGCCAAGCTGTTTTTCCTTGACCATTTGCTAGAAGAGGGTTTGCTCCCGACGCTAATAATAGTTGAACAAGTGCTAGATTTTGAGCTTTGCAAGCTGCCTGTAGAGGTGTATCAGTACCGAATAAATGTACGTTGATGCCTCGTATATTCAGCAGTAATCGTGCTATGTCTAGTGCGTATACGTGATTATCTTTTTTGCAGATCATTTCTAAGGGAGTTTGGTTGCTCCATGTTTCGATTATATTTGGGTTTGCACCAGCGTTGATAAGTATTTCAAACATTGCATGATTACGATAATACTTACAAGCGTAATGTAATGCTGTCCAGCTATTTTCAACTTCTGCATTGACATTAGCATCGTAACGTATGAGTAGGGCTGCTAACGGATGGTTATTGTCCATTACTGCTTTCATTAAAATAGTTCGTGAAAACATTAACCAGTTGAGCCTTATATTTGCAAGATTTTTATTGAGTACTAACAATTCGCGTGAGCGATCCAGATCTCGCATGTTCGATGCGCGGACAAAATCACTCGTTTCTATATCTGAGACGTCTCCTGGTCCTGTAAGTCCAAGCTCTATGCGTTGGGCCTCTGTTAATGGTGCATTGCAGTTTAGACAGTTATTGTGGTTCAGTCCGCTAGCTTGTTGAGTGCGAAACCAAGCCATGGAACATGCGCGGTGTGATCTGTGCTGAATAGCTGATCCGTGATGCTGTAACGCTATAATATCATCTGCAGGGAGGAGTTCTTCCTTGCAGCTAGGGCAGTCAGGATCTGCAGCTACAGGTGGAATATGAGCAGGCACAATATCGATAGGCGCTGCAGCTGCTAAGGGTGCAGCAGGGTGTCTGGCAAGGAACTTAAATTCTAGAATGAAGTGCAACACCTCCCCAGGTATACTGGGATTTGTAACCAAACAAAAAAAGGTGTTGCATGGAAAATTATACGCATTTCACGCAGGAAGAGCGAGAACGAATTTATCAATTACAACAAGATAAAATGGGTCCTACGGCGATTGCCCTAGATATTGGCAGAGATAAGAGCTCTATCAGTAGAGAATTACGGAGAAACAAAACCAAGGTAGGTTATTTACCAGATAGTGCGCAGCTAAAATACAAAAATCGGCGCACGCACCGTAAAAAAAAGAT
>CAMDFF010000009.1 GCA_945897315.1 candidate division TM6 bacterium UASB124
ATGAGCTAGTCGATACATAGCACTATCGGTCTCGCATTGCATCTGCTGGTCAGCATAGCCAGAGGATCCGGGAAAGGGCAGAGAAAAGCAAAAACGAGGCTCAATTCATAATTTTTAATGAATTTACGTAAGCCTCTGTTGTACTATAAAAAAAAACGCCAGGAATCAGCTTAATTATTGGAGCTAATCATGCCATTTTTCTGTCACAATTATTGAGCATAAACGCCTATGAAGCTGATACTCACCCTACTAACTATTTTTTTGTCGTCTCAGTTGTTCGCTTCTGCACAACGCCCACGAGAAGAAGCGGCCACCGGGCCCTTTCGTCGTCATCACATCGAGCGCTATGGACAAACAGCCCTGGGATACGCAGCTGCTCATGGATCCCTGAAAGCTATCGAAGAGCTACTCCGTGCAGAGCCACAAAGCCTCACCATCAATGAGCAAGATCACTTTGGCCATACCGCATTAATACTTGCTGTAATCAATAATCACCCAGAAGTACTCACAGCTCTTATCAAAGCAGGGGCAGACATTGAAATTATGACAAGCTATGGATACACCCCTCTTATGACAGCAGCCATCACGGGACATGTGATCTGTGCTGAAATACTTATCAGGGCGGGGGCACACCTAAAAACGCAGAATGAACGCGGCCAAACTGCTTTAAGCCTTGCTCGTTATAACAGTCATGATACGATTGTAGGGATAATTCTTGTTGCGCTGATGCACGAACCTCGACCAAGACGACAAGCACTAAAAATTGCAGAAGATTGCATTGCTGCTTCTTATGAAGACACATCACACGACAGCGAAGAAGATATAAACTGGAGAATGAAGTTTTTTCCATTTACTATTTTCTCTTGGTTCAACTCATAATATTTTGTTCATGCATATTTCCTCAGAAAGAAGAATGTATAAACCTTAGCTATAAAATATGATACCATTGCCGCCTAAGAGCTCGTGTATAAACATTACAACACCAACCCCAGAACACTATTTTTTGGATCACTTCATGAATTATAAAAATATCATACTGTTCTTTTTTGTCTTTTTATCTCAACTGCCTCTGAAGCCAGCAGGGCAAAGATCAAAAGCAGGCTCCTCAGATGCTCCTAGCTGCTCTACTGGGAGTGGTTGTGCGGCTCCAGTGCATGCAGATCATGTTGATTTTTCAGGATTATCGGAAGAAGAACAAATCAACGCAGCTCTTGCTGAAAGTCTAGGGTTACCGTACACGCCACGAAAACCACTAGTATGCAAACCACCAGCGCTAGACACTACATGTTTCGGCGACCTCGAGGCAGCAAAGAGCTTTTCAAAACAAGCAATAGCAGCAGAAATGTCTAGATTAAAAAGACTTACTGCAGTATTAAAAGTGAAGACCAAGAGGACAAAGCAAACAGATGACGACGCAGAAATGCCTAGATTAGAAATACTTACTGCAGGATTACAATTTGAGACCAATCGCACAGAGCAAACAGATGACGACGCAGAGATAGCAGCAATTGCCCTTAGCCTCGAAGAACAGCCTCAAGGGATCCACAAGCCACGCGCTACAAGACCATCGGCCGTTTCAGCTTCGCATGGATTTTCGGATTTACGCTTCTCTGTTGATGCGCCGCGAGCAGCAGATCGCCGTGCCCCTCAGCAAGCGCCTAATCAAGTCAGAAGCCCTAGCAACTTTACCCCTTTACAAAGGGAACAACTCACTGTAGGAGCAACAAAAACCCCTGAGCTCACGCTACTCAAAGCAGCACACAACGGTAATCTAGAGGAAGTAATGCAAGCTCTTGCAAAAGCGCCGCTAGACACAAAAGATTTTCCTTCTGAACGCACTGCTTTAATGCTCGCTGCTAGCCAAGAGCACATTCATGTAGTTAGCGCACTTCTGCAACTTTATGGCCGGAATTTATACGAACAAACAGAAATGGGCATGAATCTTGCAACTGCTATCAAACTCACAGGTGCTGACATAAATGCTCAGGACAATAAGGGCAACACTGCACTCATGCATGCTGTCATGAACAATAGACCTAGAATCGTTACCATGTTGCTGGCTACTGGATCTACAATAATGCCTCTCCGTGACTTGATGGTTCCAAACTTTGAAGGTGATACACCGCTGTCACGTGCAACGGCTTGTGGTCACAAAGAGATTCAATGGATATTGCAAGAACAAATAGAAGCTGCAGCAAGCGGAACAGATCACCGCAGAAAATGAGTATCTCTGACCTTCTATCCTATCTTCAAAGCACACTATTATCAAAAATATGAAAGCGACATTTAATGAAAAATATTAGAGTTACCAGCTGGGTCTTTTTTCTTGCTCTCCTCATACCAACAATAGTAAAACCTTCTACCAGAATAATCGCACGATTAGCAACAACATCACTGGCACAACCCTTCACTGCAAGATCTTTACCCGGGATATTAAGAACAAAGCATAGCTTGCAATGCTTCCCAAAGATCACGCCTGACAATGACAATGCAGCCAAGACCGCTTTTTTAAAAGCGGTTGACAATGGAGATATCGCAACGGTAGCGCTCTTATTAACAAAATCACAAATAAACCCTAATGCAACACTTCCAATGAAGAAATTTGCATTGCACCAAGCTGCTGCGCGCGGCGACATTGCCCTGCTAGAACTGCTACTAGATCGTGGAGCCAATATAAACATTATAAATGAACAGGGGAAAACAGCCTTAATGTGCGCAGCTGAAGCACAGCGGACTGAAGCAGTAAAATTTCTGCTTGCCCACGGTGCAGACTCAAGAGCTAGTATTACTTGCGGTAATCCATTTACAGGCAAAAAAAATTGTACGAGTTGTCGCTGCCGTACCAGAGGATGGACAGCCGTTGACTATGCACTCACATCAGACAATGTAGAAATATTACTTGCAGCAATCGATCCATTTAATGATCTTGAATAATATGATTTTACGTTAAATAAAAAGAGCGCCTGAGTTTAAAAAACTCAGGCGCTCTTTTTATTTAATCAATTAATGGGTCTTCTTGAGGGTTTGCTAGCATATAGTGCAGCTGGTTGCGCATCATGACCGGCATGAGATTAACGCTTGCAAGCTGATCTAATGGTGCCCACATAAAAGAAATATATGCTTCCTGTGAAACAGGGGTCTGCAGATATGAGAACCCAGGGACTTGCACAGTAAACACAAAATTAATCTCGTGCTGCAAAAGCCCTTTACGATTGTGCCACCGGCACTCATGAACACCAAGATAACCCGTTACCTCAGCTTCTGTGATGCCAATTTCTTCGTACAGTTCACGCAAGAGTGCTGTCTGGGTTGTTTCGCCAAGCTCAACGTGACCACCAGGAAGATAGGTGTAGGTGTTGACACCATCAGTGCCACACGTCAAAAGAACATGACCGTTGTCAATAATGACGGCACGGGCAATAACTTGAATGTGATTTTTCATCAATTATGAGCCTAGATGCGCGGTAATCTTATTGGTAAGCGCATCTTTATTCATGTAGCCAGTCTCTTTTGCAACAAGCTGTCCATCTTTGAGAAACAAGAAGGTAGGGATTGATGAAACGTTGTACTTAACAGCGATGTCACGCTCTTCATCAATATTAATTTTAACGAACTTATACTTATCGCCAAGATCTTTTGCCAACTGATCAAAAAGAGGCGCCATCATTTTGCAAGGACCACACCACGTTGCATACATATCGATCACTACAGGAAGTGTTGAATTTTTTACTTCTTGATCAAAATTTTCAGTGTTCACTAAAATAGCCATTGTACATACCTGTATTTTTATAAAAACTAACTGTTTTCTATTTTTTTATGCGCCATCATTTTTGGGTCACTATACGTGCTCTTGATGTGTAACTCACGAAGCTGTGCATCTTCAACAGTTGATGGGGAACTCATCATGAGACAGCTACCATTCTGTGTTTTTGGAAATGCAATCACGTCACGAATAGCATCAGTTCCCGTCAGCAACATAATTAAACGATCCACCCCAAACGCAACACCACCTTCTGGCGGATAGCCAAAATTCTGAGCATCAAGCAAGAACTTAAATTTCTCTTCAGCTTTCTCACGTGTCATGCCAAGCAGATCAAATATTTTGCTTTGTGCTTCTGCAGAGTGAATACGAATCGAACCACCACCCAGCTCTTCACCATTACAAACCAAGTCATACGCACGAGCCTTAATATCTTTGAGCTCTTGCGTTTCCCAGCCATCTTGCGGAGAGGTAAATTGGTGATGCCGAGCAACCCACTTTTTGCTCTCTTTGTCGTGTTCAAACATCGGAAAATCAGTAACCCAGAAGAGCTCAAAAGAACTTGCATCAATCAGATGCAGCTCTTTGCCAAGCGCAAGCCGCAACTGCCCAAGCACTGTCCACGCGTCATCGTACTCGCCAATAACTACAAACATGGCATCATTCTTGGTGAGCCCAGGAATAACGTCTTGTAGCTGAGCTAAAAAATCTGATGGCAAAAATTTGGTGATGGGGGAATCAGGAGTACCATCTTCACGCCACTTAAACCACAAAAGCCCTTTTGCACCTAGCTCTTTGGTAACGCGGTCGCTCCAGCGGTCCATGTCTGTTCGAGAGAATGAATGATCTTTAACCACGATACAGCCTGCTTGGCCACCAGCATGTATTGCCGCTTTAACAAAGCTTAGCTCTAGCTTTGCAAACACTGACGTAACGTCTTGCAGCTCTAAACCAAAACGCATATCTGGCTTATCGCTTCCATATCGTTTAAAAACATCATCAAAGGTGTACCGCTTGAGTGGCAACTGCAAGTCTATATGTAAAAATTGCTTCCAGAGTATTTTAAAGAGCCCTTCGCAAACAGTCTGAATTGCTTCTTCATCAATAAAGGCCATCTCGATATCAAGCTGAGTAAATTCTGGCTGACGGCTAGCGCGTAGCGCTTCATCGCGGAAACAGCGGGCAATTTGAAAATAGCGATCCATCCCGCCTGCCATCAAAAGCTGCTTATAAATTTGTGGCGACTCAACTAAGCCGTAAAATGTGCCTGGCTGTGAACGCGATGGCACCAAAAAGTTACGCGCTCCACCTGGTGTACTCTTAGAAAGAATTGGTGTTTCAATTTCATAAAAGCCTTGCGTATTGAAGTAACTGCGCATCGCAAACAATACTTCATGTCGCACTCTCAAACTATTTTGCATTGACTGACGACGCAAGTCTAAATAACGATACTTAAGCCGCAGCTCTTCAGAAATCGTACCTTCATCTTCAATCTGAAAAGGCAAGGCTGCCGACTTATTCAATATTTTCAGCGATGTAACGTGCACTTCAATATGCCCCGTGGGCAATTTTTCATTCACTGCTTCTGGGCCGCGAGCGACAACCGCACCCTGCACAGCAACAACAAATTCAGAGCGCAATGCATGAGCTGCATCAGCAGTATCTTTACAAACAGCTGGATTAAACACTAACTGTACGAGGCCGGAACGGTCGCGCAGGTCGACGAAAATAACGCCCCCATGGTCACGGCGACGATGCACCCAACCATTGAGAGTTACTGTTTTACCTAGAAATTCTTTTGTTACTTGTCCGCACAATACGGTTCTTTTAAATAGCTGCATTATGGTCCTTTACGCTTAGAGTAAGGACCATTGTATCAACTTTTAGATAAAATCGAAGACAAAACTCATCCAGCCATCGCCCAAAATATATTTTTTTTAAACGGGCGTATTTTCTAACACTTTGCATTTTGTCATTGTTCTCTCTTTCTCGCTAAATACAGCACCAATTCTGGTTACTGGTAAGCCATCAATGAGAAATTTTTCATCATAGCGACGCTCATCAATTTGATCTAAAGCACTTTCGGCGCTGCCTACTATTTTTAGCTCAATCACAAATATGCGCTTGCTTGTTGGAACCATTATGTCCATGTAGCCTTTTGCCGAGGGATTTTCGACTTTTGCATCAAGACCCGTAATTTGTAACACAGCCCAAAATAAAAATTGAAAATTCTCTTCGCTGCTGAGTTTCATGTCAATTGGAATATTAGCACAAATTTTCTTAAACACCTTCATGAGGCTTTGATCAGTAACTGTATCATGCACGAATAGTGTATGCAGCTCATCAGCCGCGTCGCTCAAAGCAGTAATATTTTTTTTAGCTATCAGCTTAAGCAATTGCAACCCACACGCGTTTTTTACCTCAAAATTCGGGAACCCCAAAACATACTTAACGCCACTTGCCGTACTGGTTCCTGATTTAATAGTTAAATAACCGGCTTGATACAGCAAAGTAACAATTTCCAAATGTTCAGGAACGAGCGAACTTATTGTCGAGCTATCAGTTTTAACATGTTCAAAGTTGCTCACAAGAAAAGATTTATTGTCAAAATATTGCATCACAAAGGTTGGGGTGCCGCTAGCAAACCAGTAGTCTTTAAATTCAGCATTTTCATCCCCGAAAAAATTAACAATTGAGAATGGGTTGTACACACGATGCGGTGCTTTTTGAGGATCAGCAAAGCAGTAGCCATTGTACCATTTTTTTATTTTCGCCAATAAATCATGTTTTTGAAAATTATTATGGTTTGCAGCACGTGTGATCCAAGGAGCGAATGATTGTTCGAGCTCTGCCTGGGTATAGCCGCAAATAGTTGCTGAGCTTGCTAAATCAGAGAGGATGCGTAAATGGTTCAATGCGGAAAAAATCGACACTTTTGCAAATTGGCTTACGCCAGTAATAAACAAAAAACGGAGGAATTCTCCGCATGGTTTTAAAGGCTTATAAAAATTTTGCATTACTTCTCGATAAGCGTCGAGACGTGTGGGGTCATTTAAATTGGTAATTATCGGATAATCATATTCATCGATTAAACAGACAGGCTTAGGCCCTTGTGCGGCAAGTTGCTCAATAAGCGTAGTAAGCATTGCACCGGGAAGTTTTTGATCTAGAGTGAGGTTGTACATTTTACCAATTTCAGCAAGCCTACTTGCTAAAGCTTCTTTAAGCTCTTCTGGTGTTTCGTAGGTCATCTTGCTTAAATCTAAATGAATTACCGGATGCGTTTGCCATTGCCAATCGCTGGTTGCAATCCAGGTGCCTTCAAACAACTCTTTTTTTCCTTCAAAGAGAGCTTTAAAAGTACTGCAAAGCATTGATTTGCCAAAGCGTCGAGGTCGGGATAAAAAATAAGGTGTTTTAATACGTGCTAGCTCATAGACCTCTTTTGTCTTATCAACATACAAAAAATTATTGTTCCGCAACTCTTCAAACGTTTGAATACCAATAGGCAAATCTTGTAATCGGTTTTCGAGCATGGGGCACTCCTTGGGAAATTTAGGCTTTTTGGGTAGGCTAGCCTATCTTACCACGGCCCTATAACTCTGCCAAGAATGCTTACAGCTTGGCCTATTGCGTCAGTCACTGCTACAGCTAACAGATGTGAGAATACTGACCTACCCGCGTTTCACTTAGCAGCACAAACTAATTGCATACGCAGCACAGCCAATGGTAACTAGCAGCGATACCATAGCAATAAACCGAGCGAATGGCTCTTTAGAGCCACCTTTAAAGAATACATAGCTTGCGCTGCTGGCAATGAGCGCATAGCAAAAAAATGTAACCATGGATGGCAAAAATGTATGCAGAAAATAAACGCACACAGACACCATTAAAAAACCAAACAGTTTTTTGACCTCTTCCATCCAAGAACCTGCTTGTGGCAACATGGTTAATGTGCTCGAGAATGTTCCAACAATAATAAGTAAAACACCCATACCAAGAGCAAACGAAAACAGTGTCATTAGACCAACTAATGGGCTGCCCTGCTTTGCAACAATTCCCAAGAGCATTGCTAATGCTGGTGTTAAGCACGGAGATGCAACAGTACCAGAAAATATACCAAGGGTGAACATATGCAGCAGCGACCCCTGCCCGCTTGCATTGCTTTGCCGGAGTAAAAAACGTGGGATGTACAGCTCATAAAAACCAAACATCGAAAATGCCAAGTAAAGGAAAAAGCTAATCATGATTACTAAAAACCACGGAGCGCCAAGCCATGAGCCAAACATAACCGATGTTTTTGCTGACAAGTAGCCCAACAGGGCATAGACGGTAGCGATGCCAATTACATAGGACAATGAGCTAAGAAAATTATAAAAAAGCGATTTACTCGCTTGCGATTGTAGAATGCCAGCGGTGATGGGTATCATGGGGTAAATACACGGCGTAAAACTCACCAGAACACCCGCCAAAAAAGCAACCGCGAGCAGGTAGAGTGGTGCGGTTGGATGCGCTGCAACCTGCGCCAATAGCGACGTTAGATCCATCTAAACTCCTTTCTGAGTATAGAACAAGTCTACTGATAGCGGACAATAGGATGCAAGGGTTTGCTCTAACGACAGCCCTGGCTACTAAGCAGAGAGGGCTGCAATATTTCTATCACAGCCCTCTCTTTGTTAAGACTCCATTATTATAATACCATTACATCAGTATTATTTTTCACGACTGCAGCTCATGGCTTATTTTTTGCCCCGCGCCGGCCTTGTTTTTGGACGGGCACCCTCTGCAGTTTTAGCAGCACTACCCTTCTTAATTGCATCAGCAAGCTTTACCTCAGGTGTCGCACCTGTTGCACCTGTCATAGCTATTAAAGCATTTTTAGCCTCGTCTAAACGTCTTTGCTTATCCGGCATAGCTGTTGTGTTTTTTGGATTATTAAAAACGCTCAAAGCATCCAAATAAAGCTGATACTTCTTTGCTTGCGCTGCCGGAGAAGCTACTTGGCCACCGCCAACTGTTTTGTTGCTAGAAGAAGCTAACGCAATTGCATCAGCAAGCTTTGCCTCAGGTGTCGCACCTGTCGCACCTGTCGCAAGAATCAAATTATCCTGTGCAGCAACCAATGCTCTCTGAGCAGTTCCTAATGCAGTTTTTGCGTTTTTTAATTCAGTTATTGTCGCCGTCTTTTTCTCTTGATTAGCATTTGATGATGCTGCATTTGCAGCAGTTGATGCAGTTGTTGCGCTTGCTAGTCTAGCAGTAGCCGCGCTAACTGCAGTCTTAGCTAAGGTGTACGCTTTATTCATGATTTCAACTGCAGCCAACCTGCCTGCATTCTTAGCAGCTGTAAGATCAGACTTTGCTGTCGCTGTCTTTAACGCTCCCTCTGTTGTAGTATTCGAAGCACGCAGATAAGCCATGTACGCTTCTGATTGCGCGACCAGAGAAGCTACTTGGCCAGCACCACCTGCTTTATCGCCAGGAGAAGCTAACACAATTGCAGCGTCAAGCTTTACCTGATCTGTCGCACCTGCTGGCAGAGTTGCTGTCACACCTGTTGCAAGAATCAAATTGTTCTGTGCAGTAACCAATGTTGCCTGAGCAGTTGTTGATGCTGTTGTTGCGTTTGTTAATTCAGTTGTTGCTGCAGTCTTTTGGTCTTGAGTAGCAGTTGATGATGCTGCATTTGCAGCAGTTGATGCAGTTGTTGCCGTTGCTAGTCTAGCAGTAGCCACAGTAGCTGCAGTATTTGCCGATGTGTAAGCTGTATACATAATTCGAGTTGCAGCTTGCTTGCCTGCATTCTTAGCAGCTGTAAGATCAGGCCTTGCTGTAACTAGCATTAATGCTACTTCTGTCGTCACATTCTGAGCAAGCAGATAAGCCATGTACGCATCTGATTGCAATTGCTGTGAGGCTGCAACAGTAGGTACACCACTAGGAGCTGCTTTTTTAATAGCATCAATAAGTTTTGCTGCTTCTGTTGCACCTGTCGCACCTGTTGCACGCATCAAATTCTGCTGCGCAACAGCCAATCCTGTTGGAGCTGTTCCAGAGACACTTGCCGCCGTGTAGGCTGCATAGGTAATTGCCATTGCAGCTTTCTGGCAAGCTGTTTTAGCAGCCTCAAGATCAGTCAACGCTGTCACTTTCCTTAAGCCTTCTTCTTTCGCTGCTTTTGTCTCAGCCGTAGCGCCTAGGTAAGCCATGTACGCATCTGATTGCTGTCCCTGTGTGCCAGCTTGTGGTGCACCAGCAGGATTTGCTTTGTTAATCGCAGCTTCAATATTTGCCTCACCTGTTGCACGTATCAAATTCTGCTGCGCAGTAGCCAATACTGCTTGATCTGCTCCAGAGGCACTTGCCGCCTTATAAGCTGCATAAGTAATTACAATTGCAGCTTTCTGGCCTGCTGCTGCAGCCGCGGTAATTCCAGTTGCGGTAACATCAGTTATTGCTGTAGCTAGCTTTAATGCTGCTTCTGTCGTCACATTCGGAGCAAGCAGATAAGCCATATAAGCATCTGATTGCAGCTGCTGGGAGAGAGCCGAAGCATAGAGGGAAGGAACGGTAGTATCTGCTTTTCTAATAGCAGCAGCAAGATCCGTTACACCACACGCTTTCATTAAATTGTTCTGTGGATTAGCCAATGCTGTTAGAGCATTTGCTTTGTCCGCCGCTGTTGCCGCATCGTACGTAGCTTTTGCTGTTTTGTAAGCTGCATAGGTAATTGCCATTGCAGCTGTCTGGCCTGCTGTTTTAGCAGCTTCAAGATCATTCAACGCTGTCATTTTCTTTAAGTCTGTTTCTTTCGCTACTTTTGTCTCAGCCGTAGCGGCCAGGTAAGCCATGTACGCATCTGATTGCTCTCGCTCTGAGCCAGCTTGTGGAGGAGTAGGTGGCGGTTGTACGCCAGCACCAGCACCTGTGTCAGCACCTGCACCAGCACCTGCGCCAGCACCAGAAGCAGCACCAGAACCTGATCCAGCACCTGCGCCAGCACCAGAACCAGCACCAGAACCTGATCCAGCACCTCCGCCTGCACCTGTGTCAGCACCAGATCCAGCACCTGCGCCAGCACCAGGTTGACCAGCTCGAACATTTGTATATAAAGCACCGGCAACATCGGTTGCTGCAATGCTCCCTGCGACTGTTGCAGCTACGAACATAAAGCCACTTGCGATTGTCCCGTCAGTTGCGCTAACAGGCATTAGCGTCCATTGGTTGCCATTATATGTAGCAAGCTGATCACGAGAAGTAACCGCCATAGCTGATATTCCACTGATACCGCATATCGATTGAAATAGAACTGGAGCCGTCGTAGCTGGTGAAGCAGCTATGGATATGGTACTTGGCAACCGAGTCCAATTAAATTTAGTAGCAGCAAGCGCACCTACCCACGCGTTACCGCTCATATCAAGAATGTATACGGTTCCATCTTTTGCTTGTGATACTTGTTTTACCTTGACATCAGCTGGTCCATCTTGCACAAGTGCAGCACCAAGGCCCATTGACCGGAACAACAGATTTGTTTTATTAATGACTAATATAGTGTTCATTCTGCCTGAAGCAATACTGATGAATTCTCCCTTGCTTATTGCGGCCACTTTAGCAAATGCAAACGTAGGAGCTGTTGCTTTGTAAACAAAACCATCAGCAAGAGCTGCATACACTTCGCCATCATCATTAGCAGCAAGCATATCGATATTACCTGTTAGCCCTGTTGCTGGCAGAGCAGTCCAAGAGCTTGTGCTGTTAAATGGTTTCTTGGTCAACAGCATTGAGTTATCACCAGATATAGCATATGCCGTTACGCTCTTATCAGCGTTTGTTACCATGCAGAAATCTTGCGAGCTATAATCATCATCCATCTCAAATGACGATGGAGCAGCAGTTTGTACGCTGCTAATAGCAACATTGCTCCATAAAGACATACCGTAGAGGGCAGAGAAGCTAAAATATTTCAGCTTGCCCTTAAGCAAAGAAAAAACATTAGCAGCAACTTTTTGCCCTGGTAAGGGATATCCCTCCATATAATCAAAAATAATAGCGTAGGTACTTGCGTCTGCGCCCTGAGCCTTAGTCTCAATACGAATAGTTCCTCTTTCCTTGCTAACGGAAAAACGTACGTCAATGGGCATGGTGCCTGTAGCTGGAGCAACAGCATTATTATTAAAATTTAACGTACCAGCAGCCCGTGTATATGTTCCGTTAGGAACACTTTCGCTCTTACCAGGGCTGGTACCAATAACCATATCAACGCGGTCAGCATAAACAGTTAACCTGAGAGCATTATCCAAAGCATTGGAACCAGCAGGCAAACTTGCAGGGTCTGGCACAAAGCAGGCAGAAACGCTCATCGACGACGCAGCAGAAACTTTTGGATTAGCTGTACATTCAACAACGCCTTCATCCAGTTCAGGTAGTTTCCATGCCTCGAAATAAGAAGGGAAAACTAGCTCGCCCCCCGTGTCAACACGGTAAGAAGCAGCTGGCAATTCTTGCTGCACTAAAAATGCCTTCTGCTGCACATTGGTTATCCTGTCGTTCCCTCTTCCTATTGCAACAAATTTTATAAGGTTAGCAGGGTCGCTTATTGGCTTAGCTTTGAATACCTCTCTAGAACCGGAATTATTCTTCCAGTCAGGATAGGTAAGAAACTCCGTGTACGGTGCAGCAGGTTTCCCTTCGACTGGCGTTGGTCGCGACCACACCGTCATAGTCTCCTGGTGTTGGTTTAATTCAACACGAAAATCTGTCGATTCATTTGACAGATATGAGGTTTTCTTTGGATAGTAATAAAACTTGTCGCCCCAGGCTAAACATGTCCCAATCAAATCGTTCTTACCCTCTGTATGATCCATTTTATTACTAATCTGAAAGTAAAGCCTTTGATTCTCGTCCTTAAGTGGAGAGAAAAGCATTCCAATGAATTGGGGATTCGTTTCAGCCTTTTTAGTAAATTCGAGAACTACATAACCAGGAATCGGCAACGCATTCGGCAACCAATCTGTCGATTTAAAGGGGTGACCATACCCAACCGCCACAACGGCAAAAACTAACGTCAGCCAGAAGCTGTTTTTGAAACAACGTAACAACATAATTAAACCTTTCTTATGAATTAATAAATTACAAATACGCTCCACTCTTCATTCTGAAGTATAAAAAAATAGCCTCATGCACTTCTAGACATTTACTCTTTTGCCTGTAGTAACTGCATAAAAATGTCCGGTTCTAACTCCTTAGAAATCTCCTCTGCTTGCAAAGAAGATATAGGTAAAAGCTCCTCAAACGCGCAAAAAAAGCCCCCCTTGCTTAGGCTTGGATTTTTGACAATCCTCAAGTCTAAGCAAGGGGGGACTATGAAAATGCTGAAAGTAAGGGGCTTGCTATAATGACAGCCCTGACTACTAACCAAGAGAGGGCTGCAATATTTCTATCACAGCCCTCTCTTGGTTAAGACTCCATTATTATAATACCATTACATCAGTATTATTTTTTCACGACCGTAGCTGATGGCTTATTTTTTGCCCCATGCACCTGCCTTGGTTTTAGACTGGCAGGCTGTGCAGTTTTAGCAGCACTACCCTTCTTAATTGCATCAGCAAGCTTTGCTTCATCTGTTGCGCCTGTTGCCCCTGTGATACCTATTAAAGCATTTTCAGCAGCGCCTAAACGTTTTTTCTTATCACTCTTACCTTTTGGTGTTTTTGCATTATTAAAAGCCCTCAGAGCATTCATATAAAGATTATACTTCTCTGCTTGCGCTGCCTGAGGATCTACTTCGCCACCGCGAACATCACCTGTTTTACGGCTAGGAGAATCCAGCGCAATTGTAGCGTCAGGCTTTGCCTGAGGTGTCGGACCTGTCGGAAGAATCAAATCATGAGAAGAAGCCAACGCAATTGCAGCGTCAAGCTTTGCCTTAGGTGTCGCACCTGTCGCACCTGTCGCAAGAATCAAATCATTCTGTGCACTAACCAATGCCGCTTGAGCAGCTGCTGATGCAGTTTTTGCGTTTGTTAATTCAGTTTGTGCTGTTGTTACTGCCGCAGGGTTGACTGGCGTAGCATAATTAGCTATTTTTAGTGCTTTTTCCTTAGCTATTACTCCAGCAGCAGCCTGACGATACACAGTCTTAGCTGAGGTATAAGCTGTATACATGATTGCAATTACAGCTGCCTTGTCTGCTTTCTTATCTTCTACCAGATCAGTCTTTACTGTCTGTATTTGTGATTTATCTTCTGATGGAGCAGCAGTTTGTACCTTGCTAATAGCAACATTGCTCCATAGCGACATAGCATAATAGGCAGAGAAGCTAAAATATTTCAGATTGCCCTTAAGCAAAGAAAAAACATTAGCAGCAACTTTTTGCCCTGGTAATGGATCTCCCTCCATATAATCAAAAATAATAGCATATGTACTTGCGTCTGCGCCCTGAGCTTTCGTCTCAATACGAATAGTTCCTCTTGCCCTGCTAATCGTAAAACGTACATCAATAGGCACTGTGCCTGTATCTGGAGCAACAGCTTTGTTGTTAATAATTTTCACACCAGGAGCAAGCCTTGGAGTCATGGTTCCGCCAGGAATATTTGTTACCGTACCAGGTGTATTCCCAATAGCCATCTCAACACGGTCATTAAAAACAGCTAATCTGAGAGCATTATCGAGAGCATTAACCCCACTCGCAGGTTCTGGTACAAAACAGAAACACATGCTTGATTGATCAGGATTCTGATTAGGTGATGGATTAAGGTCTGCTGTACATTCAACAACGCCTTCATCCACTACCGGTAGTTGCCATGCATCAAAAAAAGACGGACAATGCATATCGCCCCCCGTGTCAACACGGTAAGGAACCCCTGGCAATTCTTGCCGAAGCAAAATTGATTTCTGCTTCACGTTGGTTATCCTGTCGCCCCCTCTTCCTATTGCAACAAAATTTATACGGTCGGCAAAATTGCTCATTGGATAAGCTCTCAATACCTCAGTACTTTTATCTAGTTTACCACTACCCCTCTCAGGATTATCCCAGTCAGGATAGGTAAGCAAAGTCGTGTAGGGTACAGCAGGTTTCCCTTCGGCTGGCGTTGGTCGCGACCACACCGTCATAGTCTGCTGGTATTGGTTTAATTCAACACGAAAATCTGTCGATTCATTTAACAGATATGAGTTTTTCTTTGGATAGTAATAAAACTTGTCGCCCCAGGCTAAACATGTCCCAAACAAATCGTTGCGACCCTCTTTGTGATTCGTCTTATTACTAATCTGTAAGTAAAGCCGTTGCTTAGTATCTCCATTAACCGGAGAGAAAAGAATAGGGATGTACTGGGGATTCGTTTCAGCCTTTTTAGTAAATTCGAGAACTACATAACCAGGAATCGGCAACTCATTCTCCAACCAATCTGTCGGTTTAAAGACGTGATCACCATCACATTGACCATACCCAACTGCCACAACGGCAAAAACTAACGTCAGCCAGAAGCTGTTTTTGAAACGATACAACAACATAATTAACCCTTTCTTCTGAATTAATAAATTACCAATACATTCCACTCTCTGTTTTGAAGTATAAAAAAATAGCCTTATGTACTTCTAGTTTTTTAGTCTTTCGCCTAAAAAATCGCTGTAATAAAGGAATGCACCACCCTTCCCGTCACCATCCGCATTCGTCCTCTAGCAGAGCATTTACAAACACACCCATATCAAACACTCTGCAGTTCATACAAATGAAGAACATGAAAATATGCGGCATACCCAATAAATTCCAAAGAAAAAAGGGCCGCCGTTGCTGCCCTTTTTTAAAATTACCTAGTGAGATAACTATATTTATTTTCTGAAACCTCTAGCTTTATTAGCTTTTTTAGTAGGCCCTTTAGCAGGCGCTTTCTTTTTAGCTTCATTAAGTCTGTTTTTTTGCCCAGTTTGCCGTGCATCATATGCCTTAACCATAGTAGAAGTAGTCGCTCCATCAGCAACAGCCTTAGCAGCATCAACAACAGTAGGCTTAAATGCAGCAATAAGAGAAGTAATGTCTACATCAAGAACCGCTTTGTTCGAGTCTGTTTTAGCAGTATTCCACGTCGCATAATCTTTCGCATATTTATTGTAGGCAAGCGCAATGGCTCGTTCCGCTAACGTTGGTTTTGTAGGAGCGCCACCGATGTCCACTGTTTTTGTCGTTCCGGGTGGCGTGTTTTTAGCTGCATCTAATTTTGCAGCAGCGGCAGCGGCATCAGAGATGGCCTTTGCAGCAGCGGCGGCAGCAGCATCAGAGGCTGCCTTTGCAGCAACAGCAGCGGCGGCAGCTTTTTGTTGCTGCATAATCAATAGCTGTACACCCGATTGTGGAAAATTGGTGTACAGATTACCATCAGCATCAAACAACGCCACATTACCTGAAGCATCGGCCGTTACACTAACAAATCCATACGCTGGCATTTGTGGGTTATTCTCACTTGGCATGAGCGACCATGCAGTGCCATTAAACACAGCCACCTGTTGCTGCATCGTAATACCGTACATATTTGTTGCGTTTACTACATTAATTGACTGCAATAAAAGTGGCTGTGCCGCTGTACCTACCGTAACTGTGCTTGGTGTGAATTTAGCCCACGTCGTTGCTGCAGCCTTTTTAATCCAGAGAATACCTGCTGAATCAATGGCACCAACTGTACCATCACTGCCCTGCGATACATCAATTATTTTCAGTCCTGCTTGAGGAATTTCTTGTACTGCAACGACAGGATTCCCACTGATGCGCCACAAAGCATCTGCTTGATCTATCATAAATAGTGTATCAGCTTGTCCAGAAGCAATTGTAAGAGGCTTGCCTTTATTGATACCCGCCAACAAAACATAGGGACCAGCTACTGCCGGCGCTTTATAAACACTCCCGTCCATAAGAGCAACAAAACATTGCTTTGCAGAATTAATACAAAAGCATGCAATTCTATTTGCTGTTGCAATCAAGCCTGGCAATAGTACCTGAGGAGACTGCCAGGTATTCAGCAACTGTGTTATATCGTCGCTCACAGAATAAACTTGGTTCATGGTTGTTAATGTAGTTTCGTTCATAGAAACTGCATACGCAGCAACAGCACCATTAGCATCAGAGCTCAACGCAATGGTATCAGTATCAGCAATTTTTTGCGTAAACCAGGCAGGCTCTACGGGGTCCAAGGAGGTAATAACAACATTGGTAACTATATTTGATTTCGCAAGGCTACCAAAGCTGAAATAATTAGCATTCCCCTTGAAACGACCAAATGCATTCGGCGTCACACCATTAATAGGAGTGTAATCGCTAAATGTTAAAATAGTCGCATATGCACTAGCATCAGCTCCTTGTGGTTTTGTTTTCACTACAAGCAGTTTAATATCTTGGTTAATTTCAAAGCGTACATCCATAGGCGCTGTAAAAATAGGTGGCTGATTATTGAAAGACCATGTTGCTGCAACGGCCGCTGGCGCAACACCAAAGGCAACCGATATGCTGTTTGCAGTAGCTGCCGTACCGCCGCCAAGCGATACCGTAAGCATATTGCTACAATCAAGAGCGCCATCACCGACTAAGCCAAACGTCAAACTTGGAGCACTTAATGTTGATAGCGTACATTCAACAACACCGCGTCCACTACTCGGCAACATCCACTTTTGATAAAATGATGGAAAGCTAAGACCGGCAGCACCCACTGTTGTAAAAGATGCAGGAGCTGGGTTTGCCTGCACCGCCACTACTGTTGCGAAAGCTGTTGGCACCGTACAAACCAAAGAGCACAGCACAGCAAGTGCTGGCCTAAAACTTTGCTGTATGAATTGTTTCATAAAAACTCCTTTTTACTCGATTACTTCTGAAACACAAAACGAATATTATTGTAGCTACGCCCCTCCTGCTTTTGCTAGCCTTTTGTCATTAGCTGTAAAAATCACAGCAGCTGTTGAACTTATCAGTCAATAGCCTTGCCCAAGCTAAAAGCTATGATAAACTCGCTGCTATAAACCAACTTAAAAAAGGTCTAGATGATGAAGATTATTTCAGCGCTCGCTACCGGAGTTGTTATTGCTATGGCTACATTATTCATGTGGCAGGCAGCAACAGAAAAACAGTCGACACATCTAGGTACACATACAAAAACAAAGGACATTGCTATGAAGCCAACAAACCTTACCCTTCTGGGGCTTACCTACCCATTCACCCTGGCACCGCTGCCCTACGACCACAAAGCGCTCGAACCTCATATTGATGAAGCTACCATGCGCATCCACCACAGCAAGCACCATCAGGCATATATCGACAATGCTAACAAAGCGCTTGAAGAGCTTCCTGAACTGCAGAAATATACGCTAGAAGAGTTGCTCACCAATCTAGACACTCTCCCAGAAAGCGTACGAGAACGCTTGCGTAATCATGCTGGTGGGCATTTCAACCACACCCTATTTTGGCAGATGATGACACCAAATGCTCAACTATTGCCTACAGAAAAGGTAGCAACTGCCATCAACCAAGCCTTTGGATCATTTGATGCTTTTAAAGAGCTGTTCAACAAAGCTGCACAGTCACGCTTTGGCAGCGGATGGGCATGGCTCTGTGTTAATAAAGACAAAAAGTTGGTTGTTACATCAACACCAAACCAAGACACCCCGCTTGCCGTGGGCATGTTTCCTATTTTAGGATTGGACGTGTGGGAACACGCATACTATTTAAAATACCAAAACAAGCGCATGGACTATATCACTGCATTTTGGTCGGTCATTAATTGGCCTCTTGTAGAAAAACTCTTTGGGGACGGTCTCACGGCAGTTGAATAATACCGCTTATTGATTTCGCCCTACTACTCGCAATATGCTTAAGATTAGGACAGTATATTGTGAGTAGGGTTGGGGGAAATGAAGGGGTTACCATGCAAGCATGGCCAAGAATATTTGCTTTGTCGCTCGTCACTTTTTGTATGATATATCAGCAGCTTACTGCTGGTCGTCGTGGACATAATGGCGGTGGTGGTGGGCATACTGGCAGAGGCGGTAGACATAGTGGCGGTGGTGGTCGACATCATAGCGCTGGGGGGCATAGTGGCAGAGGTGGTGGGATGCGTACCGCACCACGTAATTTTAGTGGTGCGAGAGGTGGCCATACCAACAAAGAAGCTCCCTCTCATACTCAATCTCGCACCACTCGCAGCAGTAAAACGTGCATGAGCAAACAGGACCTCCACAGAGGCCGTCATGATCGCGCTAGAGCTAGAGACTGCGAACGCGGCTGGGGCCGAAGTCGAAACGTTTTCTGTGGTTTTGGTGCAGGGGCCTGGGCATCAAACTGGTATTATAGCCCGTGGGATTGCGACTATTCTCCAGGCTATGGCTTATGGTACTTTCGTCGTCCATGTGTTTGGTACGCTCGTCCTTATAGCTGCTGGCTCTATTGGGATGTAACCCCAGACAATAGCACTCCGGTACTGACTATCGAGTCAGAAAATAAATCTAAGCTCTGGTTTGCTGTCTACAAAAATGATGCCGGTACACTCAATCAACAAGAAGCTCCTCGCCAATTAACACGCAAAGAAAACAAGTATCTTTTCACAAACCGTTCAAATAGCGACATTATTGTCATTGCCGGCAATAAAAAAGTTCTTGCTGGCACGATAGGCAAAGAAGATCAACGCAGCAAAAAACTATACATCGTTCAATCAGCGGCACTTCATCAAAAAAAACCCATTGACCGAGACACATTTGCTAGCACCAAAACAAAAATTAAGAACGCAACGCTAGAAGAGCAAGAAAACTCGCATAGCGACGATCAGCTTGAGCACGTCAAAGAAAGCTTAAATCTTGATGAACTAAGCCAGGCATTATCGTAGTCAGAAACAATAGAGCCCGAGTACTTTGACAACCAAAGTACTCGGGCTCTATTGAAAAATTTAAAATCTATACGGCAGAAGAGCTAAGCTCATTTTCAGTTGCCGCAATAGCTTCTGCAATGAGTTCCGCTACAACTTGCTCTTGCCCTGAAGACATGTGAGACTCAGCTGCAGCCATCACCTCTGTACCAAATTCAGTAATTGCACGTTTTGACACGTCTATCAGTCCTTGAATATAACGCTTCCCCTCTGCCTGCTGAAAAAAGCGTGGGCCGGTAGCTTCGTCAAAAATAATTAAGCCATCTTTACCAAAAGCAAACTGTTTAAAATTATTCCCTGCTGTATCTGCAAACGATAAAACCTCTGGGAACAATAGCAACCAACGACCGATATACGGTGCATGAATAGCACTATGGCTTGGTGCTTGAGGCAGGCGATTTCCAGCAACTTTAACCAGAACTTGAATATTACTAATATGCTCATGACCTTTGTAACGACGGTCATAAAAACCACCAATTGGCTGAATTTTATCACCATGAGAATACATATTAATTAAGGTACCAATGACATCCATTTGGGGTGCATAGAAGCTTTCATCAACCGGGGTGCCTAGATAAATAACCCTATCTATGATGTTAGTTTTGGCAAAGCTGCTTGACTGTTTATATGATTCAATTGCCGCTTTAATACCAGCGACTTCACGTAACGTATATGTATAATCAAACCCACCATACAATGGAGTAGGAATTGGCATAACATAGCTTGCAGCAGTATGAATAGCCGGAAGATTAAGCTTTGCAAGAGCAGCATACGCGATTTGCAACTCTTCACGAATAGGTCGTGCTGATAACTGACCAAGCATTTTCTCAACGGGATCAAACAAGGCGATACTTGCCTTGTTCACAACATTGCCACCATGACTATGGGCAATAATAGTAATACGTTCATTCCGGGGGTAGCTCAACACAAGTTTTGCTAGTGCGTTACCAGCAATGCTAATATGTTCAGCTGTTGGGTACCCGGACCAACCAAAGGGCACGACTGCTTCACCCAAACATGTTGCTTGCCGCTCAATTTCCTTAAAAAAACTGCCATTAGCATTCCACCACGAACGTGTTGTTGCAAACGAACCGTGAATAATTATAACAACAGCATCAAGCCCAGACCAAGCAAGGCTAGAGAAAATAAGAAAAGACAACCAGCGTTTATTGATAACAGCATTCATAAAAATACCAATTTGCACTAAGATAACGATAAAGCAGTTCACACACTATTCTTTGTAGCATGCTTTTTAATATCTGTTAAATCGAAAACTTTTTACGCTAAAAATGACGTGTTTTACTTACTATATTATGGGCATGTGGGTATTGTTCTAGCCTTAGTCCATGCATCAAGATCTTGCAAATAGCCAATAAGCGCTTCTAGGTCAGATAATCGCACTGAATTTGGACCATCAGAAACAGCTTTTTCAGGATGCTCATGCACTTCCATAAAAATCCCTGCTATCCCTTGAGCAACAGCAGAAACAGCTAGTGGTGGCACAAAATGACGATCACCACCGGTTGAAGTCCCCATTGCACCAGGACGCTGAACAGAATGAGTTACGTCAAACACCACAGGGAAACCGGTAGTCTTCATCGTTGCAAAGCTACGAAAATCTACCACTAAGTCATGATAACCAAATGTTGTTCCACGCTCACAAAGCCAAATATGGTTATTGCCTTCAGCTACAGCTTTGTTTGCAATGCTTGGCATATTACTTGGCGCAAGAAATTGCCCTTTTTTGAGATGTACTGGCTTGCCTGTTTGTGCTGCTGCAACAACAAGATCAGTTTGTCGACATAACATTGCAGGAATCTGTAAGACATCAACCACCTCAGCAATCTGCCAGACTTGGCTAGCCTCATGAACATCAGTAAGAATCGGTACGTCACATTCTCGGCGAATTTTTTCAAATATCGCCAAAGATGCTTCAAGCCCTACTCCTCGCCCGCCCGTTACCGAAAGACGATTTGCTTTATCAAAAGCAGCTTTAAAAATAAATTTAAAGCCCATTTTAACCGATAAATTTTTTAAAAATTCTGCATGACGCATGGCTATATCTTCGCCCTCAAGCGCACACATACCGAGAATAAAAAAAAGGGAACCTTCGTTCCCTTTTACGTCATAAATCCATGAAAAAGCTTTATTGCTCTTGTTCATCACTTACTACTTCACTCTTTTTTTTAGTCATTTCATCTAAAATGCCATTGATAAATTTGTATGCATCTTTCTCTGCAAACTCTTTTGCTAGCTCAATTGCTTCATTAATAACAATTGATGGAATGGCACCAGGAAGGGTAAACTCCCACATTGCCATATGCAAAATAAGCTTTGTGCAGCAACCAATCCGCTCGAGGCTCCAGTTTTTCAGATGTGGCGTAAGTTGCTGATCAAACAATGCTCGTTGCTCAACAACACCCCGCACAACCTGCACAGGAAAAGACTGCCGAGGAATAACACATTCAAACGCTTCTTCAAAGTCGTCAACAGCATCTACTAAATCTAATTCATAATCAGAACGATCAATTGCGTACAAAAGGTAAAAAGCCAAATGACGCTCATCACGTCGTGAATTAAGCTTAATTTTTACCCCAAGCGCATCTTCCATGTCTTCTTGCAATTGCTGCGCGGCAAGAGCCTCTGCATCAAGCTCCTCGTCTATCGGGAGTATGTTTAAATCTTCAATGTCATTTTTATTGTCGTTCATCATAATTCTGATCTTAGCCAACTTTTTCGATGTATTTGTCTTCGCGTGTATCTACTTTAACCTTGTGGCCTTCATTAATAAAAAGCGGCACAGAAACGGTTACCCCTGATTCAAGCTTTGCAGGCTTGCTGCCACCTTGAGCGGTATCACCTTTAACACCGGGCACGGTTTCTATTACTTCAAGAACCATAAACATTGGTGGTTCAACCAAAATTGGTGAACCTTCAAAATTCAATACGTTGTAGATAATACCATCTTTAAGATAGCGTTTTACCGCTTCAATTTGATCTTCATTAAAGCCAACTTGTTCAAAGCTGTCTTGATCCATGAACTGATAGTGTTCATCTTTGTACAGATATTGCATCTGTTTTTGTTCAAGATCAGGCTCAGGAAATTTTTCTGCTGAACGAAAGGTCTCTTCCAAGACGCGACCCGTAAGCAAATTTTTCATCTTAGTTTTAAGATAGGTACCACCCTTACCAGGCTTCACAGAATGGTAATCAAGTATCAACCATGGTTCATTGTTGAACAAAATCTTAGTTGATCCTTTACGGAAATCAGATGTAGAAATCACAGCGACCTTTCAAAGATTGAATGTACATATTTGATTATGCTGCCCACCCATTACTAGCGGGATGTCCCTCTCCAAGCTCACCGCTTACGCTATGCTTTACCAAGCTTCGGCGGATAGTGAGAAGGAACAGTTTGCTCTGCTTACTAACTCTAAAGTTGATGCGAAACTATAACATAAACATCAACCATTGGCAAAATCAGTACTTTTGCCCCATTTTTATTAAATAATTAAATCAACGGCCTTTTTTAGCAGATCTGGAACCAGAAGCTCTTGCTCTGAGGTAAAATCAGCTAAAACGTAATTTGGTACATGCTCCTGCTCACCAGGACGATCAATCCCAAATTTCAATCGCCAAAATAGTGGACCAACAGCCCCTATAAGAGATCTCAGTCCATTATGCCCTTTGTGACTGCCTCCAAACTTGAGAACTAATCGTGAGAATTTTTTTTCTAGTTCATCATGAACAACTAAAATTTCTTCTGGTTTAATACCCTTTTTAGTAAGCCACGGCATGACCAAACCTGAGCTATTCATGTATGTCTTTGGCTTGATAAGATATATATCATACGCTATGCCTTCTGGACGAATAGTCGCATGGCTCATAGCATCAGTCTCTTTCCATGCAGCATCATAGGCTGCAGCAATAGCATCAACAGCACGAAACCCTATGTTATGTCTATTGCGATAAAACTTAGCGCCTGGGTTACCAAGGCCAATAATGGCACGAATCTGTGCTTTGTTATATGAAGGTTCCACGTGTTTACTTTCAGGGGAAAAATTATATTTTTATTTTTAGTTAGCTTCAGAATCAAAAACACTACGCAAGAAATCCGCCATCAAATCCTCTAGTAAAACGAGCGTCACGCCCGGAGTAGGTAGTTTGATAAGCGAATTAGTAAAAAAAATGTCATCAAAACCTGCTTGCTGCAAACGCTCTTGAGCACCATCCGAAAGGACGGCATGGGTAAAAAAGCCAACAATTTTTTTAGCTCCGCGAGCCCTCAAAAAATCTGCTGCCTGCACCGCAGTTTTGCCTGTATCGATAATATCGTCATATAAAATGACGGCTCTACTTTCAACATCACACGTCAAATTGCATACACGCACATCACCAACATCATTGCGCTCTTTTGACATGATGCCATGATCAAAATTCAATGTAGCCGCAAGGCGATAAACACGAGCAGCGCCACCAGAATCAGGCGAGATAAGAACGGGATTCAACTGTTGCAAGCTGGAGAGAGGAGCTTTGTCCCACAAGAAGCTGGTATCATGAGAAGCCGTATGCGGTAAAATGATTGCTTCGTTATGCTGATCAATCGTCATTATCGTAAAATTTTTAAAGTGCGCTAAGACTTCAAAGAGAAGCGCCAAGGGTGTATCTTGCCAATTTTCAGCACGACCATAGGGTAGGTATGGCATCATCAGTGTTACTGTTGGCACACATCTTGCAAGCTGTCGCAACAACATTATAAGCGCCAATACTTCACGATTGATTTGCTCACTACCAGCAGACAAAAAATCCATAACAAAAACAATATGAGTCATATTAACGGGAAGCGTCTTTACAAGCTCAAATTCCCCATTGGGATATAATGTTGTGTGCACGGATACATGGACCAAACCTAAGCGAACTGCTAACGGTGGCGCCAACATGCTTCCATGAAAACTACCAATAAAAACAGACATCACAGCCCTAACAGACGCCACCACCAGGCGCGTGCTCTTGCTTTTTGTGCAGAGGCTGTATGCTGTTTTGCAAGTTTTATAACGTCAGGAAGCTTTGCTAAAGAAACCGCAATACGCTTCCATTGCGAAAACTGAATAGCAGGAATGCCACACACCGTTTCACCGGAAGAAATATCATTCATGACGGCGCTTTTAGAAACAATTTTTGCCCCGTCCCCAATAGTCACATGGTCTTTAATAGCCACCTGTCCACCGATCTGGCAGCCATTGCCAACAACAACACTACCAGCAATCCCGGTTTGCGCCAAAATAGCACACGAGAAGCCAATGCGTACGTTGTGCGCAATGTGAACACCATTATCAATTTTTGTACCATCACCAATGATCGTCTCTTCAAACATAGCGCGATCAATCGTGCAGTTAGCACCAATTTCAACGGCCTTGCCGATACGTACAATGCCAATATGTCTTAGCTTACGCATCCCATGACGAGACACTTGGTAGCCAAATCCATCGGATCCTATGACCGCATTTGCTTGAATAATACTACCGTCACCGATAATGCAACGGTCCAAAATTTTTGCTCCAGCATGCACAACAACCCCAGCACCAATCACAACTCCCTGCGCAATATATACCAGAGCATGGATCACGCTGTTGTCACCAATCGTAGCACCACTATCAATAACTGCCGATGGGTGAACAATCGCAGAGGGTGCAATAATCGCGGCGGCATAGCGACACTGCTGCAAGACATAGGCCGTAAGCGCGTCATACGCTTTGATAACATCGGCCACAACAATAGTTGGCTTGCCTTGAATATCACACCCTGCAAGAACTGCCCCCGCACTACTACGCTCAACTGCTTTGAGTGAAACTGGATCAAACACTGATGCATCACCGCGATCAAGCATGACAGCAAAATCAATAGCTGTTGCTTTTTCAAGCGAGGTTATCGCCTGAAAAATAAACGACTGATCAACCGAGCAAGACTTTACACCAGGTAATACAGCGAGAATAGTGTGTAGGGGCAGGTTTATATTCATAAAAATCTATCTAACAACCAGTATTAAGCTGTTTTTATTTTTGCTTCACCAGCAGCTGGTGCTTTCGCAACAACAGTTGCCTTTGTAGCAGCTGCAAATTTGTCATCAACAGTTTTGAGGACATAATCTGTTTTATCAAGCGCGTTTGAAACAAACAAAAGACCTGGCGCATTTTTATCAAAAATTGCTGCATAGCCTTCTTGATCAAAAACATTGCTAATTACTTTCATTTGACGATCACGCAATGCCAACTGTTGCTTTTGAATACTTGCGCGCAAACCTTCTTCTTTAGCTGCAAAGGTATGCTCATAGCTTTTTCTTGTGCTTGCAAGCTCTTCTGATTTTTGATCAAATGCATCTTTGCTGAGTACTTTTGATTGTTTATTTAATGTTTCTTGTTTGTCGCTAAGCTCTTGTTGAGCCTTCTTGATTTCTACTTGAAATCCATCAATTTCTTGCTGAATTTTACCAGAAAGCTCTTTGCCTTCTAGTGACTTTTGCATGATCATCAAGCTATCGATTGATACGATTTTACCTTTTTCTACCACGGGAACTCCTCCTACTCCTTGAACATGTCCTATACCGCTAATCGTTAATGCTGCAGCAGCTGCAAGTAACCTTTTCATATGTCTCTCCTTTTATAAAAAATTACACTCAATACGATTCTCGGTCAGGGTAGCTTTTTTGCACAAGGGCGTCAATCCAACGGGTGCAAAAAACTACTTTTTTGATATTTCTATCAGCCCAAGAACCGTAATATTATCTGCTAATTTATAATTCTTTGCCCCTGGATAAACGACAGTCAAATGGTCAAGCTTTAAGTCATGTATGGCAATATGCATTGACTTGGTAATCTTTGGAGAATCTGTATATTTAAACTCAAAACCCAAGCGCTTACCATCTTTAAAGATTAATAAATCAAGTTCAGCATCAGCTTGCGTTGCCCAAAAAAAGCACTCGTCAGCAGATACATTATGCGATCGAATAACTTCTTCCAAAGCAAAACCCTCCCAAAAGCTACCAAATCGTGGATGCGTCTGCAATGCCTCGATGGTTGGAATGTTGATAAGTGCATGCAATATTCCGCTATCACGAAAATATATTTTTGGCGACTTGACCTGACGTTTACTAATATTTTCAAACCAAGGCAGCAGAATGCGTATCATAAAAGTACCAGCTAAAATATCTAAATACCGCCTGACCGTATGACTGGAAACCCCTAAAGACTTAGCAATTTCACTACCATTAAAAATATTGCCATGATAATGCGCAAGCATCATCCAAAAACGTCGTAGCTGTTCAGGGGGGATATTAAATCCAAGAGCAGGAAGATCACGCTGTAAATAGGTCGATATATAATTACGGCGCCATGACATGCTATCTTCTTCCGTATCTGCTGTAAATGCCAACGGAAAGCCACCACGCAGCCATAATTTATACGTATCATGAGTTTCAGCCAATGAAAATGGTGGCAACTCAATATAACCTATACGACCAGCAAGAGTCTCTGATGATTGTTTAATAAGATCACGAGACGCGCTGCCAAGAATTAATAATTTTCTTTTGTAATCAGGTTTATCAACAAGCACACGAAGTACTTGAAAAAGATCTGGCCGCATTTGTACTTCATCAATAACGATGAGTTTTTCTGGCTCTTGCTCTAATAACTGTTTTGGATCCTGAAATAGCGAAAGATCCGTAGCATCTTCCAAATCAAACTCACGTGCAAGCCCTGGAAATTGTTGTGAAACAAATGCTCTTGCTAACGTTGTTTTACCAACCTGACGTGGACCAAGTATGCCACAAACACTGTGCATACGAAAAATGTGCGTAATTTCTTCTAAATAACGTTGCCGAGCAAACATAACAATCTCCTTGTAATTTTGAATATCTAGTTCAAGAATACAAGGAGATTTCACAAAAAACAACAAAAGTCCTTGTATTCTTGAAGTCATTGTTCAAGAATACAAGGACTTTTGTTTAAAATATTTCGTCAATCAGCTGCTTTGCATCTTTACCGCTAGTCATGGCCTGGTAGAAAATTTCATCATATTCACGAGTTTTTATCACCACTGGCATCGGCATTGCATGCCCCATGACTAACGCTTGTTTTTTTGAATCAAGCGTTGCCAAAATAGAACGCAATCCACCAGAGTTGCTTGCCCCCGTAAGCGCTGCCTGAATATCTTTTTCGTCATTTAATTGGGCAATAATTTTTGTCCCAATCTGTGAAAGAATTTCTGGATCAATTCCTGAAGGCCGCTGATCAACTACCAACAACGCAACATAATATTTACGCATTTCACGGGCAATAATCCCAAAAATAGTCTGCTTAGCGGCAACCGGATTAAGAAATTTGTGCGCCTCTTCAATCGTAATAATCAACTGTCGGGGCTGGTCGCTATTGTTTTGGGATGCCAAAAATTTTTCTGTTTTTGCCACATAGGCTTCATGAATACGCCGCGAGATAATATTGGCAACAAGCAGATAGCAGAGCATTGAAGTCTGATTACCAAACTCAAGAACAACATGAATTCCCTTATCCAGGTATTCGATCATGCGATCAACAACTGATGTTTTACCCACTGCACGCGTAATAAACGGAAATTTTTCTAAGCGTTTTAATTTGCGATACAAGGCAGCAATTGATTCAGGATGCGCGCCAATTTCAGCCGCAAACTCTTTGAGCGTAGACTCCTGCTCAAGCAAAATACGCAGCCAGTCATGCTTATATTTACTCGCAATTAAATAAGCAGCTTCTAGCGCAGTCGGATGCAAGCTTAGCTCATCTTGTAGGGGCATTACATCTTCTACGCGAATATCTTGCAAACTCAACACCACCTCAACATCAGGACTACCACCGCGGCGCCGTGTCGAATCAGGGTCTAGAGAAAAAATTGCTACTTTGCTTGGGAAGAGTGTCTTTAACCCCTTCACAAAAGAATAGCCGCCACCTTCTTTGCGTGCCTGAAATCCATACTCGCTGTGCATGTCAAAAATCAGATTTACGGCTCGTTCATTCTTAATCAGTCCTGCCAATATCAGCCTGGTTATAAACGTCTTGCCTGTACCCGTTTTCCCAAAGATTCCGCTACTCCGCTCAACCAAGCGGTCAAGATCAATGCAGACAGGAATGGTCATATCGAGAGGCATGCCAATATTAAAAAACTTTTTATCTTGCAGCTCGTCACCAAATATTTCAGATACATCCTCAGCTGTCGCTTCAAAGACCGACGCAAAATGAGAAGGAATCGTTTTAACGGGCATTTTATGATGATGCTTTTTGTCTATCATGAGCATCGGCCGCAGCATGACCTTTGCGTACATATCGCGCTTACGCACCATATTCGTCAAAAGCGCCTCTGACTCTGATGGAGGAAAAAGCAGAATATCAGGATTGCTAACCTGAAGCTCAAGATCTGTGATTAATGAGAAAAATTTATAGGCTAAGCCATCGATGCATACAAATTTGCCCGTTTTGATCTCTTCAAGCGTAGCTGCCGCATCAAGCCGCATTGACATACCTTCAACCAGAGAACCAGCAAGAATATGTCCTAATTTTTTACGTTCATTCATGTGCTGTTTATTCTTTATTCTTAAGGTTTTTAATCAAATCACGAGGATGCACAAATGAAAGAATAAGATCATCATGCTTACGCTGAAACGGTATAGTAACATCGTAACAAACTACATAATTTTCGCCATGAGGATACAGATCCCTAAATGCTGCAAAATTTTTACCTATCGCCGCTAGCGCCGCTCGATCACCACTGATGCTAAGACTGCTAAATTTACATTCAATTGCCGTAATTGTATCGCGACCACTACGCAGCACAAAATCAATTTCATGACCACGTTTATCACGCCAATAATTAATTGACCGTATTTGCAAGTAGGCTTGTATTTCATTCAAAACACAATGTTCCCACAAAATACCGTTATCCTCTTTGCGTAAAGTTGACCACATCTTTGCATAGCAGACAAAACCCGTATCAAAACCATAGACTTTTGGCGCGCTAACAATTTCAGTTTGCCGATAGGTAGAAAATGGCCGAATTACATGCACAACAAACGTCTCTTCTAAAATCGCTAAATAATTATTAATGGTTGGCCTGCTAACCTCGCAAGAAACGGTAAACTTACTCGCCTCAAATTGACCTCCACTCTGAGCCAACAAGAGCGCTGCAAATTTGAGAAATGACTGCCGCTTACCAACAGTAAAAAGATCCTGAATATCTTTTGCCCAATACGCATCATTCCATTCACGAAAATCAGCTTCTGGTAGTTTTTGTGCCGTAAAATAAGCGGGTAAGCCACCAAATAAAAATCGACGCTCGATTGTAAAATTTTCAAGTTTTTCTGTCTCTTCCAGTAAGAGTGACGAAAGCCATACTTCTCGCTTACGGCCAGTAAGTGTATCGCTAAACTTAGCACTTGCACCCAGTGTGGATGAGCCAGTAGCAATAATTTTTACTGAAGGATGATAATCTGCCGCAATTTTGAGTAACTGCGAGGGATTGTCTAAGCAATGAATTTCATCCAGCACAATACGCTTGCCATGCTGGCTTTCTAGAAACAGTGTAATATTACTCAACGCCTGCCGTACCTCAGGGATCTCACAATCAAAATATTCAACATTGGGCAGGCTTTGACATAACTTTGTCTTACCCATGCGTCGGACACCCATGAGCCAAATAACGCTACGCTCTTGCCACGCCTGCTCTATTAAGTGTTGCCAAAAAGATCTTTTTATTTCCATCTCATCATCTCCGTAAGGGTATGCGCCACGCAAACGCATTTTACATTTGGACAGTCTAAACGAAAAATGATTTTACACTCTGTACCGCCTAAATGTAAAATCATTGTACATTTAGTACGAAAATAGACAAAATATCATACTTTTTCAAAAATACGCACAGACATCAGGAAGAACTTTAAGTAGCACTAATAATTACAAAAGCCACAACCATTTCCCGTTCATGCGCTAACGAACAGTGAACAGATACAGCAGGCAAGATACACCCAAAAAGTTCTTGCAGAGAGTCCCAATGTATAACCAAAATAGGAACTCCCCATGTTTTATTTACCACTTCTACAGCTTTGCACATAGTAAGCAGCGAGGCCGTTTTTTGTGTTGCGCCAAGAGTAACGAGCATAGCTGAAAGCGCTTTATAAAAAGCCTCTTTGGCTGCAAAGCGCACGGCTAGCTTTTCTGCCACCAGCACCCCATTCACCGTAGCTGCTGCAAGCTCTTGCGTAGTAAAAACGCGCTGCAGGCGCTCAGACGAATACGATTGCCACCGTATAAACCGTGCAGGGTCAACAAGATCGGTGCCTATCCCTAAGATCATCATATCTCTTTCAAAATTGCAAAATACTTTGATAGTCGCTCAGCCTGAGGCTGTCGAAGGCCGCCGGCGCTGAGAGCCAAGAAAGAGCGATTACACAAAGTTTGCCCCGCTTTTTCTCGTCTTAACGGACTTCGCCCATTCGACAAGCTCAGGGTGAGCAGGCATATTGCACTTGAGCAAACTAAATATAACACAATCATTACTGCCCTACGCGTGGCGCTTGGTCAAGCGAGCGATACATAATTGCCTCTTGCACATGCTTACGATCAATCAGATCTGCTCCATCCAAATCAGCAATAGTACGCGCAATTTTTAAAATTTTATGGTATCCACGCATACTCATACCAAGTTTATCAAAAGCCAATCGCACAATCTGTTCTGCCGCTGGAGTCAACACACAATACTGCTCAACCTGTGTTGCATTCATGCGGGCGTTGCGCATAGCTCCAAAACGTGCTTCTTGCACAGCAACTGCACGAGCAACCTCTTTATACAGCTCGGCAGAACTTTTGCCCGTCAGGGAAACATCTTTAATCTCGTCATAATTAATTGATGCGACATTAACGTGCAAGTCAATACGATCAAGCAAGGGGCCTGAAAGCTTGGCTACATATTTTGCTACCTGTTGTGGTTGGCACGTGCATTGCTTTTTGCGATCGCCAAAATAGCCGCACGGACACGGGTTCATTGCCGCCACTAGCAAAAAATGCGCCGGATACTCTACCGCACAGCTAGCACGTGAAATATGGACTGTCCCACTTTCTAGAGGCTCACGCAATACTTCCAGTGTTGCACGTGCAAACTCTGGCATCTCGTCTAAGAAGAGTACGCCCTGGCTAGCCAAACTAATCTCACCTGGCCGCGGGGTTGTGCCACCGCCAACAAGGCCAGCTTGTGAAATAGTGTGGTGCGGGGCCCGAAATGGACGCTCAGTAATAAGAGCTTGATTATCAAGCAACCCTGCTACCGAATAAATTTTTGTTGTCTGAATAATTTCATCAAATGACATAGACGGCAAGATAGTAACTAAGCGACGAGCCAACATCGTTTTGCCTGACCCCGGAGAGCCAATAAGCAAAATATTGTGACGACCAACCGCTGCAATTTGCAACGCGCGTTTCGCCGTCTGCTGACCTTTAACCTGATCAAAATCAACAAGATGCTTAGGCGTTTCTACTGCTTTTTGAAATGTCGATTGGATAGGCTGAATGCTTATTTCTCCGCGCAAATAGCCAACAACTTGGGTCAACGAGCTCACACCAATAACATCAATACCCTCAATCAGGCTTGCTTCACGAGCATTTTGCTCAGGAATAATAACTCGTTTTTTGCCCGCCTGCATTGCAGCATGAACAATGGAAAGTACTCCTCGCACCGGACGAATGCGCCCATCAAGCGAAAGCTCTCCCAAAAACAATGAATCTGCTACAAATTCTGCTTGTATGTCGGCCAGTTTTGCTGCCTGTAAAATAGCAACAGCTATCGGCAGATCAAAGAGAATGTCTTCTTTTTTTAGCGATGCGGGAGCAAGGTTTACCGTAATAAATTTCTCGGGCAAAATCAGCCCGCTATTTTTAAATGCAGCCCTGATCCGATCAGTACTTTCATTGATAGCTTTATCCGGAAGACCAACAATCCGAAAGCCAATAAGGCCCATGGATAAATCAACTTCCACTTCCACCGGATACGCGTGAATACCAATTGTCGTTGCAGAATGAACAAGTGCGTGCATAGAACCACATCAAAAAAACTTAGGGTGAAATATTTGTAGACCGGGAAGGTATAACATTGATTGACCTAAGCCGCAACGCACAACACAAAATGTAATGTTTTAGTTGAATTTGCTAGTGCCAAGCATCATGACTTTCGCTAAAAACCCTATTGCTCCACCAAGCTATAGATCATAAATTTGCAGCAAGCACCCTGAGAAAACTTTAAAGTATTTTATATTATTGATTCTCAAATATAAAATACTTTAAAGTTAGATACGTAGAAAAATAAAAACATGCTGTATTTTTAAATGGAGAATTTTATGAAAAAGTTTACACAGTTATTATCGATCGTCATCATCATATTGCACGCACATCCTTGTTTTAGCATGGAAATGGTTCATCAACCAGCCGCAAATGCTGTACTACGAGACGCATTCGATAGATTCTAGTTTCAAGTGCAACAGCCTGGTTTTTGCCTGTTAAATACCTCAAATGGGGTAGAATACTCTAAAATTTTACGCGGCGTATGGTTCATCATCGCCTCAATGTCCTCAATTTCACGATCTGACCACTGATTTATATTT
>CAMDFF010000010.1 GCA_945897315.1 candidate division TM6 bacterium UASB124
ACTGTTGTGTCTCTTCTTCATCACTGCTACTGCCGCTATTACTATCACGGCCGCGTTTTGCAGCTGCATCGAGTGACGCGCCAATAACTGCTAGCGAAATGGCCAGCAACACTGTTTTTTGATTGAATTTCATGAATAACCTGCCTTAGCATTAATAAAATAATTTCAATAACTGTATTAATCAATGGTATAGAAATTATAAATAATATCAACCTGGGTTATTTATTTAGCAAAAAAGAGCTGTTTTTATGCTAATTTTAGCTATGCCAACCTGGGGACAAGAGGTTTTCTGGTATTGGTGGGGGATATACAAACTCGACCCCAAGCTCTTTGATTACGAGTTTCCCTATCAAAACAGTCATTTCGAGATAAAGTTTTTTTGAGATTTGCAAACTTTTGCCTTCTGTTCTAAAATTCTATTGATGCAGGCTTTTCAGCGTAAATTTTCAAAAATTGTCCGAAGTGTTTTTTATGATAATTGATATATAGGCTGAGCTCATCAGCATTATTCACAAACATCTTCCTGGATGCACAATCATGCTTTTTGGCTCACGCGCACGTAAAACACAAACAAGCGGTGCCGATTACGACATCGCTATTGATAATGGACATAAGATCCCATCCACAACAATGCTCCACATAAGCAGTGACATTGAAGATAGCAACATCCCTGTGCACGTTGATGTCATCGATCTGCACAATGTTTCTGAAAAATTTCTTGCCTGTATAAAAGAGGACCTCATTACATGGATCTAAATCTTCACAATAAAATCGAACAGCTATACCAAATGCTTGTTACTCTGGATGATGCAAATCGGCACTATACAAAAAAGCGTGGTCAATTTGACCCTGAAGATCTTGAAACATATGCAACTATCTTGGCAGCACGTGATTCAGTGATCAAGCGACTGGAGTATACTGTTGATAGTTTTTGGAAGATGATTAAAGTATACATGGAGACGGTTCTCGGGTTAGTTATAGCAGAAAATGGTCCAAAGCCCATCACGCGAACTGCTGCCCTACGCAAAGTAATCTCTGAAGATGAAGCAAGCAGGCTTATCGAGATGATCGAAGAACGCAATAAAACTTCTCACATGTATCGCGAAGAAATCGCCGACGAAATTGCAAAACACGCCCCAAAAGCATATACGCTAATGCACACGATTCTCGATCGATTACACCAAAACGCAATGGCCTAGTATCCGTTCAAACGTCTCAAAAACACCCTCTGGCCATTGCGACTAGATTCCTCCTACCCCTGCAATAGCATTCCACCGAAACATCCAAAGCGACTACTAGATAAATTATCTCACCTATACCTCGCACGCCGAACGAATACAATAAAGATTAACGGGACCCATACTAGCTTAAGTGGGATTATAGTGCGTTTTTTACGCTGAAAGTAACATCAGATACTGCTGCTCTTGATAAAGCCAACGAGCCAATGAGTCAAGGCACATCACTACTGATTCGTAATCTGCAGGCACTGCAAAACCAACAGTTTCTAGCGAGAAGCTTGCAGGTAATAATGTTCGCACAACTAAGTCTTGATAGCCTTTAAATGGCTGGTTTGAAACAGCTAAGCACGAACCCGGTTTTGGCTGCTTTTGCAGCCAGGTCTCGATAGTACCCCTAGTCGTTGGCCTGCGCCATAAACCATCAGGTTGAAGCGTTTTTGGGGCATCAACCAATACCATCGGAACATTGCGCATGGCTTCAGGCATGAGCACGTGCTCGTATAAAACATGCATAGCATCTGTTTCTGTTTTCAGTTGCAGTTGAGCTTCATCTGGCTGCCAGCCTGGTTGCATTGGTACGCGCTCTGGATTATTGGTCAATGATGCAAAGCTGTCATGCACCGGGTCAAGATCACGCTGCCCCGTCAGCAAAACCAACGTTTTAAATCGAATGCCTTTTTGCCATAGTCCTGCTAAAAATGCCAACCGTGCACGCATTACTACGATAGTAGCGCCATGCACAAGGGCATAATCATACGACTGTTGTTTCGGCAGTACATCATCAATTAAACCAAGATTCTGGAGTAATGGTTTCAATGCAGGCATGCGGCCTGCATAGCCATCTTGCCAATAAAACCGCTCTGTGCCTGGCTGTTGTATCCACTTTTTTTGTGTCTGTTGCACAATGCTTTCTCGTGTTAATTCACACGGTATTTCCAGCTTAGCAAGCAGCGCCACTAAGTCAGCTGATGGGTTACCCTTTTGGTCAAAAAATGGACTCTGGTAGGTTGCCTCAGTAGCGACAGAGCCACCACAAGCTGCTAAGAAAATTAGTACAAGGCTAAAGAAACAACGCCGCGCCACAACCATAATATAATCTTTCTTAAAATAGTACTTTCACACTTGCTAGCATAATCAACACAAACAGCACGGCAAGCAGATTAAAATAGCGATCAATAAATGTTTGAATAGGCTTGCCCCATTTGTAAATTAGCCCTGCAAGCAAGAAGAAACGAATACCGCGCCCAAGCAGTGAAAATAAAACAAATGAGCCAATATCCAAATGACAAAAACCAGCAGAAATTGTAACAGCTTTGTACGGCACTGGCGTTAGTGCTGCGATTAATACAGCCCAGTTTTCATACAAAACATATTTTGCTGAAATGCTGTCAAACACTGGTTGTGAAATTAGATGCTGCACAATCCAATTGCCAACGGTGCTCCACATCACAGCCCCGATTGCATAACCAAACAGGCCGCCAAGCACTGATGAAAGAACTGCTAGCGCAGCGTAGTAAAACGAGCGTGACTGATGCTTGACGCAGTACAAAATCAAGAGTGGATCCACCGGAATTATCAGTACAGATGCTTCAATAAAAAACAGGAGTATCAACCAGGCTGTTGCCCAACGAGAACCTACTTTGCTTCCCATCCAGTCGTAGATGCGACGAATTATGTTCATGGATCCCTTTTCAGCAGAAAGCCCTTACTATTTGTAAGGGCTTTCTTATCTTTTATTTTTTATTTCTGTGCCATCAGTTTATCTAGATAGCCCTGAAGAGCATCCATAGCGACGCGCTCCTGTTTCATCGTATCGCGATTACGTGCAGTAACCATCCCATCAGTTTCGCTCTCAAAATCATAGGTCAGGCACACCGGCGTACCAATTTCGTCTTGACGGCGATAGCGTTTGCCAATCGAACCACCATCATCAAATTGCACACGATAGCCCTTAGCTTTCAAGTCTAAGAATATTTTCTCAGCTTGCTCAGAAAGCTTGTTTGAAAGCGGCATAATAGCAGCAGTAAACGGCGCAACTGCCGGATGGAAACGCAGTACGATACGTGTTTCACCGTCAACTTCTTCTTCATCATACGCATCAAATAGCAGGGTCAAGAATAGGCGATCAACACCCACTGAGCACTCGACCACGTGTGGCATATATGAAGCCTTAGCTGCTTCATCAAATACTGCTAAGTCTTTTCCTGAGTGCTTGCTGTGCTGGGACAGGTCAAAATCGCCACGGTTTGCGATACCTTCAAGCTCTTTAAAGCCAAATGGGAACTCGTACTCAACATCAACGCATGCCTTGGAATAATGCGCTAACTCATCAGATGCGTGTGGTCGGAGGCGAATGCGCTCAGGATTAATGCCTAAGCCCAAGAAAAATTGTTTGCGGCGCTCAACCCATAGATCAAAAAAGCGCGCTGCATCATCGCCCTTACAGAAAAATTCCATCTCCATTTGCTCAAATTCACGCATGCGAAATAGAAACTGTTTTGGAGTAATTTCATTACGAAAAGCTTTGCCAATTTGTGCGATCCCAAAAGGAACTTTTACACGAAAGCTGCTCAATACGTTTTTGAAATTAATGAAGATTGCCTGTGCCGTCTCTGGACGTAGATACGCAACACTAGTCGCATCAGACATCGCACCAAGGTCAGTCTTAAACATTAAGTTAAACTGGCGAACGGCAGTCCAATTCTTATTCCCACAATGCGGACAGTTTTTTTCAAGATCAATATCATCAGCACGATAACGCTTTTTACACTGAAGACAGTCTACCATTGGATCACTGAAATTCTCGAGATGGCCAGAGGCCTTCCACACGTCTGCACTACCAAGCAGCGACCCATCAACCAGAACCACATCCTCACCAAAGCTCATCATATAGCTCAGCCACTTGTTTTTGATGGTGTGCTTAAGTAATGCGCCGAGTGGCCCAAAATCATAAACCCCATTCAAGCCGCCATAAATTTCACCTGACTGATAGACAAACCCACGCCGTTTGCACAGCGAAACAATTTTTTCGAGTGTTGCTTTTGATGAAGACATAACTAAATTCCTGCTTTGGTAAAAAAATTATTCATAGTTAGATGGAAAATGTACCGCGACTTGCAGTTTTATGCAATCAGGAGCTGTGTTTCAGCAACACTACCCTTTCCTATTGGTGCTTGAAAAGCATGATTGGTAGCTGTCGTCCACATACCCCCGTGCTTTCGCACCATCCAGTGCATGCTTTGGAAGGCAAACAACATATAGTTTCTACACGAAAACAAGCTCTAGGTCTGCGTTTTAGATGGACTAATGACACAAATAATGATAGATTTATCATTATTATTTTATTCCCACTGACGAGGAGCCTCTATGTTCATCTACACTGTACTGCTACGCGCCCTATTCTTTCTCATGTTGGCATCAACAGGCACTACAAGCAGCGCTTCCTACCCCACACCAGCAAATAAGTACGTAAACGATTACACAGCATTACTCCAGCCCGAAGATAAAACACACATTACCAACAAACTAATAGCCTGCGAAAAAAAGTTAGGCATAGAATGCAGCGTAGTAATAATCGACAGGGTCAGTTTTTATGACGCTCACGCAACGCTTGAAACTTTTGCTACCAAGCTTTTCAACGCCTGGGGAATAGGTGATAAACTCAAAAATAACGGTGTTTTATTGCTGATTGCGCTACAAGATCGCGCTGTTCGCATAGAGCTGGGAGCTGGCTATAAAGCACATTTTAATGCTACTGCGCAGTCAATTATTAATGAAAAAATGCTTCCGCTCTTTAAACAAAACAAGCCAATCCAAGCTATTAATACTGGCTGTGATGAAGTCATTAAAGCAATAACACCTCAACCAATCGCACCGTGGATTTGGTACGCTATTATTGCAGCCCTGATATTTTTTGGCATCATAGCGTTTTTTGCGCTACGCGAAGCGCTACGACACGACACCAACTATGGTAACACACCTAAAGAGACTAAGCGTTGGTGGCCGTATTACTATTTATTTGGAGTCAACAGTTACCATCATAGCAAGGGGACCAGGTCTCATCATTCGAGCCCTACAGGCGGCTCATTTGGTGGTGGGCTCTCATCCGGTGGCGGTGCTAGCGGGCGCTGGTAAAAAGAAAAAAGGGGTACGGATAATTTTATTATCTCCGCACCCCTCAAACACTTTCTGCTTATTTTCGGTTTTTATCTATTAAGTAACGATGCGACAAACATCTTAATTCTGGCTATCACTGATTTATCTTGTTCACAAGCCATATAATCAGGCCAGAAACCATCAGGCGATAATATAATTCCGTGTTTTGTCGATACCCCATCTACAAGCGCTTGTTCTTCTTGTTGCCATACTTCTTGTGCTCTGACATCACGCATCAGCTCAGCAAGTGCATGATCCTGAGCACTGATATACATATGTTTTTGACCTGACCGTGTCCCTACAACTTGTTTTCCTGATGAGGAAGCAGCCGTAGCAATGCCTACCTGTAGAGCTAACACAATACCCAGTAACATTTTATTCGTACAATTCATAACAATCTCCACTATTTATAATTTGAAACTATTTTTATGATTTAATAATAACAAATCAATGCAAATTGTAAAACTTTACAAAAATAAGCCCTTTTTGTGAAAAAAGTGTCTACAGAAAAGCTATTTTGCTATTGTACTGCCCTTTTTAAACATGATAGACTTGCCGCAAAGTAACATCCCGCTGGCTCCTAATATTTGGAAGAAAAATGCCCATGGACTCGTTTCAAATACGTCAACGTTTTCTAGATTTTTTTGCTCGCAATGGACACACTGTCGTCTCCAGCTCATCACTCATTCCAGCTGAAGATCCAACTTTGTTATTTGCCAACGCTGGCATGAACCAGTTTAAAGATGCCTTTCTTGGCAAAGAAAAACGCTCTTACACCCGCGCCACTACTTCGCAAAAATGCGTACGCGCCGGCGGCAAACATAATGACCTAGACAACGTAGGCTTTACTGAACGCCATTTAACATTTTTCGAAATGCTTGGTAACTTTTCATTCGGTGATTATTTCAAAGAAGAGGCTATTGCTTTTGCATGGGAATTTTTAACTACTGACATGCAACTGCCTAAAACTGACCTCTATATTTCAGTATTTCGCGAAGATGACGAAGCATACGATATTTGGAATAAAAAAATTGGCGTTCCTGAAGAGCGATTAATTCGACTAGGTGAAAAAGATAATTTCTGGCAAATGGGCGATACAGGACCATGCGGACCCTGCACCGAAATTTATGTCGACCGTGGCATCACCCGTGGTTGCAAGCAACCTGGCTGCGCTCCTGGCTGCGACTGTTCACGCTTTACAGAAATTTGGAATCTTGTTTTTATGCAATTTGATCGCCAACAAAATGGTAGCCTAATGCCCCTTGCCGCAAAAGGCGTTGATACTGGCATGGGCTTAGAACGCCTCTGCATGGTGCTTCAAGGTAAAGATAACGTCTATGGCACTGATATGATGATGCATCTCATCAAGCGCATCGAAGTTCTCACGGGCATAACCTATGCTACCGCAGACAGCAATACTCAAGCAGCATTCAATGTTCTGACAGATCATGTCCGTTCAAGCTCAATGATAATTGCTGATGGCTGCACACCTGCCAATGAAGGCCGTGGCTATGTACTTCGCAAAATTATCCGACGAGCTGCGCTATTTGCTCAGAAGCTTTCTCCTGATCTGAATATTTTTGTTGAACTGGCAGATACGTTTATTGATCAATTTGGTGGTCTTTATCCAGAACTCATTGCCAGCCGTATCTTGATTAAAAAACTGCTCTTTGGTGAAATTGAACGCTTCACTAATAATTTGACGCAAGGGCAGAATATTATCGAGCGCTATTTTGAAGAAAACACCCAAGCCGCACGTACTGAACTCACAGGCGAACAAATTTTCAAGCTGTACGACACCTATGGGTTTCCACCAGAGCTAACTCGTGTGCTTGCCCATGAGAATAATTTTACTCTTGATATGCCCGGCTTTGATGAAGAGATGAAAAAACAGCAAAATCAATCCGGCAAGAAGCAAAAACATGCAGAGCAGCTATTTATAGTTGCTGATAACGTTACTACGCACTTTGTCGGCTATGAAAAAACAACCATTGAAAGCAAGATTATTTTTGTTCATGAAGAAGGTGATACAATATGGGTTATCACTGAAGAATCGCCATTTTATGTAGAATCTGGAGGCCAAATCAATGACACTGGCTCCATCACTGTCAATGGCGCTACTTACCCAATCAGTGACCTGAAAAAGGTTGGTGATCTACACCACCCTGCAATAGCTGTTAAATTATCAATCAGTAGGCGTACTGGTATTCCCACAGGACCAATTACTACCGGAGATGCAGCCCTTTGTTCTGTTGACCCTGTCATTCGTGCCAATACTGCAAAAAACCATACCGCAACACACATGCTACAAGCAGCACTGATGAAGACCCTTGGGGCAGCAATCAAGCAAGCTGGCTCTCTTGTCGGACCAGACTATTTACGCTTTGACTTTAACCATCATGAAGCGCTCAGCAGAGAGCAAATCGATATTATTGAAAAATTGATAAATGATAAAATTCGCGAGAACATACAAACGTGTATCTCTAATACCACACTTGACGATGCTAAGAGCAAAGGTGTCATCTCATTTTTTGGCGAAAAATATAATCCTGAAAATGTACGTGTCATACAAATTCCTGGCTTTTCAGCAGAATTATGTGGGGGGACCCACGTAGACAGTACAGGCACTATTGGCTGTTTCAAAATAACCAGTGATACAGCGCTTTCAAGCGGAACTCGTCGAATTGTAGCAATCACAGGTCCTGAAGCTTTAAACCTTTATCAACAAACATTCAATACAACAAAAAAACTTGCCGAGCAATTTAAAGTCAAACAAGATGAGGTGGTAACAACAGTACAAAAACTACAAGACGACTATCACAAGCTACAAACAACAATCAAGCTCCTCAAAAAGCAGCTAATTAAAGCACAACTACCAGTCTGGCAACAGGCAATAAAGCTTGTAGGCATTGTGCCTTTTTTGTATCTTGTACTGGATGAAGTTACGATTGACGAACTACGTTTGATTGCTCAAGAGCTTGAAAAGATACATCCCGGACTCTATCTTCTTCTCAGTAGTGATAGTAGCGGTCGTTGCAACTTTTTGGCATATGCGGCAAAAGGCATCGAACAAAAGGTTTCTCTACGAGAGCTCGGAGAACTTTTGAAGCAGCATGATTTACGCGGTGGTGGTAGCGCTACAGCTATTCAAGGGGGAGGAACAAATGTTCCTGTTGGCCTTGAAGATGTGTTAACACAGTGGTTAAAAAAATAAAAAAGGGGTTTTTATGAATGTTTTATTACTTGCAAGCTTATTAGTTCTTAGTGGTATTAATCAGAGTGTTGTTGCTATGCAATCACCACCGCCACTCTATGGAGCCATTCACGAAATGGTCTTATCGCCTATCATAGAAGATAGTATGCCCGTTATTTTTATGAACTTAACCAATACACCTATTCACCTCACTGATAACATCACAGAAGAAAAGCATACTATTGCCAAGAGAGCGGTCCTATCATTTGAGTATGATAAGAGAGACGGATTTGATTATAGAGAGCGATTCAGCACCGTAGAAAGTGCTGCCTGGATCATCCAAACTGGCGTTGCAGCTGTAACAATAGTTTTGCGTGAGTTAGATAATCGGCGCAATACCACTGATTTTACACCTACGTTTGACTCTATCATCGCTATAGATGATAGAGTATTTACACCTCAATACTCACAAGTCTTTACTCCTACAGAAGATACCGCTCGTACATGTGGCGAGAGTAGTCGTATGCAATCAGCACCAAGACGATCTCTTTCATGCACAGATCTAATACGTTAATTTTTAATACAGAGGGTTGTGTTGATCCGTCGCGTCATTGTAAGTCTTTGTATCATTTTTTCTATTACACTTGGCGTCGCCACTGTGCTCATAGAAAAGGATTGGGTCGACTTTGCCGCGCTAGACATCTATACAATCGCACAACCCTCTGTTGTTCTTGATGATGAAGGCGCGATTATTGCCAAATTCGAATTGGACAAGCGTGCTCCCGTCGCCTTCGATAAACTTCCAAACAATCTCATTCAAGCTTTTGTAGCAGCCGAAGATCATAGCTTTTTTACGCATAGCGGTATTTCTGGTCGAGGGATAGTGCGATCCGCTATCGTTAATATAATGCATGGAAAAGTCAAACAAGGCGCGAGCACTATCACTCAACAAATTGCGCGCCTCATGTTTTTATCGTATGAGCGCACCTGGTTTAGAAAAATTCAAGAAGTTTTTATTGCCGTCCAGCTTGAACGACAACTATCTAAAGAACAAATTTTAGAAATTTATCTTAATAATATCTATTTTGGCCGTGGTATTTATGGAGTGGAAGCCGCTTGCCGCCGCTTGTGGAGCAAGCCACTCAAAGATCTCACACTACCCGAAGCCGCTACCCTTGCTGGCGTTGCCGCATCTGCACGTCTTTATTCACCACTCAATGCCCCTGGCGGTGCCACTAAGCGTCGCAATCTCATTTTAAACAGCATGCATAAGCTTAATTTTATTACACGTGAGGAGCAGGCCGCTGCTACTGCCACAAAAATGGTAATCAATGATTTTGCACCAGGCAACCCAATCCGGATGTACACGCAAGAATGGATCAGACAATGGGCAGAACAAACTTTTGGCAAAGATGTGCTGTACCAAAAGGGCCTCAAAATCAAAACTACAATTCATACCCCCACACAGGAGCACGCAGAGCAAGCATTTAGCGATGTTGTACACAAGCTACGTGTTAAACTTGGTGACAAACTCAACGGTGGCCTCATGGCCTTAGAGCCTGACACAGGACAAATTAAGGCCATGATCGGCGGCTATGATTTTAAGCAGTCACAGTGGAATCGCGCAACGCAAACACATCGTCAAATTGGTTCAACATTCAAGCCTATATTGTATGCACTTGCCATGCGTGCCGGCATCGACATGAACAGCGTTTTTATCGATGAACCCATTGAAATGCAAATGCCCAATGGCAATATCTGGCGCCCGGTTAATTGGTACAATCGCTTCGATGGCCCTATGACACTAGCACGGGCTATCACAACATCGGTCAATACTATCACTGTAAAGCTCTTTTTAAAAATTAGTGGCGCTTACGTCGCCCCATGGAGCAGACAATTTGGCATTACACGACACCTCACCGAGTATCCATCAGCAGCACTTGGCACAGCGCAAGCAACAGTAGAAGAAAACGCTGCAGCATTCAATGTTTTTGCTAATAATGGTGTATACGTCAAACCATATCTCATTGAATGGGTTAAAGACGAACAAGGCAATAAAATATTTGAAGCAACCCCAACAAGCAAACGTATTCTTGATGCTCGCCTGTGTAGCCGCATGGTGAACTTGCTTGAGCTACGCATGCTAGCAGCCCAGCGCCAGCATGGTAAAGATTGGCTTTCATGCGAATCTATTGGTAAAACAGGGTCAACCAATGGGGTTGCTACCACGTGGTTTGTTGGTGCAACACCAGCCCTCACTACCGCACTGTACATTGGCTGTGACGATAATACACCTATGGGAAGCAACCTCCTAGCTAGCAGAACTGCTTTTCCTATTTGGCATAATTTTTATAAAAAACTACCGACAACCAGAAAGCATTTCTATAAGGATCCATCACTACAGGAATACAACATCAACTGGATTACAGGACAACCAGCGACAAGCAAACACGAACCTGATGTCATTACGCTGCTTCGCTAATCAAGCACTTTTCATTTTACACAAACCAGGTATCGTGGATACTTAATCCCTATCAGTTCTACCATCACCTGACGAGGCCGGCATGTTTGTTGTCCCACTTTTCACAAAACTTCTCTCCACCCGTGATAAACATGAACTCACATGGCTACTATTGGGATCGATACTGGTCTCATTAATTGAGACGATTGGCATCTCTGCACTGATGGTTTTTGTTAGTATGTCGACAAATCTCTCAGTAATTGATTCCAACCCATATTTTTCTTACTGGTACCACAAACTACATTTTCAGCAGCACACAACATTTGTCATCTGTTTTGGACTATTGCTGATTTTTTTTTATATTGCACGTGCACTGATCAATGTCTTACACATTTATTATCTCAGCCGCTTTGCACAAATGCGCCAATATGACTTTGCGACACAAGCATTTAATCATTTTTTAAAATTACCCTTTAGCGACTTCGCGCTCAAAAGCAATTCTGGGGTTGCTCATCTCATCAATACCTCATCAATGCAAATTACCCATGTCATCAGTGGCTTGCTAGCAATTCTTGCTGAAAGCTCAACAATAATCGCTATTTACGCGATGCTTTTTTATGTAAATTGGAAGATGACACTGGTCTTAACGCTTCTGCTAACAACAAAAGTACTGATAATTATCAAAACATTCTCTCACAGAATAACCGCCGCGGGTAAGCGTTCTCAATTTTTTTCTCTTGCTCGTGATAAAAAATACCACCAGGTTTTTGGGAACTACAAATTTTTAAAGCTCCTCGGCAACAATACACAACATGCTGATGCTTTTAACAGCAGCGCCTATGGTTTTGCTCAGGCAAACAACGTCAACATAGTCTGGCAAGGCCTCCCAAGGTTTATTCTAGAGACACTCGGTTTTTGCATGCTCATAGCCGTTATTGTGTATGTACTTTTTCGCCATAACAATGCACAATTTGTACTGCCTATCGTCTCAATGTACGCGCTAGCCTTCTACCGTTTTCTCCCGTCAATTACAAAAATCCTTACCAGCTACAATCAAATTACCTTCAATAAACACGCGATCAAGCCCTTTGTTGAATATCTAGATAGTATCACCGAAACACTTTCCCATCAGGCACTTGCATTCAATCATGCCATAACCCTTACAGATATTACTTTTAGCTATGTTCCAGGCAAGCCCATTTTAAAGAATGTCTCACTTACCATTACAAAAGGACAGCGCATTGGATTTATTGGCGAAAGTGGTGCAGGAAAAACAACACTCATCGACATTCTTGTCGGCCTACTGCCCGTGCAAAGCGGAAGCCTCTTTGTAGATAATATTGTAGTCGACAGCACAAATGTCAGAGCGTGGCGGCAACACATCGGCTATATACCACAACACATCTACTTATTCGATGGCACAGTGGCAGAAAATATTATTTGTGGTCGCAACGCTGACGAAGCGCACGTGATCAGTGTGCTAAAAAAAGCTCGCCTGTATGAGTTAATTATGGATAAAGGAGGCCTACAGGCCCAGATTGGAGAAGCAGGTATTCAGCTCAGTGGCGGCCAGCGACAGCGCCTTGCTATCGCTCGTGCGCTCTATGGCAACCCTGAGGTGCTGGTATTAGACGAAGCAACGTCATCGCTCGATAATGCGAATGAAGAACATATCATGCAAGAGATTTATGACCACGCTGACGGAAAGACATTACTCATTATTGCCCACAGACTTAGCACTATCAGCCGGTGTGATAGAATTTTAAAGGTTGAAAATGGATTAGTTCACGAAGTCACTCTTGCTTCTGTCATGAATCCGGAAAGAAATAATGACCGCTCTTTCTCAGCTTAATGGTTTTTTCACCACAACAGAGAAAGAGCAGGTCAATAGATAACTATGGCTTGCTAAGAATTGATGAGATCGAGCGACGCTTAAATTTGATCGCAAAGTCAGCCAGTGTCATAGCCTTTCCAGGGGGTAGCACCGTTGCCGTCATAGCCTTAAGAGCTGTCTTTCGAGCAGTATCATAATTATTAAAAACATAGCCAAAAGCTCCCCCACTGTTATGGATAATCAGTTGTATCAATGCGATAAACTCTTTATCATTTCCTGTCGATGGCTTTAGCTCTGGATAAATACATTCGCCTGGTGGACCAAAGTTTACAGCAAATGGAGGCACTGCTCCATCAACTTGTGATAGCTCTCTATCCCATAAATTTTTAAATTTCGCATTTACAACTGTTGCTACATGTGTTTTAACCAAAGAAGGTGTAACATTACTGATAGGAACAGATTTTGTGCCTCCCTTTGACCTAAACGATACAGCTTTGTGTGTGTTTTTAGGTTTTTTACGAGCTGCTTCTAAAGCACTATCCATCCCAATTAAAGCAAGCAAGGCTATAAACAAACTATTTTTTTTCATTGTTATCATTGTGCAATCCTTATTCTAAACAATTAACTATCTGCTCAAAAATATCTTCTCTCATCAAGCAATTGTTGGCTACTATTTTACAACAGTAGCTGACGCAGACCCTGTAACTTGATTACGATCAGGTACATTAGTAAGACCATCATAGCCATCTACATACAGCAGCGGAGTTGTACCATCTTGCCCCATGCGAAACTGTGCAGATGTCATATTTAACCCAGATTGCACGCTCAAACCATCGTCAAACGTCAAATACTGCGGGGCACTATCTGTTCCTGGTACCAGCACACGACTATGCGGTACATTTGTGGCATCAAGGCCATCATCAATCACTTTCCATAAGCATGAGGGGTCCGCAGCGGCTGATCCAGCAGCTGAAATATTTTTTAATCCAACCGTTCCATCTGCAAGCCGTGCAAGACAAAGACGACGAGTAGTCTCTACAGGCGCTCCGGTTCCATCCTGCAAAATCGTTATAAACGACAACGTAGACAATCCTGATTTAGTATCTGTAACCAGCGTAAAGGGATTCGCCATCGATGGGTCGCCGGCAATAATGTACGACGCAGGGTCATACGGTTCTGATCCTGTATAACTGGGGTTACCAACCAAATAAATATACTGCAATGTTGGTTCGTGATAGATATAAGACCAATCCCCACTTTTACCATACGCAGAACCACCCGCCGAAACAGCAAGAAGCACTGCTAACAATATTTTTTTCGAACACATCATAGAAACTCCATCTTTAAAGAAAATTAATTATTGCAACTTTTAATTTTATAATAACAAGGCCAGGCTTCAACTTGCAAATATAACTTAAAACAATTGTCGCCTGTGACAACTGACAAGGGATAATGCTACACTGTACGCTTTCGCGAACCTGTGATAAAATTCGGTCGATAGATATCCAATAAAATTGAATGGACCACGAATGAAACCTGCTGAGAAACAAGAGATAAACACTGCTCTCGCACAGCACCTCATCACCTCACAATTTCCACAATGGGCAGATCTCCCGATTAAGCCCGTTAAATATGGAGGCTGGGACAACAGAACGTTTCATCTCGGGGAGCACATGAGCATCCGCCTGCCCAGCGCTGCTCGCTATGCTGAACAAGTAGGAAAAGAGCAACTCTGGTTACCAAGGCTAGCACCACATCTGCCCCTTCCCATTCCAAAGCCTGTGGCCATGGGGAGCCCAAGTACAGAATATCCCTGGTCCTGGTCAATCTATCAATGGATCGATGGCGAAACTGCATCGATCGAACGCATTAACGATCTATCGCTGTTTGCTACTGACCTAGCGCATTTCTTAGTTGCACTGCAAAAAATCAATACTGCTGGCGGACCAGTCGCGGGACAACACAATTTTTATCGTGGTGGCCCGCTCCAAACCTATGACGCTGAAACAAGACAGGCTATCACAACCCTGGGCAATACAATTGACACCAAGACTGTAACAGCAATCTGGGATGAAGCACTTGCACCAACCGAGAGCAACCCTCCTGTATGGGTCCATGGAGACATCGCCCAGGGAAACTTACTAGTCATAGATGGTAAGCTCAGCGCCGTCATCGATTTTGGCGGGTTGGCGATCGGAGACCCCGCGTGCGATCTGGTACTGGCCTGGACATTATTTGCGGGTGAAAGCCGCAATGCTTTTCGTACCGCGCTTAAGCTTGATGCCGCCACCTGGGCTCGTGCTCGTGGTTGGGCTCTTTGGAAAGCCTTGATCGTCTACGCCGGACTGCCAGGCACTAATCCGTTGGAAAAAGAAAAATCGAAACAAGTCATCGATACAATAGTTAATGAATATTAACGCACGCTAAGCTGTCATAATTAATGAGAAATCATTAGTGGCGCTTGTTGCTTTAGGTAAAAATCAGGATAAATATCGGCTCGCCAAACACTGCTTTTGCAACGGCGACAAGAAAAACCAGCAGCGTATGCACTACACACCATAAAATCAGTCAGACATTCTGCCGTACTTAATGAAAATACCTTTGCAAATGCCTCAAAGTGCTCAATCCACAATACAAATTCGTTCCTGCTGTGCTCAGCGGCGGCTAGCACCTTGCAAGAAAGTGCAAACATGACGCCCCCCCACTCGTTACCCTGGTTGCACATAGCGCACATTAAAACGGGGTTATTATTCTTGTACGTCTTTCGAAAAAGCTCTTCAGCATCATTTATTTTATTAACAGATGCTAAAAGTCTTTCGCCACGTTTACGCATCAACGCTTGAGAAACATTTTTAGCAACAACGATCTGAGACACCCCAATCAGTAGTAAAATCAATAGTTTAATTCTCATAGCCCCCCCCAGGAATAATTGTTTTTATAAAAGAACCGAACTATCAGTTTTGTCTTGAATATGCATGGTGGTTGCTACTGAGGATTCATCCACAGGTGCCCCTTCCCAACATGTTGGTTTTTTACATTGTGGACATTCAAAATGCAATTCATTTGCTGCAGCTGCCAACATATTATCTGGCAACCCTTTAAGTCCAACAATATAACCCATAACCATAGCTACCAGTGATTGAGCAACAGATTCACCTAGCAATTTTGCAAATCGAACACCAAGGTGAGTCGCAAATATCAATGACGTCATCGTTCTATTGCATTCAAGACATTTCATCCGAATTGTTATTTCCATTACAGCAACTCCTAAAACGAAGATGTTTGTTACGTATTAGATTAATTGTTCAAACCTTAACAAAGACTTATACAAAAAATCAAGTCGACGCCCAACGAAAACAAATTTTTTACTTACTTTTTAACAGTACACGCTTAAATTCTAGAATGAAGTGCAACACCTCCCCAGGTATACTGGGATTTGTGACTAAACAAAAAAAGGTGTTGCACTTTATTCTAGAATTTAAGATCAATTTTCAGGCTTTAAAGAGTGCTATTTTATAAAATAGCACTCTTTAAAGCCTGAAAATTGATCTTAAATTCTAGAATAAAGTGCAACACCTTTTTTTGTTTAGTCACAAATCCCAGTATACCTGGGGAGGTGTTGCACTTCATTCTAGAATTTAAGCGTGTACTGTTAAAAAGTAAGTAAAAAATTTGTTTTCGTTGGGCGTCGACTTGATTTTTTGTATAAGTCTTTGTTAAGGTTTGAACAATTAATCTAATACGTAACAAACATCTTCGTTTTAGGAGTTGCTGTAATGGAAATAACAATTCGGATGAAATGTCTTGAATGCAATAGAACGATGACGTCATTGATATTTGCGACTCACCTTGGTGTTCGATTTGCAAAATTGCTAGGTGAATCTGTTGCTCAATCACTGGTAGCTATGGTTATGGGTTATATTGTTGGACTTAAAGGGTTGCCAGATAATATGTTGGCAGCTGCAGCAAATGAATTGCATTTTGAATGTCCACAATGTAAAAAACCAACATGTTGGGAAGGGGCACCTGTGGATGAATCCTCAGTAGCAACCACCATGCATATTCAAGACAAAACTGATAGTTCGGTTCTTTTATAAAAACAATTATTCCTGGGGGGGGCTATGAGAATTAAACTATTGATTTTACTACTGATTGGGGTGTCTCAGATCGTTGTTGCTAAAAATGTTTCTCAAGCGTTGATGCGTAAACGTGGCGAAAGACTTTTAGCATCTGTTAATAAAATAAATGATGCTGAAGAGCTTTTTCGAAAGACGTACAAGAATAATAACCCCGTTTTAATGTGCGCTATGTGCAACCAGGGTAACGAGTGGGGGGGCGTCATGTTTGCACTTTCTTGCAAGGTGCTAGCCGCCGCTGAGCACAGCAGGAACGAATTTGTATTGTGGATTGAGCACTTTGAGGCATTTGCAAAGGTATTTTCATTAAGTACGGCAGAATGTCTGACTGATTTTATGGTGTGTAGTGCATACGCTGCTGGTTTTTCTTGTCGCCGTTGCAAAAGCAGTGTTTGGCGAGCCGATATTTATCCTGATTTTTACCTAAAGCAACAAGCGCCACTAATGATTTCTCATTAATTATGACAGCTTAGCGTGCGTTAATATTCATTAACTATTGTATCGATGACTTGTTTCGATTTTTCTTTTTCCAACGGATTAGTGCCTGGCAGTCCGGCGTAGACGATCAAGGCTTTCCAAAGAGCCCAACCACGAGCACGAGCCCAGGTGGCGGCATCAAGCTTAAGCGCGGTACGAAAAGCATTGCGGCTTTCACCCGCAAATAATGTCCAGGCCAGTACCAGATCGCACGCGGGGTCTCCGATCGCCAACCCGCCAAAATCGATGACGGCGCTGAGCTTACCATCTATGACTAGTAAGTTTCCCTGGGCGATGTCTCCATGGACCCATACAGGAGGGTTGCTCTCGGTTGGTGCAAGTGCTTCATCCCAGATTGCTGTTACAGTCTTGGTGTCAATTGTATTGCCCAGGGTTGTGATAGCCTGTCTTGTTTCAGCGTCATAGGTTTGGAGCGGGCCACCACGATAAAAATTGTGTTGTCCCGCGACTGGTCCGCCAGCAGTATTGATTTTTTGCAGTGCAACTAAGAAATGCGCTAGGTCAGTAGCAAACAGCGATAGATCGTTAATGCGTTCGATCGATGCAGTTTCGCCATCGATCCATTGATAGATTGACCAGGACCAGGGATATTCTGTACTTGGGCTCCCCATGGCCACAGGCTTTGGAATGGGAAGGGGCAGATGTGGTGCTAGCCTTGGTAACCAGAGTTGCTCTTTTCCTACTTGTTCAGCATAGCGAGCAGCGCTGGGCAGGCGGATGCTCATGTGCTCCCCGAGATGAAACGTTCTGTTGTCCCAGCCTCCATATTTAACGGGCTTAATCGGGAGATCTGCCCATTGTGGAAATTGTGAGGTGATGAGGTGCTGTGCGAGAGCAGTGTTTATCTCTTGTTTCTCAGCAGGTTTCATTCGTGGTCCATTCAATTTTATTGGATATCTATCGACCGAATTTTATCACAGGTTCGCGAAAGCGTACAGTGTAGCATTATCCCTTGTCAGTTGTCACAGGCGACAATTGTTTTAAGTTATATTTGCAAGTTGAAGCCTGGCCTTGTTATTATAAAATTAAAAGTTGCAATAATTAATTTTCTTTAAAGATGGAGTTTCTATGATGTGTTCGAAAAAAATATTGTTAGCAGTGCTTCTTGCTGTTTCGGCGGGTGGTTCTGCGTATGGTAAAAGTGGGGATTGGTCTTATATCTATCACGAACCAACATTGCAGTATATTTATTTGGTTGGTAACCCCAGTTATACAGGATCAGAACCGTATGACCCTGCGTCGTACATTATTGCCGGCGACCCATCGATGGCGAATCCCTTTACGCTGGTTACAGATACTAAATCAGGATTGTCTACGTTGTCGTTTATAACGATTTTGCAGGATGGAACCGGAGCGCCTGTAGAGACTACTCGTCGTCTTTGTCTTGCACGGCTTGCAGATGGAACGGTTGGATTAAAAAATATTTCAGCTGCTGGATCAGCCGCTGCGGACCCCTCATGCTTATGGAAAGTGATTGATGATGGCCTTGATGCCACAAATGTACCGCATAGTCGTGTGCTGGTACCAGGAACAGATAGTGCCCCGCAGTATTTGACGTTTGACGATGGTTTGAGCGTGCAATCTGGGTTAAATATGACATCTGCACAGTTTCGCATGGGGCAAGATGGTACAACTCCGCTGCTGTATGTAGATGGCTATGATGGTCTTACTAATGTACCTGATCGTAATCAAGTTACAGGGTCTGCGTCAGCTACTGTTGTAAAATAGTAGCCAACAATTGCTTGATGAGAGAAGATATTTTTGAGCAGATAGTTAATTGTTTAGAATAAGGATTGCACAATGATAACAATGAAAAAAAATAGTTTGTTTATAGCCTTGCTTGCTTTAATTGGGATGGATAGTGCTTTAGAAGCAGCTCGTAAAAAACCTAAAAACACACACAAAGCTGTATCGTTTAGGTCAAAGGGAGGCACAAAATCTGTTCCTATCAGTAATGTTACACCTTCTTTGGTTAAAACACATGTAGCAACAGTTGTAAATGCGAAATTTAAAAATTTATGGGATAGAGAGCTATCACAAGTTGATGGAGCAGTGCCTCCATTTGCTGTAAACTTTGGTCCACCAGGCGAATGTATTTATCCAGAGCTAAAGCCATCGACAGGAAATGATAAAGAGTTTATCGCATTGATACAACTGATTATCCATAACAGTGGGGGAGCTTTTGGCTATGTTTTTAATAATTATGATACTGCTCGAAAGACAGCTCTTAAGGCTATGACGGCAACGGTGCTACCCCCTGGAAAGGCTATGACACTGGCTGACTTTGCGATCAAATTTAAGCGTCGCTCGATCTCATCAATTCTTAGCAAGCCATAGTTATCTATTGACCTGCTCTTTCTCTGTTGTGGTGAAAAAACCATTAAGCTGAGAAAGAGCGGTCATTATTTCTTTCCGGATTCATGACAGAAGCAAGAGTGACTTCGTGAACTAATCCATTTTCAACCTTTAAAATTCTATCACACCGGCTGATAGTGCTAAGTCTGTGGGCAATAATGAGTAATGTCTTTCCGTCAGCGTGGTCATAAATCTCTTGCATGATATGTTCTTCATTCGCATTATCGAGCGATGACGTTGCTTCGTCTAATACCAGCACCTCAGGGTTGCCATAGAGCGCACGAGCGATAGCAAGGCGCTGTCGCTGGCCGCCACTGAGCTGAATACCTGCTTCTCCAATCTGGGCCTGTAGGCCTCCTTTATCCATAATTAACTCATACAGGCGAGCTTTTTTTAGCACACTGATCACGTGCGCTTCGTCAGCGTTGCGACCACAAATAATATTTTCTGCCACTGTGCCATCGAATAAGTAGATGTGTTGTGGTATATAGCCGATGTGTTGCCGCCACGCTCTGACATTTGTGCTGTCGACTACAATATTATCTACAAAGAGGCTTCCGCTTTGCACGGGCAGTAGGCCGACAAGAATGTCGATGAGTGTTGTTTTTCCTGCACCACTTTCGCCAATAAATCCAATGCGCTGTCCTTTTGTAATGGTAAGTGAGACATTCTTTAAAATGGGCTTGCCTGGAACATAGCTAAAAGTAATATCTGTAAGGGTTATGGCATGATTGAATGCAAGTGCCTGATGGGAAAGTGTTTCGGTGATACTATCTAGATATTCAACAAAGGGCTTGATCGCGTGTTTATTGAAGGTAATTTGATTGTAGCTGGTAAGGATTTTTGTAATTGACGGGAGAAAACGGTAGAAGGCTAGCGCGTACATTGAGACGATAGGCAGTACAAATTGTGCATTGTTATGGCGAAAAAGTACATACACAATAACGGCTATGAGCATGCAAAAACCGAGTGTCTCTAGAATAAACCTTGGGAGGCCTTGCCAGACTATGTTGACGTTGTTTGCCTGAGCAAAACCATAGGCGCTGCTGTTAAAAGCATCAGCATGTTGTGTATTGTTGCCGAGGAGCTTTAAAAATTTGTAGTTCCCAAAAACCTGGTGGTATTTTTTATCACGAGCAAGAGAAAAAAATTGAGAACGCTTACCCGCGGCGGTTATTCTGTGAGAGAATGTTTTGATAATTATCAGTACTTTTGTTGTTAGCAGAAGCGTTAAGACCAGTGTCATCTTCCAATTTACATAAAAAAGCATCGCGTAAATAGCGATTATTGTTGAGCTTTCAGCAAGAATTGCTAGCAAGCCACTGATGACATGGGTAATTTGCATTGATGAGGTATTGATGAGATGAGCAACCCCAGAATTGCTTTTGAGCGCGAAGTCGCTAAAGGGTAATTTTAAAAAATGATTAAATGCTTGTGTCGCAAAGTCATATTGGCGCATTTGTGCAAAGCGGCTGAGATAATAAATGTGTAAGACATTGATCAGTGCACGTGCAATATAAAAAAAAATCAGCAATAGTCCAAAACAGATGACAAATGTTGTGTGCTGCTGAAAATGTAGTTTGTGGTACCAGTAAGAAAAATATGGGTTGGAATCAATTACTGAGAGATTTGTCGACATACTAACAAAAACCATCAGTGCAGAGATGCCAATCGTCTCAATTAATGAGACCAGTATCGATCCCAATAGTAGCCATGTGAGTTCATGTTTATCACGGGTGGAGAGAAGTTTTGTGAAAAGTGGGACAACAAACATGCCGGCCTCGTCAGGTGATGGTAGAACTGATAGGGATTAAGTATCCACGATACCTGGTTTGTGTAAAATGAAAAGTGCTTGATTAGCGAAGCAGCGTAATGACATCAGGTTCGTGTTTGCTTGTCGCTGGTTGTCCTGTAATCCAGTTGATGTTGTATTCCTGTAGTGATGGATCCTTATAGAAATGCTTTCTGGTTGTCGGTAGTTTTTTATAAAAATTATGCCAAATAGGAAAAGCAGTTCTGCTAGCTAGGAGGTTGCTTCCCATAGGTGTATTATCGTCACAGCCAATGTACAGTGCGGTAGTGAGGGCTGGTGTTGCACCAACAAACCACGTGGTAGCAACCCCATTGGTTGACCCTGTTTTACCAATAGATTCGCATGAAAGCCAATCTTTACCATGCTGGCGCTGGGCTGCTAGCATGCGTAGCTCAAGCAAGTTCACCATGCGGCTACACAGGCGAGCATCAAGAATACGTTTGCTTGTTGGGGTTGCTTCAAATATTTTATTGCCTTGTTCGTCTTTAACCCATTCAATGAGATATGGTTTGACGTATACACCATTATTAGCAAAAACATTGAATGCTGCAGCGTTTTCTTCTACTGTTGCTTGCGCTGTGCCAAGTGCTGCTGATGGATACTCGGTGAGGTGTCGTGTAATGCCAAATTGTCTGCTCCATGGGGCGACGTAAGCGCCACTAATTTTTAAAAAGAGCTTTACAGTGATAGTATTGACCGATGTTGTGATAGCCCGTGCTAGTGTCATAGGGCCATCGAAGCGATTGTACCAATTAACCGGGCGCCAGATATTGCCATTGGGCATTTGCATTTCAATGGGTTCATCGATAAAAACGCTGTTCATGTCGATGCCGGCACGCATGGCAAGTGCATACAATATAGGCTTGAATGTTGAACCAATTTGACGATGTGTTTGCGTTGCGCGATTCCACTGTGACTGCTTAAAATCATAGCCGCCGATCATGGCCTTAATTTGTCCTGTGTCAGGCTCTAAGGCCATGAGGCCACCGTTGAGTTTGTCACCAAGTTTAACACGTAGCTTGTGTACAACATCGCTAAATGCTTGCTCTGCGTGCTCCTGTGTGGGGGTATGAATTGTAGTTTTGATTTTGAGGCCCTTTTGGTACAGCACATCTTTGCCAAAAGTTTGTTCTGCCCATTGTCTGATCCATTCTTGCGTGTACATCCGGATTGGGTTGCCTGGTGCAAAATCATTGATTACCATTTTTGTGGCAGTAGCAGCGGCCTGCTCCTCACGTGTAATAAAATTAAGCTTATGCATGCTGTTTAAAATGAGATTGCGACGCTTAGTGGCACCGCCAGGGGCATTGAGTGGTGAATAAAGACGTGCAGATGCGGCAACGCCAGCAAGGGTAGCGGCTTCGGGTAGTGTGAGATCTTTGAGTGGCTTGCTCCACAAGCGGCGGCAAGCGGCTTCCACTCCATAAATACCACGGCCAAAATAGATATTATTAAGATAAATTTCTAAAATTTGTTCTTTAGATAGTTGTCGTTCAAGCTGGACGGCAATAAAAACTTCTTGAATTTTTCTAAACCAGGTGCGCTCATACGATAAAAACATGAGGCGCGCAATTTGTTGAGTGATAGTGCTCGCGCCTTGTTTGACTTTTCCATGCATTATATTAACGATAGCGGATCGCACTATCCCTCGACCAGAAATACCGCTATGCGTAAAAAAGCTATGATCTTCGGCTGCTACAAAAGCTTGAATGAGATTGTTTGGAAGTTTATCGAAGGCGACGGGAGCACGCTTGTCCAATTCGAATTTGGCAATAATCGCGCCTTCATCATCAAGAACAACAGAGGGTTGTGCGATTGTATAGATGTCTAGCGCGGCAAAGTCGACCCAATCCTTTTCTATGAGCACAGTGGCGACGCCAAGTGTAATAGAAAAAATGATACAAAGACTTACAATGACGCGACGGATCAACACAACCCTCTGTATTAAAAATTAACGTATTAGATCTGTGCATGAAAGAGATCGTCTTGGTGCTGATTGCATACGACTACTCTCGCCACATGTACGAGCGGTATCTTCTGTAGGAGTAAAGACTTGTGAGTATTGAGGTGTAAATACTCTATCATCTATAGCGATGATAGAGTCAAACGTAGGTGTAAAATCAGTGGTATTGCGCCGATTATCTAACTCACGCAAAACTATTGTTACAGCTGCAACGCCAGTTTGGATGATCCAGGCAGCACTTTCTACGGTGCTGAATCGCTCTCTATAATCAAATCCGTCTCTCTTATCATACTCAAATGATAGGACCGCTCTCTTGGCAATAGTATGCTTTTCTTCTGTGATGTTATCAGTGAGGTGAATAGGTGTATTGGTTAAGTTCATAAAAATAACGGGCATACTATCTTCTATGATAGGCGATAAGACCATTTCGTGAATGGCTCCATAGAGTGGCGGTGGTGATTGCATAGCAACAACACTCTGATTAATACCACTAAGAACTAATAAGCTTGCAAGTAATAAAACATTCATAAAAACCCCTTTTTTATTTTTTTAACCACTGTGTTAACACATCTTCAAGGCCAACAGGAACATTTGTTCCTCCCCCTTGAATAGCTGTAGCGCTACCACCACCGCGTAAATCATGCTGCTTCAAAAGTTCTCCGAGCTCTCGTAGAGAAACCTTTTGTTCGATGCCTTTTGCCGCATATGCCAAAAAGTTGCAACGACCGCTACTATCACTACTGAGAAGAAGATAGAGTCCGGGATGTATCTTTTCAAGCTCTTGAGCAATCAAACGTAGTTCGTCAATCGTAACTTCATCCAGTACAAGATACAAAAAAGGCACAATGCCTACAAGCTTTATTGCCTGTTGCCAGACTGGTAGTTGTGCTTTAATTAGCTGCTTTTTGAGGAGCTTGATTGTTGTTTGTAGCTTGTGATAGTCGTCTTGTAGTTTTTGTACTGTTGTTACCACCTCATCTTGTTTGACTTTAAATTGCTCGGCAAGTTTTTTTGTTGTATTGAATGTTTGTTGATAAAGGTTTAAAGCTTCAGGACCTGTGATTGCTACAATTCGACGAGTTCCGCTTGAAAGCGCTGTATCACTGGTTATTTTGAAACAGCCAATAGTGCCTGTACTGTCTACGTGGGTCCCCCCACATAATTCTGCTGAAAAGCCAGGAATTTGTATGACACGTACATTTTCAGGATTATATTTTTCGCCAAAAAATGAGATGACACCTTTGCTCTTAGCATCGTCAAGTGTGGTATTAGAGATACACGTTTGTATGTTCTCGCGAATTTTATCATTTATCAATTTTTCAATAATATCGATTTGCTCTCTGCTGAGCGCTTCATGATGGTTAAAGTCAAAGCGTAAATAGTCTGGTCCGACAAGAGAGCCAGCTTGCTTGATTGCTGCCCCAAGGGTCTTCATCAGTGCTGCTTGTAGCATGTGTGTTGCGGTATGGTTTTTTGCAGTATTGGCACGAATGACAGGGTCAACAGAACAAAGGGCTGCATCTCCGGTAGTAATTGGTCCTGTGGGAATACCAGTACGCCTACTGATTGATAATTTAACAGCTATTGCAGGGTGGTGTAGATCACCAACCTTTTTCAGGTCACTGATTGGGTAAGTAGCGCCATTGACAGTGATGGAGCCAGTGTCATTGATTTGGCCTCCAGATTCTACATAAAATGGCGATTCTTCAGTGATAACCCATATTGTATCACCTTCTTCATGAACAAAAATAATCTTGCTTTCAATGGTTGTTTTTTCATAGCCGACAAAGTGCGTAGTAACGTTATCAGCAACTATAAATAGCTGCTCTGCATGTTTTTGCTTCTTGCCGGATTGATTTTGCTGTTTTTTCATCTCTTCATCAAAGCCGGGCATATCAAGAGTAAAATTATTCTCATGGGCAAGCACACGAGTTAGCTCTGGTGGAAACCCATAGGTGTCGTACAGCTTGAAAATTTGTTCGCCTGTGAGTTCAGTACGTGCGGCTTGGGTGTTTTCTTCAAAATAGCGCTCGATAATATTCTGCCCTTGCGTCAAATTATTAGTGAAGCGTTCAATTTCACCAAAGAGCAGTTTTTTAATCAAGATACGGCTGGCAATGAGTTCTGGATAAAGACCACCAAATTGATCAATAAACGTATCTGCCAGTTCAACAAAAATATTCAGATCAGGAGAAAGCTTCTGAGCAAATAGCGCAGCTCGTCGGATAATTTTGCGAAGTACATAGCCACGGCCTTCATTGGCAGGTGTGCAGCCATCAGCAATTATCATTGAGCTTGAACGGACATGATCTGTCAGAACATTGAATGCTGCTTGAGTATTGCTGTCTGCGGTAGCATAGGTTATGCCCGTGAGAACTTCGATGCGCTTGATGAGATGCATCATCATATCAGTGCCATAGACGTTATCTTTACCTTGAAGCACCATGCAGAGGCGTTCTAAGCCCATGCCAGTATCAACGCCTTTTGCGGCAAGGGGCATTAGGCTACCATTTTGTTGGCGATCAAATTGCATAAAAACAAGATTCCAAATTTCTGTAAAGCGTGAACAGTCGCAGCCAGGAGCGCAGCCAGGTTGCTTGCAACCACGGGTGATGCCACGGTCGACATAAATTTCGGTGCAGGGTCCGCATGGTCCTGTATCGCCCATTTGCCAGAAATTATCTTTTTCACCTAGTCGAATTAATCGCTCTTCAGGAACGCCAATTTTTTTATTCCAAATATCGTATGCTTCGTCATCTTCGCGAAATACTGAAATATAGAGGTCAGTTTTAGGCAGTTGCATGTCAGTAGTTAAAAATTCCCATGCAAAAGCAATAGCCTCTTCTTTGAAATAATCACCGAATGAAAAGTTACCAAGCATTTCGAAAAATGTTAAATGGCGTTCAGTAAAGCCTACGTTGTCTAGGTCATTATGTTTGCCGCCGGCGCGTACGCATTTTTGCGAAGTAGTGGCGCGGGTGTAAGAGCGTTTTTCTTTGCCAAGAAAGGCATCTTTAAACTGGTTCATGCCAGCGTTGGCAAATAACAAAGTTGGATCTTCAGCTGGAATGAGTGATGAGCTGGAGACGACAGTGTGTCCATTGCGAGCAAAAAAATCTAGAAAACGTTGACGTATTTGAAACGAGTCCATGGGCATTTTTCTTCCAAATATTAGGAGCCAGCGGGATGTTACTTTGCGGCAAGTCTATCATGTTTAAAAAGGGCAGTACAATAGCAAAATAGCTTTTCTGTAGACACTTTTTTCACAAAAAGGGCTTATTTTTGTAAAGTTTTACAATTTGCATTGATTTGTTATTATTAAATCATAAAAATAGTTTCAAATTATAAATAGTGGAGATTGTTATGAATTGTACGAATAAAATGTTACTGGGTATTGTGTTAGCTCTACAGGTAGGCATTGCTACGGCTGCTTCCTCATCAGGAAAACAAGTTGTAGGGACACGGTCAGGTCAAAAACATATGTATATCAGTGCTCAGGATCATGCACTTGCTGAGCTGATGCGTGATGTCAGAGCACAAGAAGTATGGCAACAAGAAGAACAAGCGCTTGTAGATGGGGTATCGACAAAACACGGAATTATATTATCGCCTGATGGTTTCTGGCCTGATTATATGGCTTGTGAACAAGATAAATCAGTGATAGCCAGAATTAAGATGTTTGTCGCATCGTTACTTAATAGATAAAAACCGAAAATAAGCAGAAAGTGTTTGAGGGGTGCGGAGATAATAAAATTATCCGTACCCCTTTTTTCTTTTTACCAGCGCCCGCTAGCACCGCCACCGGATGAGAGCCCACCACCAAATGAGCCGCCTGTAGGGCTCGAATGATGAGACCTGGTCCCCTTGCTATGATGGTAACTGTTGACTCCAAATAAATAGTAATACGGCCACCAACGCTTAGTCTCTTTAGGTGTGTTACCATAGTTGGTGTCGTGTCGTAGCGCTTCGCGTAGCGCAAAAAACGCTATGATGCCAAAAAATATCAGGGCTGCAATAATAGCGTACCAAATCCACGGTGCGATTGGTTGAGGTGTTATTGCTTTAATGACTTCATCACAGCCAGTATTAATAGCTTGGATTGGCTTGTTTTGTTTAAAGAGCGGAAGCATTTTTTCATTAATAATTGACTGCGCAGTAGCATTAAAATGTGCTTTATAGCCAGCTCCCAGCTCTATGCGAACAGCGCGATCTTGTAGCGCAATCAGCAATAAAACACCGTTATTTTTGAGTTTATCACCTATTCCCCAGGCGTTGAAAAGCTTGGTAGCAAAAGTTTCAAGCGTTGCGTGAGCGTCATAAAAACTGACCCTGTCGATTATTACTACGCTGCATTCTATGCCTAACTTTTTTTCGCAGGCTATTAGTTTGTTGGTAATGTGTGTTTTATCTTCGGGCTGGAGTAATGCTGTGTAATCGTTTACGTACTTATTTGCTGGTGTGGGGTAGGAAGCGCTGCTTGTAGTGCCTGTTGATGCCAACATGAGAAAGAATAGGGCGCGTAGCAGTACAGTGTAGATGAACATAGAGGCTCCTCGTCAGTGGGAATAAAATAATAATGATAAATCTATCATTATTTGTGTCATTAGTCCATCTAAAACGCAGACCTAGAGCTTGTTTTCGTGTAGAAACTATATGTTGTTTGCCTTCCAAAGCATGCACTGGATGGTGCGAAAGCACGGGGGTATGTGGACGACAGCTACCAATCATGCTTTTCAAGCACCAATAGGAAAGGGTAGTGTTGCTGAAACACAGCTCCTGATTGCATAAAACTGCAAGTCGCGGTACATTTTCCATCTAACTATGAATAATTTTTTTACCAAAGCAGGAATTTAGTTATGTCTTCATCAAAAGCAACACTCGAAAAAATTGTTTCGCTGTGCAAACGGCGTGGGTTTGTCTATCAGTCAGGTGAAATTTATGGCGGCTTGAATGGGGTTTATGATTTTGGGCCACTCGGCGCATTACTTAAGCACACCATCAAAAACAAGTGGCTGAGCTATATGATGAGCTTTGGTGAGGATGTGGTTCTGGTTGATGGGTCGCTGCTTGGTAGTGCAGACGTGTGGAAGGCCTCTGGCCATCTCGAGAATTTCAGTGATCCAATGGTAGACTGTCTTCAGTGTAAAAAGCGTTATCGTGCTGATGATATTGATCTTGAAAAAAACTGTCCGCATTGTGGGAATAAGAATTGGACTGCCGTTCGCCAGTTTAACTTAATGTTTAAGACTGACCTTGGTGCGATGTCTGATGCGACTAGTGTTGCGTATCTACGTCCAGAGACGGCACAGGCAATCTTCATTAATTTCAAAAACGTATTGAGCAGCTTTCGTGTAAAAGTTCCTTTTGGGATCGCACAAATTGGCAAAGCTTTTCGTAATGAAATTACTCCAAAACAGTTTCTATTTCGCATGCGTGAATTTGAGCAAATGGAGATGGAATTTTTCTGTAAGGGCGATGATGCAGCGCGCTTTTTTGATCTATGGGTTGAGCGCCGCAAACAATTTTTCTTGGGCTTAGGCATTAATCCTGAGCGCATTCGCCTCCGACCACACGCATCTGATGAGTTAGCGCATTATTCCAAGGCATGCGTTGATGTTGAGTACGAGTTCCCATTTGGCTTTAAAGAGCTTGAAGGTATCGCAAACCGTGGCGATTTTGACCTGTCCCAGCACAGCAAGCACTCAGGAAAAGACTTAGCAGTATTTGATGAAGCAGCTAAGGCTTCATATATGCCACACGTGGTCGAGTGCTCAGTGGGTGTTGATCGCCTATTCTTGACCCTGCTATTTGATGCGTATGATGAAGAAGAAGTTGACGGTGAAACACGTATCGTACTGCGTTTCCATCCGGCAGTTGCGCCGTTTACTGCTGCTATTATGCCGCTTTCAAACAAGCTTTCTGAGCAAGCTGAGAAAATATTCTTAGACTTGAAAGCTAAGGGCTATCGTGTGCAATTTGATGATGGTGGTTCGATTGGCAAACGCTATCGCCGTCAAGACGAAATTGGTACGCCGGTGTGCCTGACCTATGATTTTGAGAGCGAAACTGATGGGATGGTTACTGCACGTAATCGCGATACGATGAAACAGGAGCGCGTCGCTATGGATGCTCTTCAGGGCTATCTAGATAAACTGATGGCACAGAAATAAAAAATAAAAGATAAGAAAGCCCTTACAAATAGTAAGGGCTTTCTGCTGAAAAGGGATCCATGAACATAATTCGTCGCATCTACGACTGGATGGGAAGCAAAGTAGGTTCTCGTTGGGCAACAGCCTGGTTGATACTCCTGTTTTTTATTGAAGCATCTGTACTGATAATTCCGGTGGATCCACTCTTGATTTTGTACTGCGTCAAGCATCAGTCACGCTCGTTTTACTACGCTGCGCTAGCAGTTCTTTCATCAGTGCTTGGCGGCCTGTTTGGTTATGCAATCGGGGCTGTGATGTGGAGCACCGTTGGCAATTGGATTGTGCAGCATCTAATTTCACAACCAGTGTTTGACAGCATTTCAGCAAAATATGTTTTGTATGAAAACTGGGCTGTATTAATCGCAGCACTAACGCCAGTGCCGTACAAAGCTGTTACAATTTCTGCTGGTTTTTGTCATTTGGATATTGGCTCATTTGTTTTATTTTCACTGCTTGGGCGCGGTATTCGTTTCTTCTTGCTTGCAGGGCTAATTTACAAATGGGGCAAGCCTATTCAAACATTTATTGATCGCTATTTTAATCTGCTTGCCGTGCTGTTTGTGTTGATTATGCTAGCAAGTGTGAAAGTACTATTTTAAGAAAGATTATATTATGGTTGTGGCGCGGCGTTGTTTCTTTAGCCTTGTACTAATTTTCTTAGCAGCTTGTGGTGGCTCTGTCGCTACTGAGGCAACCTACCAGAGTCCATTTTTTGACCAAAAGGGTAACCCATCAGCTGACTTAGTGGCGCTGCTTGCTAAGCTGGAAATACCGTGTGAATTAACACGAGAAAGCATTGTGCAACAGACACAAAAAAAGTGGATACAACAGCCAGGCACAGAGCGGTTTTATTGGCAAGATGGCTATGCAGGCCGCATGCCTGCATTGAAACCATTACTCCAGAATCTTGGTTTAATTGATGATGTACTGCCGAAACAACAGTCGTATGATTATGCCCTTGTGCATGGCGCTACTATCGTAGTAATGCGTGCACGGTTGGCATTTTTAGCAGGACTATGGCAAAAAGGCATTCGATTTAAAACGTTGGTTTTGCTGACGGGGCAGCGTGATCTTGACCCGGTGCATGACAGCTTTGCATCATTGACCAATAATCCAGAGCGCGTACCAATGCAACCAGGCTGGCAGCCAGATGAAGCTCAACTGCAACTGAAAACAGAAACAGATGCTATGCATGTTTTATACGAGCACGTGCTCATGCCTGAAGCCATGCGCAATGTTCCGATGGTATTGGTTGATGCCCCAAAAACGCTTCAACCTGATGGTTTATGGCGCAGGCCAACGACTAGGGGTACTATCGAGACCTGGCTGCAAAAGCAGCCAAAACCGGGTTCGTGCTTAGCTGTTTCAAACCAGCCATTTAAAGGCTATCAAGACTTAGTTGTGCGAACATTATTACCTGCAAGCTTCTCGCTAGAAACTGTTGGTTTTGCAGTGCCTGCAGATTACGAATCAGTAGTGATGTGCCTTGACTCATTGGCTCGTTGGCTTTATCAAGAGCAGCAGTATCTGATGTTACTTTCAGCGTAAAAAACGCACTATAATCCCACTTAAGCTAGTATGGGTCCCGTTAATCTTTATTGTATTCGTTCGGCGTGCGAGGTATAGGTGAGATAATTTATCTAGTAGTCGCTTTGGATGTTTCGGTGGAATGCTATTGCAGGGGTAGGAGGAATCTAGTCGCAATGGCCAGAGGGTGTTTTTGAGACGTTTGAACGGATACTAGGCCATTGCGTTTTGGTGTAATCGATCGAGAATCGTGTGCATTAGCGTATATGCTTTTGGGGCGTGTTTTGCAATTTCGTCGGCGATTTCTTCGCGATACATGTGAGAAGTTTTATTGCGTTCTTCGATCATCTCGATAAGCCTGCTTGCTTCATCTTCAGAGATTACTTTGCGTAGGGCAGCAGTTCGCGTGATGGGCTTTGGACCATTTTCTGCTATAACTAACCCGAGAACCGTCTCCATGTATACTTTAATCATCTTCCAAAAACTATCAACAGTATACTCCAGTCGCTTGATCACTGAATCACGTGCTGCCAAGATAGTTGCATATGTTTCAAGATCTTCAGGGTCAAATTGACCACGCTTTTTTGTATAGTGCCGATTTGCATCATCCAGAGTAACAAGCATTTGGTATAGCTGTTCGATTTTATTGTGAAGATTTAGATCCATGTAATGAGGTCCTCTTTTATACAGGCAAGAAATTTTTCAGAAACATTGTGCAGATCGATGACATCAACGTGCACAGGGATGTTGCTATCTTCAATGTCACTGCTTATGTGGAGCATTGTTGTGGATGGGATCTTATGTCCATTATCAATAGCGATGTCGTAATCGGCACCGCTTGTTTGTGTTTTACGTGCGCGTGAGCCAAAAAGCATGATTGTGCATCCAGGAAGATGTTTGTGAATAATGCTGATGAGCTCAGCCTATATATCAATTATCATAAAAAACACTTCGGACAATTTTTGAAAATTTACGCTGAAAAGCCTGCATCAATAGAATTTTAGAACAGAAGGCAAAAGTTTGCAAATCTCAAAAAAACTTTATCTCGAAATGACTGTTTTGATAGGGAAACTCGTAATCAAAGAGCTTGGGGTCGAGTTTGTATATCCCCCACCAATACCAGAAAACCTCTTGTCCCCAGGTTGGCATAGCTAAAATTAGCATAAAAACAGCTCTTTTTTGCTAAATAAATAACCCAGGTTGATATTATTTATAATTTCTATACCATTGATTAATACAGTTATTGAAATTATTTTATTAATGCTAAGGCAGGTTATTCATGAAATTCAATCAAAAAACAGTGTTGCTGGCCATTTCGCTAGCAGTTATTGGCGCGTCACTCGATGCAGCTGCAAAACGCGGCCGTGATAGTAATAGCGGCAGTAGCAGTGATGAAGAAGAGACACAACAGT
>CAMDFF010000011.1 GCA_945897315.1 candidate division TM6 bacterium UASB124
GCGCCAGCCTGCACCGAAGAGATATCGGCAACCCAACAGTCTGACCAAACTAGCCAAAAACGCTCTGACTCAACAGAGCAAAAAAAGCCACACGAAATAGATCACACGCCTGCCATACCCACACAATACATGCCAATAGACGTCGCAGAAAATACTCAAAAATTACGCCGATTCCCTGAGTTAAACTCATCGCTCATCAGTGCAAGAGAGAAGCAAGACACCATATCAATGCCAAAAAAAAATAATATTGATATCGCTGAACGCCTCATCAATAAAGGCGAATCTGAGGTGACACAAATAATAACAACAGCACAACGCATTGAACAAATCGATCGCATGCGCGAAATTCTTGCTAGTGGTAGTATGCGCAGCCTTGCACGTAGAAAACCGCACGTTACAAAAAGCATAGCAACCAAAAGCACTGGGCCACGCCGATCGCTTGTGCGCGGTTCTCGCCGTGAAGAAGCTGATGATGGTAAGCCTCGCAACATTATTGCGCTCACTAAGGGTTTTATTGAAAAATGGGAAGGGGAAGATGGCAATGATCTCATTGACCGTGATGGCGACCCTAATATCCAGCCAGACTTAGAGGATATCAAGCTCATCAGTTATGAATCAAAATTATTTTGGTGCCTACAAGGCGCCTGGAATCAAAACTTTAAATATCGTCAAGATCTCCGTTTTCCTGAAGGCGTTGCCTATATTGACTACACTATTGACCGTACCGGCAAACTTGTAGATTGCCAAATAATTCAATCGACAGGGCATCAAGGACTTGATCGTGCAATTTTAAAAACATTCACCATTGCAGCACCGTTTCCACCATTTCCAACATCATTTAATACAGAAACATATCGATCTGGGCAGTGTATCTCAGTACATCATCAACGTTACGGTTTTTAAACTCTTTCTTTTGTCACCCGCAACGGCATATACTCAGCTAGTAATCGTTACTAGACATTGGAGCCCGTATGAAACTCACTATCTTATCTCTGCTTATTCTACTTTCACCACTCATGCTGCATCCCACTCCCATGCCAAAAACATACGATACTCACCTGTTCTCATTATGTTCAACGCCCACCTGGCGAGAATATAACCTCGACAATAAAAAAATTCTGTTCGACAAAGAAAAATGGGCTTGGACCCTCTCATTTATCCTCAAAAGCAAAAAGCCCTTTCAATTCACAACACTGGTACTCGAATGGAAAGGTAAAAAGATCGACTCCCTAGCCGCATCGCTTTACCATAAAAAAGAGCGTGATACGTTGATTCCTATTCAAGAAAATCTTGTCAGCCAAGGAAGCTGGAATACAGACAAGCAACAGCTCCAGTTCACATTCAATGAAAAGGTCATTGCCGTCAACAAATACCACCTCATGGTAAGCTATCCAAAACGCCTTGAAGAGCAGCTGAAATTCGGCAAATTCGTCATCAAAAACACTACGATGAAACTCATTAGCGTCTGATCAAGAGTTGCTATCACCAACTATCCTGCTATCATTTAAAAAAAGCTATGCACGCGCTGACACATAAAAAAAGGAGAAAGCGTGGCTGATGTTATTATTCTGGGTGCAGGACTCACTGGATTGAGTGCCGCATACCATCTTGATGCACAGGGAATTGAGTACAACATTTTCGAAAAAAGCGACAGAGCGGGCGGATTGCTCAAATCTGTCAAAGAATCTGGTTATATATTTGACCACACAGGACATTTTTTACACGTCAGTGATGACGGATTTAAAACGTTTCTTGATCAAACTATTGGACTTACGTCGTTTGATATAATTCAGCGACGATCAGCTATTTTTTCACACAACGTCCTTACCGAATATCCCTTCCAGATGAATCTGCACGGACTGCCAACAGATATAATCGCCGAATGCATTGAAGGTTTTGTGAAGAGAAACACACGAACAAAAAATCCTCATACATTTTATGATTGGGTCTTAAAGCATTTTGGGGCAGGGTTTGGTAAACATTTCTTTTTTCCATACAATAAAAAAATTCTTTCCTATGATCTTAAAAAAGTACACCCCGCCTGGACTGGCCGTTTTGTGCCATCAACCAGCTTACATAATATCATTGAAGGGTGCTTTGAAAAAAAAGATCAGGTTGGCGTGGGCTACAATAGCTCGTTTTATTATCCCAAACAAGGGGGCATTGAATCGATTATCACGAGCATCACACAAAAAATCTCACAGCCGATTCGAGCTCTTCACGATGTGTGCTCTATTGACCCTGTAGCACGCACGGTGCATTTTACTAATGGCCACCAAGAACAGTATAAAACGCTTATTTCTACACTACCCCTCAATCGATTACTCACTATTATTAAAGCACCATCAAGCGCAACATTTACCAACGCAGCAGGGCACCTCCTCCACAACAGCGTTGTTAATATTAACATGGGCTTTAATGTACCAATCCCACTCGACAAACACTGGATCTATTTTCCAGAAGCAACGTACCCATTCTATCGGCTTGGCTTCTGGCATAATGTTTCCAAATCGCTGACGCCACTAAATCATACTGCTGTGTATGGTGAATTTTCATATCTTTCATCACGCACAAGTGCTGATCGCGTAAAGAAAACAGTTGATCAAGCAATAAGCAAAACCCTTGATTTTCTACAGCTCAACCCTCAGCATAAAACAGTTGAAAAAGTGCTGCACCTTGAACATGCCTATGTAATTTATGATACCTGGCGCGAAAAACATTTACACAGCCTGCTAGCTAGCCTGGAAGCATTTAATATTCACTCCATTGGTCGCTACGGCGCTTGGAAATATTCAAGCATGCAAGAAGCTTATCAAGATGGTAAAACCGTTGCGGCAACAATAAAAAATACACTCGAGCGTACAACACCTCGTGCACAAAAAGGAGCAAGGCGTGGAAGAGATTCTGCAGCAATTTTATAATAAAAAGCAGGTACTCGTTACCGGCGGAGCAGGATTTATAGGCTCGCATCTTGTTGAAAAACTTGTTGCGCTCGGAGCACGAGTCACCGTGCTTGATAATTTTAGCTCGGGCAATCTTACCAACCTTAAAACCGTAGTCAGTGCGATCAATCTGCTGTACGCCGACATTCGGTCTCCCTACAGCTGCCTCAAGGCAACCACCCAACAAGACATCGTTTTTCACCTGGCTGCATTTATCTCAGTTCCTGAATCAATAATATATCCTGACGGTTGCAAGCTCATCAACACGCAGGGAACCTACCACGTGCTTGATGCAGCAGCAAAAAATGGCGTTAAGCACCTAGTACTCTCATCCTCATCCGCAGTGTATGGAAATGCGGGCGGCACCTGTAGCGAAGACGACCTGCCAACACCGCTCAGTCCATACGCAGAAAGCAAACTAGAGGCAGAAAATCTATGTAAACAGTTCAGCGAAAACACCTCGCTTGCAACTACCTGCTTGCGCTATTTCAACGTCTATGGCGATCGACAAAACCCACACGGATCATACGCTGCGGTGGTCGCAAAATTCACTCAGCTCCTCCAATCTGGCCAGCCCATTACTATTTTTGGAGATGGAGAGCAAACCCGTGATTTTATCCACGTCTCTAAAGTAGTTGAGGCAAATCTACTTGCTGGCATGGAGCAGCAACAAGGGAGCGCTGTATTTAATATTGGAAGTGGCCACAGCATTAGCCTGCTCACATTGCTAGCACAGCTAGAAAACAGCTTATCTGTGAAAAACAACGGGATCTCTTTTCTCCCTGCACGACAAGGTGACATCCTGCATTCACAGGCTCAGTGCCAAAAATTTAGCTCTTTTGTACAAAATCTCATTGGCCAAGAAACAAAAACGTGTTAGAATATCTGCCTGGAACAAAAGCCGAGGTGGTGAAATTGGTAGACACGCTAGATTCAGAGTCTAGTCCTGTAAAAGGGGTAGGGGTTCGAGTCCCCTCTTCGGCACCATTCTACGCTCTTCGCCCTCATTCTCCTATACCCTTACGTGGCTACGGATAACAGGGGCTTGTAGCTACGAATGACAGGACAGCCGTCTAAGCTGCGGCGACATCAAACATATCCTGTATTTAAGGCAATCAACTTATGACTACTAAGCGCGACTTTTACGATATTTTAGCTGTTTCAAAAACAGCATCTGTTGATGAAATCAAGAAAGCATACCGCAAGCTTGCCATGCAACACCATCCTGATAAAAACCCTGGAAACAAAGACGCTGAAGTTAAATTTCGTGAGGCAACAGAAGCCTACGAAGTCCTTTCTGACGCGGCTAAGCGCCAAAAATATGACCAATTTGGTCATGCCGGCGTTAATGGGCAACATGGTAACCATGGCAGCACAGATGATATGTTTGAGAACTTTGGCGACATTTTTGAAAGCTTTTTCAGCGGACAAGCTGGTCGTGGTAAGTCACAGCGCCAAGCAAGTGGCCCTGCACCACAGCGCGGGCACGATTTATCACAACGCATTGAGATCTCGCTTAAAGAGTCTTATCTCGGCTGCAAAAAAGATCTCAAAGTTTACCACTTTGAAGTCTGTGGGCTCTGCAAAGGCTCAGGCTGCAAAGAAGGCACCAAGCCAACTATGTGCGCCACCTGTCATGGTGCCGGTTCGGTAGTCCACCAGCAAGGCTTTTTCAACTTTAGCCAACCATGCTCCCCATGCCGTGGCCAAGGTTTCAAAATTACCTCACCATGCACCGAGTGTCGCGGCCAAATGCGCACACAAAAATACGAAACTCTTTCTATCAATATTCCTGCAGGTATCTACCAAGGCGCTGAGCTACGAGTTACTGGCAAAGGCGATGCAGGTATTTTCAAGGGTGAAGCAGGAGATCTGTTTGTACCCGTCGATGTTATAGCTGATAAAATTTTCAACCGCAGAGACTATGACCTGGTTACCACGCTAGGACTAACGTACCCACAATTGGTTCTTGGCTGCCAAATTGAGATTGAAAATATCGATGGCACAAAAGAGCTGATAAAAATACCGAAGGGCTGCCAGGTTGGCAAAGAGATTGTTATTGAAGGCAAAGGTTTTGTTAAACTGCGTGATCGATCCCGTGGACGCTTTGTCATCATTACAGGGTGCGACATCCCAACTAAACTCGATGATGCATCTAAAGCAGCACTGTTGGATTATGCTGAGAAACTTGGCAATAAGAGCCAAGGGAACAGCGGCATCGCAGGATTTTTCAAGAAATTTCTAGGTTAGCTCATCTTTAATTAAAAAATAATCTGTAAAACGGGCACCTGGAAACGGGTGCCCGTTTTACGTTGTACAATGCTTTTTATATATTCATGACCCTAAAACGCACCAAGTCTCGATTGACTGATACAGTAACCCGAATTTTTTGAAAGAAAAAATCGCAGCGATGAAGGTCCTCATGCGTAAATATTCTGCTGACCAAGCAAAACTAATGAGCCCAGAGTTCATGGATGCCCATAAAGAGCTTCAAGAGAAGTATAAAGATTGCATGAATTCACCAGAATACATTGCAGAAATTATCGAGCTCAGTTATAGCATTGCGCCTAATTTAAAAAATATGCAGGCAGAAATAGATGAAATCAATAAAAACACCCCACCTGCCTTGCCTGGAAAAATCTAGCAACCAAAGTCTACGTTAAAAGCCTTTTTCGCTTCTGTAATTGACTTTCAGACCCAATTAGATACCATTATCAGCGCATATTGTATTGATCCATCTGTCGTTTAATCAACAAACAAACTCCTAGGAGCCACATGGTATTTTCTCGTTATAACCAACAACACGTTGCTCGCATCCTATTTGCAGCACTGTTTAGCCTCACACTTCTCCCTGCCGTACAAGCAACTACTCAAGCGCCCGCGGCACCAGCTCCAGAAGTGACCAGCGTTTATAAACAATTAGCGTGTTATCATTTGCCATCTTTGGCACAAGCAGAAGCTGATGAAATAGCCTTTGAGCAAGCAATTACCAAATCAAATACCGATGCTATGAGTATCGAAAAAAGACCACTTCATCAGACCTTCACAATCCAAACCCCAAAGATTGGCGATGTTGAAAAAGTACGTATTCTTTACAATATTCTTGCTGCTCACGACAAAGAAACACAAAGCATAATCCCAACAGCTACTATTGATAAAAACGTAGTTGAAGACATGCGCTTGTTTTGTGGCGAACAAAACAATCTCACAGAACATCTATTCGGCAAAATTAACCGCACCCTTACCAGTGTTGGCAGTATTGAACTGCAACGCATGCTTGCACAACCAACAACAGACATAGCCGAACTGCAACAACGCCAGAATGTTGTTAAAGCACTCGTCAGTGATGAAGCACTTTTCAATGCATTACATCAAGAGCTAGAAGAGATCAAAGCTGGCGAAAATAATCTCGTGTGGTTCTGGAAACAGGCTACGCAAGAGCTAGAACTATTTTTTGATCAAGTATACATTCAAGGCAATGACGCTAACGCCATAAGCACATGGAATAAAAACACTACAGCAATGCAATTGTGGCACAATATGCAAACGCTTGGAGCTCCAACAAAAACACTCCTTGGGCCTGCCTTGGGAGTTCTATTTACGGGAATAATAATCTATTGTCAGCTTGAGTTCCAAGTACCATTTAACACCTGTATATCTGCAGCTTTTGATCAATACACGCTACAAACACCAAATATTAGTACTTTTATGTACGCATTAGCTGCTATGAATATGTTGGTCTTTACAGTTAACTTGTATCAATACACCAACCAAGCTATTGCGCTTAACAATATTGCCGACAATATTCACGGGCACGTGATGCCTGCTGGCAGTTACGCACAAACAATTGATACCATGCTTGCAACTATAAGCGCATCGTCCGTATTGCAACAAGCGTTTCCAGAACACAAAGAGCTCATTGCGTTTAATCATGCTGCTAATGAAGAGACACAATCACTGATTGAAGCGCTTAAGACAGATACTTTTAAAGGCGATCCTTCATTCTTCTCGCTTCGTGGTCGTGCTTTGTCATCATTCAAAAAGATGTTCAATGGCAAAAATCACTTTGTAAAGAGCATGAAAACCATTGGTAAGCTTGACGCTTACATGTCTATTGCAAAGCTTTATAAAGAACATGCAAATAACCCCAATGCACGTTACTCTTTTGTTTCATACGAAACAGCTACAACTACACCGCACCTAAACGCAACAAACTTCTGGGTCCCAACGCTTGATGCTAACAAAGTTGTTACCAACAGCATTGAAATGGGAGGCACTACACCACGCAATATTATCGTAACCGGCCCAAATGCAGGTGGTAAGTCTACCGCGCTCAAAGGCGTTATTGATGCGATCATCATGGCACAAACGCTCGGAATTGCTCCTGTCAGCGAAATGTCATTAACTCCGTTTACCATTATCAAGAGCTACATGAACATTGCAGACACCACTGGTTCTGCATCATTGTTCCAAGCTGAAATGCGCAGAGCACACAACTTGCTCACAAGCATTAAAGCACTTAACCCTCATGAATTTGCATTTGTCATCATGGATGAAATTTTCACCGGAACTAACCACCGTGAAGGCCAAGCTGGCGCCATGGGTGTTGTACAGGGCATTACAAAAGACGCAAAATGCGCCTGCTTTTTTGCTACTCATTTTAAAAAACTTACCGATCTTGAAGCAGCTATGCCAGGCGTCATACGCAACTGCAAAGTGACCGTAACCAAGAATGCTGATGGTTCATTCACCTTTCCTTATAAGCTTGCATCAGGCATCACAGACCAAGCAATTGCACTTGATCTTCTTGCACAAGAAGGGTTTGATGCAGATGTTCTAGCCGCAGCACAAGCAGCACTAGATTAAATATACCAATTGATTTCGATCGATAAAAACAGAGAAGGCCACACAAATATTTGTGTGGCCTTATTCATGAATACTATGATCTTCTTTGATCGCTTTAAAATAGATCTATTGCTAAATATTTTTGAAAAAGTTCTTGCGCTTAAGCAACATTATTCACCGACAGCTGCTTCAGCCACTAGAACTTCATCATTGACTGCATTGACAATAGCAGCTCCTGCACACTCTATAAGAATGTGGTATGCCGTTTTTGCCCAGAAGCATAATGATTCTTGGCCAGCAATCTCATTTTGGTATGCAATAGATGTTTCGCTATCTCCCGTAGAGCGTGCCGAGCCAATAACGCCCTGAATAAAAAGCATCATGGCATAACGAATAATTGCCATATTAACGACGCGCATTACCCTACGCACCATCTGCTTTTCAGCACCTACACAGTATTTTTTTGCCATCTCGTTCATCATATTAAAAGCTGCTGTATCAAATACCGCCTGCAAAGAAGCCTTCAGCGATGTATCACCAGAAAGTTTTGCCAGCGCAATCGCTTGCATCATGTGTGTCATATGCGACTTATTACACTCCAACACAGAACCAAGCACATCACGGGGAATCTGCAATGAGAGAGCTAGCATAACTACGGGGTCTTTATAATTAACCGCAGTATTCAATCCTGATGCAGTATGATTGTGTATTCTACTACCAATTGCCACAAGAAGCGCATTCTGCCAAAACGACGTATTGTCAAAAGAATCATACGCTTCTTTAAAATTTTCCGTAGTCGCAGCTACTGTTGATGTAATAGTTACAGACAGCAACAGTAATAAAACAATATTTTTTTTCATCATGGTATAATCGCTCCCTCTTCTTTTATGTACTCGGCAATAATATGTCCAGCAACCTCTGCGGCGACATGCGCCAGAGTATTAACTAAAAAAAATACTGATATCATACCTAACGTTCTACTAGAACTAAACGAAAACAGCTGAAGGCTATCAGCACTATAAAACAATGCTGGCACTATAAGATTACCAAGCACAACAGCTACAACACGCATAAGACGACGTTTAATTGTATCGGTAGCTAATGGATACTTCTCCTTCACTGCATGATTAAATGCATTAAACACATAGGTCACTATCAGATTATTAAGAAAAAAAGCTATGATATAAGCTTGCTCATGATTATCATTCTCATTAATCAGTAGACGAGCTAAAGAGCCACTGATACTAAGAAGCACAGCGGCATCAGATATTTCCCCTGCCATCGATAGATCATCTTCCGCCATAGCACCTAGTGCTAATGCCGGTAGCCTTGAAGCTACAAGCCCTGTAATGATAAACCCATTATTATCATCTAAAAAATTACCGTCGTCCGTGGCAAGATGTCCTAGCGTCGCAGCTAATGTTACGAGAACATTTTGAGTAATACGATATTTCTCAAACTGTTCTCCTAGAAAATGTACCGGAGCATTGGGAATACTCGCCACACTAGAGAAAGAAAGACACCCTGCCACGAAAGCAATCACCAAACGATGTTTTCGCATATTCACCCTTTCTGTCGTAATATTTTATGAATCTAACAACAAGATTACTATTGTTACTAGTATTCATCGCTCAGCGTAATGAAAACTGCCGTCCTATGGATTATTGTGCCCTTTCCTATTTCGCCATCAGTAAAAATCTGCTAAAATAGCCTCATCAATTGGCTTCTTCACTTAACCACAGAAGGTTTTTCATGGCAATTCAAGCAGGGCTCGTTGGGCTACCCAATGTCGGCAAATCAACCCTTTTTAACGCACTTACCAAATCTAGCATCCCTGCAGAGAACTATCCCTTCTGCACGGTTGACCCAAACACAGCGATTACCTACGTTCCAGATGATCGCATGCCCAAGCTTATGACCGCATTTAAATCGCAAAAACTTATCCCGGCGACTGTCCAATTTGTCGATATTGCAGGCTTGGTTAAAGGCGCTGCCGATGGCGAAGGCCTTGGTAACCAGTTTTTGGGCCATATCATGAGCGTCGACTTAGTGCTGCACGTTTTACGTTGTTTTGATGATGCGAACATTCTTCACGTACACAACAAAGTTAGCCCTGTCGACGACTTTGAAGTCATTGTAGCCGAACTCATGATCAAGGACCTCGATGCAGTGGCAAAACGCGAAGAGCGCGTACAAGGCTTTATCAAGAGTGCCAAAAACAAAAATGCCACGCCACAACAAATTCGTGAGTGGGAAGCTGAATTAGCATTTCTAACCAACGTTAAAGCCGGTCTTAATGCGTGTGACCAACCATTGGTACAAAAGCTTGTTGCTCAAGCAAAAAATGATAATTTGCTGCAAGTCCAACTTTTATCTGGCAAAAACTATCTGATCATCGCTAATGTTCCAGAAGATGACTACATCGGTAAAAACTACGAACAAAACCCTCACTACCAAGCGTTAGTCAAACGATTTGGCGCTCATCTTGTTATCCCCGTTTCAGCAAAAATCGAAGCTGAACTGGCACAATTGCCAGAAGAAGAAGCGGTAGATATGATGGCATCACTGGGCATTACTGAAAAAGGCTTAAACAGCATTATTGCTAAGGCATATGCACACCTTGGGTTGATTACTTTTTTCACCTGTGGGCCAAAAGAAATTCATGCCTGGAGCATTAAGAAGAACACCCCTGTGCCCCGAGCCGCTGGTGAAATTCATTCTGACTTGGAACGCGGATTTATCTGCGCTGAAGTTTATAGCTGTAATGATATCTTTGCTGCAGGCAGCGAAGCACAACTCAAGGCTACCGGAAAATTACGCACTGAAGGCAAAGATTATATCGTGCAAGACGGTGACCTGTTGAATATTCGGTTCAACGTTTAAATAAATCTAACATTATGATTTTGGGGGCTCTCATTGCCCCTAAAATCTCATATCATATTAACAGCAAAAACTGTCTACAAAAGATCTAACCGTTGCTTTAGCTTTCGCATGGAATACCAGCCAAAGACGACAGTGTAGGCAATAAGAACTGCCAAGCAAATCCAAAAATTGATAAAGTCTGCCTGGCCAAATACCGCAGAGCGCACACCTTCGCACATGTACGTCAGCGGGTTTACTAGCGCACAAACGCTAACAATGCCAAAAACCTTATACCCCTGCGCAAAAGAAAACCAGTAACACCCAAGCAGCTGCATAGGGGTATACACACGGCGCCAGACGCTATTGAAAGCACGATTGGTTTGAATCCATGAGGCTAACCATAAGCCAAAGAATCCAAAGAAAAATCCTGCAGCAATCATCATGAGTGTCAATTTAACAATCGACAGCTGTGATAAATCCATACGACTACCAAGAATCAGCTTACCAATCGGAAGCAATGGCCACGAGATAAAAACTGAATGCAAAGCAAATGATGTTACGCGTTGCATTAAAACAAAGCGATATGATGACGCAGGAAGAGTAAAGAAATAATCAATACACCTCAACGAGCAGAAATCGCTGACAAGCTCATTTCCAAAACCCAATGACAGGTAAAAGAAAGTTGACGCCAAAGCACCAACCACAAGAAAACTGCCATATTTTGGATCCATCCCAACCGCTGGCAGTACATAACCAAAGGTTACTGCAAGTGATACTGGCCAGGTAACAGCATTAACTAAATCACCGAGAAATTCGCGGCTCAGCACACGCACATCGCGTTGCATCATACTTAGAAAAATACGTATATTATTCATCATTGTATTGTGTCCATTTTGCATAGTAATATCCCCCTCAGAAAAATTTATGCACAGGTCTAGCTTACTATGATATGCTACTAGATAGAAGCGTGTTGTGCTATTAATCTATTTTTACTGTTGAATTATGAATTACCTATTATTTCTACTGCCCGTATTAATCTCTGCTTCATTAGCAAGCAAAACAATCATGCTCGATCCTGCAGGTCATGCAAAGCAACCTGGCAGACAGCTACATGAATCGTTTGAACGAGCAGAAACATATAAATGTGCTGAGCTCATAAAAAAAATCATTGAAGCGCACAGCAACATCCAGGTTCTTTTAACGCGTGCACCAGGCGAAGAGATTATACCCCTGCAAAACGCCTCTTTTGCAAATAGGATGGGGGTTGATCTTTTTGTGAATATTCACTTGTATAAAGAATCAGCTGAGCAGCCAAGTATTAATCTTTCATATCTGACGTACGACACCCTGCTCGACCAGACACACAAAGATATAAAAATAACTGATTTTATTCCTGTCACGCTTGCACATTGCCCCCAACTTGCTACAACTAAACGCTGGAGCACAGACATGATCAAGCAACTCAAAGCATCAACACCAAAGCGCTGGCAAACGGCCCCGCAGGCACTAGCACTACCGCTCAAAGAGCTCCAAGGCATTACAGCACCAGCGTTCATGATTGAACTTGGCATTCACCGCGACAATGAATATCAAGAAATTACGCAGCAGCTAGCAAGCGCATTAATGGCCTGCTTACAATAGCAATAACTATTTTTCACAGGCCACATTCTCAATCTATAAAATTACGTACTTAATAATTAAAGAGAGTATCTACGCTGTAAAACAAATGAGCTTCTGCCATTATCACGACAATGGTTCTTGCTAGAAACCTTGCTGAACAAGTCTATCTCAAGTAATTCTCTCATCCATTGGTTATCACTGGTAATCTGATTACACACAAACAACAAAGAAATAATAGAAACAGCACGATCATCATCGCCGGCCAGTAATTCTCTATTCTTGGATAAACAATTAATAAATTTTTGCATACATCCGAAAGTTAGCTTGTCTTGCGAAACCTCAATATAACGAACGGGCAGAGAGCTTTTTTGCTTGCTAATCCATGTTTGAAGGTAGTGGACACCGTTTTTTCGCAAGCCATCAATTTTTGCATTAAATAGTACAACCGGAGATAAAATCTCACGTAATGTTTTTTTATTCTGCTGACGATAGTCCAAAACACCATAATTCATACAATCAACCAAGACAGCACAGATATCCACGGCAATCAGGCTACAGTTAACGTCACCAGTACACTCAGGATACATAACAGGTGATGATAACTGTATAGCAGTAACCTTGTCTGGGCTCTGTTTCCAGTCTGGGCTAGCTGATGGTTCTGCTGGCGTCGCAACACCATCAAGACTTACAAATTCTACATCTTCAAAGCCCGCAAGGTATTCTTCTTCAAGCGAAAGACTATGCTGACGCGATGCAGCTGGAGTACAATTTTGTACACATACGATCATACCAATTACAAACATAATACTTTTTTTCATACGAACCTCCTAGTGCAGCCAACAGACTGCAAATAAATGCAAAAATTATTTAACAAGCCTAACTATAACAAAATTAACGCAAATTGCAATTTGCGTTAATACTAATTAAAAATAAGCATGCCTGCTGCTCCCATGTAAAAACTTGCCTTTTTTGCGCCTATAATCCATGCTCTGAGAACACATTTTTAGACTCTTACTAAAGGGACATCTTATGATCGAATACGTACTTATCAATAATTTTTCATCTATGCTGTTCTACACATGGCTGCTATCAGGCACCCTATTTCTATTTATTGAGCTTGCTATGCCTGGGTTTCTTGGCTTTGTTTCATGCTCATTTGGCTGTTTTGCTGCCGCGCTAGGAGCACATTGGGGCGTAAGTCCATTCTGGCAATGCTGGATAGCACTCAGCATTGCGGTGCTAAGTTTCTTATTTTTATGCGTGCTCGTTCGCACAAAAAAGAATACATCGCTATACCAAACAAATGCGCACAGCCTCATTGGGCAGGAAGCGGTTGTCACAGAAACGATCACTAAAGATCGCCCTGGACGCGTTAAAATAAGAGGGGAAGAATGGGTTGCAATTACCCATGCCTCTTCTATACTGGAACCGACACAAAAAGTTCGTATCAAAGCTCTAGACGGCAATATGCTGATAGTTGGGTAACATCGATGTTCATGATAATTCTTAGTGCATTTTTTGCAATTTTCGCCCTCTTTTTAATCACCACTTTATACAAGGCCACATATCTGGTTCGGCAAGCAGAAGTCGTACTGATCGAACGTTTTGGTAGCTTTTATCGCATGCTAGAACCAGGCATCCATTTTGTTGTTCCGTTTATCGATCAAACGCGTAGTGTTTTTTGGACCTTCGTAAAAGAAGATCATCGTGGCAAACCAACATATCGCTACAGCGAATTAGTCGAACGCATTGATTTACGTGAAGCTGTTTTTGATTTTCCAAAACAAAACGTTATTACCAAAGACAACGTCACCATGGAAATCAGCGCATTACTCTATTATCAAGTTACCGATGCCAAAGCAGCAGTCTATGAAATCGCAAATTTGCCGCAAGCAATTGAAAAGCTTGCTCAAACAACGATGCGAAACATCATTGGCGCCATGGACCTTGACGAAACTCTCACCTCACGTGATAGCATCAACACCAAGCTTCGCCTTGTGCTTGATGATGCGACCTATAAATGGGGTATAAAAATCAATCGAGTAGAGCTACAAGAAGTATCACCTCCAGCTGATATTCGCGAAGCTATGGAAAAACAAATGCGAGCAGAACGTAGTCGGCGCGCACACATTCTAGAAGCTGAAGGCTTAAAATCAGCAGCAATCTTAGAAGCAGAAGGTGATTATTTATCACGTGTACAACGTGCGCGTGGCGAAGCAGAATCTCGTGAAATCTTAGCTAATGCCGAAGCTCAAGCTATTAAAATTGTGCAGCAAGCTATTCCTAGCGCAAATCCATTGCCATATTTAATCGCACAGGCGTATATTAAAGTACTGCCAGAAATCATGAAAGATAAGAACGGAAAAATGATCCTGGTTCCATACGAAGCATCAGCACTCACTGGCTCTCTAGCTACCATTAAAGAACTGTTTAATCACCAGCAATAAATGCTTGAGAGGAATGTTGTGCGTCATCATCCAAAATCAGTTTTGGCAATCACGCTCAGCATTGCGGCAAGTATTTGGTGGCTCAGCATACAAAATTACTCATCAAGCATTGATGAGCGCATTTACTCACGGCGAGAGTGCGCTGAAGACTTGTGTAAAATTAGTATAGATTTAGCACAGTTTTCTATCAATCGTAGCGATCTTGATTGCGCAATTCATCACCTTAAAAGAGCTATTGGCCACAAGTCTGACGAGCTGATGCCGTACCAAAAGCTCTGTCAATGCTATGAGCAACAGGCGCACCATGAAGAATCCCTCAACACGTATTTTGCGGCACGCCATGCTACTGCGACATTCAGCGCTACAAAGCCTGCTCATGACACGCGCTCTTTATTGCATAATCCCTTGCCATGGCAGGGCGAAAATCTTACGGGAAAAAAACTTTATATCGAAGCGGATGCATCAGAGGAAGATTGTATCTGCTTTATCCGTTTTTTACCCCATTTAACAGAGCAGAAAGCGGACATATTTTGTAAAGTTCCTGAGGAGCTACTCTCTCTTTGTCAAAACTCATTTCCAGAGGTATGTTTTTTCACTAATCAATCAGCCGCAACATCTCCGTCATTTGACTACTATCTTACGCTGCAAAGCCTTCCTGCTCAGCTCGCCATTACACTTTCTATGCTTATAACGCCCCAGGGCTATTTAGTAACAAACACAGCTAATACAGCAACAAAAAAGTTGCTCATCTCTCCTGACACAATAGCCGTCGGCCTCTACTGGCACGATGAACAATCTCACATAGCTCCCTTATCTATACTTCACGATCTCGCGGTGCTGCCACACGTGCAACTCTATGCCCTCCAGGAGCTACCGCAACAATACACAGATTCCATCATCGACCTAAGCATGCAATGCAAAACATTGCATGACACTGCAGCTCTGATCAAAAATCTTGATATTGTTATTGCCATTGAGTCCCCAGTTGCAGATCTTGCAGGTGCCGTTGGCACCCCAGTTTGGCTGTTGGCTGCATATAAACCAAGTGATTGGCGTTGGCTCATTGCTAAGACAGGTCAACACTCAGCCTGGTACCACGACATGCGTATCTTTCAGCAACCCAAGACAGGTGATTGGCTCTCAGTATTCGCTGATGTGTATGAGTCCCTTGGCAAGCTAAAGAAGCAAGCCAAAAATCTTTAACAAAATCTATTGCTCTATCGTCGCCAGGGATCGATGAAACGTGATGGCAAAATGATGTGCGTAATCACGCAATGCAATAAGCATTTGCCCTGTATAGGTTTTCTGGTCAAGCTTTTTCCCTTCAGGAATTCTGTTTGAAAAAACCGTCTCTTCCCGCTTAGCCAAACAGATAAAAAAAGCAGTAGGAAAAAGATCTTGCACAGCGTTCAACTGGCCTTTTCCGCCATCAATCATAATCAAGTCTGGCAAATCAGTAATGTCTTTATAGCGCCGTGCAACAATCTCACGCAGTGAAGCATAGTCATCAATCTGGTGGACTGTTTTGATATGAAACTTGCGCAGCTTATCTTTTTCAACCTGACCATTGGTAAACCGTACGCATGAACCAACCATAAAGGTCCCCTGCTTGTGAGAAATATCAAAACAATCAATAGTCTTTGGCTCATGGTCAAGCTTAAAAAGCGTTTTCAATTGACGAGACAGTGAATGCTGTCGCGACAGCTCTTGCTCCACTTGCACACACGCAAGCCGAACAACATGAGCAAAATGCCCCTGCGTGGGAACCATCAACGATACTGCATATTCACGATCATGCCAGGCTTTGCAAAACTGCTGATAAACTTCCACCTGGTCGCCAAAGTCAATATTCGTTAGAATCGTTGCTGGTGGCAGATATACGGTGTAAAAGCTGATAAAATACTCACCCAACATTTCCACATTAATCTGCTGATCAAGAGAAAAATAGAATACACGCTTCTTTTTGAGTACTGCATCTCTCTCTGCAAATACCCACAGCGATCTCTTATCTTCGCTTAAAATCCAGACGTGTTTGCCGGCAACATGTTCCATGTCACTGGATTTCTGATCAATCGAAGAGAAGACTTTTTCAAATGCCTGCAAATATCGATGCAATTCACGTGACCGCTCAAAGGTCAGCTGTGTATTACTTTCCACTATTTCATCACGCAATTGTTGTAAGAATTTTTTATGCCCCTGTCGCAAGGCCTGCTTTGCAAGCTCCAAGCGATCCAGGTAAGCTGTTTTATCAAAATCAGAACGACATGATCCAGCGCATTGGCCAAGATGGTAAAACAGGCAGCCATTTTCAATAGACTTGTTGCATAGCTTAAGACGAAATGTTTTGATCAAAAAATCATAAACTTTACGAGCTGAGCCTTTTTCAAGAAATGGCCCAAAGTAGGTTCCCTTTTGTTTCTGGTTGCGAACTATTAAAAGTTCTGGCAACTGTGCAGTCGTCGAAACAAATATATATAAAAACGGTTGCCCCGTTTTCAAGAGAACATTGCACGATGGCTGATGGCTCTGCACTAATTTTGCTTCTAGCAACAGCGCCTCAAGCTCTGAAGCAGTAACCATGCATTCAACTGTTATGCTCTTGTCAAAAATAGTATCAACTTTAAGCTCTACACCAAGGCCCTGAATATACTGAGAACCACGCTTTTTTAAGTTTTTTGCTTTGCCAACATAGACCAATAAGCCTTCAGCATCTTTAAATAAATAGACCCCAGGTTCATTAGGAAACTGACGTAATTGTAAAATTAACTGATCATGTATCACTTCTGCCACTCCTTCTTTTTAATTCGTTCCCTATGCTACCATGGCTTGCGTGCTGAAAAAAGAGGGCCTTCATAGAGCTATCCGAAATTTGATAAAAAAAATTAAAGACACAGCACTATTCGCACAAAGCACGCATGCTCTATTTGTCATTTTTATCGTTTCAATCTATACTCACTGACGCTTACTATTATTTTGAATTTATCAATGCTTGGAGCAATATGATAACACACAAGACTATGCAAAACGTTGCGATTCTTTTCCTGCTAGCAATAATAATCTTGCCATACCACCTTCATGCACGAGTTACAAGAGCAAGCGAACCAACCATTTCTGTGATCGAACCTATTGCCACACCTGCTCACATTATAGCCCTTCATCAGCCACCGCCAGAACCTAGAATGCCTCAAGCAATAGTAGATAAAAATCTCATGACGGCTGTAAAAAACGGGGAGGTTTATGATGCTGAAGAAGCAATCAACAACGGCGCCCAGATAAATTTTGCCAATAGCAAGGGATGGACACCTCTCACCCTAGCCTGCAAAAAGCAAGATCTTTTGATGGTAAATATGCTTATTATGAATGACGCAGACATTAATCTCATGAATGCTAAACTCAGCATTGCTCCTTTAATTATTGCCTGCCAACTCAAGAACTATGATATCGTAAGACTACTGCTCGAAAATGGCGCCTGTCCAAATACCAAATATCCTGTAACAGGTATCAACGCTCTTCATATTGCCTGCAGGAAAAACACGTATGAAATTATAAAAATACTCTTAGAGCATCAAGCAATAGTTGATTCTGTTGTATACCAATTTGTATGGTCCCAGAATTTCTCAGGCAGACAGCTGATTTTAAATGCGGTCGCACTGCAACAAAGACTCACGCTGTAAATCAACAACTGACAACCAGGTGCACAGCACTCTGTAGATCAATTTTTTGGGCATATAAAAGTACCTGATGAACCTGCTTAAACAATCCACCCTTCAAGACAATATGCCGAATTTCTTGCTCTTGAACGCGGGCAATGACAGGAAATGATGGGCCCAGAACTTTCACGCTTAGATTATGCTCATCCACAAAATCACGTAATGCCTGTGCAAGCGCTTGCGCATCCGCATCAATAATGACCGACATTGTATGCCGCAACTCAATAGACGCAAGCCGCATATACGGTGGATAGCCAGCCAACTGCCGCATAGCAAGCTCATCATGAGCAAAGGTCAGATATTGCTGCTCATCTGCATGGTCAAATAGCTGATGGTCATGCATAAGTTGCACAATCACCTCGCCACCCTGTGACGCACGCCCTGCACGACCAGCAACTTGAATGAGCTGCTGCAAGGTAATTTCTGCAGCGTTATAGACGGGAAAATGCACATTTGCATCAGCCCATAAGACTCCAACAAGCGTTACCTCAGGAAAGTGATACCCCTTGGTAATTGATTGAGTCCCTATTAAAATATCAATTTCGCCACGATGCATTCGCTCAGCCGTCTCTTGCCAAGCCTTCTTTTTCTTCGTTGAATCTAGATCTGCTCGTTCGATGACTGCCTTGGGGAAAAGCGTCTTAAACATGTGTACAACTTGCTGAGTTCCAATCCCTTTTTTTAGCAGTGCATCCCCAGAGGCTTTACACCCCGTGCACGCATATGGTAGCGGACAGGAATAATCACAATAATGACACCGAAGCATCGCCGGCTCATGGTAGGTCAAACTCACGGAACAGTTTTTGCAGGTAAAAATAAAACCACAGTCACGACACTGCACAAAAAAGCTATATCCGCGGCGATTAATAAAAATAATCACCTGCTCTTTTTTTGCAAGCCGATCAGCAACGCCACGCTCAAGATCCTTGGTAATCCAAAAATATTTACCTTGCTGGCGAGATTTATCTGTCAAAAGAACTTTTTTAATCAATGGAAATGCGCCACCAAAACGCTTTGTGATCGAAAACAAGGGCCAGTTATGCGCTTGCACATTATACAAAGTGCTCAGTGAAGGCGTTGCCGAACCAAGCATAATCGGAATGCCATACAACTGCGCACGCCACAGCGCCATCTCTTTGGTATTAATCTTTGGGTGCTTTTTATCAACAAATGACTGATCATGCTCTTCATCGATAATAATCAGACCCAAGCGCGGAATTGGTAGCATCATAGGCAAATGAACACCAACAATCAGCAAAGGCTTATCATGATGCAGTGCTTCCCACAGCTGTTTTTTCTTTGCCGGACTTGAACCCGAATGAAACCCAAAAATAGGAATGTGCGGAAACGCTTGCTGCAGCAAAAACTCAAACCGCATAGCCAATGAAACTTCAGGGAGTAACAGAACCACGCTCTTACCCTGCTCCCATGCGTGTAGCAATAAATTTTTGTACACCTCAGTTTTACCTGAGCCCGTCACCCCATGAACGACTACCGGATGAAATGATGGGCTATCGATGTACGGCTTAGTAGCCGCGACAACACGCTCCTGCTCATCGGTCAAAACAACATCAGAGACAAAGGGTGCTGCTTGCACGGCAATCACTGGTACGGGCTGTGCCGTTTTTTCAGATAAAAAATGACGTATGCGTTGATAAAAATAGAGGGGTTTTAGGCAGTAAAATGCAGCAATTTTTTCAATATAATTATTGTATTTTTCATCACCAGGAAACGTTGCCAAACTAGCAATATCGCGCAATGCAAATGTAATACCCGGTGGCAACTGATAAAAAACATCAGTGACGAGCGCTGCTTCAATCCGTTTTTGTAACGGAACCTGCACTAAGCTACCTCTCACCACAACAGCTCTTAACTGCTGCGGCACCTGATACCAAAGAGGCTTTTCAAAGCCATTAAGAAGAAGAACTTGGATGTACATAGTGTGGTGTGTGAACGGTTATCTGGATGATACTGAACGGAAGCGGGATTTTAAATTGATCCCAGCTCTTTTTAAGTGTAATCGATCGTTGCTGTTTGCACTCAATAAAAACTAACGGGATAGACATTTTTTCTGCGAAATAAGAAAGTCCTGGTTGTAGCTTCAAGGCTGGCCCACGAGACCCATCTCCAACCATACACAAGCGACGCATCCCCTGCAATGCAGTAAGTGCTTGCCGAATAAGGGTAAGTGGCTGTTTAAATGATGATCCATAGAGCACATTAAAGCCAAGTTTATTGCAAATAAAGCCAGCAAATTTACCGTCGTTACTTGGGCTTACAATGCACGAGCCCTGGCTTTTAAGCGCATGAAAAAAAAACATACCAGGAATAATGTGCTGATGCCAAAAATAAAATACCCCTTCCTGCTTAGTCAGCGGCTGCTTCACACCGGGCGCATACGTCACGCGCAACCGATACGTTGCAAACAGCACACGAAGCAAGCAATAAGCGGTATTTTTTGCCAAGAAAATAAAAATGGTATTCGTTTTAAACAATCTACTGATAGATTTTAGCAGGCGCATTGTGCGAGTGTCCTTACGACATTGTTCATGATACACTACTACTTTTAACGTGTTTCCACTCTTTTAACCCTAACGGGGCGCCCTTCGCGGGCTTCCAGTCTAGGCCCTGGTGGCTTGGGCGGACAGGCAAAATGAGCGGCTACAAATAATTTGTGCTATATTTTACCAGAGGTTTTTGTTTATGGCATCACCGACACCACACTTTACAGTATTTAAAAAAACTCTTCCCAATGGCCTTACAATTCTTACCCGGCCAGTGACCCACATTCCACGTGTTGAAGCACATTTGTGGTACAATGTTGGATCAAAAGACGAAGCAAACAATGAACGTGGCATGGCACATCTCATCGAGCACATGCTCTTCAAAGGCACGCAGGAATTATCAGAAAGTGATATTAACCTGATTAGCCAAAAATTAACAGCAGATGCTAATGCTTTCACATCACAAGATTACACCTGTTACACATTCCGATTGCCAAGTAATGTCTGGCAGATGTCCCTGCAAATTTTTGCCGACTGTATGCAAAATGCACGCTTTGATAAAGATATGCTTGCCTCAGAGCTCAAAGCAGTTATCGAAGAGCTGCGCATGTATCGGGATGATTTCCAAGGATCGCTGATCGAACGTATGATTGCGAGCATTTTTACAGAGCATCCGTACCACAACCCTATTATCGGATACAAGCAAGACCTCTGCTCGCTAGACCGTGATGCACTATATGCGTTTTACAAAAAGCACTACCACCCCGGTAATGCAACACTTGTTGTTGTTGGAAATGTACAACCAGATGAGGTTTTTGCTGCTGCCGAAAAATATTTTGGCGCCATTCCAGCACAGCCAGATTATAAAAGAGCTGTCCACTACATTAACGACGACATCACGAGCACAACAACAACACTGTATCGCCCCGTAAGCAATACCTGGTACAGCTTTTTATTCAAAATTCCTGGATTTGCAGAAGGCAAAAATCATCTCATCGATCTTACCAGTATTATTCTAGCGACGGGCAAAAGCTCCCGCTTGTACCAGCGCTTAGTCGATAAAGAGCAAATCGCTATTGAAGTTGATTGCAACGTCTACGACCTGAGTGATCGCGGCCTCTTGTGCCTCGGCGTTTGGCCAGCCAGCGACATTACTCCTGAAATGATCGAAGAAGTTATCCTCGAAGAGTTAGCGCTTCTTTCTTCCCGCGTTGCTGAAGATTGGGAATTTGAAGCAGCACAAAAACGCACTCAAATTGACTTAACATCACTTCTTGAGAGCACAGAAAAACAGGCATTTGTAATTGGCAACTCATACATTGCCAGCAATAACGCATCGTTTATTGATGACTACCTCCTTGCTATTCAAAAGACAACTAAAAAAGAGATCAAAGAGTTCAGCGCAACCTACCTTGTTCCTTCGCTTATGCACAAGGGTTATCTGCTACCTATTGATGATAATGACGCGCAGCGGCTACAACTTATTCACGAAGCGTCAGACCGCATTGAACAAGACATATTAGCAAAACATATCCGTACAACACCTGTTGAACCAGAGCTCCTTGCTCTGACGGTCCAACCTCCCGCACGAGTACCAAGCCTACACCCAAAGCCACAAACATTTATTCTCAAAAACGGCATAGAGGTGCTCTATCACCATAATCCACTCGTTCCTCAGATTGTTGGTGTTTTATGCCTAAAGGCAAATTACTTGCACGAAGACGAAGAGCATGCTGGAGCATTTGGTATGATGATGCGCGTTATCACCGACAGCACTCAAGATTACACGCCTGAAGCTTTTGCAAAGCTGCTTGAAATCAAAGGGATTCACCTGGGAGCTGGAAGCGATAATATTGCAATCCGCTGCTTAAAAGAAGACTTAGATGAATCTCTCGAACTACTTGCTGACGTCGTCATGCGGCCCTCGATTCGTACACATTCCATAGAAAAAATCCGACAACAAATGCTCAACGAAATTGAAGAGCTATGGGACTCACCTGTAGACTACATCGATCAATTGGCACGTGAGCTCATTTACCAAAATCATCAATATCACAAAAACCCATCAGGCACTAAAGAGAGTGTAACGGGCATCACAAAAAGCCTGTTACAAAAATATTGTACGCAGTATTTATCGCCAGACGAGGCCGTTATGGTCGTTGTTGGCGATCTTGCTGGGATTAATCTTGAACAACTTATCACCAAAAAATTTGGTGCGTGGGAAGGTAAAAAAGTTCCTGCGCTCACTTTCCTACCTATGCCAGCCTATGAACCAAAAAACATTGCAATCCCCCAGCAGCGCGAGCAAACCGTGCTTGGCTTTTTAGCGCCATCAGTCTCACGCAGCCATCCAGATTACAATGCACTTGCATTATTGGACATTGTTTTAACCGGCGGTGCCAGTGGAAGTCCTGCATCACGACTGTTTGCTTTACGAGAGAAGACTGGCCTATTTTATATGATTGGTGGCTCACTCCTGTATGGTTCACACATCGAGCCAGGCATGCGATTTATCAAAACTATTGTAGCTCCTGAAAAAGCTGATCATGCTCAAAACCTGATCATTGAAACATTCGAACATGTAGCAAAGCATGGCATCACAGAAGAAGAATTTGAACTTGCAAAAAATGTCTATTTTGCGTCTTCTGTAGAGCTTTTTGAAACTAATGCCCAAACAGCACAAACCTTTCTATTTCTCAAAAAGTTAAATTTAAATTTTAATTTATTTGACAAACAGGGAGAATTTCTGTCTATACTAAAATTGGATCAAGTGAATAATGTAGCCCGGCAGTACTGTACAGGGGAGCATATGAGCTTGATCAGCATAGGCAGATCACTAAGTGATAAAGTGTCGGAAAGAAAAAGGAGAGTCAGTTAAAAAAAGGAGGCCTAACCATGGCTATCAAAAAAGCAGCTGCTAAGAAAAAAGTAGCTAAAAAAGTGGCTAAAAAAGCCGCTCCTAAACGTAAAGTGGCTAAAAAAGTCGCTAAGCGCCCAGCCGCTAAACGCGTAGTTGCAAAACGTAAAGTTGCTAAAGTAGCGAAACGCAAAGTAGCTAAAAAAGCCGCTAAGCGCCCAGCAGCTAAACGTGTCGCAGCTAAGCGCCCAGCAGCGAAACGCAAAGTGGCTAAAAAAGCCGCTGCACGCAAAATGAAAATGCGTGTAGTTGTTCCTGTAGTAGCTAGTAAATAAGCTGCTATTAGAACATCTAGAAATAAAAAAGTGACTCGTTTCGCGGGTCACTTTTTTTTGTATTTATAGGAAAAAATTAGCATCAAAGGTAGCACAATGAAGCATTTTAATAGTGTTGCAATGATCATTTTTGTAGCAGTCTTAGCTATTGCTGCATTTTTCGGTTATCGCTTTGTAACCCGAAAAAAGATACGAAGCAATACGATTGAGCAAACACTCGCCATCATTAAACCAGATGCTGTGCGCGCAAAAAACACTGGCAAGATTATTGATCGTATTGAACAAGAAGGCTACACCATTGTTGATATGAAAAAAGTTACGCTAGACCGTGAACCAGCGGAGCGTTTGTATCAACAGCTCACAAAAGAGTCTTATTTTTCTGGTGCTATTGATTTCATCACAAGTGGCCCCGTTGTTGTGCTCATTCTTGAGAAAATGAATGCCGTTGCCGATTGGCGTGATTTAATAGGTGAATGCAACCCTAAAAAAGCCCGGCCAGATACACTTCGTCATCAGTTTGGTACCGACATTAGACACAACGGCCTGCATGGCTCTGATTCACAAACAGAAGCAGTTCGCGAGATTAAACTTTTTTTTGCTGATCGAATTAAAGCTTAGATTTATATTAACTAGTCACAATACTAATACTCTTAAAGGATAAAAATGAACGTAAGATCTCTATTATTAGTAACCAGCTTATTACTTGTAACATCTAGCAACTATCTCACAGCAGCCCGTGCTCAATCAGGAAGAATGAGAGTTGCGGGTAAACGGATTGATCCTGAAGAAGAGGCACGTTCCGCAAAGCTTCATCTTTCAAAAAAATTAAAAGTAGCAAAAGCAGACAAAGCTGCCGCCAGCAAAAGCGTTGCCCAGCATGCAATCACAATCAAACAACTTCATACATCTCAAGAAGAAGACGCAGCTGCACGAGCAGCCCTTCAAAAACAGCTTATTGCTTCTAAGGGATCTATAGAAACTCTTCAAACTCAACTTTCGTTTGAAGTAAGAGGAAAAGAAGCTGCAAATCAAACAATTGCTTCTCTTCAAGAACAGCTTGTTCACGCAACAGAAGAAAACAAGTCTTATAACAAAACGATTACAGATCTTCAGGCAAAGCTAGCAGCAGAAGAAGCTGATAATGAAAAACTAACCGCAGCACTTGCAAAATCAGAACAAGCTGGAGCAGAGCTCAAGGCATCTTTAGCAGCAGAAGCAGCTGAGAACGATGCAGTAACGACAAATATTGCAGAGCTCAAAAGCAGCCTATCGGCAGAAACAGCTGCTAAAAATGCACTGCAAGAACAACTTGCAGTAGCTCAACAAAAAGCATCTGCCACAGCTGCAAAGATCAATACCGCTATCACCAGACTTCAAACCAAGCCTAAAGAATTTAAGAGCGGTATTTCTGAGATTCAACAGGCACTGAAATAGCACACTACTGGTATCACTAACGCAAAGAGGGCTCTCGAAATCGAGAGCCCTCTTTGCATGAAGAGCATAATCATCCTCCATTAACACTCGAATCTCCACGCAATCTATGCCCCAGAAGAATATTTTCAATTTTCTTATACGTGTTTGTTGTTATAATTGGCATTATTTAAAAAACATCAGGCCGCAAAAAAGAGCATTCTTATGATAATTAGTAAAAAGAAAATGCGATTTATTTTTTTGATAGCGATGAGCATACTGTGTTACGCAACCACTACCCATGCATCAAGCCCTAGACTATATACTCCACCAACAAAACGCCGTTTCCTTGGTTTTAATGATACAACACCATCTTATCAAGTTTCTTTAGGTGGCGGGGATGACACTATCAACAGCTTAGAGCATAATATCCACATGCTTGCTAATGCTACTATCAGGCAGCAGGCCGATAGACAAATCTATTGGCAAGCACATCTAGACTCGTTAATCGATGCACATTGTGCAATGCTCTGTGAAGGCTTACAAGAAGCAGATCTGATCCTACAACCAATACCAACCCTTGCTCTTGCATGCGCTCTCCCAAAGCCCCGCTTACAACATCGCATTACCCAAAGCATCGTGTGGGCGGCAAGGCACCCTGAGACGGAAGCGCTTGACAAAGAAATCAATATAAATCTCATCTCTAGAACAACACATGAAAACATACATGGTCAAGAAATGGTGATACTCGATTTTGCAAGTATTAATCACTTGAGCAATTACTACGCAATATCGCAGCTCATCATTAGTTACATCATGTGCGCCAAAAACCCTCTATGTTTAGCTCTCAGAAATCTCAAAACGAGCATAGAAGATACCCCTTACCTGATTTTTTCAAAGAATATCACGACCATATATCTTTCAGCAAATCCTGAATTAACGCAGCAACCAAGGTTTTGCACGCCTCGGCTCAAGACATTATTCTGCTGCAATAATCAAATTTTAACATCGCTTACTCCTGCCCTCATTGCGCCCAATCTTGAAAATTTAGTTGTCTGCAACAACCAAAGCTTGCTCTCTTTTTCTATTATTTGCACCCCTAGGCTGAAAGAATTACGGGTTCACAACAATAACCGGTTAGCTTCGTTTGGCTCTCTTGCGCACCCATTTTTTCCACCACTCGACAACGTCAGCATTATAAATAACCCCCTCTTGCGAGACATAACAACTCATCAAGAGTTCAGACAGAGCTTTTGGCTCTATGACCATGCACTGCAGCACGGGGGTACTGCCGTAGCCGCTTCTGCTGGAACTAGCGAACACCCACAAGAATTGTGCGATGTTGAAACATTGTAAAGAAGAACACCTGCTTGCTCATTCCATAAAAGATCACTTTTTACCCTCTGTAACCACCCTAACAACCCAGGGTTTCACCTAGCTAATCCCTTAAAATAGCCTTCCCCAGACATGCTCAAATCGACATCTAGATCGATACAGGCATGCTTGTCCTGTATTTTTTCCCCCTATGCGTACCTCAGGTATACATAGAGTCACAGAGCAGGCGCTTGACTTTGTCTGACTTATTAATTATAATTCAATTAGACATTTTATTTTTTACTGGAATCACTAGAAACACAATTATAAAATTTATATTCTGTCTTTTACTCTGGAGAATTTCATGATCAGATTCAAAAAAGTCACTCAACAAACAGTTCTATTGCTCACCATTGGCTTGGTTGCACCCCTTCATGGCAGCGGATAGATTCTAGTTTCAAGTGCAACAGCCTGGTTTTTGCCTGTTAAATACCTCAAATGGGGTAGAATACTCTAAAATTTTACGCGGCGTATGGTTCATCATCGCCTCAATGTCCTCAATTTCAAGATCTGACCACTGATTTATATTTGCCCCTTTGCCAATAAACCTATGTAGTCGGGCTATTGAATTTTCGACTGTTCCTTTTTGCCATGGGGAGCCAGGATCACAAAAATATGTGTTAATGCCAAACATTGATTGCAAGTCTGAGTGATGTACAAACTCTGATCCGTTATCAAATGTTATTGATTTTATAAAGTGATTTTTGACTTTTTGTTTAATGCCATGGATGACAATATCGGCTTTTTTAGACTCATTTTTTACGAGCATGATAAACCGCGATGAACGCTCAGTGAGCACTGTTAAATTTGTAGATGGGTTGCCAGTAAAAAATGTAAGATCCCCTTCAAAATGCCCTGGGTTCGTGCGATCAGCAATAGCAGCTGGACGGTCATGGATAGACACACGGTTTTTTATAACCATTGAACGGTTTTTTCTACCATGCAGCTGGCCTCTTTTATCTTGCCCGTAACGAAGATACTGGTATAGCAGCAAGGATCGGCCAATTGCTGAATATATAAATTGGTAGATTGTTTCCGTTGATGAAAAAAAATTGCGTTGCTCTTTTTTCATTCTGCCCGCTATCTGTTCTGGTGACCATTTTGCTTTTAATTTTTCCACGACATAATCTTTCAACTCAGCACATGTCTCAATCTTTTTTTTACGGTGCGTGCGCCGATTTTTGTATTTTAGCTGCGCACTATCTGGTAAATAACCTACCTTGGTTTTGTTTCTCCGTAATTCTCTACTGATAGAGCTCTTATCTCTGCCAATATCTAGGGCAATCGCCGTAGGACCCAT
>CAMDFF010000012.1 GCA_945897315.1 candidate division TM6 bacterium UASB124
AAATATAAATCAGTGGTCAGATCTTGAAATTGAGGACATTGAGGCGATGATGAACCATACGCCGCGTAAAATTTTAGAGTATTCTACCCCATTTGAGGTATTTAACAGGCAAAAACCAGGCTGTTGCACTTGAAACTAGAATCTATCAATTTCCGGATAAGCCCTAATATTAATATTCAAAAATCAAATATATTGCGATAGAGAGATTTTTTTTGATATTTTCCTTGTAGGGTGATTTGATGTAGTCGGACTATTGGGGGGATTATGAAAATATCTGTATTGGCGCGTTGGTATATACCAGGCATGCTATTATTTATATTACTTTCTATTGCTGCTGCTATGCGAACAGCGACTAAAGAGCATTCGCTAGCGGACAGAGTCAATGAGTATGTTAATATTCTGGTTGATAATAATGAATTTAGTGGCTCAATAATTATTATGCGCGGTGATGAGTTATTGCTGCGTGAAGGGTACGGCTTGGCTAACCGTGATATGCTTGAACTATTTACGCCAGAGTCTAAGACCTTTATTGGTTCTAGTGCCAAGCAATTTACAGCATTAGCAATTATGCTACTGCAACAGCGTGGGGTATTGAACATTGCTGATGTAATAGCCAAATATTTACCAGCAGATTTGATCAAAGAGTATCCATCATTACGAGCTGATGTTATTACCATTCATCAGTTACTGACACATACTTCGGGGCTTGCAAAAGGGACTGGCGATATTGCTCCTGAAATTATTGACGGAGTAATACCAAGGGGTTGGGGTATAGATGATGCTGGTACATTGTGTTGTCAGTTGAATTCGCTCGATGATGCCATTGCTATCGGTCTGATGGCAAACCCAGTGTGTTCCCCTGGTGAACGCTTTGAATACAGTAATTGTGGCTATAATTTATTGGCAAAAATTATTGAAACAGTTGTACCGGGCAAAACATTTGCAGCATTTTTACAGGAAGAGGTTTTTTGGCCAATGGGAATGTCTAATACATTTTTTGATCAATTACCATCAAGAAAAGTATCTGTGAAGGACTATGGTTTATCAACTTTTGTATCACCACATGATTATAATACTAACTGTGCGGACAGCTTTTTTAGCGGTGCTGGAGAAAACCTTATTTCAACAGCTGATGATTTTGCTCGTTGGTTAAGAGCTTTTTTTACCGGGGTTTCTCCCGTTGGTACAGCGTGGTTAGAAATGATGAATGCTGCTGTCCCAGCTGATCCTCTCGCAGAATTTCCTCAGTATGGCTATGGCTGGGTTATAGATAAACTTGATACAGGTGAGATGATTTATTTTCATAACGGTGCAATGAATCATTTTTCATCGTTTATGCATTATTATCCAGAAACAGAAACGCTTATTGTTGTTGTTGCAAATACTTCTATGGTAGATGATTATCTGCGTGATATAGATAAAATAGTGCGAGGAAAAGATTATGCGTTGCCGGCATCCACAAAACCAATTGATGCTGAAGCAGTTGCTAGGTTAATTGGGACATATGAATGTACAGGGGATACTGAAAGCACGCAGTGTTGTACCGTTAAAAGGAAAGGTAATATTCTTTGCTTTGATATGGGTGGTGATGGTATGTTTGGGTGTTTTTATGTTCCAGGTGCTGCATGGCGCTGTAATGTTGGCATTGATGTTTTATTTACAAGTAATGAGCTTGGACAGATTAATGGCTTTGAGTGGAAACAGCATGGCGTTTTGGTATTTAAAAAAGTAATGTCTAGTATTGCATCAGATGATGCCTAAAAAAAATTGCCGTGTGCGTTCAATAACGCGTGCGAATTCTTCCAAGTGGGGCGTTGACGCATCAGCGCCTTTGATCGATGTTACACCGATGATGCCGTTTAGCGATACGTCGTTCAGAGTGTACCGGCGGGGTGCCCAGTAGAGTGAGCGTTTGACCTGAAAGCCGGTGCCGGTAAAGGCTTTTTCGCAATCCATCATGATTAAATATTTTAGTGCCGCTGCTGGTTGGTCGGTGAGATGCACCAAATGCCCTTGCATGGGCACGACGCCATCATCGTGCATGAGCTCGCGTGCTCCTAGGCCAGCACAGTTAATGAGTATTGGCGTGGTAATGTGATTTAGATCAGTAATTGTTTCTGCAACAAATAGCACACCACTTTTGTGTAAAAAAGCATGCAGCTGCTGCATCATAAGATTCACGTGCACAATAATGCCACCGTGTTGCTCGACCATGTCATGCGAGGCGCCCGTACCAAAATCAAGCGTGACGGGAGTGACTGGGTGGCCTGAGGCCGCAATAGCACTTTTTCTTTGTTTCGGAATGTACATGGGTAGAAATTGTGCTGAGCTGGTAGCAAAATTTGTATGCTTGCCTGTAATGATCTGGCTATAAAAAGCGTACGATGAATGTATGATGTCTTCGATATCAGGAGTCATCCAGCTTTTGCCCAATTCGATACTCGGAGAAAAAAAGCCAACGGCTTTGTGTGACGTAAGATCATCAGTCTCTTTGGCGACAATCGTGATATTTGTAAATCCCTGTTGGGTGAGCTGGTACGCAGCGGTCAGCCCCATAATACCTCCACCAATAATAGTTATCGGCAGTGTTTTGCAGTTACTTGGTAGCAGCGTTTTCATCTGAGCAAGTACATACTGTGTTGCGCCTGGTGCCATGATCCAGCCAAAACCAGCGTGTCCATAATTGTTTACGATGACCTGCTTGTCGATACAACTTACATTCATGGCGGGCATCTTGCTGCGTGTTGGGCGATGGCATAACACGTGTGTGCTAATATTATCATGATCTAGTAAGGGTGGCGTGAGATAGCGGATGATGTGATTATTGGTTGGCATGAATGTTTTCTGATTGATGTTTACAGATTGTCTTGACCTCCTCAGCATAACTTTTTTATGAATGTATGCAAAACATACTCAAGAAAGGGTTTGAAAATGGTTTTTATATTTATAGCGGTGTTGTTCGTGAGCTGTGTGGCCAGAGAACATGTTCAAGCAAGTAGTGCACCATTGCTCGTGATGCAAGCCACAAAAGATGATTATCAGGCATGCCTTGATTTAATTATTGCTAACCGTCTTGCATATTATCACCCTTTAATAACAGCTTTGAATGAAGAAAAAGGCACATCGATACCGCTATTTATTAAAGAGGATCTGGCTCTACCTGAGGTGCAGGAAAAACTTTTACCATTCAATAAAAAGGGCGTCGAGGTGATTATTGCTCGTGAAATTATTAATGGGCCAATTGTTGGCCTGGTGATGCTTGAAGAGCAACAGCGTAAAGATGGAAATGTTGTGTTTATGTCTCGCTTAAATGTAGTAGACGGTAGTCGAAGTAAAGGATATCGCCAGCAATTGTTTGCTGCAATATTAGATTTCTGTGATAGACACCCAGAAGCTATAGCAATTGAAAGTCGTATTTTTATTAATAATGAGCGCGTATTGCAGATGAGCCAGCACTTTGGGTTTAAAAAAATCAGAACGTCAGATTGTGGTGCTTATGCCGACATGCGGCTATCTATTACTGATCTTCGTGCCCAGCTTGCTCTGCTGACTGAATAATACTTGCGTGCCAAAATCACTACATGTGCATAAGGGCATGAGGTAGCTTTTTCAACAGTTTTTATTGTACGTTGATATTCTAGGTGTCTCGGCATTGGGGCGGACAGCAGTGAAATCATTTTTAACCAGATTTTTAGAAGGCGAGCGCAATTGCTGTGTGCAGCTTAATATTCCTGTGGTTGTCACAGAGGTTGTTGCTGGTTGGATAACTACTTCCGAGCATGACTGTAGTCAGGCGTCGCCAGAGGCTTATTGGGTTGAATCATTAGATATTGCTACCGAATCGATTTATACGGCTATTCAGCAGAAAGCGCCTGTGGCTTACATTACTGCCCGTCAAGAAAAAGTAGTTGCACTGCTTAAAACAATACCAAATGATTTGTATAATGCGCTCAGTGCGCGACCAGGTGGGGCTATTTAAGGAGAAAACAATGAAGCATCTTCATGCAATGATTCCAGCAACCTATATTATTTTAAGAAAGGGAAACCAGATTTTGTTGTCGAGGCGTCACAATACTGGATTTTCTGACGGCATGTTTTCTTTGCCTGCAGGACACGTTGAAGAGGGTGAGACGTTTTCTTTGGCGGCGATTCGTGAGGCCAAAGAAGAGATAGGCGTTGCCATTGCGCCTGCTGATCTTAAGCCATTGCACATCAAGCAGCAGTCTCGTTCTGATGGGCATCCGGGGATAGCGGTTTTTTTCTTAGTTGAGCACTGGCAGGGAGAGCCGTTTAATGTTGAACCCAACAAGTGCTCTGAGCTTTTGTGGGCTGACTTGACTGACTTGCCTCATGATCTTTTACATTACGTAAAAGTATGCGTCGAGCGAGGACTTAAGGGTGATTTTTATAGTGAGTGGTAAATGTTTTAGTGGAAAGAATGGTATGAGATTAAGTCCGCTCCTCCTGCTTGCCATTCGCAGCCACCTGGGCGTAGTATGGAGATTGTCGAAGGACGAAGCCAGTAGGGCGAGAAAGAGCGGGAAGATTTATGGGAGAATGGGATGAGATTGAGTAATCACTGGTGGTGTGTGGCAACCTGGGTTGTGTCGGTGACGTTGACATGTACGCTGATGGTGCTGTGGTACAACAAATTTAAATAGTTTTTGCAGTGAGGTTGCTTAGTATGCAGTTGGCATGGGGTGTTGCTTGTGGTATTGTAACTGTTTTGCATGTGTAGCCCCTGTGCCAAATGAGGGAAATGATGAAGCGCATTCTTATTGTTGGCTCTTCGGGAAGTGGGAAAACGACCCTGGCTCGAGAGCTCTCTAAAAAGCTAAAACTTCCGATTGTGTATCTAGACCATTTGTACTGGCTGCCTGGCCGCGTGCATCGACCAACAGAAGAATTCTACGCTCTCATGATGCAAGCCTGCCAGCAAAATGGGTGGATTATGGATGGAAATTCTATCCGATCCTTAGCCGGCCGTATCCCTTTTGCGGATAAAATTATTTTTATTGATGTGCCTCGACGCACGTGCATGTGGCGGGTGATTAAGCGTGCTATAGGAGGGCTTTTCTCTGGTAGTGAATTTGCGCCAGGCTGCCGTAATGGCATAAACTGGGAATTTTTTAGTTGGGTGTGGCACTGGGAGGCACGGTATTGCCCCATGTTGGTGCGTATTCTTGCTAGAGCGCCACAAGAAAAAGTGGTTATTCTTCAGGGCGCAAAAGCGATTGCAGATTTTCTGGCAACACTCTAGCCTCGACTGGGCAAGGTGCTCTTTTTTTATTATACTCTAGCCCTCAGCTTAAACCATTTTTATCCCCTCAAACTGCAAGGGTAGGTCATGGATCGCATAACCTTGGAACCACAATACGATCACGCTCGTCATGAGTCACAAGCACAAAAACTCTGGCGTGATGAAAAAATTTATAACTATGTCCCTGATGCGGGCAAAAAAGTCTTTAGCATCGACACCCCTCCCCCAACTGTCTCAGGCTCTTTGCACATTGGTCACGTCTACTCATACACCCACGCTGACCTGGTTGCTCGGTACAAGCGCATGAAGGGTTTTAACGTCTTTTATCCAATGGGATTTGACGACAACGGTTTGCCAACAGAACGATTTGTAGAAAAAAAGAATGCGACTAAAGCTCACTTGATGAAGCGTTCAGATTTTATCGAGCTGTGCTTGCGTGAAACAGAAACAGTCGAAAAGCTCTTTGAAGATTTATGGCAAAGACTTGGCCTTTCGATTGATTGGACAACAGTTTACTCAACTATTTCTGCGCCCGTGCGTCGCGTTGCTCAGTATGGATTTTTGGACCTGTACAAAAAGGGATTAGTGTATCGGAAAGAAGAGCCAGCACTGTATTGTACTACCTGCCGTACCTCAGTTGCTCAGGCAGAGCTTGATAGTATTGAAGTGAGCACTACTTTTAATAATATTACGTTTACGACCCAAGATGGCGAAAAATTAATTATCGCCACTACCCGTCCAGAGCTGCTACCAGCTTGTGTCGCTGTGTTTTACCACCCTGAAGACAGCCGCTACAAACATCTGTACAACACCTATGCAATGACGCCTATTTTTGAAAAACTCGTCAAAATTATGCCGGACGAAAAAGTTGATCCTGCAAAAGGTACGGGCCTGGTTATGTGCTGTACTTTTGGTGACGTGACTGATATCCATTGGTTTAAAACGCACAAACTTCCCTTCGCTCAAGTTATTGGTCTTGATGGCAAATTCACAGACATTGCTGGTCCCTTAGCTGGTTTAAATGTTCATGATGCCCGCAAGACAATTTTAGCGCTACTTGTCCAAGCAGAAGCGCTTGTTGATCAAAAAAGCATCGTTCACAGCGTCAGTACCCATGAGCGCTGTAAGCAAGAAATTGAATATCAAATTCTTTCCCAGTGGTTTGTAAAAATTCTAGAACACAAAGAAGAGTTTTTAGGGCTTGCAGATCAAATTAACTGGTACCCATCTTTTATGAAAACGCGTTATCGCGATTGGGTAAGCAATTTAAACTGGGACTGGTGCATCTCTCGCCAACGTTTTTATGGCATTCCATTTCCAGTATGGCACTGTAAATCGTGTCATCATGTTATTGTGCCTGATATTGCTATGTTGCCGTTAGACCCTCAAGAGACATTATTTCCTGGTGGTCGCTGCCCTGAATGCAAGGGCACAAATCTACAGGCTGATACCGACGTGATGGACACCTGGAATACATCAGGCCACTCCCCGCATATTTTAACCAACTGGCCCGATGCACCACTCGAAGGTCGTGCCGGCGTAGAAATGCCGATGAGTATGCGGCCACAAGCGCACGATATTATTCGTACGTGGGCGTTTTATACCATTGTTAAAGCGCATTATCATAACAAGAGTATTCCTTGGAATGACATAGTTATCTCAGGGCACGTGCTTGCGGGTAAGGGCGAGAAGATTTCAAAATCAAAAGAAAACAGCAAAATGACCCCAGAGGGTCTGCTGAGCACGTATCCAGCGGATGTTATTCGCTACTGGTCTGCTTGTGGGCGGCTTGGTGCAGATACAGCATTCAGTGAGAATCAGCTTAAAATTGGCCAACGCTTGGTTACCAAACTATGGAATGCGTTCAGGTTTATCAGCGAACATGTTGATCTTCAACAGGTTACAGCTGTGCCAGTACAGGATCCATTGAATCAGTGGCTTTTGGATGGCTTGAGCAGTGCTTATGCCCGTTATCAAAAAGAGTTTGATGTGTACGAGTACCAGGCTGCACTTGAAGCCGTTGAGCGATTTTTCTGGCAAGATTTTTGCGATAACTATCTTGAGCTTGTAAAAGACCAGTTCTTTAATCCAGATAAATATAGTGCAACAATGCGTGCGGAAACACAGTTTACGCTGAGCGAAGTAGGATTTGCGCTTCTGCAGCTTTTTGCGCCGTTTATGCCGCACCTGACCGAAAATTTGTACCAACTGTTGTACTTAAGTAGAGAAAAATCAGTTTCTCTCCATGTAACGCTGCTTGATAATAAGCGCTATGGCTATGAATATGCAGACAGTAGTAAGCTCATGAATACGGTTCTAGAAATTGTTGCTGGTGTGCGCAAGCTCAAAAGCGAAAAACAAATTTCACTTAAGACCGAGCTAGCTCAGCTGACTATTCACGTTGCCGAGGCAACGTTACTTGAACAACTTAAGACACAAGAGGCTCTTATCGCAGGCATTACTAAAGCAAAAGTAATTACATTTGCTGTAGGCGCATGTGAAACACCAGGGTTAGAGCAAGCCGATGCTGGATTGATAGGCTCTGTATGATTACGATTCGCAATACGCAACGAACTATTCATGTCAGTGAGCCAAAATTAAAAAAAATAGCCCAGGGTATGCTTAAAGCCCTGGGCTATCCAGATTTTGATCTGGGTATTTTGCTGACGACCAATAAAACTATTCGACGTTATAATAAGACATTTCGCAATAAAGATAAGCCAACAGATATTTTGTCATTTCCGTATCACGCAGAGCTCAAGGCTGGTGAGAAAATTGTAGTACGAGATGCTGAAGATAGAAACCTTGGTGACTTAATTATTTCGCTTGAATATGTACAAAAAGATGCGGCAGTTCGTCACAATCGTTATTTTGACGAGCATATGACTGTCTTGCTCGCGCATGGCCTTGCGCATTTGCTTAATTATGATCATATCAACGATGATGATTTTGCGGTTATGCAAAAAGTAGAAAGAAAGCTTTTGAAAGCTGCTAATTTTAAAGAATCAGATCGATAGAGGTAGGCTATTCTGAAGGTACTATTATTTGTTATTTTGATAATGGGTAATTTTATACCCGCTCAAGCAATAGTCTCTCTATAGGCGTTTAAATACTCATAAGAGCAAGCAGATCCTTGTCTTGCCCCTACCATTTTTGCCATAATCAAAACCAGGGGAAATGGGTTATTTTTAGGGGGAATAAGCAATGAAAAGAATAGTTTTACTGTTTATCGGTGGGTTGGCAGTGCTTGCTTTACGTGCAGCAACAAATACTACGCAGCCTGTTGATAATGGGCAAGAGGTTGCATCAGGGTCACCATATCCGCTTCATGACGCTTGTAACGATGGCAGCCTAGAGCAGCTTAATACAGCTATAAATACTTTAACGAATAGCGAAACGATTGCTATACGTATTAATCAGCAAGACGGTGAGGGGAATACTGCTCTTCATTGCGCGGCAAAAAAAAATAACCTAAAAATGGTACAAGCGCTTCTTGATGCTGGAGCAAGTAAAACAATCTTAAATCATAGTGATAGCTTGCCCATCGATTTTATTACTATTGAGGGGGAGCTTAACAATCCCTATGCTCCTCTGTTGTCGGTAAGTGATGAAGCGCGCCAGGCCTTAGTGATGGAAGCGCGTGAAAAAGAAATCGAGGCTGGTAACGCTATAGATGAAGGGCAGGAAGCGGTTGCGAAGGTTTTAGTAGTTGAAGAAGACAATCTGGGTAAAGATTAAATTTTTTTGTTTGCCAGTTGTCCAACTGTGTTGTTATGGATTATTTTTAGCCGAACCGCTTGGTATTCCAATAGCTTTGTTGGGCGTGAAACCCAATTCACGACGTCAGCTTTTCGCAAAAGCATGCCCGCATCGGCTGCACACAAATAGGTTAAGAGCTGTGCAGGCTTAACGGTTAAGAGACGGATACGTTCTGGCTGTATCTGGTATTTGTTGAGAAGTTGCTGAAATGCAATAATGTCTTGGGATAAAATAAGAAAAAACGCCTTGGCGTTTTTTCTTGCTTCGCTGGCAAAAAATAGCACAGTCTCTTCAGCACATTGCCACGGTTTACATGAGCCACTGTAGCAAAAAACATATGCATCTGTTGGTATTGTGAGAAGTGCACGGATGTCTGCTCGTTGTCGTGCTATAAGATCAGGTGGTACTATTTCAACTAAATCGTGCTGTGCTAGAGTAATCATGGTGGCAGGGGTTATGTATTGTTTTTGTAGGTGTTTACCTAGTGTGTTACTAACAACTTCTATCGTTACACCGGTAGCTGCTCTGTACGATTTTCTTTCAATAATGTCGTAGAGCTTGATGCGCCAGGCTATTACTATTTTTTGAGCCCTGGAAAGCACTTTTTGTTCGCTTGTAAATCGGTACTCTTCGGCACATAATCCACGGGCTTGGATAGTGAGGGGGATGGTCTGTGATCTGTACCATTGTTTCCATAACGATATAACGTGTTTTGCTATTAAGCCTGCCAATGAACCACGCGCACGTATGGCGTCAATCGAGGCAAGATCAAGAGAAATTATTAGTTGCCACGAAGCTAGTCGCAAGCTCCAGGTGCCTACAAGTGGGTAGCGCTTGAGCACAATAATGGTGATTGCAGGGTGATGCAATGCACCCAGTCTATGTTTAATAGTTACATCAGCCTCAAAGGTCACCAGTGTCACATGCGTAATTTCGCCACGGTCAAGCATCCGCACAAGCGGCACAAATACTTGGCTTTCAAACACCGAATTGGTAACACTATCGTATATAACAGCGAGTAGGTGCTGTGCTTGTTGTGTATTCATGTCAAACTCCTGCACACAATGCGTTAAGCATGGTATGTTATGTTTTGCTAAGCGAGGACTAGTTTTAAGCTCTGAGGATCAAGTGTATGAAATTTATTAAATGTTTTGAAACAGTAACTATGGATGACATTGCTATTGTTGGTGGCAAGAACGCATCACTGGGGGAATTGATACAGCATGTCAGCAAGCAAGGGGTTAAAGTTCCTTCTGGTTTTGCGATTACTGCTGATGGCTATCGCTACCATTTAGAACAAAATAATTTACTAGAACCCCTCAAAGCACTGCTTGCAACGATTAATAAAGCAGATCTCGATGCGTTTGCGCAGGTTGGTAACCAGATTCGATCATTGATAAGTAATGCTCCACTGCCTCCGCTCCTCGTAGAAGAAATTGTTACGGCATACAAAGATTTATGTAATCGCTATGGTCATGAAATTGATGTTGCTGTGCGCTCGTCGGCAACGGCTGAGGACTTACCAGAAGCTTCATTTGCGGGACAGCAAGAGAGCTATTTGAATATCAATGGTGCACAAAATTTACTGAGAGCAGCACTTAATTGCTTTGCATCACTGTTTACCAATAGAGCTATTTCATATCGCATTGACCACAATTTTGATCACCTAAGTGTTGCACTTTCTATAGGCGTACAAAAAATGGTGCGCTCTGATAAAGCGAGCGCTGGCGTTATTTTTACTCTTGATACTGAGAGCGGCCATCCTGACGTTGTTTTTATTACCTCGTCGTATGGACTTGGTGAAACAGTTGTTCAAGGTTCTGTTAATCCTGATGAATTTTATATTCACAAGCCAACCCTCAAACAGGGCTTTAAGCCGCTTCTTAAGAAACGCCTTGGCAGCAAGCAGCATCGATTGATTTATGCACATGAGGGCGCAGCTGTTACCAAAGATGAAGACGTTCCTGTGGCTGACCGTCGTCGTTTTTCGCTCACGGATGATGAAGTACTATTGTTGGCAAAACAAGCTGTTATTATTGAAGATTATTATAGCGCTCGTAAGGGCCAGTGGTGCCCGATGGACGTTGAGTGGGCAAAAGACGGTATTGATGGCGAGCTTTATATTGTTCAGGCGCGGCCAGAGACGATTCACTCTCAGGCTGTTCATTCTCAAGTGCATGAAGAATATGTTATCGATCGTGCGGCAACGCAAAAACAGCCTGTGCTGGCAACGGGTAAGAGTGTTGGCAGAAAAATTGTCGTAGGTAAGGCTCATGTGATCGCATCAGCCAAACAGATGAGTGCTATTAAGCCAGGTGAAATTTTGGTAACGGACATGACCGACCCTGACTGGGAGCCGATTATGAAAATTGCTGGAGGCATTATTACCAACCGTGGAGGGCGCACCTGCCATGCGGCGATTATTAGCCGTGAGTTGGGTATTCCTGCTATCGTTGGTACTGATAGTGCGACGTCGCATATCGTAACGGGCCAAGAGATCACGATGGACTGTAGCTCAGGGGAAGTAGGTGTTGTATTTGATGGCGCCATTACTTTCCAGGTCAAGCGGATACAGCTAGATAATATTCCAACCCCTCCGGTCGATATTCTTGCCAATCTGGGCAATCCAGATGAAGCTTTTACTGCTGCACGCTTACCAGTGGCTGGCGTTGGGCTTGCGCGGCTTGAATTTATTATTAACAGCAGTATTCAAGTTCATCCCATGGCATTGGTTCATCCAGAGCGCGTTGCCGATATGAAAATACGTAGTCTTATTGACGATATTACTATTGAATATGCTGATAAAAAAGAATTTTTTATTGATAAGCTTGCCCAAGAGGCTGGCACTATTGCAGCTGCTTTTTATCCTCGCCCGGTGATTATTCGGATGTCAGATTTTAAGAGCAACGAGTATCGTAAGCTGCTAGCAGGTGAATTTTTTGAGCCTGAAGAGGAAAACCCGATGATTGGCTTTCGTGGTGCTTCGCGGTATCACCATGAGCGTTACCAGGAGGCTTTTGCCCTTGAGTGCCAGGCAATGAAAAAGATTCGTGATGAGATGGGCTTGGTTAATGCTATTTTAATGATCCCCTTCGTTCGTACGGTGTCAGAAGCGCAGGCTGTTATTGCAACCATGAAAAAGCATGGGCTTGTGCAAGGAACCAATGGTTTGCAGATTTATATGATGTGCGAAATTCCATCAAACGTTTTGTTGATCGATAAATTTAGCGCTATTTTTGACGGTTTTTCTATAGGGTCAAATGACCTCACTCAGATGATTTTAGCGGTTGACCGTGACTCACAGCTGGTTGCGGATATTTTTGATGAGCGCAATGAAGCGGTTAAGATTATGCTTTCTATGGCAATTGCAGGGGCAAAAAAGGCTGGCAGGAAAATTGGTATTTGCGGCCAAGCCCCGTCCGACTACCCTGAATTTGCTGCATTTTTAATTGAGTGTGGCATTGATTCACTATCGCTTACTTTGGATGCAGTTTTAAAAGAGATTATGTTGCTGGGTCAGCAAAAGCATTAAATTGCGCAATTATTTCTATGTAAAAAGGGCCGTCATGATTTTCACACTATGGCGGCCCTTTTTAAGTTGCAAGATATTCAGATTTACTTAGTTATCCATTTGCTATCAATATTTTTTGCCCAGCCTGTTCCCCATGGGTCACAAATAAAAGCTGCGTAGCCCTTTAAGTCAAACCAAAGCATAATTTTAGCTAATGTACTTTTTTGGTTTGTGTTAAGATTATTATGCTGCGCAACAGCATCAAGGTGTTGTGTATTTGCGGGTAATAATTTTACGAGGGTATTATCACTTGCATCGCAGCTTAGGTCAACAGAGATGCCGCTTGCACGGGAAGGCGAAATACTACCCATCTTGTAGGTACTCTTGCCTGTTTTCCCATCTTTTTTTTGCTGGAATTCGTTGTTTTTTGTATCGTTGTACTGAGCGGTAGTGATTGGTACTTTGCCGTTATTGGGTGCTGGCATAAGAAATTGAGATGATAGCTTGCCTTGTTGTGCTGCTGAGCCATTAATAAGGCGTAGTAAATCGCCAATTTTATAAGACTGTCCTGCAACAAATGGCCCGCCTCCGGTCTGTGCCGTTAAGTCAATTTTGCTACTAGCTGATGCACCCGCAATGCTTACCCCAAGCCCAACGAGCACTAAGCCAAGCGCCATAGTCACTTTTAATATTTTATTATTTATCACGTGTTCCCCTTTTCTCCATTAGATTTGTATTTCCTCACATTTCCCCTGAGCCATAAGCTCAACTCCAACCTATCGTATTCCAATAAAACAAATCAACAGTTTGAAAACATTTTTCGAAAGCAGCCTTAATAGCTGCCTTTTTCTGCTGTTGCATAATTTTTCTAATATAAAAAATAAAGAAAAATACATCTTCATTCTGTCGATCTAGCCGCTGCTTGGCAGGATAGTAGCTGAAAGTATCGATTAGATCGATGTATTCAGTGTGTCCGGGGAAGGGTGGCTAGTCTGAAAAATAGATTCAGCTTGCCCATACGCACAGATAGTACTATTCTGAGCGACAACACATGAAATTGGTTTGATATGATTTTTATAAAAACAGCCCTTTTGTCAGCATTTTTTGGTTGCAGTTTTGGCTATTGGTATGGAACTGTTTTTAGCAAACGGCTTCTTATGCACCGCTCGTCTGCCAGCACCTCAGGAAGCATGAATTTTGCCTTAGTCTTGCTGGGGTTTCTGCTGAACTATGTACTTCTTTTTGCTGGTTTAGTACTACTAATGAGGCATGTTGCTTTGAATGCGCCACTATTTGTGTGTGCGCTATTGGCGGTTTTTGGGTTTAAAGTATATCGGCTCATACGGAGACAATGATGAGTGTAGGGTTATTTCATTATCATATTGTTAAGCCGTTTGCCTGCTTGGGGCTTACTGGTCCATTTTGGTCGGTCCATAGTGAGATTATTATCGGCACATGGGTGGCAATGACCATCCTGTTTGCGCTCACAGCAATAGGGCAGTATTTTCTAGGTAAGAAAAAAAGCGCTATAACATTTCTGTACGAGGCTGTTATCGATTGGTTTATTAACCTCAGCGTTGACAACATTGGATCGTTTCAGAAAAAATACTTTTTCTTTCTGACCAACCTATTTTTATTTACAGCATTTTGTTGTCTTGTCTCGCTTATTCCCTTTGTTGAAGAGGCGACCAGGGACCTAAACACTGCGCTGGCAATTGCTCTGTGTAGTTTTGTATATGTGCAGTATCAAAAAATTCAATTACATGGCATTAAGGGCTATATCAAAGAATTTATTGACCCATTCGTTATTATGGCACCGCTGCACATTGTCGGTGAGTTGTCTAAAATAGCATCGATGTCTTTTCGTTTGTTTGGTAATATTGTTGGGGGTAGTATTATTTTAAGCATGGTAATCGATCTTTTTGGTAGTTATCGTACATGTGTGACGCCTGCAATTTTTATTTGTATAGGGCTACATATTTTCTTTAGTTGTATTGATTGTCAGAAGAATTTCTTATTGCGTATGATCCAAAAAATTACACAGGTTTCGTTAAACATTCTTTTTGCTGTCACATGGCTACAAATAGTTCTTGGTATTGGGGAAGCAATGATGCAGTCTTTTGTGCTCACCATGCTAACGGCTACCTACTTGAGCATGGCAATGCAACATAATAATGATGAGCACAAAGAACAATCGCACCAATCCACGGAGATAATATGATTGCTGCTGAGATATTACATTATGGAGCCGCAGGTCTTGCTTTATGCCTGAGCGCTATTGGCTGCGGTATAGGACTTGGCATAGCCGGTCAGGGCATGATCGGGAGTTCATTACGACAACCAATGGCTGTTGGTCCTATTTTTAATGCTATGGTCGTTGGCATGGGAATGATTGAAGGCGGTGCTATTATAACATTAGTTGCCACACTTCTGGTACTTTTTGGCAAGCCGGTTGATCTTACAGAGGCGCAAGCATTTGCTGCTGCTGGGGGTGTTCTTGCAGTTGGTGTTGTATCAATGATTGCAAGTATCGCATCAGGATTCATTGCGGCAGCTACGGCAGAAGCCATTGCGCGTGTACCAATTTTTTCGGGTAAAATAAGTACCTTCATGATTATTACGCAGTCGCTTATTGAAGCTCCTATTATTTTTGCACTGATTGTTAACTTGATGATCAGAATGCATATCACTCCTGCAATGTCATGGGATTTAGCATTAGCACTTTTTGCAGCGAGTTGCTGTATCATGGTTGGTTGCATTGGCCCGTCAGTTGGTCAATCTATATTTGCGCATGCTGCAGTGCGCGCTGTCGGTGAAAACTACAAAGCATATAATAAGCTTTTTACCTTTGCTCTCGTGAATTATGCGTTTATTGAAACGGCAGTGATTTTTTGTCTTATTGTTGCCTTATGTATTATTTTTATTCTTCCAGGTGCTGCCATCTCAAGTATTGCTGCGATGAGAGCATGTGCTGCAGCTTTAACGATAAGCTTGGGATCATTTGGTGGCGCTGTTGCGCTAGGCCTTGTGGGTAAAAAAAGCTGCGAAGGGATAGCTTTGGATGCTACAGGATATTCCGCCATTGCGCGTATTACTTTGATTTCAGGAGTTTTTATAGAGTCAACTATCATTTATGCATTTTTAGTTGCTTTGCTACTTATTAATAGATAACTATTTTTTACAAAAGAGGATGTCTGTAATGATAGTGTACATCATCACAAAGCTTGAGCTTGGCGGCGCTCAAAAAGTGTGCCTTGCATTAGCTAAGGGTGTTTCAGTGCATATGCAAACAGCATTGGTGTCTGGTGTTGATGGCGTGCTTGTGCCTGCAGCACAACAGCTTGAGAATGTTTACTTATTGCCGACTATGAGTCGTGATATACGTTTTTTTGGCCTGCTACAAGAGATAAAAAACTTCTTCGTTATCCGCAATATTCTTAAAAAATTACAACAAAAATATTCTCATGTGATAGTGCATACTCATAGCACAAAAGCTGGCATTATTGGTCGCTGGGCAGCATTGTTTGCTGGTGTTAAACATCGAGTGCATACGATACACGGCTATGGTTTTCATGATCATTTATCGTGGCCCGGCTGGCTTGTACGTTTTGTGCCAGAATATATTACAAGCATCGTCACTACGCATTTTGTTTGTGTTTCACAAAAAGATCAAAAAATAGGATCTCGGTATCTGCCAGGGTTTTCAAAAAAGAATTCTCTTATTCGGGCCGCGGTTGATTTTGAAATGTTTGATGCATCAATTTTTTCCCCATCGTATCGGGCTGATAAGCCATTTATTATTGGTACAATTTCATGCTTTAAGGAGCAAAAAAACCTGTTTGACCTACTAGATTCTTTTTATATGGTTTATAAAGCGTTGCAAGAAAAGGGGTTTCCTGCCCCTAGGCTTGAAATTATTGGAGATGGCGATCAGCGATCGTTAATTGAAGCATGGATAATTAAACATGAGCTATCTGCTCATGTGCGTCTTCTTGGCTGGCAATCGCACGTGCAACAATTTTTAAAACAATGGGATTTGTTCGCTCTCAGCTCTCTCTGGGAAGGGTTGCCCTGTGCTATTGTTGAAGCACGCTTAAGCCACGTTCCGGTTGTCGCCTATGATGTTGGAGGGATTTCTGAAGTAATTCGTGATGGGGATAATGGCTATTTGGTTCCTGCTGGCAGCAAAGAGATGTTAGCTGCAAAAATAATACACCTTGCATTGCACCCATCAATCCAGCATACAATGGCAACAAGTCATGATGACCTTTCTGATTTTAACAACAAGATTATGGTAAAAAAGCATACAAGCCTGTATAACAATCTGTTAAGCATTAATGATAAGTAAAATACCCCTGCAAAAAGGAGGGAGTCGCTCATGAAGAAGTGTCTCAAGATACATGTCAATGGTAAGGTAAAGGGTGTTGGCTACCGTGCATACACACAAAAATATGCAAACAACTTGAGTATTCAAGGAACTGTGCAAAATGCTGATGACGGTAGCGTATTGATTTATGCTTGCGGTGAAGCAGCAAGTCTAGAAAAATTCATCGATTATCTTTATAAAGGCACATCAGATTCTCATATTGATGATTTACTTGCTGAGCCGTTTATCAATGAAAAAGATTTTCGGGGTGTTTTTAGAATTATTGGAGACTAAAGAAAAAGGTGCTAGCGTGTCCGCTTGCCTCCCGGTGAAAAAAATATTGTGCCTTCTTGCATGTTTCTATGGTCTTTTTTGTCATGTCCAAGCGGCAACATATGGAGGCAATGTAGCATTATTTTTTGCTGCTCATAACGTGCCGGCAGAGCAGGCTATTGCGATTGATGCTATCTCGTTCTCGACCGATGTACCGCTAACTCGTTATGAATTTTTATATCTTACCAATTTAAAAGAGCATACGACTGTTACGAAAGAAGACATTGAGTATGCTTATCGTCGCCTTGCAGCAAAAAATCGTTTCGAATCAATATCGTTTGATACAGTAGACGATGGTAATGCAACTAATTTGCATGTGCAGCTTTGTGGAAAGTGGATTTTTAATAAGGTTGTTTTTGAGGGAATTTGGTTTGGCTCTTCATCGCTAGCGCATTTGTATCTCCAACAGCTAGGCGAACCATTTGATCCTCTCGTTCACGAAGAATCAATAAAGAATATTACCACACTTCTGAAGGATAATGGCTTTTTCAATTGTACCATTAGTGATCAGTTGATATATCATAAAAAAAATAAAACTATTGTAGCAAAGCTTATTATCAATAAACATACCCCCTATAAAGTGTCATCGCTTACAGTTGTTTCTAGGAAAGGTACATCGGCTGATGTGTTGCAATTGCTAGTGCCACCGATACAACGAGCAAGAGAAGAGGTTGTGGGCGACTATTTTTCAAAAAAACATCTTATTGATTTTGCAAATCGCTGCAAAAGTATATTGAAAAAGCATGGTTATAGTGGTGTTCGTATTTTTCATACAAACAAAATTGATACTAAGAAACACACAGTATCAGTTGATATCCGTATTCAAACTGAAAAGCGCAGGGATGTTACCTTTACAGGGAATACTGTGCTGAGCACGTCATATATCTTGGAAGATATTATTGCTGAGCAGATTCCTGATTGGCTTTTTTCACCAGATATTTTAGCACAGCAATTATTGCATGAGTACTTCAAAAAAGGCTATTGGCGAGCACGCATATCGTATAAAAACAAAGGTTCTGATGCGTATCACTATACTATTATTGAGGGCTCTCCTATCTTGCTCACTGCAATTGAAATTCATGGTCAAAACCAATCATTGCCACCGCAAGTCTTACAGTTGATAGAGACACTAAAGCAAGTTAATGCTGACCAGACAATGATCAATACTATTTTGGATGACATCAGAACATGGTATGTGACGAACGGTTATTGGGATTTTGCAGTTAATAGTAAAGATTTTGTAAAAAATAAAGACACTCAAACATATACGATGAAACTCCATCTTTCAGAAGGAAAACAGCGTATGTGGTCAGGGTTTAAGATAAAAAATGCTAAAACTCTTACACAGCATGAATTTTTTAGGAAATTCAGGAAGCCTAAACAGGAGCAGCAAATTCCTTTTAATATTGCGTGGATAGGCGAACAACGTCAATTTATTCTGAATTATTATTTGCAGCAAGGTTATTGGTATGCTGATGTGCAGCCTGATATCATTAATATTAATGATGCGAATGACAAACTACAAAGTCACACACAGCGTGTATTTATTATTTGGAGAGTCCAGCTCGGGCCTCTTGTTAAGTTTGGTAAAATTATTACGCAAGGTTATACGAGCGTTCCTTTTCATCGCATTCAAAAACATGTGATGTTTGCTGATGGTGATGTTTGGGATCGTAAAAAAATTGAACTGACACGTAAAAAATTGAGACAGCTGGATGTCTTTAAATCTATTCATATTCAGCCATCGCAGCTCTCAAAAAAACAAAGTAAAAAAAATATATTTATCAATCTTGTTGATGATGATCCAATTGAGTTGCGAGCGCGTGTTGGTTACTATTTTAACAGTGGTAACAAACTTTTTAATGAGCAAAACACGGCAAAAATGGGTGCATCTTTCATTGTTAAAAACCCAACACATCGAGCAGATAAATTTGGCATAGAAGGTGATTGGGATAAGTATGAGCGTAGATTTGTGATGCAATATCAGCAGCCAGCGCCGCTTAATTTGAATGGCACGGGCAAGGCCCAGCTTTATCTTAATCGCTTGAATCATCCTGTTGAAATAAATCATAGTGGATCAGCATATCAAGCGCTTATCTATGGTGCAAAGGGTTCGCTAGAAGATGAATATAAAGAGCATTATTTTTGGCATGTTGGTTTTGGTAATGAGTGGGCAACTATTAATAAGGTACAGGGCAACTTAAGATTTGATAACAATTTGCTCAATACTATTCTCCCTACATTTTTTATTGAGCCTCGCATTACTATTGATCAGCTTGATGATCGTGTTAATACGACTCGTGGATGGCTCATGCAAGCTGCTATCAAGTTCATCGTACCAGAGGGCAAAGGGGATTTAGAGGCAAAAATGAGCTTTGAGCAGTCTATGTTTTTCCCACTGTATGATCAACTTATCTTCGCAGCCCGTCTGAGTTTTGGTCATATCTTTAGAGGTAAGTTTGAAAAAGTTATGCCACATGAGCGTTTTTATTTGGGGGGACCAACAACGGTACGTGGCTATGGGCAAGATTCTCTTCCACCCTTTGGCGTATCACATCGCGAGATTGCTGGGAAGACAACTACCGATTATACCATTCAGGGTGGTAGCTCTATGGTCAATGGGAATCTTGAGTTACGTTATACTTTGCATAAATCCTTTGGCGTTACGCTGTTTCAAGATATTGGAATTCTAAGTCAAGATGGGCTTGAAGGGCTCAAGAAAGCTTGGTACCCAGGATCTGGGGTTGGTCTTCGATATAAAACTCCCATAGGTGCTATTCGATTTGATGTTGGTTGGAAGCGAAAGAAGCGGTTACCGGGTGATAGCATGTGGCCAGAGTTTTACATTACATTTAATGAAGCATTTTAAGCTGTTATGAGAGTATCTCTATGAAATATCTAGCACTGTTTTGTGTATTTGTAGTGAGTATTGCTAGCCCTCAATCTGAATCAAAATACATATATAATCATTCGATTAAAAATAATTATTGTGATGATATTTCTTTCTGCATAGCGGATTTAAAATTTGATGGGCAGCAGGTTTATATATGTGAATTTGGAGAAGGGCTGGAATCGCGCTTTAAGGGCTACGATAGTCTGTATGGTGATGGTGCCATGTGGCGCAAGATTTGGCGTACGATTGCTGCTTTTAGTCTGCCTCTTTCTTATGTTGGGACAGAATTTTCACAATCAAAAACAAAAAATCTTGCTAGTCATATTTTAAAGCAGCATTGTACCGAGATGTTTGCTTCTCTGAACGATCTACAAGCATTTTATGCAACACAGTCAGCGCCTACTGCTAGTGGAAAAAAGTTGCTTATTGCTCACAGTATTAAGCTGTCAACAGGCCCGATTCATCGATTGCAAAAAACATGGCCAGAGATGATGCTTCTTGGCAATGCAACGAGCCATCATGTACGCAGCAAAAAGGCAACTAATATGCTTTTTGATACGCCTTTTCTCAAGCAGTTTAAGCCAGCAACGCTTGAGATAGAAAAAAAATATACAGGCTCACTGGCTTATGAAATTATACAGAAAATACCAAGTGACTTTTTTGTTATTAAGCCACCAAGCTGCGCATTAGGGCTTGGGGTTATTTTGGTTTCTAAGCAAGAGCTAGATGACACATTGCGATTGATTATCGCAGGAGGGAAAACGCTTAAAGATAAGAGGTTCAGTAAGGCATACTCCTACTGGGCTCACGACAGAAGTGCAACTATTATGGTTGAAGCGTTTATTCCATCAAAAACTATTATCGTTAATGAACTGCCATTTGACGGTACGATGCGTGTAGTATTTGTTGTTAGTAATCTGAATGGTCAGATGGGATTACAATATCTTGGTGCGTACTGGAAATTACCAGCAAAAAACTTAGGAGAATCAGCCTGCTTTATGGACCTGCATAAATCATCTATTTCTAGCTCACGCATTTCATCAGAGAGAGTTGATGCAGGAGACTATGATCTTGTGTGCCAACAGCTGAGCCTTCTTTTGCCTCCATTGTATGAGAAAATGCTTGCACAGTTAGCACCAAAATAATCTTTGTTCCTATCCCCCTCTAGTCACTGACAATGGTCAATCAATTAAAGTCAGATCGCAAGATTTTACTTTTCTGCTAAAAATGCTTGAGCATCAAGAGAGGCCATGCAACCAATACCAGCAGAAGTAATTGCTTGGCGATAACGGTAGTCAGAAACGTCGCCCGCTGCAAATACTCCGGGAATGCTGGTGCGGGTATGATTGGTAACTGTTAGATATCCATAAGTATCCATTGCAAGTTGGTCTTTAAATAAGCCTGTATTTGGGTTGAAGCCAATAGCAATAAAAACCCCTTGTGTTGGTTTAACAACGCGCTCTTTAGTTTTTTGGTTTTCAAGTACCACTTCTGTGACATGATTACCATCACCCTTAATTTCAACAACTGTTGTGTTGTAAATAAATGAAACTTTTGGGTGCGCCAAGACTTTATCTTTGATCGGGTCATTTGCTGTGAGAGCATCAAGAATATGCACAACAGTAACTGATTTTGCAAAATGTGTCAGGTGTTCAGCTTCGGTAACCGCGGTATTTCCTCCACCAACAATGATGATATCTTTACCTTCAAAGAATGGTCCATCGCAGGTTGCACAGGTGGAGACACCTTTTGACCAGTACTCTTTTTCTCCAGGACATTTAAGCAATTTGCTGGTGGCGCCAGTGCTGACAATAACTGTTTCAGCAGAAATAATCTTGCCACTATCAGTTGTTAGTGTGAATGGACGCTTGCTCAAATCAACTGAAATAATACTTTCCATTAACAGCTCTGCACCACACGCTTCAGCGTGTGAACGCATATTCATCATCAAATCAGGCCCTGGAATTGAAACATTGCCAGGCCAATTTTCAACATTAGTCGTTGTCATGAGCTGTCCCCCTGGCTGTGGCCCCTCAATAACTATTGTGCTTAGTTTAGCCCGTGATGCGTATACCGCGGCAGTAAGCCCTGCTGGGCCAGAACCTATGACAGCTAGTTGAAATTTCATGTTTTCCCCTTTTTTTACCTTTTTTGATGACGAACCCGTTTTGCAAAAAGCATGCACTATTCTATACTACAGAGAGCAGATCGAAAAGATTCATTATTCACTTTGTTACTTTTTAAGGAGCATCATGGTCATTATTGGTCAACAAGCCCCTGCTTTTGCATGTGATGCAATCGTTAACGGCCAGATTAAGCACGTTACTTTGGCTGATTTTAACAATCAGTATAAATTGCTGTTTTTCTATCCTCTTAATTTTACTTTTGTATGTCCAACAGAGCTGCATGCACTTCAAGCTGCGTTGCCATTATTTGAAGCGCGTGACACTGCTGTGTTAGCTATTTCTGTAGATTCACCATACAGCCATCTTTCTTGGCTTAATACGCCAAAAAGTACTGGTGGTATTGAAGGTATCAGCTTCCCTTTGCTGTCTGATATCAATAAAACCATGGCTCGTAGCTACGGCGTTTTGAATGAAACAGCTGGCGTTGCACTGCGCGGGGTATTTTTACTCGATAAAAATAATGTTGTGCAGCATGCATCTATCAATAATCTTGCATTAGGTCGTAATATTGACGAGTTTGTACGCCTTGTTGATGCGTTGAGACACGTTGAGACCGCTGGTGAAGTGTGCCCTGCTGGTTGGCATGAAGGAAAAAAAGGCATGAAGGCTACCCAAGAAGGTCTCAAAACCTACTTCGAATCAGCCCAATAATACAGCCTGAAACATAGGCCCAAGCTCATTTTGGGCCTTTTCATAGTTTTTTTATATAAACTATTTTTTTGTCCCCCACGTGCTAGAGTAATTTCTCATAAATGATTCTAAAGTGCGATTGGGTGGGGCTAATCTTGTTTTATCAAATATTCTTTTTTATGGGCATGTGTACGGTTACGCTGTTTGCGTCGTCACCTGCTTTATCACCGAACGTACAAGCAGTGGTTGATTATTACTCATCACCCGCAGTGCATGATGCTTTGATTGCAAAAGGTGAAGTGCATGCTGAGCGTTTTACTGACCCGGTATTTATTGATCGGTTTATGAATGCGGAGAAAAATCAGCAAGATCACTATATAAATTGGTACGGTACGCCATGCTTTAATCAAACGGGCTTAGGCTTTGGTCCTGCGTTGCAAAAAGGTGACCTTGCATGTATAGGCGTCGCTGCTGCTGGTGTAGGGTTGGAGTGGCTTTTGTATCAGCGTATTCAGCAGTTTTTTCTACAAGCATACGCTAGCCAATTAGATAGCGCTGATGACTGGGATGAAAAATTTTTGGCCTGCAAGCAAAAACAGCACTGGGCACAATTGGTATCACTTGCTGCAATGGCAACGCTGCTGGGCCTAGCTTTTTCTCACACTACTAAAAATTTTTATTTCGACACGTGGCTAAAAAATGAGCATGAAAAACCCGGCATGGTGCACAAGTGTGCTGGGCCGTTGAGGCAGTATATGCTGCAAGCAATTAATCCACAAACATGGTTTGATGTTTCTAATGAATGGCTTGATTATTTTGGGTGCGTGCCAGATTGGAGCAAGACGTCAACAGCTGTATTTACTAAAGCGTTTTTATGCAATCTATGCTGTATTATATGGTACGAATACATGATTATTGCCCCGCAGTGGCAAGTATACTGTAAACGCTTGCAGATGAATCCTGCAATTATCAAACAACATTTTACTACCGCAGAGCAGCAACATGCGTTTATTGCGCAGGCGCTCGTGGTTCCTTCTCTTTCCTGGCTACAAACAAAGTGCTACGTCACTATATTTTTAAATACCTGCTTCAGCGGAATTTTAACGCTTATTGCAGCAGGTAAGGCATACCAAAAGTTACAACCTATGTTACAGGAGCCTTCATGTTTAGAAGCACTATAATTTTTCTGTTTTTAAATCTGCTTACAAGTCCACTCCTGTGGTCAATGGCACTGCATGAGCAAGCACAATTAGCAAATAGTGGTTTGCGTAATGTTCACATGCTGCTGGAAGATCGTTTACAGAATCGCATTGACGCTATTAAAAAAGAGCTTTCGCGTATTGGTAAGCTCTATGACAATGGCAAAATGGGGCCACGTGAATTTGATACACAAAAGACACTGTTAATGAAAGAGCTTGATGATATTCAGCGCCGTGCTGACCAGGTTGGCAATGCTGCAACGAGTATTGTTACCGGATGTGTTTCGACCGCTTTGGCTATTGAAAAAGAGCGCCTCGGAGCTTTAGAAGCCCGTAAGACTGCGATTGGTGCTACTACGGGAGCACAAGCGGTTGCTAATGAAGGCACTATGGAGCGGCTTAAATTTTTAACTGACCCTGCTGTGCTCAAAACGGGCGTTCAGTATGGTTCAATTGCTATTTTAGCTGGCACTGCGGCATTTTATGGAACAAAAACAACTATTGCGTACATCGAGCGTAAGCTTGATAAACAGCCCGATCTTGCGCAAGAAACGTCACGCGCAGGGATAGTCGAGCGTACAGTAGCTACTATTAAGTCCTGGTGGCAAACAGAAGAGCCTGTGCCGGTATTGAGCACGGACTTGGTATTTGCGCCAGAAACGCATCAGCGGTTGGCAACTATTGCTGAGCGCACAGGACAATTTTTTGAAAAAGGCTTACCGTTCCAGCATATGCTGCTCTATGGTCCTCCTGGTACGGGCAAAACGGCTTATGCTCGCTGGCTTGCCCATAACACAGGCATGGATTATGTCATTATGGCTGGTAGTGATGCGATGCAGCGTCCTATGGGGCAGGATATTAGTGCGCTACGCGAACTCTTTGATTGGTCAAAAACAAGCCCAAAAGGTATGGTTATTTTTATTGATGAAGTTGATGCTATTGCATTTGATCGCAAGCGTAACCCAGATCGCCGTGTGGTGATGCTGCTTAATGAGCTTTTGGTGCTGATGAGTGATCCTGAAGTGCAGCGTAACTGTAAAGTCATTGTCGCAACTAATCGTATTGAAGATCTTGACGCAGCTATTCTGAGCCGTTGTGGTGAGCAGATGTATGTTGGGTTGCCAGAGCAGCCAGAGCGTGAGAAAATTTTTAAAATCTACTTAGATAAATATATTAGTAACTTTACGGTGCCGGTCAAAGAAAATGGCCAGAAAAAAATGGTTCAGTTGCAATTGGGCCCTGATCTTACAGATGATGTTATTAAGCTTGCAGCACAGAAGCTCAACGGCTATCCTGGTCGAACAATTGAGCAGCTTGTACAGCAGATGCAGGTCGAGTGTTGTTTTAGTAATTATGAGCTGAAAAAAGAGATGTTCTTGCGTATGGTTGATGTGAGTATGCACGATCGCTCTGCCCATTAATTCTTTTATTTAATCTTGCAAATCTTCTTCACAGGCCCCTTTGCTACCCAAATAGTAAAGGGGCCTGCTTTTTTATTCAGACAACCTATAAAAGCTCCCAGGCGACCTCTTGCACCACACGGTCTTTGGCATGCAACGAGACGCCGACAGCATATATTTTTCTGTTCTCACGATTGAACTTGCGGGCATAATCTTTGTCTTTAATCTGTTGAATAGCAACGGCAGCGGTGTCTCCAACTTTAAACTCAAGCAGGTAAACGATGCTTGGCAACTCGATAGAAATGTCGATGCGGCCACGAATCGTTGCGTCTTCCATGACGGCTTTTAAGTTGCTGCCTATGAACAAATAAAAGAAAGCAATCTG
>CAMDFF010000013.1 GCA_945897315.1 candidate division TM6 bacterium UASB124
CAAATATAAATCAGTGGTCAGATCGTGAAATTGAGGACATTGAGGCGATGATGAACCATACGCCGCGTAAAATTTTAGAGTATTCTACCCCATTTGAGGTATTTAACAGGCAAAAACCAGGCTGTTGCACTTGAAACTAGAATCTATCCTGCACCTGAAAAAGTCAGTAACTTTACAGATTTTGATGACTTTAGTGATTTTAATTATTTTAGTGACGCCTATGCGATAGACGATCATGATAAGCCTCTCGTTGATACTCCAAAACCTGCACCATCAATACTTGCAGTACGCACTCAAGACTTAGACAAGGCCCCACTAGACGCACTAGACCAGAACGACCTATTGGCTGCCTTAATGAACAATGAAAAATTAGATATTTATGATTAGCAATCAGATTTCAACGGTGTTATTCAATGCTTAAAGATTACTACAAGCGCTGAATAACACCCTATTTCTTACCGCTCCGCGATCAGAAAAAAATCGACTACCATATTTATTGATCCAGCGTAGACAACCGATATTGATAGCGGCCACCTTTAAAGCTGGCAGCTAGCCAGGCGTCAACGATAATCAATGCTTCAGCAGTACGCAAAAAGTCGGCAGGCAGCACCAGCACATTTATCCCATCATCTTCTTTTGCTGCGATGGCAACAGCTGGGTTCCAGCACAGTCCCGCATAAATTCCCTTAACGCGATTTGCAGCAATAGCCATGCCAACTCCTGAGCCACACAGCAATATGCCCGCATCTGCACGCTGTTTTAGAATATCCTCGGCTACTGCCGCTGCAAACTCAGGATAATCTGAACGCTCTGCTGAGTACGCACCAACATCATGCACATCAATATTATGTAAATGCTCCACAATGGCTTGCTTGAGAGCATAGCCTCGATGATCAGCCCCAATAGAAATCTTCATCGCTCACCAATATTTTTTTAGGTTTTAGATGATCAGAATGCCAATCCAATACTACTTTGCGTTTTGGAGAACCGATAATCAACTCAAGGTACTGAAATTCCTGACGACTTATTGTTGTTGCTAAAGCAGGGAGAATAGCAAACTTGACTAAATAACAGGTTTTAAAATTCATGTTTGTAGAACCAAACAACCGTTGATACTCAGGCTCGATGTCGTACTCTTTAACGCTTTCAACTGTTGCCTTATGCTTGTCAACTGACATAAACATTGTCCATGCGCTTGCCGAATCGCCTAGCATGCCCGCAGATCGTTCACGAATGTCTGCAAGAACATAAAATGAAACCCAGTGTCTATTTTCTTCTAGCTGACGCTTGAGCAACTCTTCTTTTGCTTCAGCTGCTAGTCCACGTTTTTTCGCATACATCTGCACATAAGCAGTGCGCACATCATCAGAAAGCCACAAAGCATCGAATACGGCTTTCGTCTCAAATTCATCGTACACCGTTTTTGAGCGCTTGTAGCCATGGGCTACCTCACGATAATCAGGCTCTTTTGCCGCTTGTGGAAATTCAGACTCCACTAAATCATAATATTTTATGCCACACCCGCTCAGCAGACTCACACAGAGCAATGCGCTTACGCGCCACAACGCCACATTTTGTTTCATCGTTATCTCTTTCAATAAATATCTAATGCTTAATCTGCTAGACGCCGCACGCCAAGCAATGGTAAGTTGTACCAGTGTTTCTCAGTTTAATCAAAAAATAATATTTTTTATGAACTCTCTTTCTTTTCATTTAGCATGGCGATACCTCACTCACACGCACAATAATGCTAGCATAAAGTACATGATTCGTATGTGTTTTATGGGAATCATGATTGGCACGTGTGCACTTATGCTGACGCTTATCATCACTAATGGCTTTGAAGCTGTTATCAGTGAAAAAATTCGTGGTATAAACGCCCCTCTTACTATTTGCTCACCAGGGCGTCGACTCCATGAAGCTAGCATTAAAGCCGTGCTCATGAAAGACTTTGGTCATGATATTGCCGGGATCAGTGGATCTAGCCTGAAGCAGGTATTTATCGACCATGCGGATACCCAAACTATGATTATGCTGCGCGGCATAACCCCTGCAGACGAAGCATCCGTCAGCTCTCTACCCGAAAAAATAGTACAGCCACGAGAGCCATTGCGACAAAACCAGTGCGTACATTTTACAGAGCTACTCAAACCAGGCAATATGGTTATTGGCTACAAGCTTGCACATAATGTACGCTTGAATATCGGTGACTCATGCACCGTGCTCCTTCCAAAACCACGCAATAAAAAACAGGTAAAACTGGTAAGCCGCACCGTCACGATTAGCGGTTTTTTTAATGTCGGGCTTGAAGAATACGATAGCAACATGGCGTTTATTAATCATGATACAGTTGATGAATGGTTTAATGAAGAAGGCGTTGACCAGCTGGCTATTGCGTTACGCGCATCAGACCACGCAACAGAGCAACGCTGCTTGAAGCAGTTTCAAAAACGATTACCGCAGCTCACCGTAGTCCGCTGGCAAGAGCAGTACCCGGCTCTGGTTGCTTCATTAAAGCTTGAAAAATATGTCATGTTTTTTGTTCTGGCACTCATCACTCTTGTCGCCTGCATGAACATGATCTCATTGCTTTTTATGCAGATTCAGCACAAGCGACGCGATATCGCTCTTTTTAAAGCGATCGGCATGCAGCCTCTTGGCATTGGAAAAATATTTTTGTGGATGGGCATGTTGATTACAATAAGCGCATCACTCGTCGGACTTGGCATAGCGGGGGCAATTGGCTATATGCTCCAGTACCACTGGCAAATTCCATTGCCCGATGTTTATTTTGTCTCTTATCTGCCAGCTCGTCTCGACTTGCCAATCTTCTTGGTCGTCTTCACCACCACGCTCCTGCTTGGCTTACTTGCCACCTGGCTGCCGCTCAGAAATCTTAAGTCATTACACGTTGTTGAAGTACTCAGAAACAGCTAATCAAAATATCGACTATATCAAAATTACGAGCCAACACCTGTTTTGAAAAAAAAAGCCTCGACACAAGGCCGAGGCTTTTAATTTTATATGGGACAAGAGTTACCCATCACAATTTACGCACCAAGTGTAAAAACTTTGTGCAGATAATCTAGAACAGAGAATCCACCAGAGACCACAGGATTAGATGCTTGCGCTCCCCCAGAAGCAGCAGCACCGAGAATACGCCAACCAAGCCCAAATCCAGCAACCCCGCCATTAATAATAGTCTGCATAATCCATGTAGCAGTCGCATCACCTGCCGTGGTTGCTGCAAAGCACTTGAGCAGGTACAAAATGACAACACACTGAGCCGCATCAACGGCATTGCTTTGAACTTTGTTCATAAGCCCTCGCACAAAAGTAGGCTTAATTTTTTTCTTTTTTTCGTCTTCTCTGTTCTCGTACAGCTTGCGCAGATTTTCTTCTAAGCTAAAAATTCTTGTTTCGTTCTGAAGACGCTGAATATCAGGATCAATGTTGTTGTTGTAGTATCCATAGCCATTATGATTATATTGGTTGGCTTGATCAGGCGCAAACCGCACATGCTTTCTTTCTTGGCCAAGATTAGGCTTCACAACAGCTGGCTTTTGCACAATAGTTGGCTTCACAAAAACCGGGGCAGCACGCTTAACAGTAGCAGCAGATGCTCCAACAACAGCAAACAATAGCGACAATGTCGCAACCGAACGAGAAATAGTCATGGCAGACCTCCATTTAAGAGTAGCGCATTAGAAGAACAATAAATTTTCACTTCAGATATACGTTTATCTTAAACAGAAGTGCATGCTGTGTAAAACGCCCCCCATAGGCAATTACTGACAAACAGAAAAGTCCATGCACTTCTGCATGGACTTTTCACAAATTTGTTCAGATAAGCGCGTTAAACTCGATACTGAATAATAATTATGAGCGCTTAAGTTCTAAAATTAGAAAACTTTTCTTGCGCTTTATGGGCAGCAAAGCATACGGCACCAGCCACAAAAGGCGCTGAGTATTGTGTTACTCCTGTATAAAAAAGCGCATCTGCAAGACGTACAGCCAGATAAGCCTTACCACTATAACGAGCAGCCTTCATAACCCATTTAGGTAATACAAAATCACCAGCAACACCAGCGTAGTGAGATGATACTGCAATAGCCTTTCCTCCCAATGCTAGGATGTCATACACACCATTACTAGCGACTTCAAGACCCTCGCCTACAGATGCCAGGCGATCATAAAGACCATCAACCACGCGTTGAGCAACAGGCGCAGGCGCTGGTGCAGGTGCTGGTGCTGGTGCTGGGGGGGCCAATGCTAGTACAGGAGCAGGTGCAGGAATTACCTCTACAGCGTTGTTAGCAACACGCTTCCCTCCCACCATCCGAAAAAATTGCGTACCTGTTTGATACACAAGATCAGCAGGTGTAGCAATAAGACGGTGTGTTGCAACACGAGCAGCTGCAGCCTGAACAGTCATCATCGAAGCTATGCAGAATGCGACAGCCATTAATATTTTTTTAATCATGAGAGACCCTTTAGATTTATTAACTCATTAATTTGTTTCTCTTCTACTTTATTCTTTTAACGACTGAGATAAGATGCCGCCGCTAAAGCAGCATATCCCGTTATTGCGGCAACTGTTTGGAAGCGAGCAATCGGACAAAAATAGTCTCTAGCGTAAAACGTTTCACCGTTCAGACAGTTGTTCCAGCTCATGAAGTTTGTTACTGTCCATACGCCTAAAGCCGCATGAGCCGCTAATAAACGCACATTAAATCCACGAGCAGGCACTTGATATACCACTGGTGCAGGTGCAGCGTGTGCTGCGGGAGCAGGTGCAGGAGCTGGTGCTGGAATTGGTGCGGGAGCCACTGGTGGTACTGGAGCTGAATCATCATATTCATTCACACCTCGTGCATGCCAATAAGCATCCATATCTGCAGCTCGTTGTTCTTCTTGCAAATCTACTACAGGAGCCACTGGCAATACGGGAACAGCGGGTGCAGGTGCAGGAGCTGGTGCGGGAGCTGGAGCAGGAATTGGTGCGTGTGCTATCTGTGCTACTGGAGCTGGAGCCCCATATACTCGACCAGATCGTGTTGCATCAACAGAAACCACTACAACCATAGACAATGCAACCGAAATCAATAATTTTTTCATCCTAATAACCTCCATCTAATATCTCTGATTTATGCAAAGGGCCCGCCATAACAGCAGGCCCTTACGCATATTAGTTTATCTCTTCTTGATCAAGTGACTCAATAAGCTCTGCGAGCTCTTGTTCATCATCTTGTTCTTCTGGTGCTGCATCACTGTTTTGCTTGGCAGGCGCTTCTTCAACGGTGACTTCGTCAGCCGATGGTGAAACAACGTCTTCAGCAAAAACAGCGGGGATAACAGCTAAACCAAGTACTAGTGAGAAAAGTGTGAGTAGCTTCATAGAAAACTCCCTTAACTTATGTTCATTAGTTGAGTTCGACGTCACCAGCCAATACGCCTGTATTAACACCGGCAATAACAGCTACGTATGTGAAACGACCACTGAAGCGCTTATTAGCAAGTGCCTTATAAACATACTCATCTCTGCCACGAAGCGTTCCAACACACTTCCAGGTATTACCTGCAATGTTAATCGAAACTAAACCAACAGGAGCCATACCAGCAGCATCCAATACAGGTGCCGGAGCTGGTGCTGGCGCAGGTGCTGGAGACGGAGCAGGAGCAGGTGCTGGAGACGGAGCAGGAGCAGGTGCTGGAGCCGCGTGACAACTATCAGAAATGGAATCACGGATCATTCCATAATACATCACTATAGCAGTACCATATATCACTTGAGCAGCAGTTGTAACCTTACCTTTAAGAGCGCTCAAAGCATCTTTTAATGCCGCAGGAGCTGTATAAGCAGCAGCCGTTAATGCACCAAGAGCAGTAGTCGCAGCAACATTGCCAGCAGTATTAAAATTAGCACGCATGTCATCAGGCATGCTAACTGTTGCAGCTGTTGAATAAGAGCTTGCCGCTGCAGCAGCAGAACCAATAGCAAGACAGGTGCTTGCAACAAACGGTGTATATTTCTTAAGGCTAGCGCTTACGTCTTGACCTGCAGTAAAAGCAGCAGATGTGCTCAACAAAGCAGACAACAACATAACACCAGCAAATTTATTCTTGAATTCCATGGTATAACCTCCATTGTGAATTAAAATAATCACTATCACTATTCGCAGCACCATGCTGCATTTTTACAATCAAAATAATTACAAGTTCTCGTTTATCATCCCTTTCAAAAACTCGCATAAATTCAACTTGCTATTTACATACACCAATCCTACTTTTTAAATGCCAGCCTGTCAAACGCCCCCCGCTTCTTGTGAAATAACCTGCCAAACTGCCTCAAAACTCATAAAACGGTGACTTTTATCTCCCTAGGACGTTATTTTGCTTGTGACTATCAACGTAAAAACCAATATTTATGGAATAAAACTATGCAAAGTAACGTTATTACCCCAGCAGCCTGTGCAAAAAAACGTGTTTTTTTACGCGTTGATCTGAATGTCCCGCTTGCACATGGACAGATCGTCGATGATCAGCGGCTCCAGGCAATCATCCCCACACTGCAACTGCTCACCAAAAATGCTGCCTGCGTCACTATTGCTACTCACCTTGGCAAGCCCGACCACACACACCCCGACCAAGCACTTTCTACCAGGCAGCTTATCCCCTGGTTTGCAGCGCATGGCTTCACGGTGACCTTTGCAGAAAACCCTCTTGCTGCGGCTGCTTTGGCGCTCGCTGGCTGCACATTAATTTTGCTTGAAAATCTACGCTTCTTTCCTGGCGAGCAAGAGCCATCGGCTGCATGTGCCCATACCCTTGCTGCTCTGGCCGACTGCTACGTTACCGATGCCTTTGCCACCCTGCATCGCAATGACACATCAATTGCACTATTACCAGGCTGCTTTACCCCTGAAAATCGTTTTTACGGGCTCTGCATCGCCCGTGAGCTTAATGCCCTAGAAACAATCTGCACCTCCCCACAACAGCCATTTATGGCCGTGCTGGGGGGTAATAAACTTACAACTAAACTCCCCCTTATCCAACAGCTCATGATGGTGCCGCCAGCACAGCGGGTCAGCCACGTGCTTCTTGGAGGGTTATTAGGTATTGATCTGGATAAAAACGCCCCAGAATTGATAGCCCTTGCACTGCAGCAGGCCGTCACGCTGCTGCTACCAATCGATTATCGCACTGACGCCGCAGGCAATACCATCGATATTGGCCCTGCCACTGAAGAACTTTTTATATCCTGCCTGGGTAAGGCACAGACTATATTTGCTAATGGAACAATGGGGAAATATGAAGAGAAAGACGGCCAGGCAGGCACGTATGCGATTTTGCGAGCCATTGCTCAGTCTGACGGCTTTACGCTGCTTGGTGGGGGAGATTGCGCAGCTGCAGCAGAGCAGTGTGGCGTCGCTGATAAAGTATCATGTGTTTCTACCGGTGGTGGCGCGACACTGGCATATCTGGCAAGCAAAAAGCCCTGGCAGGATCTACCAGGGCTACAAGCACTTATTGCAATTATTGCAGTGGTGTAATACGGATCGAAAAGCCAACCTGTTCGGCTGTTTTGAAATAATGGCGGCAGGAGTTGTCCTTGATGAGCACAAATCCAATGCGGCCCATAGCCCGATCTTCAAGTAGTAATTCTTGCACCTTCGGATTGGCAAAAGCGGTAGGCGCAACCACTGGCACATTGACATCAGGGCTCAGCAAACCAGCTGTCTGCAAATACTCAGAAACGGCTGCCAATGCATGATGATCGGCAACGTCGCATACTACCATAAGAGGAAAATCGTTTTCTACAGGTGGTTTTTGACTGGTCATTAACGGCGAGATAGTTTCCATCATCATAAAGCACCCCTAATAAATTTTAGTGTCGTAATCGCAAGTTTTTTCTAATCTTATTTATTACTATAGGCGACGCACACGACAGGTCAAAAAATTTTATAAATATCGCTGTTTTGAGCAAAAACAACGTTTTTTGCCGATTAGTCTTAAATAGAATCACGCAAAATCACCATATTCTGTTTTTTTACAGCCAACAATTGCTTTTAACCAGAAACCTGATAAAAAGATACTGGCAATTATAATAGTCATTTACAGCAACTGATAAAATGTGGATATTATGAACAGATCATACATCATGTTTCTTAGCATTATTGTTCAATTATGCGTTATGTCGCATACAGAAGCTGCAACAGCTGAAGCCGTACTCTTTACTAGCGGCAAAAGCAGAACAGACTCGGTAGAATCTATTGAAATTGATGAATCAGCGACAGATAATGCAGAGCTCTTAGCTGATGAAGACAGGGTTAGTAGTATCACTACCATCTCTGACTCAGACGTAGCCGAGGCGGCAACCCAAGGAGCCTCTCCTCAAGAAGATCTACCAACGATTATGGATGCCATTTTTTTAAACGACCTCAAGCTATTCAATGCTCTCATTAAAACGGCATCAGACAATAACACACTGACAGAGCTAACCCACAGTGGCCATGATGTCGTCGTTCAAGAAGTACCCAAGTACCTCACTCCATTACAGTTACTTACCATGCTAATTGCTGAGAACAAAGAGACCATAAGCCTGCAAAAAGCAATGCTGCAGATCTTGCTAAGACATGGTGCAGATCCAGACTTTTACTATAATGCAGGCAAATATGGAGACCCTAAAGAACGGACGATAAGTGCTTACCGCATAGCACATGAGCCAGGATATCATGATCTTTATGTTCGCCAGATACTTGCCTGTGCCTCTGCAGACATTGTAGACACCACTATTATGGAACACGATCATGGAAAGCTTTCTATACTTTTAAGCACTCCACGATTCAAAAAATCTGTTAATAAATACTGCAGCTCACTCAGGCATAAACAGAGACAAACTGCGCTACAAACTGCGTTACAAACACAATGTTTTTTCTGCTGCAAGCAGCTGCTGGATAATGGTGCGCTTTTATACATGCCCCAGCAGCCTGTTGTTTCTCCTGCTTTTCAGAATGATGCTCACTATAATAATGATCATCCTATTTTTATGGCCCTTGCACTAGGCAAAGACCACCCTCTCTACACCCTTTGCAAAGCATACTCAGGAGCAATACTATCACGCCCAGAGAGGCCGTGACCAAGTACTAATGCTCAAATCTTGCTTCAAAGTCTAAAAATAGAGCGTCATTTTCTTTTTTCAACCTACCAAGACATGAAACTATTCCATATCCAGCACGTGCTGGTGGTAAAAGCATAAACTTAAGCATAGAAAATGCTTCTGCTGGCACTGGTTGGCCATCCTGAATATGTAGCTGTTCTCGCACCGCAGGAGTCAATGACCGCATTAATAAGGCGGTCAGAATTAAATCTTTATCACGAGCACTCTGCAGATCTGCATCAGTCGGCACAGGTACAGATGCTCTTTCGTTCCGTTCTGGGTGCTCAGGCCACACTATATCAATAAGACTTTGAAAGTCTGGTTCCGCCATAGCACGCAAATCTGCATGCAACAGCACGCCAAGAAATCCCAGCGTCATCGACCCAAGGCAATGCACCCCAAGGCCAAGCGCCCGGTGCCGAATGCAACAGCAAAAACATTTCCAACAACGACTCTTGCATGTGCGACTTAAAGATGCTGGCTTAGCAGCTACCCTAACAATCGGTTTTTGCTCTGAAGCGAATAATGTTGCCATAGACACTAGCAACAGAGAAAACATTGATCCTGCATACTTCATAACTCTCTCCAGTAAGTATTTTTATATATCTACCCATCTGTCAAAATAGCCATCGAGAGAGATCATTTGCAAGCGAATCAAATTAATATCATATGGACGCTTGTTGCACAACTCAAGGCAAAGTGTATAGTCTTGTGATGTATTTTTTTATCTTTTTAAAAAGGAGAGATCATGGTTATGCATCGTTTTTTTCAGCTATCACTTCTCTGGTTACTGTTTAGCGCTTTTTCATCTACACACGCAGCAGCACACCCTGAATGTTCTATCTGCCTTACGGATCTAACAGAAGAGGAACAAGAGCTAGATCAAATATTAGCTCTTCATAAAAGCCCAACCATAGCGGCAACAGCAAAAGACCATTGCTTCCACAAAGACTGTATCAGAACATGGTTACGTGAGAACGATACCTGCCCCCTGTGTCGGAAAGAGCTTGTTGATGGCGAACATGCAGCGCTAGACATAACAAAACCAGCTCCTTTGGTTCTTTTTGCTAGCCGACACTATGACACATTTCTCAACGCCGTACGCTACAATAACAGAGCTGGCCTTATGCTTATACTTGAACAACACCCCGATATAAACATAAATGCCAGAATATTCCATAAACATAACGCGTTAATAACTGCAGCTGCATACGGGCACGTAAAAATTCTCAAAGATCTCATTAATCTGGGTGCAAATATCAATTTAGGATCACACCATGATGACACAGCGCTCATGCTCGCGGCACAGAATGGATTCTCTAAAACAATTAAGGCCCTGCTCCATGCAAAAGCTGCCGTCAACTTAAGTAATAGGGACAAGAGAACAGCTCTTATGACAGCAGCAGGGAAGAACTATACCATCATTATGAAAATGCTCATTAAAGCTGGTGCCAACCTCAACCTAACAGATACTGCTGGCCATACAGCGCTGCTGCTGGCTACAAAAAAAGACTACTGTGAAGCAGTACAGGTACTTGCTCAAGCTGGCGCCGATGTCAATATCCCCGATGACTCAGGCACAACGCCTCTCATGATTGCAACCAGGCAAAACAATTGTGAATTAATGAATACCCTCCTCGAATATGGAGCAACCACTGAGACAGTCAACGATGAAGCAGAAACCGCATGGTCTATCGCAGCGAGCAAGAAATCTAAAAAATTACGTGCTCTTTTGCATACGATCCTTAGAAAATAGCGCTTCGACTAAGCACACTCATTAACCTTGCAGATTGCATAATTCTGTGTATATTTTCACGTAGCGTATTTTACGTACTATAAACCATTTTAATTACAAAGGTTTTTATGCTCACGATGAAAATAAAGTTATTTGTATTCACCCTTGTGCTACTTCCAATCATGACACTCGACGCAAGCACGCAAGAAGAACCACGTCGCCGCAGCGCGCGCATAGCAGCACTAACAGCACAAAAAAGTGATGCTCAGACCGCACGTACTTATAAGCTAATCATAGATGATATCACGCAGATAATCGCCGATGGAGCCCGTGTAGAAGAGCAAGCAAACGCAAGCCCAATTCTTTCTGACGCAACCTCCACAGCAGAAGACACCCTAGCAGCTCCTGTAAAAAGTCGCTGGTCATACTGCGGTTGCTGCCGCCGCGCAAAAAAATAGCTTTTCCAATGAGCCCTGCATTATTGTGCGGGGCTTTTTATACATCATACAACACCTCAGGATCAACACCTATGCAACAACACCAGCTACTGACACTGCTTTTACTTGTCATCACAACCCCCGATATTTTCTCTGCAGCTGCCCCAGACAGAAACAATACATGTGCTGCTCTGTTCGACTCTATTGCTAAAGAGTATCATAGTGCTCAAGCAAGCAAAGTTGCTCGTGCCAACGCAGTAACAGAGTATCGATACAACATCCTTACCACGCTCACACCGCTCATGTGCTGTCTTTCAGGTATTGTCTCAGACTGCCCTGGCGCGCTCAACAATCATGATGACGAAAACAAAACATGCCTACTCCACCTGCCATGTGAATACCAGCCACTTCACCTAGCACACCGCTGTTGCAAAATGGAACGCCTGTTTGAAGGCAAAAACATATGCCCATCCAAATCTTGCGCGTGCAGAATAACCAATAATGACAACAACATTGATAACGATTTGAAAACTGCGATCAGTCGTGGCGACGCAGCTTTAGCAGAAGCGCTTGAAAATGCCGGCACGCTCAATCGTCGCAGCCCAACGATGGTAACTTTTAGTTTGCCAGATACGGCACCACTACCAACTGATGCAAAACGTACGGCTAAAGAAGAAGCAAATATGGTTGAAGAATTTCTTTTAGCCTCTTTAGATACAGGTTATGACGACTTTTAAAAATAATAATTTTTTTTGACTAAGCAAGAAGCCCACTGTTGGATTAAAAAACAGTGGGCTTCTTGCTTGTTGATACAAAGAGCTGTTACAAAAACTATTTATTGATACAATGAGAAAAAAAATACACAATTTTTCTGATACAAAACAAAGGAGTATTATGATTTTGTTACAACGGGTTACTTTTTTTTCTCTTGCATTGTCATTCGCGCTCTCTCCGATTTTTTCTTCTTCCTCAGGACCTAAACACTTTGATATCGCAACACTCGATACAATGATTAGCGAAAGCGAACGTCGCATCGCAGCAATTGTAGCAGGCGACCCTGCGTTGCAAGCATTAGCAAAAAAAATGCTTACTGCTAATGAGGCAACGCTAAAAAATACACCTGCTTCTCTGGGCGATTTGCTACTTGCTCTTACAACAGCAGGGATAGATACAGATGTAACTATTTTACTGACTACTGGCGTTGACATTAATTGTACCGATGCCTACGGCAACACCCCGCTAATCACAGCAATTAATTATGGCCATGACTCAATTGCCATGAAATTAATTAGAGCAGACGCACATGTTTCACTCAGAAATATTTTTGGGTTTGATGCTCTCGACTTCGCATTATCTTCCAATAAGGCTGCCATCGTGGCAGCACTCAGAGCAGCTGGCGCAATAGATCGATAATCTTCACGAATTGATAGAAAAAGGGGCTTCTTCATTCGGCCCCTTTTTCTAAAAGCTTAATACGCTGACGCCTCTTGCGCACGCGCAACAATATCAGCAAGCACAAGACCAAACTCTTGCTTGCCATCACTATGCCGCAGTGTCACTGTTTGCTGGTCAACCTCTTTTTGGCCAATCACCAACATCCATGGTATTTTTTCAACCTGTGCACGCCTAATCTTAGCAGAGATCTGATCACCAGACTCATCAAACTCAACACGAATACCCACAACACGTAACGCTTCAACAACAGTATGCGCATATTCTTTTTGTGCATCGGTAATTGTCAAGACACGCACTTGAATGGGAGTAATCCAGAATGGCAGAATACCCTTTGTATGCTCGAGCAATATTCCAAAGAATCGCTCAATAGAACCATACAGCGCAACGTGAATCATGACAGGACGCTTGCGAGACTGATCAGAGTCAACATACTCTAATTTAAAATTTTCTGGCTGCGTAAAGTCCACTTGAATTGTGCCACACTGCCACTCACGTCCCATAGCATCAACAATTTTCATGTCAATTTTTGGTCCATAAAATGCACCGCCGCCTTCATCGACTTCATAAGAAAAGCCTTTATTGTCCAATGCATTTTTAAGCGCCGATATCGCAGTTTCCCATGCTTCATCGCTACCCATAGATTTTTCTGGTCGTGTTGAAACAAAGCGTCTCACCTCAGTAAACCCAAACTTGCCGTAGAGCTTACCAACTAAATCCATAAGCCTAAGAATTTCTTGTTCAATCTGATTGATAGTGCAATAAATATGTGCGTCATCTTGCGTAAACGCACGCACTCTAAAGAGTCCATGCAATGTTCCAGAAAGCTCAAAGCGATGCACATTGCCAAACTCTGCAAGCCGCATTGGAAGCTCACGATACGAATGTGGTTTTTCAGCATAATGCAAAATAGAACCAGGGCAGTTCATTGGCTTAACACAAAACGTAGCCTCTTCTACCGAAGTAAAATACATATTTTCGCGGTAGTTATCATAGTGCCCCGATGTGTGCCATAGCGACTCGTGCATAATAAGAGGGGTTTTTATTTCTTGGTAGGTGTTACCACGCAAATGCCGTAAAAAATCAATCATTTTATTGTAAACAAGCAGTCCCTTATGGTGGAAAAAGGGGATACCTGGAGCAACTTCATGAAACGAAAATAGATCAAGCTGCTTACCTAAGCGGCGGTGATCATAAGCCTGTACGTCTTCAAGCATTTTCAGATGCGCATCAAGATCTTTTTGCGTTGCAAAACATACACCAGCAATCCGCTGTAACGCTTGCCCACTGCGATCTGCTCGCCAATATGAACCAGAAATACTCATCAGTTTAAAATACCTAACAGCGCCAACCTCGTCAACGTGGCCACCACGGCAGAGGTCAAAAAAGTCGCCCTGTGTATAAATACCAACCGTCTCATCAGGAATCTGATCAATTAATTCACGCTTAAACTTATTATGCACGTACAGCTCACGTGCTTCATCTTTTGGCACCTGGCGGCCCGTGATGAAATAACCACGCTTTGCGATCTCATGCATACGCGCTTCGATAAGCGGTAAATCTTCTTCTTTAAAATTTTTAGTTGGGAGAAAGTCATAAAAAAAACCCGTCTCTGTTACGGGCCCAATCGTCAATAGCGTGTCTGGGTACAATTCCATCACCGCGTGAGCAATAAGATGCGCAGCTGAGTGACGAAGATTATGTAGATGATCGTGCTTTTCCATAGAAACGTCCTTTCCGTTTGCTTAAAAGCGCCTTGTAGAACCGGTTGCCAGTTTACCACAACTGAAAGGACGTGACCATACACAAAAATGGGACTATGCGTTTCAATATAAATACACAACCCATAGAAGATCTATAATAAATATTTCTAAAAATTACCTACATACAAAACATGTCGAGAGCAAGATCCTTGCACTCTCAAACCTAGTCATGATACGGTGGGCTTGAAATAACAGGGCACGTGAACAGGGAGTTTGTCATGACCGAACAACACCAAGCCGTCTTACGCGCGAATCGCGTTTTCGTTTTGGACACCAACGTTCTAATACACGATCCAAAAGCTATTTTCGCCTTTCATGGCGTTGTCGTTTGCATACCATTTATGGTTCTGGAAGAGCTCGATACGCTCAAGCGCGAAGCGGGAGAAAAGGGGCACAACGCTCGCCAAAGTATCAGACTATTCGATGAAATGCGCAAGAAAGGCCACCTGGGAGAAGGGGTTGCTCTTGACCACGACACTGAAGGTGCCGTGCTACGCATTCTCAAAAATCCTGAACAGATTGAATTCACGCTTCTGCAGCGCGATATCCATGAAATAAAAGACAACGCAATCATTCAAACTGCTGTTAACTTAGGAAAAGAAGGCAATAAAGTTACGTTGGTCAGCAAAGACATCAATGTTCGCATCAAAGCAGATACCATCGGCCTTGATGCAGAAGACTATACCAAAGGCTCTGTGGACTATGACAAGCTGTATAAAGGCTGGATCAGAGTTGCACTACCAGCAAATGATTTGCGACAAATGACACTCAAAAATATCGCCGGAGCTATCGGCAATCAGCAGCTAGCAACGAATGAATTTGTTATTCTTGAAAGTCAAAGCAATGAACAAAATTACCGCTTATATCGCTACCTAGGTAATAAATCATTCAAAGAAGTTACGCCTATCAGCCTGATGCAATCCTTCAGTGCAAAAAATGTGCAACAATTAATGGCTCTTGACCTACTGCTTGATGACAACGTAAAATTGCTGACACTGCTTGGACCCGCAGGGACAGGAAAAACATTCTTAACATTACTCGTAGGCCTATACAAAACAGCGTATGAACACGCATACCGCAAACTCATGGTAACGCGACCAGTCATTGCACTTGGCGCTGATATCGGCTTTTTGCCAGGCGATGTGCAAGAAAAATTGCACTACTGGATGCAACCCGTGCATGACAACCTTGAATTTATTGCGAGTAAAATGCTACGAGGCACAGAGCAGATGCTTGGCATGGGAAGCAACGAAAAAAAGAAGAAAAAAACGGCTGATCAACATAAAGGTCATCAGGATCATGATCGTCAATCACACCATGAAAACCGTTTTGTTGAACAGCTGCAACGAAATGGCTTTTTAAGCCTTGAAGCGATTACCTATATGCGTGGCCGCTCCATTCCCTATCAGTTTGTTTTTATTGATGAGGTACAAAATTTAACACCTCATGAAGTAAAAACAATTGTTAGTCGTGCAGGGGAAGGAACAAAAGTTATCTTAGCTGGGGACCCGTATCAAATTGATTCGCCTTATCTAGACTTCAGTAGCAACGGGCTCACTGTTACTACTGAAAAATTTAAAGATCAATCACTCTTTGGCAGCGTATTCTTAGAAATATCAGAACGCAGTGAACTCGCTAAACTTGCTGCAGAAATTTTATAGACACGCCATACCATTCAATAAGAGCGGGCTTGCAAAATACAAGCCCGCTCTTGCAATTTTAATCGCAACTCATCTGTAATCGCTGCCGAATAAGCTCTTCACACGCATCAACCGTTTGCTCAAATGTAAGCAGAGAAGAATCAACAACAATAGCACCAGCAGGCACCACCAGCGGCGCTGATGCACGCTTCCTATCATTAGTATCTCGCATTATAATTTCATGCGAGATTTCTTCAATGGATAAATCTGTATAATGACGATCTTTATTATGCATTAATCGCTGTGCCCGAACAGAAACATCAGCCGTTAAAAAAAATTTTACATCTGCTTCTGGATAAACAACACTGCCACAATCACGCCCATCAGCAATAATATTATGCGTTACAGCAAGAGCTTGCTGAATAGGAAGTAACAATGTACGCAAACGAGCATCAGATGATATTTTCGAAGCTGCCTGATCAATTAGTGGAGAATATAAAAAAGAGTCGCTAATTGCAATATCATGCCAAAAAACAAGTGGCTTACCATCAACAAAATCATATCTCATATCAGCAGGTATAATATGTACCTCATTATGATGAACAGCTGATAAATACGCTACAACACGGTATAAAAGCCCTGTGTTCACATGATCGCACCTCAACCGACGCCCTAGCTCTTTTGCGACAGAGCTCTTACCGCTTGCTACTGGTCCATCAATAGTAATCACCATGAAACACACTCCTTTTTCGCACACATAATGTTCGCCTCTGACCAATTACTCGGCACTAGCATACAGGTTCTTGGCAGCCTGAACAATATAGATTTTATGCGCCGGAAGTAAGCGGTTCTACTTATCATGCTTGTTATGGCGCTCAGCTTGCATCAAGCCGTTGTGTTTTCCGCATAGTAAATACCTGAGTAGTCACACAATGCCTTCTAATATTTTTGGCATCATATTAAATTCACGTTACACTCGTGGGCACCTGTATAACATCTCCATACAAAGGCCCACGTACTTATGCCCTCAAAAATGCTAGTCGCAAACACATTGAGCACAATCAAACAACTCACCACAACAGCCTCTGCTGAGCAGCAAAACAATGCCACATATTGTGAAGTATACCTCGTCAGGCATGGTGAAACTGATTGGAACAAACGAGGCAAGGGAGAAACAAATATACCCTTAAATGAAACAGGCGAAAAACAGGCTCTACAAATCAGCGTAAAACTAGAGGCGATTACCTTTTCCTCCGTATTTTCGTCTGACACGCACCGTGCACACAAAACAGCACATATTATCCTTGGTAAAAAAAATATCCCTATCACGCAAACACCAGCACTACGCGAACGTTCGTTTGGCGCTTGGGAAGGCCACTCAAGAAATGCATTCGAAGCTTGGGTTAAAACCCAACCAAAGAGGGACGTCATTTCTCAAGAGCATTATCTTTCGCATAAATGGAATGGTGAATTCGAAAGCCTCCGTGAAGTGTACACACGTGTCGCTAATTTCATGATAGCGCTTACTTCCTCCCAGCATATGGGGGCAGTTATCTTGTGCTGCGCACATTCAGGTGTATTACGTGCTTTTTTGTGTACGCTCGATTTTCGATCAGGATTCAGTTGGCACGTAGCAAATTGTGCGCTACTCAGGTTACGCCTTGATAAAAACGGCACCATTACGCTAGTAAATCATGAAGGCTGCCAGCTGATGATCGAGCAGTACTAGCCTAATTTTATAGCCAATAGCCATAAATATCACTTTGAATTATTGCTATTGGCTATAAAATTGTTGTATTTTTATAGCTGCAGGACATAACCACAGGTTAAATAGGACAAAATCGCAAATCAAAAGGTTCTTGATGAAACATCTATCCAGCAGTAAAAAGCTCTTTTTGCTTGAAGTTACAGATGCAGCACGAATATTACACCATGCTAATCGCAAACTCCCCATCGGCGACTTCATTAAAACTATCCGCACACAACTCAAAATGACACAAACAACGCTGGCTAAGCGAGCAAAGGTACCTCAACCAACCATTTCTCAACTCGAACAGCACCACATTGACCCCACGCTCTCACTGCTAACAAAAATTTTTGATGCGCTATCATGTGAATTGGTAGTAGCCCCAATGCTTAGAGAACCTATTGAAAGTATCTGTCGCAAACAGGCACGTCACGTTGCCGAACGCCATATAAAATATTTGCGCGGCACTATGCACTTAGAAAAACAAGGACCAGATAAAAAGTTAATTGAAGAATTAATTAACAGCGAAACTGAGAACCTGCTGCATGCTTCTGGAGCAAAATTATGGGAAGATGAATAAATAATGAAGCTTTTTGATTTTCCTGAAGGAGCAACCCCACTACATGATTATAGCGGACTGATCAGCAAAACGATTCTTACGCAACACGATCTCAATCGCGAAGAAACTGAAAATATTCATATTGCCCAGAAAAAATATTTAACGAAAAAAGTTCCTGCACCTGCAACATGGTTTGATATTCCTACGCTGAAAAAAATCCACAAAACTATGTTAAACCACGTGTGGAGCTGGGCAGGTGAATTCAGAAAATCGGTAACATCTATTGGGGTAGAGCCGTATAAAATCTCCTATTTGTTGGGAGAGCTGTGCGCCGATGTCCAGGCCTGGCAAAGCCACACCAGCTCACTTACGATATTGGAACAGTCAGCGCGCATCCACCATCGCTTAGTATTCATTCACCCCTTTGAAAATGGCAATGGTCGCTTCTCGCGCCTCGTTGCAGACCGTTACTTAATCGCGGGTGGCGGCAAGCACCCGCACTGGCCCTACTTGGAAGATGATGGGGAACTTCGCTCAACGTATATTCAAAGCTTAAAATCTGCTGACCGAGGAGATTATGATCCACTGATCAGTCTCATGCGCCAATTTCGAGCCAGCGAACCAATAGAATGCAAAAAATAGCCTATTTTTCATAATAATTGTTTTTATTGCGAAAGCAGACTAAATTCATGCAAGAAGTTAACCACTTGTGATGAACTTCTTGCATGAATTTAGTCTGCCATACAAGAAATTCTCATGTTTCAACATGTATGCGCATGGCTTATTGCATGCATATGGTTGAGCAATAATGATAAACAATGTGCATAAATATAGGGGTCACATGAAAAAAGATTTTCGAGATTTTTTAGACGAATGGCCAAGAAATTTCATTCATGATAAAGACCTGGCGACACAACTATCATTAACCTCTGGTTCCCGTCATAATTTAATTTACAGAGCGATTAAAGCTGGACGACTTACTCGCCTAAAGCCTGGCTTATACATCATCACCAACAAGACTAAACATATTAGCTACGACCAGTTTGAGCTAGCACTAGTATTATACGAATCATCAATGATCAGTATGGAATCTGCCTTGTCATATCATAATTGGATCCCTGAGGCTGTGTACACTTATACCAGTGCCACCTCGAAACGTGGTCGAGAATTTCGTACACCACTTGGCATGTTTAGCTACGAACATGTTCCAGAAAAAAATCTATATCTTGGCGTTGCGCGCCGTGTTACTAAAACAGGTATTGCTTTTATAGCAGACCCATGGCGAGCGCTTGCTGATTTTATTTATATTCGTCATCGTAGTTGGCCAAATTTAAAACATCTAGAAATGGACCTGCGCATTGAGCTGTACAGCATGCTAGAGAGTGATCTTACGCAGCTAGAAACACTTTGTTCCCAATATCCAAGCCCAAGAGTTCGTGCAGCTTTAACCATATTTTTCACAGAAATCATCAACATCAAGAGAGACAATTCATGAGTATCAAAATCATTGAAGACCGCCTCAAAGAATATTACACAACAGGTAGCCGCCCAAAAGAAATGAATGCTATCAAAGAAATTTATCAAGAAATTGCTCTTGCAGCCCTTGCGAAAGCAAATTTCTTTAAATTTGCAGCCTTCCATGGTGGCACCTGCTTGCGTATTATTCATCAACTCAACCGCTTTTCTGAAGATCTTGATTTCACTGCGCTTGCCCCATATCACACATTTTCTTGGGAACCATTTCTAATAGTCTTGCAAAAAGAATTCACTAAATACCAGCTAGAGCTAAGTATTATTGATAAATCCATTGCAGATAATGCCGTGAAAAAAGCGTTTTTAAAAGACAGCTCATTTGGTAAAGTACTCGTACTCAAAAACCCACTACAATCCTCAGATAAACAATCGGTTATCATTAAACTAGAAATTGATACTAACCCTCCAGGCGGTGCACACACAGAAATGCATCAACTTAACTATCCTGTTCTTTTTTCAATTCTTACCGAAGATAAACCAAGCTTATTTGCTGGCAAATGCTTAGCTCTACTCTGTCGTGAGTACACCAAAGGTCGCGACTGGTATGACTTTAATTGGTATGTTTCAAAAAAAATTATTCCAAATTATGAATACATCGGCAATGGACTTAATCAAAATGGTCCATGGGAAAAGCAGGGAATTATAGTAACACCAACATGGCTAGTCGCAGCAATTCGAGAAAAAATTGCGCATACCGATTGGCATAGAGCAAAACTCGACGCCGCCCGCTTTGTAACAGAGCAGCAACTAGATCTATTGGACACCTGGGACTCTGAATTTTTTTTGAAGCTTGCTGCCAAGCTTGAACAAACATTAATTGAAAGTACCAACCAATGAGTCAGCCTTGGACAGCAGAATTTTATGTTGATCAAAAGCTTGCGTGCAAGCTCATAGAAGAGCAGTTTCCAGAACTATCCCCAGCAACAGTCATCTTTTGTGGTGAAGGTTGGGACAATACCGCTTACCAAGTTAACAACGAATATTTGTTTCGTTTTCCCCGCAGGCAATTTGGTGCGAATTGCGTTCCTGCAGAAACACAGCTATTACCTTTTCTGGCTACACAATTACCACTACAGATACCGAATCCAATTTTTATTGGTAAACCAACAGCTGAGTACCAATGGCCATTTTTAGGCTATCGGTATCTTAAAGGCCAAGACGCTTGTGCTGCACATCTCACGATGCAAGAGCGCGCACACCTGGCAGCACCACTCGCACAATTTTTAAAAGCACTGCACGCAATCCCTGTCGAGCAGGTAGAAAATCTGGGTGCACAGCGTGATCGAATTCGTAAGTTGGATATTCAATTTCGTTACCCACAAGCGATTGAGCATCTGCACTACATCGAACAGCACAAGCTATTTGATGATTGCTCAACATTGCTCACCCTTCTTAATTCATTAAAAGAGCTGCGTAAAGACGAAATCGTTACAATCGTCCACAGTGACTTGTACGCCCGACACTTACTTGTTAACCAGCACCGCCAGTTGTCTGGGATTATCGATTGGGGAGACCTACAAATCGATCACCCAGCAAGCGACTTATCGATAGTATTTACACTATTACCAATCGATTCACACCACACATTTTTTGAAATATATGGTACTATTTCTGATCATACTAAGCAGCTCATGCTATTCAATGCACTGCGGCACACCACCGCAATTACTGTATTTGCTCATAGTATAGGCGATGCTGACCTACTATCTGAAATGCTTATAGCACTACAATTAATTACTATATTAGCAAAAGAATATTTGTAAGGACCCCTCATGAAACGATCAGCTTTAACAACGTTATTGCACAACTATCACCCAACCGCGCCAGAAGAAATTATTTTTAAAGAGAGCATGTTACAGTTCATGGCAGCGCACGAAGACTGCTTTGAACGCACACTTGAAATAGGCCACTTTACTGCATCCTGCTGGCTTTTAAATAAAGATGGAGACAAGGCTCTTCTACTGCACCATGCAAAACTTGACCGCTGGTTTCAGCTTGGTGGCCACTGCGATGGTGATTCAGATGTCCTTGCTGTAGCAATAAAAGAAGCTCAAGAAGAGTCTGGCATTATGGGCATTAGCCCGGTATCAGAAGAAATTTTTGATATCGATATTCATCCTATTCCAGAGAACAAGAGAGATAAAGCGCACGATCATTATGATGTTCGTTTTCTGCTGCAAGTCACCAGCGATGAAGACATTGTCTCCAACCGTGAATCGAAAGAGTTACGCTGGATAGGTAAAAATCGCTCTGAACTGCCAACTGATAATCCATCAGTGGTGCGCATGTTTCAAAAATGGGAAAACAGAAAATAGTTGGAGCAGGCAGTCACGCGGTGCTGGGCTTAGCTGGCTAATTTTTTTCTACGCTCAGCACTACAGCTGAACTCACATGACACCAAGTAGTCGTTTGTACTCTTTATGGCTTTCATGAACCATTTCGCTGATGAAATTATAAAATGGCTCATAGTTTTCTTGATTTGTTGTGCGCAGTGCCGCCAAATAGTGAACACGCATCAGCATCAGAATAATCGTCACAACATAACCAGCCTGCAAAAGAGCTACATTCATGAGTAACCGTGCCGTACGCCCATTGCCATCAACAAACGGATGGATATTTACAAACTCTGCGTGCAGCCAAGCAGCAAAGGTTACAGGGTGCAATGTTGCCTGTTGGTCAGGAATTTGATCAATAAATAATTTCATCAATCCTGGCACCGCAACCGGAAGAGGAAAAACATGATCAGCACCAGAAATAAACACTCGCGCTGAACGGTAGATACCAGCATTTAATCCATCAATCCCTTCATAAAACAAACGATGCAGCATTAGAATGTCTTCTTCTGTAACGCTCTTAGCGGGTGCTAGCTCATACATCGCATCAAACGCTTTGCTATGCCCAATAACTTCTAAATGCTCACGAATACTTTTACCGCCAATCGTCAGACCATCTTCAAGAATAATTTTCGTTTCTGTTTCTGTCAGCGAATTACCTTCAAGCGCATTGCTGCTGTACGTAAGACCTACCCGAAAATACTCCTTGAGCTTTTCTCTTTCGCTCGCTTGTAGCGGCCGTTGTTGCGCCACAATATTTTTTATACTATCAATTTCACTGTTTCTATTCTTAAACATATCATTCCTCGCAAACCACTAAAGATCTACTGCCCAACATTATCAAACGGTTTTTGGCGAAAACCATTATTCAACCCCTTTTAAGCGTCAAGGGATATTCTGAAGATGCATCAAGAAAAGCAGCAATATGCTCATAACCATGTTCAAGAGCAATCATAGAAGCGGTTTGATTTTTGTTATTGACTATGCCAGGCATAACATACGCAACACGCAACATTTTTTTTATGAGGGGAAAATATCCCTTGCCAGCTGCTATCATTAATGCTGTTTCACCGGCATCATTCACTATATTAATATTAGCCTTACCACTAGTAACGATAGCCATTGCTACTTCAACATGTCCATACTGAATCGCCAAAATTAATGCTGTATTGCCATCTCCGTCACGCGTATTCAAAGACACTTTCTCAGTAGCCAGCAATCCAACAACACGGGCCAAATCACCACGTGTAGCTGAAACCAGCAACTGTTTTTTAAGATCAGTAATTTCAATACTGCTACCACCAAAAGATACTGATGAAAAACTCTCATCTAGTCGTGGAGAGAGTAAGCTGCCTACTGATTCTAATTCAATAGTCGTCCAGGCAGCTGCAAAATCCGCAATGGCTTGCTCAAGCACCGCATCACACCCTTCCGTAGCAGCCTGCAGAGATCCCGCATAAGAACCAAACAACAAACAAATCATCACCACAATAAACTTCATCTCCAAACCCCTCTTAACCTAAGCACATACGCACATATGTCGCACAATACTTATGAAGCAAATAAATAAAAACAATCTATATGTTCTATCATCATATCTATCTTGATACGTGATTAAACCATTCTAAAAATGCCTGGACAGCGCGAATGCGATACAGATAATTTTCATACGCAGGATCTTGTTTGATCTCAGCATAGGTTTTTTCTAGTCCATCTGGGACAAAACATACATCAAAGGGAAAGCCCTCATGAGCACTGCCCTTATAGTTATTCGTTAACTGCCCGTCGCATCGCCCTTCAAAAGGCTGCAATACGCCATTTTCATCAGCATACACAAGCCACAGCTGAAAATACCCCGTATCTCCGTTATCAATTAAACGCTTAATGCCTTCCATCCCAATCCCGAGAGAAACAAATTTTGTCAGCACACCAGGAAACTGGTTCCACCGATTAAAATAAATCCCTGCATCATCAATGAGCAGTGGCACTTTAAGATGTGCCCACGCTTTTGCTGCTTTATCAATAGCAACAAAATGCAAATCAGCAGACTGAATCTCTTCGATATCAATATCAGCACGAAGTAAATTAATTTCAGGGCAATGCCGTTTTAAATAACTCTCTACTTCTTGAAATTTACCACTATTTGAAGTCACATAAAAAATATTTCTTTGCATACTAACTCTTCTATTGTGCAGTCTAAAAACTATAGTAATAGCTGCATCAGTTTATCATGAATTTGTTTTTGCCCGCATAGATTACGGCGCTACGCTTCAGCTTCCAGAACAGCAATCTCTTGCTTCTTTTTTTCATACAAGGCTAACACTTCTATGGCGTTCTGTTGTAATGCAGCTAATACAACTTTTAGATGTGCGATGGTCGCTGCATGACCAATACTGGCATCATACTCATAGCTAGTAGAAAGCTCTGTTTGCCTGTCACATAACACTTTTAAATCAGGATAATAAGCCGCTAAATATTCAATATTACGGGTGCGTATAGCTCGATAATATTGATTAGCTCCTCGACATTCAGGTGATATAGCGTTTGATCTTGTCAATAATGCTGAGCTACTT
>CAMDFF010000014.1 GCA_945897315.1 candidate division TM6 bacterium UASB124
CAAATATAAATCAGTGGTCAGATCGTGAAATTGAGGACATTGAGGCGATGATGAACCATACGCCGCGTAAAATTTTAGAGTATTCTACCCCATTTGAGGTATTTAACAGGCAAAAACCAGGCTGTTGCACTTGAAACTAGAATCTATCATTTCTTTATTTTTGATCTTAAGTGTGAGAAAAATTATTCAGCAAGAGAGAGCAGGGCCTTGCGAACCTCTTCATTTACATCAGTCAATGGCTTGGCAACGGCATACAGGGGGTATGAGTGTAATTTTTCGGTGTTCTCATGCTGCCGCCCAGAAAATCTGATTCCGTAGCTGGTCGCCTCGGTATGCGAATCGAGAAACAGGTGCATGCTTTTTATATGCAAGCTGGTGCCCGCTTTTACTTCGATGGGAATCACTTGTTCGTTGAGTTGGATTAAATAATCAATTTCAGCATCGCTATTTTTGCTAGCGCGTTGCCAATAAAACAACTCTTCTTTCATGATCGGGTCAGCGTAAGCTACGATCTCTTGCCCAATAAATGCTTCAACAATCGCACCCTTATTAATCATGGTTTCTAATGGATTAAGGAACCAATTGGTAATATTTAAACCGAGCAATTCTTGTGTTAGTCCAACATCGAGAAAAATAAGTTTGAAATCATCAAGGTGTGCCTGTGCGCCAATGGGGATGCCTTGACCGGCGCTACGCGTTACTGGGCGGAGGAGGCCTGCTCGAATAAGCAGTTCAAGAGCTGGCTCTAATTCGCGTTTTTTATATTCTCCAACACGAGCATACATAAATTTGCAGCTCAGCTGCTCGAGCGCTTTTTTAAAGAGCAACGAAAGATATTTTATTTGATGGACTCGTGCGTATTTGTCAAAATCCTGCTGATAAGCAGCAAGCAGATCTGCATGTATTACTGTTACATCACGTGCCATCTTAGAAGTAATCCATTCATTGACGGCAGCAGGCATTCCCCCAATGGCTAGGTATGTGCCAACTAGTTCAAGAAATGCTTGATGTTCCCCCATGCTGAGCGGATATTTGGTACTGAACCCTTCGGCTAGAATAACTTTGACCCATCCTGTATGTCCGAGAGCAGCCAAAAATTCTAAAAAAGAGAGCGGGTACATGTATAAAAATGTTACACGCCCAACAGGCATTCCAACCTGTGCAATGGCGAATTCAAGTAGTGATCCTGCCGCTATTACATGCAAGTTTGGGTGAAGTTCATAAAAATAACGTAGAGCAGTGATTGCTAGGGGGATGTTTTGAATCTCATCGATAAATAAGAGTGTTTTTCCAGCTTCAATGCGTTGGTTTAGGTGTTGAGATAGCCGTTCAATTATGCGGTTTACATTGAGATCTTGCGAGAAAATTTCTTGAGCTATGTGGTCATGCTCGAGATTTACTTCAACAAAGTTATCAAATGTTTTACCAAGAGTACGCACAGCATGTGTTTTGCCTACTTGCCGAGCTCCACGCAGTAGTAATGATTTATGATTAGGCTTATTTTTCCATTGCAATAAAAAATAGTCGATACTTCTCTTCACTAATTCTCCAAGGGCATCTTCAGGCTGAAATTATTGAAATGCTGGTTTTCCAACCTAAAGTTTAACTGATTATGCTGATTTTCCAACCTAAAATTTTATTACTTATGTACAAAAGTAAGGGTAATTTATTGCCCTTTATGCTGATTTTCCAACCTAATCTATGATTCATTATGTCGTACGACCATAGTTGTTTGGCAAGAAACAGGAGAATTTTTTATCGGGAACCTACAGCAAGTAGTAGTTGTCTGCGTCTATTTTCATAGGGGGTGGTGTCTTTTGTGAAAAGGTGCCCTTTTTGACTTTGTTCATAAAACTGGTATTATTTATTTACAAACAAGAAAACAGCGCGAGATAATCACTACTATGCAGGAATAATGGTCTATGAGTTTTAATTCTATTGTTTATGTTGCCTGCTTGTTGATCAGTTTTAGTTCAAGTATTCCGCGTCTTCTTGCCAGTGATCCTAGTCCAACGAGTGTTTGTTCGTGTACTGGTCAATTATCACTATCCATCGACCAAAAGTGTCGCGTCGCTTTGGCATTACTGAGTGCTAACTTTAATCCAGCAGCACCAGAACTTACGCCAGGACTGCATGGCGCTCTTAAGGTTGCCGTCGCTACGATTAATCAAGTACGAGAATCTTTAGAAGATGAGTCTGTTGTTTTTGATGGCTCGTTGAGTAATCAATTGGCAGAAGAAGTTGGTGCTATCATCATATGCTTCCCTCGATTAATTCACCGATCAGTGATAACTGCAATGACAGAATATAATTGCTCTTTTGCTCGGCCTACTCTAGTTGTAGACCCATCAGTAGTTGCAGCACAAGAAGCATTTCTTAAGCTTTCTCTCCGGACAGGTTTTTTATTTTCTGAAGGCGAAATGTATTCAGAAGTACCAGTGCCAGAAGCAGTATTGGAACTTTCAGAAGAAAGTGCTGCTAGTTTTACAACAGAAGAAAAAGTGGCATTTTTGTTCCAAGCTCTTAGTAGTCATAATTTTAATGATGCTGAAACCGTATTCTGTGCGGGTGCCGATCTACATTTCTTAGATAAAGATGGTCGCGCATTAATACACTATGCTGTGAGACTAAGCAATTATGGGATGATTGAGTGGCTCCTTAATCATGGAGCTGATATCAATCTACCCACTAGAATGGGACCCTGTGGCATTTTCATTGCGCTTATGGCCGATAATTTTGATTTGGCTGACTGGCTCTTTAGTAAAGGGGCTAGGCTAGGCTTCTACGAAGTTATTCTGCTCCATGGATCTGCATTTGATAACCAGCAAAAAGTCATTGAATGGCTCATCAGGCATGGTGTTGATATTAATACACCAACTGATGATGGTACGACTATTCTTGATAGGTCAGAGTGCTGTGGACATTGTGAGTTGACTGCATGGCTAGTGAGCCAAGGCGCAAAACGATTTTAACAAAAGGGTTCTAATGAAATTTAATTCTATTTTGTATGTTTCCTGCATGCTGATAAGTTTAGGTTCAAACATCACACGTCTTGCCGCCAGCGATCTGAGAGCAACGGGCGTTGGGTGCGATACAGCTGCCTCGTCACTACCCATAGATTCAAAATGTCGCTTTGCTCTGGCATTGTTGAGTGCTAATTTTAATCCAGCAGCACCAGAGCTTACACCTGGGCTGCATGGAGCTCTTAACATTGCCGTCGCTACGATTAATCAAGTACGAGAATCTTTAGAAGATGAGTCTGTTGTTTTTAATGGCTCGTTGAGTAATCAATTGGTAGAAGAAGTTGGTGCTATCATCATATGCTTCCCTCGCTTAATTCACGGGTCCGTGATAGCAGCAGTGGCAGAATATAATCGTTCTTTTGGCCGACCTGCACTTGTTTTAGATCCAGCAGCAGCTGCATTACAAAAAATTTTTCTCAAGATTCCTATGCGAACAGGTCTGGCGTTAGAAGACCGTAAAAGTGTATCAACAGGAGACCGGCACGCACCAGAATCAGCTTGTACGCCAGAAGAAGAAATTGCTGATACTACTTCTCAACAACCCGCTCTTATGCTTGGCAGTGCCTCGTTACATGAAAAAGCGGTAAAGGCATTTCATGGTGCGATCGCAATGAATGAGCGAGAGATGGTTGAACAACTACTCCGGACTGGGATGATTGATATTAATATCTCCGACGCAAAAGGACTGAATGGCATTTTTATCGCGCTCATACAAGAGTATTTTGAGCTTGCTGACTGGCTATTAGAGCGCGGTGCTGATCCAACGCAACAATTTATCAGTGGAGGCACGGTATTGCATGCGGCTGCTATTGGCAACCAGAAGTCAGTTATCGAATGGCTAATCAATCATGGTATTGATATTAATACCCCTACGAATAACAGGACACGCATGACTCCTCTAGACCTGGCAGAGATGACTGGGGATCGTGAACTTGCTTTATGGCTATTGAGCCAGGGCGCAAGGCGATCTTTCTAAAAATGTCTTTATTTAAAAGGGCTGGCAATGATGACCAGCCCTTAATTTTTTAATCAATGACAGCAATAAGCTTTTCAACCGCTTCATCAATTGGCATTTTCATCAATACACCTGATGCACGGGTGTGTCCGCCACCGCCAAACATACCGGCAATTTTATTTACATCACGCGTTTTAGACCGTAACGACACTTTAGTATGGCCGTGCTCGTCTTCATAGAAAGTAATCGTTGTTTCTATCGGTGATGCTTCAGCGATAAAATTATTCAGCCCAACGAGTGCTTCCGTTCCAAGGTTGCTCACATACAAATCGCTTTGCCGAACAGCTACCCATAGAACCTGTTTTTTTTCATCGATTGTTATATTTTGTAGTGCCTTGCCCCAGAATGGTAAGAAATAGGGGCTTTGGTGGGCTAAAAGCTCTCGCGACAGGGTAAACATATTGACGCCATAGTCTATGCAGGCAGCAGCTGTTTTAAGCACGCGGGCAGAGGTTGATTGCGTATGGAAGACTTGAGTATCGTACAAAATACCAAATAATAAGCATTCAGCCGTGTATGTATCGACTAGCTCAGGGCACCAGGTCATGAGCAAGTGGAAAAGCTCTTCACAGGTACTGGCGGCCTCAGCGTTAACGATATTAACCATACCATTTAAAGAATTACTAATATGGTGGTCGATATTGATCAGGGGGATGCTCTTAAATGCCTCAGGGAAGTACAAACGGTCATAATTTGCTGTATCACAGGCGATGAGAAGGTCAGGGGTCACCGAATGCTGAGCTATTTTCACATCTACTGGCTGGCGCCTTAGAGCAGAGTCATCTTTTGATGGATATACCGTTTGAACAGTCTTTCCCATACGTCTCAAGATGTGATCAAGAGCTGCGCAGGCAGAAATTCCATCAGCATCAGGTTTATAATGAGTCAAAAGAATTATTATTTTTGAGTCTTGAATTGCTTTCCATGCATGATTTATTGACATATAGAAAACTCCCAGGTAAAAAGAATAGTCGTTAACCGAACAGTTTCCATCTTTTGTTGCAGGGTGTCAATTAACATTTCACTTGGTAACCATTTTGTAATTTATATTATTTCGTCTATGACAATTAGTGCCTGTTTGACAACATTACATAGTTCTCGTAATCTGAGTCTATCATTGAGATAATTGTACATTGGACAAAGCAATGTATGTAAATAGTAGTGCAAAATTCTAATAGCATTAACATGTTGCGTGCAGTGGTACGTGATGTGAAAGGCGCAGACATGATTACGAATATTGATCAGGCACGGAAAAAAGAGTCCGGACTGAATAAGGTACGGACCTATAGTGAGCTCGTTGAGTACCTCGATGCGCTTAAGCCTTACGAATACAGCGAAGCCTCGCTGCAACGTATGCAGGCTCTCGATAAGGCTCTCGGTATGCCATCAGCTAACCGCGATATGATTGTCGTTGGTGGTACGAATGGTAAGAGCATTACTCTTCATTTTGCAGCGAAATTGCTTCGTGAAGAAAGCTTTTCAGTTTCTGTAGCTTTTTCATCGCATATTCTCACGTACAATGAACGTATGCAAGTGCAACTAGATGCAGTAAGCAATAAAGTTTTTACCGATGCCTTGAATGAAGTTGTCAGCGCTGCTGATGTTCATAAAATTCAAGCTACGGCGCATGAACTTATGCTTATGGCTACTGTTTTGCAAGCTAAGCATGAAAACAGCGATGTTGTTCTTCTTGAAGTTGCCTATGGTGGCAAGCTTGATGCAGCAGCGTATTTTTCACCAAAACTTGCTTCGATTACGCGTATTGCTGAAGATGGTCGTGGCCTGCTTGGTACCGATCTTGATGAAGTTGCTTTTGAAATGCTTGGTATGGTTAAGCCTGAGTGCTGGTTCATTTCAGCAGAACAGAGCAAGATCCGTCTCCAAAAAATGAAAAATTGGTGTGATGAGCGCCACATTAAATGGGCAATGCCAATTCGCAAGCTTGCCACCTTGCCATACATGTATGAACAATTGTATGGTCGTGTTGCATCTCTTGGTGAGCGCCTTGCACAAATTTATGTTGAAGATATTAAAGGCAAGTTCTCCCCATTCTTGCGTGGTAACTTGTTGGCGACACAAAAAGGTCAACGTGGTCGTCCAACTTTAGAAGCAAAACGCCATGCAGAGCTGAATCCTATTAAAACATTAAAGCATTTCTGGGCAGATCAATTTGATTTGCTTCATGGACGCTTTGAATACTTAGACAAAGAAAATCCAAGCATCTTGCTTGATAATTCAAACAATCTTGATGCATTGATGAATCTGTTTCTTGGTATTCGTTTGCTGCATTACCAAAAACCCCTTAAAGGCTTGGTGCTGATTCTTGGCTTGCCAAAAGCAGTTAATGCTATTGAAGCAATCAAGATGATGCGTTACTTGCTCAAAAAAGTAAGTGGTCAAATTACCTTCGTACCACTTCCTGGTGACATTCCTTGCCATGACGTACAAGATCTTGCCATGATGGCTAAAGAGCTTAACGTTAAGGTGAGAGCTTGTGCTACGCTTGAAGAGGCGTTGAATCAGGCTAAGGCTTCTGTTGACGAACGTGATGGCCTCGTGGCTATTGCTGGTTCAACAGGCTTGATTAGCGAGTACTGGAACCTACGCGGCATTAAAAAGTTTTAATTGCCAGCTAGTTTAGTTATTTCAAAAAGGGGATGCAGTAAAAAGCATCCCCTTTTTTACTGTCTATATTTTCAGAGACTTCCAGTAGGTTAGTTTGCATGAAAACACAGTGCCGCTTGAGAACGTTGATTCAGTTGTTGTTGTGAGCATGGTCAGGGAAGGCGATTTTAGGGTGTTCCCAGCTACGTAATAGCATTATCTGATCGATGTTTACAGAGGGTAAAAAACGGCAAAAATACTGGTTTTGAAGTCAGAAAATAAATCCTACTTTGCTTTCTTGTGCGGTACTGTTTTTGCCACAGGTTTTTTCTTTTTTTTGACTATTGACGCCTGCATTGGTTGTGTCTCATTATCAGCATCTGGTGCGTACAATGTAGCAAAAAGTACTGGAATACTTTTCCATGATAAAAATTGCGGACCAACTGTATGCTTCTCATCTTCACCGGTGTAGATCACATAGCTTTGTTCAAGTGGATGTCCGGTTAATTCATGCCAAAATGAAAGTACATCAGTCATATTCTGTCTAACTACGTCAGCTGATTTGATCTCAATCGGCACAAGTGGGCCACCAAGGTCAACAACCAAATCAATTTCATGTCCTTGCTCATCACGCCAAAAATATAATGCAGGATTTTTGCCATGAGTGTGACACCATTTAAACGATTCGGTGATAACAAAATTTTCAAATAATGCACCACGCATGGTGTGCTTGGCTAGTTTACTAGCTGTACCAATATTCAATAATTCGCAAGCAATACCCGTATCATAAAAATAGAGCTTTGGCTGCTTTACCAGCTGCTTATTAAAATTTGTGACATGTGGAGAAACTAAATAAATTAAATAGCTTGTTACTAAAAGTGATAACCATTGATTCGCCAATGCAACGGTAACGCCTGCATCAGCAGCGAGAGTAGAAACATTAAGTAGCTGACCGATACGACCAGCACAAAATTGTAAAAAGCGGTGAAATTTTGCTAAATCAGGCACATTCGTAAGCGTTTGCAAGTCTCGTTCCATGTAGGTGTTGATATAACCTTTATAGAATCTTGTTGTAGATAGCTTTTGATCTTGATACAACTCTGGATAGCCACCCCTAATCATGAGATCATAGACATTATTTGGTAATACGTTCGCTTGCTGTAACTCATTAATTGAAAGAGGTAGCATGTCGATCAAAATTACACGACCGGCAAGAGATTGTGTCACGCTCGCCATCATTAAATAGTTTTGTGAACCCGTAAGAATAATTCTTCCCCGCTCGCCAGTTTCATCAACGTATGCTCTAATCTCCGATAAAATATCTGGGACTTGCTGAAACTCATCCAATACAATTCCTGGGTAAGTGGCAAGAATATTGCGAAGAAATGCAGATGGATCTTCGTTTATTGCTTTTTTTTGTGCCACCCTGTCACATCCAACGTGACGATATGTTGGAAAGCATAGCTCAGCCACTGTCGTTTTTCCTGCTTGTCGAGGCCCTCGAATGCAAAGCACACGTACATGTGGCGCTGTTTCTAAAATATCTTTAATACTATCGCGGTGAATCACGTGCCACCCTTTCAATTTATCACTACTGATTCTTCAGGTCAGGCTAGCGTAACATTCGTCATAGCTTTTTGCAAAGCTACAACGGGATGACAAGCAATGCGGCCACATGCTTTACAAAGTATGTGGCCGCATTGCTTAAAAAATCAGTCTCAGCTAGTTGCGCATTCTTGTGCAATGATACGAGCAACACGCTCACCAGATTCAACAGCTCCTGCCATACAGCCTTTTGCGTCGTCAATTATTGTATGCTCACCTGCAAAATATAGTTTATTGGAAATGGGGAGGTAATCTATCATTGAACGGTTGCCATCTGTATCGGTTATGGCGGTAAAATGTTCAGCTCGTTGATTTGTACCGAAATAAGAATACGTACCAAGCGAATATGGCTCATGCTCCCAGTCAATCCCTGCAATGGGGGTGACTGTTTTTAAAAATGAAAAATGGTCAAGGATATGTTGGCCGTATTCTGTAGCAATAGCATCAAAAGTGGTCGAAGTGAATACAGCAGATTCTGGTTTGGTGATGTAGTAGGTTAAAATACTTCCATCAAGATTTTGCCATACATTGCCTAGTGGCATTAATGAGTATAAAAATGGCAGAGCTACTGTTTGCAGCACTTCTTTAGGTGTTTCTGTTGTTGTCACTTTATACAGGATTTTGCTTGTTGTGGCATATGGAGTTGCTACAATGTCAGCAAGGCGAGCTGGCCAGGCAGCCTGTTCTTCTACAGGAATTATTGTTTCATCGATACTGATGTTGCCAAGTGGACCACATGGTAGTGCAAAAATGACTTTGTCATGTTTTGCTTCTCCGTGATCATGGCAAATTGTTAGCTTATCATCAGTGCAATTCTTGATTGCTTTGACAGGAGTATTGAGCTTTACTTGCGCTCCTAAGTGACGAGCTAAGGCAAGCGGTAATTGGTCATTACCTCCGTTGATGTACTCGACTGTTTTATAGCGATATGTATCATGCATGGCTATTGTGTACATTATTTTATACCAGTAATACAGCTCGCCACACGTCCAGCCAGGGCTTCTAATGGCATGTCTATTTTTGCCATCGTCAAGGAGAGAATTAATAACGTAGGCCGCCTCTGTGTTGCCGTCAGTTAAAAAGCTGATCCCTACGTCTAGGTTAGGACTGTGGTTACTTATTTCGTGTAAGCGAGCTTTTAGCTCTTTGCTTGGTTTTGGTAATGTAGCAAATACTTCTTGCAGGGGTCGCATTTCACCTGCTTTGTTGAACATCCATGGTGCAATGCTACCAGTTTTAATAATAGTTTGTAGCCCACATTCTGCAATGAGCTTCCGCATATCGGTTGCTTCCCCACCATCTCTAATATCAGAGCCGCCAAGCTCTTCATACGAATCATCACCATGCCAGGTGTATACACGTCCACCAACACGATCTCGCGCTTCGTAAACGGTAACATCATGCCCCTGTTGCTGTAACCGATAGGCTGCCGTCAGTCCTGCAAGGCCTGCGCCAATAATTCCTATGGATAGCTGTTTCGGCGCACGCGAAGCACTAAATATACGTCGAGGATAATAACTAACTGCGAGTACCACAGCACATGCAAATCCAAGCATTAATCGATGATTTTGTTTTAGCAACATACTTTTTCCCTCTCTTGACCCGATCCTTTTTTTATATCCTGGCTAAATTTAGCAGACGAGGGGTGGGTGGGGGAAGCAATTGTTCTATTAACCACAAAAAAATGCGGCCCCATTCTCCGAAACTGAGGTTCAGCTAGTTGCACGCATTGCTATAGCACAATGGTTTTGTTACTTTGCAAAAATATTGAATTGTCTATGACTTTTTATCATTACTAGAAAGAGAAACATCATGATTATTCGATGTCGCGAATGTCAGCGTATTATGACCCATGCAGGGTTTATTGCACGAGTAACTGCCTACCTGGTAAAAAAACTTGGACCAACAGTGATGAAATGTCTTATAGCGGCACTGACAACCTATCTGATGACCCCAAAAAAAGGATTATCTGATGAAGGTATGGCGACATTGGCCAATAGTTTTAAGTTGAAATGTGAAAAATGCAAAGCTATTGCTTGGGATGATGCAACAATTGCCGACGAAGATAATACTCGTAATATAGTTTCGCTATAAAAATTTATCTTTTAGAGAGGATAGGGGAAATGAGGGTTTTAAAGATTGGTCTTTTATGTTTTGCCATGTGGCACATAAGCTGCATGCAGGCTAATCCAATGACAGCGGTTGCTCGGATTGGTTATTTGGTAGCATCTTTAGTAAAGGTAAAAATAGCCATTGATGCGCACGAGCAATCATCATCAAGCGAGGCGACGCTCAAGTGTGCAGGTTGCAATAGATTCCATGGTATGGGGGGTGTTATTGGTATGCTCTCAGCGCATGCATTGAAAAAAATTAATGAAGAAAATAATGAATTTGATATCGCTAAACAATTTCTTGATGCATCTGTACCGTTGCTTTCGCATGGTACAGGTGAGCAAATCCACACATTTTTGATCTCGTGTGTTCAAACACTTACATATGAATGCCCACAGTGCAATCGCTATAACTGGCAGCCTGTCATGCGTGTCAAAAATTCTCACGCTTAGCGAGTACTTACTTGCAACCATAAAAAATGCGGCCCCATTCTCCGAAGAGCATGTGGCCGCATGGCTACAGAAGCAAAGTAACTTTTTAGAACAATATCCCGCTGCTGTGTTTTATTTTAGAGAGTGATTGCGCTTGCCCCTGCATAACAATCATTTCGCGATCGATTGACGCAAGGTAATCCATCATTGGCTGTGCATATTTTGGATGCCTAAGTGCCATATCAATATTTGCCTTGAGCAGACCCAATGGCGTTCCCACATCGTAGCGTGTTCCCTGAATTTTATACGCAAATACCTTTTCGCCCGAAAGCAGCAATGCCTGGATGGCATCAGTTAGCTGAATTTCACCATTTACTCCGGCGTTAAGCTCTTCAAGCGCATTAAAAATATTTGGCGAAAGAACGTAGCGTCCGATGATGGCGAGGTTAGATGGAGCATCAACAGGTCGTGGTTTTTCTACCAGCTCTTTGACTTGAAATAAATTGGGTGAAAATTGCTTGCGAATACCAACAACGCCGTAGCTACCAACATCTTCGATGGGTACTTCTTGCACGGCAACCACATTGCATTTCTCCTGCGTTGCAATTTGCATCAGCTGGGCCATGCACGGGGTGCTACTATTGGTGATAATATCATCTGGTAAAAATACAGCGATATGCTCTTTGCCGATAACGTGCCTGGCGCACCAGATGGCGTGACCAAGCCCGAGTGGCTCTTTTTGGCGCAAATAAATAAAATTAGCGCTATGGATAATTTTATTTACCCCTTCCAGCAGGTCTTCTTTTTTGTGCTGTGCAAGGTGATTATCAAGTTCCGGGTATGGATCGAAATGATCCTCTATGACACTTTTATTTTTGCCAGTAACAACTATAAACGTCTTTAGACTTGATTTAAGGCCTTCTTCAACAATGTATTGAATGGCCGGTTTTTCAAGCAAAGGCAACATCTCCTTCGGCGTTGTTTTTGTGGCGGGTAAAAACCGCGTACCCAATCCGCCCGCAGGAATAATGGCTTTCGTGATCATCTCTCTCTCTCCTTTGCCATTGTCTGAGCTTTTTATTCGTTCACTGCGGCTGCCGTATCAGCAGCCATCATGCTCGTCTAGTGCGTTGGCCTCTCCTTGCCTGCGCTGCTAGAATTGCTCTAAAAACTTCAGCTTTCCACTATATAAAAGCCTAATATCATCTATGCCATATTTCAGCATGCCTAAACGTGTTAATCCAAAACCAAACGCAAATCCTGCATACTGCTCGGGATCAATCCCACCAGCTTTAAGCACATTGGGGTGAACCATGCCACCAGGAAATACTTCAATCCATGTTGATTGCTTACATACTGAACAACCATTCTTACAGAAAACACATCGCATATCAATCTCAAATCCTGGTTCTACAAAAGGAAAAAAGCCAGGACGTATGCGAATATCAAGTGTGTCTTTTCCAAAAAATGCTTTTAAAAATGTCTGTGCCGTCGCAAACAGATGGCCTATCGTGACATTTTTATCAACAAACAAACCCTCACACTGCATGAACTGATAATCATGTGAAGCATCAACGGCTTCGTGGCGGTATGTTCTGCCTGGTGCTATGCCTGCAATAGGTGGCGTGCGCTCTTGCATGGCACGAATTTGCACAGTAGACGTATGTGTTCGTAACAGATTGCCAGGGATATTTGTCCAGAAAGTATCGTACATATCACGTGCTGGGTGATCTTGCGGAATATTTAATGCACTAAAATTATAAAAATCTGTTTCAACTTCAGGACCATCCCAAATCTCATATCCCATTGAAAGAAAGATCTGTTGGATCTCTTCAATGATGTGGGTGTATGGATGGAGATGTCCCTCTTGCGCCTTTGAGACATTAACGGTCACATCAAACAGCTGCGACTTAACAGTTTCAGCCTGTGCCTCTTGTTGGACGAGATAATTTTTACGCTCATCAATGCTTGTTTCTGCCATCTGGCGAAGTGCTTGCATGAGAGGTCCAAATATCTTCTTGTCTTCCAGCGACAACTCTTTCATCTGGCTCAAGAGTAATGTGATGCTGCCCTTTTTACCAAGGAAAGCAATCCGAATGTCTTCGATTTCTTTAGCCAGGGTTGTGCGCGTTAATTGGCCGCAAAGGTCATTTTCTATATTTTTAATTGTTGTTTGCATAATCTTCTCTGTATGTATTAATCCTGAGATTATCGTAGCACGTTTTATGCTTTTTCCTAGGGGTATTTTTTGATGCTAGCGTATTTTAAGTGTCAGTAGTGTGCACAGTGCCAAGATGATGGAGATAATCCAAAAACGAATTACAATCTTTGTTTCTTGCCAGCCGAGAAGCTCAAAATGATGATGAATTGGTGCCATTCTAAAAATACGCTTACCAAGTACTTTAAATGAAATGACTTGCAAGATCACAGAGACTGTTTCTATGACAAAAATCCCACCAGAGATAATTAATAACAGCTCTTGGTGACACATAATTGCCATGAGCGCCAGGCTTGCGCCTAGGGGTAGTGATCCAACATCACCCATAAAAATTTGTGCTGGATGAGCGTTGTACCATAAAAATCCAAGCAGTGCACCAATAAGCGATGCGCCAATAATTACAAGCTCTGCGGTTCCTGTATGCGGGATAAATAAGTAGCTTGCTAGTTTACTATGCCCGGCTAAGTAAGCAATAATGCTGAAGGTTGTAAAATTGCAGATGAGTGGTCCTGTTGCAAGTCCATCAAGCCCATCAGTTAAATTAACGGCGTTGCTTGTCGCAACCATAATGCCTGCTGCCCATGGAATAATAAAAAGTCCCAGCTCGGGGGTTACATTTTTTAAGAAGGGGAGACAAATTATTGTTGTAGGTTGTACAAAATAGTACCAGAGCGATGCTATAGCGGTAGCAATAATAATTTGAAGGCGAAATTTGAATGAAGCAGAGACGCCTTTTTTCTTCGTTATTTTGTACCAATCATCAAAAAATCCTAATGCACCAAAGCTCACTAAGCAAAGACAAAAAATCCACACTCGATGGTCTGTCCAGTTGCACCACAAAGCGCTGGTAATCAAGCAGATTGCTAGTATAAATAGCCCTCCCATGGTGGGGGTATTATTTTTTTGCTGATGTGATTCTGGGGTCCACTCACGCACATTTGTACGAAACATTTTTTGGCAATATGAAATAAACTTGTTGCCAAAAATGAATGCGATAATAATTGATGTGAGAAGTGCGCCCATCGTGCGAACACTGATGTAGCGGAAGATGTTTAGAAATGAGTAGCTCTGTTGTAGCTGCAACGCGAGGTGGTAAAGCATATGTATTCAACCCCTTTAAAAAGACAAATGTTTTTCAAAAAGAGATTTAAGTATATCACAGCTGTGATGCTTTACCACCATGCATCGTCGTTAGGATCTCGGCGCCTTGCTATGCTGCTAGTCTAGGTGCAAAATGTGCAGCAAGACGCTCGAGGATTTTTGGATCTTGTTGTGTGAGAGCTTCAAAGACTGCAGGATTATCTTTTGCCAACTGTAGCAGGTCTTTAATAGTATTTGGTGCTTCTTGAGGAGTGTCTGCTCCAAGAAATTTCTTTGCCATGTGCGCAATTTTATAACCAGCAGGCACAATGCCCAGGGCTGCAATGTGTCCTAAAATGTTATTATTTTGCATAAAATGCTGCAACGTCGGATTGTCGCGTAGCCCTTTTGGTAGAAGCCATTCGAGAAGTGAAGAGGCCTGCTTACGGTCATTACTGTGCCATTCTGTTGCCGCGTGTAGCACAATGAGCATCTGGTCTAGTGTTTCTAGCATTGGCTCTCTACTGGTACCAAGAAATATTGCGTAGATGACGAGTAAGAATTTAGCGACATAATCCTTTGCGCCCACTGGTTCATGCGGCTTTTTGAAATTTGCCTGAAAACGGGCTATCTGCATGGTTTTGTGTAGTTGATGCAAAAATAGTGGATTATTTGGTTGGTGCCTAAAAAATGTATCACTGAGTCGCGCATAATTTTCAGCAAGTGTTGGCGTTTTTTCTTTGATGATACAGAACCCAGGAGAGTTTAAAATTGCCTGATGCAGTGCAAAAAGTTCAGCAAGCATTGATTCAGTAAATGAGCTGCAAATAGTTAGCATTTCAAGCTCTTGCTCTATTTTTTCCAGGTGGCTTGTGATGTACTCAAGCACATCTTTGGTTGTAGCATCTTCGACGCTATCAATCGTTATAGCGATATGCTCGATGGTATCTTTTATTTTTTGTGTTAATTGTGCTAGTTGATTCTGCGTTGTTGGTTGCTTCTGAGCGCTTTCTGCACTAGCAAAAAGATTATAATATTCATACAAGCATGCGTAGTAGCCTTGGGCTGCACAATGATGCAGCACCCAGAGGTCGACTGAGATAAACGTACGAATCATCTTTTGCTCTTGTCGATGACGCCATAGCTGCCACTGTGAAAAATGTTGCGCATGCGCATCTGTCACAAGATTACTGATTAGTGCGTTATCTATGACCAGCACAGGTGCAAGATTGTGTTTGAGATGCGCATTAATAATTGTTGCCAGTGGAGCTAGTACTGCAAGTATAATGTCTTGCTGCTCATTAATAGAGAGCCCCTTATCTATGATTGCGCGCGGGGAGTGGTCGGTGCCCATGCTAAAAAATTGTACCTTTTGGTATGTCTGTTTCATGGCAGCTAAAAATTGCTCCATGAGTGCGATGATACTACCAGCTTCTACCTGTGCGCGTGCGGCAATGCGAGCTTCGGCTTTATGCATTAGCTGGTGCCACATGCGCTTAACAAGGCTTAGCGCATCTTTCTTTGGCGAATCGAGCAAAAATGGGTCAAAACAAAGTTGTGTACCGGTGTAAAAATCAAGCTGTAAGTCCTGAAGTTTTTGCTCGACGCCAAAGAAAGCTACATCAGCTGATTGCTCAGGCCATGATGTATGGGTGCTGATGTAGGATGTACTTGCCATGATGCAAACTATAGTTATCAATCGCATTGTCATACCAAAAGTCTCGCTATGTGCTTAGCTGGTTACAGTACTGCTTGCTGCGCAGCGATTAATCTGTCAAACATAGGCAATAACGTTGGCATGAATAAATCGATTATGTAGCGGTAGATATCGATATTTTCTTGTACGTGTGGGGAGCGCTTCATAATCACCATGAGCTGGTTGAGTAAGTCTGCTTGGAGCGCGCTATAGGCTGCTGGGGTGGTAAAAATTTCATACGTCACCATTTCAAGGCTGCTTGGTTTACGCCTGAGAGCATCAATTAATGAAGCGCTAGAATCATAAGCAAGAAGATGGCCAACACGAACTTCAAGCTCTGCCATGTTCGCGAGCTTGTCTTCTTGTGTGCTATCAAGTATCCCGCACTTGTGTAAGAGTCTGTAGTCGGACAATTTTCGCAGAAGCTCCGCGGTTGCTGTAAATCGCACAGCTTCTTGTGAGAGCCAGGCAGCGTAAGATTTGGCAGGCATTTGTTGAAGTTCAAAAGTGTTATGGGCCAGCAGTCTTTGGTATTTATCGGTGATGGATGCACATGAAGCGTCGTATTGAGAAGTGCTTTGTTGCAGCTCTCTGGTTAGAATGCGTGTCGCCGTAGCGTATGTTTGTGCAAGCATGGTAGCAATGCCTGCGGCATCAAGCAATGCAGGGCTATCGGCAGCAGCTGCTGTTGGGGTGATGTCCTTAATTGCAGCTACTAAGTCAGCAGGTACTGTTTTGCCAGCTGCTCGAAAAGCGTCTGCTTGTTGGCGAAGCTTTTCAAGGGTGGCTATTGCAGAGAAGCCTTGTCCTGATCTGGCATGATGAGCTTGCGTATTCTTTTGTGCTTGTTCAATTTTTGCTTCAATTTTCCTAGAAAAGCGTTTGCCTTCTTCTGTTGCTAGATAGTGCGCGACCTGTATTTGTTGTATGCGCGCATCTTTTACTGCTTTTTTATGCTGTGCAACGGCGAGAGGGTGAGCGGAAAGATAGCTTGTGCGATCTTGTACCAGGCGTCGTATGCCATTGAGTAAGGTCACTGAAAAAGCTTTAGCTGTGTCAGTAGCTGACAGTGTTGCAGTTTTATAGACAAACCAATGGTTCTCTGGTGTGGTAATCATTACAACAGTATGCATAGCAGCGCTGTCTAAAGCAGTACGTACGCATGCTGGAAGGGTGTTAAGCGCTGTTGAGGGATATGTGGCTGTCGTGAAAATATGCTTAAACGGTCCTTGTGGTGTGATAATGCTGTCAAATGTTACCGGGTCAAGATATTTAATGCCTTTACTTACCAGAGCATCCTTAGCTTCTGTAACCAACGATGGACCAGCATAGCCAGCAAGTGCTTTATTAATTAACGTAGCAGAATCACTGTTTTTAGTGATGACAACATCAACGGTGTAAAAGTCTGCGATTGGATTTTCGTTATTGTGGGTGATGGCCATCCAGCAGATATCAATAAATTCAAGCAGATCAGGTGCGTATGTTTTTATTTTTGTGTAGAGGGGCTGTGGTAAGAGCGCGGTAATGCTATCTATTTTGCTAACAGCGTCAGGCAGTTTTGTCAGGCTTAATCGCATGAGCAAACAAGCAGATTCTGAGCGGATAAATGCTTTATCATCGCTATGGTCTTTGAACAAAAGTGCAAGCTTAAGAGCGACCAGGCACAATGGATTTTTATTGCACGTTGCTAAGAGTTGCGCAACGAGTGCTTGCTGCTCAGCTTTTGCTAAAATACCCTTTTGTGCAAGTAAGAGTGCTAGCCCCTCAGCCGTTGCTGGTCCGTTTTGTGCGCTTGCTTTAATGCGCACATCCATTGCTGGGAGTGGTGACAAGCTATCGCCAGAACCGGCAAAGCCCCACGTGAGTTGTGCTGTAAGTCCGCCTAATGTAACGTCGCATGATTCATCATGAGCATATGAAACTTGTTTGAAAGCTGATGCTACGTGCTCGCTGTTGGCAATTGTTGCTAGTGTTGTGAGCTGGTCTGCAGCTGGTGCGTTTGCAGGGTGCTTTGTATCCTCGAATGCATGCATAATAAGATCGCGTGCAAGCTGCTCGGCATTTTTTTGGTGTGTTGCTGAAAAAGCGCTGCTGTAAGACATTGCAGCGACTAGTACTACTCTGACAAGTGTCATAAAAAACCCCTCCCACAGGATTATAATGTGTTTGCTTTATCCCTAACAATTTTTAAAGCTCAATAACTCTAGCAGGTTTAAAAAATGGATGCAAAAGCCCCCCTCTAAATAGCGTTAAAAGCAGCAGTTGTCGTTATTGTGTTCAGATTGAAATTATTGATTGTCCTTGCTTTTCGTGTTGCTGTCTGTGTATATTTCAAATAGGTTATTTTAAAAGGGGGTTTGTTTGGGGGTTATGGCTATGTTATTGCTAAGAAAAATACAGATCAGATATTGGGTTGCCACGGGATTGGTAGTTGCAGTGCTTTTGGGCGCATTAAATGCTATGGAACCTATCATCGACATTGATTGTTCTAGCCCTGCAACAGTAGGCTCTGCCTCAAGTGATGATGTATCAGCTGAAGCTACAGTAGTAGATCGAACAAGCCCATTAGCTTTTGCAGGTTCTACGCAGTGCCGAGACCTCATTCTGCTTTTAGATCCACTTCAAGATGAAGTCGGTCAGATAGCATTTCTAGGCGCGCATCTCTGCTTAGCCATTGCTGAAGAAGCAGCTCCCATTGTTGTATCAACGCATATCTTAAAAAATTTACTCATGGCCCGTAATGCTCAAAGAAATGGTATGGTAGAGCTTCTTCTGTCGCGATGGCATGCCTTCAACCACAAAAAGTCTCATTTAATACTGCTTTTGCCAGACGCCTACCTTCGCAGCATTCCCAGTGCTCATCCGCTCAGTATCTGCGGATTTAACGCAGCAAAACTAAATCTAATCTTACCAGAAAACTTGCTCGCTATACTCAGTGCGACTACAAAAAAAACATCAATGCCATGCATAGATGGCCTTACAGAAATGTTTCTCACACGCGCTGATGCTCCCACACTGCATTGGAATATTTACCTGGCAGGCCATGGGCTACCTGCTGAAAGAGCATCTGGCATTTTAATGCTAGGAACTGGACAAATCGCCGGCCTAAGCTATGCAGAATTTTATCAGCTGATGAGCTTTTTAAATGGAAAAAAAGACAATGACATCCAAGCTTCTTTCTTAGCCTATACTACCTGCTTTGGTGGGGGTACTAACCAACAATTCATTAATAAGCTTTTACAAGACATCAAAACGTCATTTATTGTAGCAGGCCAAGGCATAAACGATACTTCTGTGTGGATTGACTTCGACCTCATAGCATTTAATTCTAGCCAAGGTTGGCATGCCACGGGAAAATTATCATTTTCAAAATTTTTTCAATACCTACATGGCTTTCAAAATGGCTTTCAAATAGGAACTACCTTCACGACTGATCCCTTCAAGGCAATACTACAACCGATCTACGGCAAGGTAAGCATATCTAATCAACCATCAATCAGACTTCCTCATCTGGGAGTGTTTCAATTAGTTACTGTAGACCAACAAGTCAAAACCTTATCAAACATACAAGTAAAAGCGCATGAGTTAGGAGGAAACCCTATTGAAATCGATGCAAACAAAACAACATTTGTTGTGGTTCCATCGCACCATGTGGGCGTTGATATCAACATTGATAATTGCGCTGACATTCAATGTCCTGCCTTTATTTTTCCAACTAATCAGACTGGAGATGTTGTTGATCGAACACTTTTTCACTCTTTTAAAAAGATAAATCTGATGGTTGAGGAGGGTGAGAATATTATTAAATTTTTTTTATGCTCTCTTATTGTCGGTAATAAAAGTATGTTGCCTGTAACCATTTTAGTTAAGTCAGTAAACATTTTCTTACCTAGTGCCGACCCAATAATTTTAGAAAATCTTATGATCAACATAGATTGCAGAAAGTCCCTCAAAAATACTGATATCACTATCGCTTATCAATGTAATGGCAAGGTTTATAGCGCAACTACAAGCTATGAATGGCTGACGATGCTTGCTGCATCACCATTGAGCAGCACAGTTGACAGAGACAAGATTACTCTCTACGGGAAGCTAGAAAATCTATTGCTTGTTCCAGATCTCAACGAGAGAGTCATCAAACAGTTTTTTGATGGTCACATTCACCCTGAGATTAATGTGCTAGGATCTACACCTGCAAGGATACTCGAAGACACCTTTAATCTTTTATACGCAAAAACTAACCCATCCGATGTTTCTGGCGCACTAGCACCAAATCGTATAGCTACCAGACTCATGGGCCTTGTTGAGCGATTAGAAAAAGAATCTGTTCCTACTGATCGCAAGCGAAAAATAGAGATGCGCGACTACCTTGCACGTATCAAAATTCATGCAATAATGCTCGCAGAGAGTCGTCAAATATTACGATCTGAGTATACTCAGATCGTTGCAAAAATAGATGCCGTTAGCGCTTCTATCAGGCTACACGAAGAAGAAGAGACTAAGACTGACGAATAAGGGCAACAATAACTGCATGAATAAAACTATACAGCGCTTGATTTGGATTGTTACGGGAGCCATAGCCATTGCGGCTGCCTCATGGGCAGAGCTTGTGGTGCAAAAAAAGCATCATCTTATTGGTGGCGGTATCAACCGTGTATTCTTGTTTTTGCTCATCAATACGCATATTTTGATTATGGGTTTTTTGCTCTTTTTGATTGTCCGACATTCAATAAAACTCTTTATGGAGCGTCGTAACGGGGTTGCTGGGAGTGTTTTTACGCGCAATCTTGTCTTGAGCTTTATGCTTTTTTCTGTCTTGCCAGCAACATTTATTATGGGCATGGCTGGCGTTGTTATTATTAAAAGTATTGATCGGTGGTTTCAGGTACGGCTTGATACTGTGTTTGTTGACACCACTACGTTGCACGTGGAGCATACCGTTGCAGTGCGAGAAAAAATTGCACAGATGGGAGAGAAGCTGTGCCCGCTTTATCACCCCTCCGGGGCGTCGTTCAGGACTGACGTCCTGTATTTCGACCAGCTCAGGAAGAGCGGGGAGATAGACAAAAACGTAAATTATGCCGGATTCATGCTGTACCAAACAGTAACCTTGGATGATGAGCGGTGGCTTGCGCCAGAAGTTATTGCCTGGCGAACGTTTCGGTCACACAATGATCGAACGACTAAGAGCCTACGCGTTCGCTTTGTGCATCTACTCAAAAAACATGCAGCGGGCGAAGTATTTGATTTTTTTGGCTCATTGTATTGGGTCAAGCACATACCGCAGGGCTGGTTATTATTGGTGCATCGCTATCCTGTTCCCATTAGGCGTGCGCTTATTGCGAGTGAAAATGCCTATCATGATTATACAATGTTGCGGCAGCTTCGTGGATCTATTCAGATATCGTATATTTTTTCATTTGCGTTGCTCGTTTTGCTCATTATATTTTTGTCGCTATGGGCTGCGTTTTATTTAGCGCGCGGCATTACAAAGCCCCTTGCTGAGTTACTTGCGGCTACTAAGCGGCTACAGGATGGAGAAGTTGGTGTTACCGTCCCCGTTCTGCCACAGAGTGATTTACGAAGTCTAGCTGAAGCATTTAATCAAATGACGCAGGCATTAATGCAGGCACAGCAGCGGATTGAGCAGGAGCAAAAAATGAAAATCTGGCAAGAGGCTGCCAAGCAAGTAGCCCATGAAATTAAAAATCCTCTCACGCCTATTCAGTTGGCAACCGAGCGGTTACAGCGCAAATATGGTAAACAGCTGCAGGATGATCAGCTTTTCAGTGATTGTACAAGCACTATTATTGACCAGGTGACAACGATTAAAACGTTAATTCATTATTTTGTGCAATTTTCTTCATTGCCGCCCGTGTCAATTGCGCCATGTGATGTGATGCAGGTAGTTGATGATGTATTTAAATTATACCGCCTGAGTTATCCAGCAATAGAGTTTACTAGTGTTGAACGCGCTGCGATTCCGATTATATTTACCGATGCCGCTAAGATTAAGCAGGTGCTTATTAACTTGCTGGATAATAGTATGCGTGCCTTGCAGGCAGAAATGCCTCGATTGCCAGCAGTAACGATCACGCTAGATATAGACATTAAGACGCGTGAACTTATTATGACCTATGCTGACAATGGACCTGGTATTACACCCGCGTTGCGTGAGATACTGTTTTTGCCATACGTTTCAACAAGTAAAAAAAATCTTGGTCTTGGGTTGGCGATTGTCCATCAAATATGTAAGCAACTTGGTGGATCTATTGAGTTGGATTTGTCTGGCCAGGGCGCGACGTTTGAGTGTCGGCTTCCTCTGGAAAATATATATAATAATGTGTTGTTGAAAACTATTGAAAAATAGGAAAAAGTTTTTTTTATTCCTTTTTTCAGTGGCATGCGGTAGTATGCTGGTATTCTTGAAAATGTATACTAACAGTTTTATCTATGGAGACTCATACCATGCAAAAAAATATGTTCCTTTCTATCGCTGCTGTTGCTGCGTTGACCCTGTTGAGCGGTTGTGGTTCAAAGGAAGAAGTAAAGCCTCTTGAGCAAGAGCAAGACATGGCTGCTGCAGCTGTACAAGAAAATGTACAAGTAGCTGAAAATGCAGAAGCACCTGAAGCGGTAACTCCTGCAGCTGAAGAAGTAGCTGAAGAAGTAGCTGCTCCTGCTGAAGAGAACGAAGAAAACAAAGCGTAAGCTTGTTTCTTTCCTCCCTTTTAGTTTTGAAAAAAAAGACGCATACAATATGCGTCTTTTTTTTTGGTCTTGAAACAGTACTGTTACTATATTGTGTAACTCCTGTTTGCGGGAATTTTTGTATGAGCGAGATGCTTATAGAATTTTCCATGATGCTGCTCGTAAGATATTTTTACGACACTACAGCTGAGTTTTCTCGTTGTGCTGGATAGCTTTTACACCATAGCAGTAATACAAGCCGAGCTGCGTGCTGTTAAGCAAATGCTATAAATTCTTTTCTTGCATCCTCAAAAATTATCATAGTAACAATGTCTTTGATCAGGCACGTTTGTCTAATCATGGTAAAAATGTCGTTGTTATAGTATTTGAAAAGGATTGTTATGAAATATAATGTAGTTAGGCTGTTGGTCTTTTTAATGGGTGTCGGGACGGTTACTTCTGTGGTTAGGGCGGGGATGGTCAACCCTGCTTTGGTGCAACAACGGCTAGCAGCATCTCAACAACAGGCTGCAACGTCAAATACCGGGCAAAAAACGTCTGCTTCTAGTGGAAGTTCTGCAGGATTTTCGGCTGGCGCAGCATCTTCAGTTGCTGGCTTTGGAAATGAGTCGTATACGCGTCGGAATGCCAATGCAGATTTGGAGGCAACGGGAGCCTATGGCCCTCAAGAGCAACCTTCTGTTGCCGATACTTCAGCCCTTGCTAATAAAGGTGCGTCAGTGGTACATCTTGCTCAATCTCGTACGGCAGGAGCTCCTGCCTCTACTGCCGCGGTTAAGGCTTCAAGTTTTGCAGTGGCACCTGTAGCTGCCACTGCACCAGCATCTAAGCTTGGCGGGGTTGCCGGCAACGCTGATAGTGCATCAAAAGCAAGCGTGAGAGAGGCAAAAGTTCCAGAAAGCAAGGTTGGTAAAAAAGCTGGCAAAGCTAATAAGAGCCCTAAGGCCACCAGCAAGTCTAAAATTAAAGAGCCTGCTGCTAGAATTATTGGTGAAGCACAGCGTCGTACATTGCTAAACAAATCTCGTGCAGCTGCTCTAGCTGATTTTCAGAAGGGTCAGTGGCGCACAAAGAAGGGTGCCAAGCTTAACAAGAAAGCAGCTAGGAATAATCTTAAGCGCGGCGGTAATTATGTTCAGCAGATGAAGCCGAAGAAGATGCTTCCTCCTCCTCCTCGTGTATTAGAAGTTGTGCCTGATATGAATTTTGGCAAGCGACGTTACCCTGTTAAGCCTAAGGCACCGGCTGCTGTGCCGGCAACAAGCAAGTATGCCATGATGAAGCAGAGTGAGCATAAAGGCATGGATTAATAAAAAATTATAAAATTCTATTTTCAATAAGAAGGGGGACTCGATATCGAGTCCCCCTTCTTATTGAAAGCGTGTGCGGTACTGGCGAGTTATGGGTTTGGGTTGGTTGCTCCATTGACTACACCGCGTGCAAAGCTTCCAGCTGTACGGGCAGCTGCGGATGCAAAAGGTGCTGCTGCTTGAGCAACTGCACGACCTCTTGCACCAGCCCACTCGCCTGCTTGATACGCAACGCCTCGTCCTCCGCCCTGCGGGGCAGTGGCTTGTTCGCCGCGCGCTCTTGTAGCAGCCTCTACCGCAGCAGCAGCGGCAGCTTCTTCTGCTGTAATTGGTTTCATGGCTGCCTGGCTACCTGCGCTAGCTTCGCGTGTAACGGCATCTTTATAGCCTTCGGCATCAGCTTTTTTAAAGTAAGTAATCACATTTTTGAGAGAGCTGATTTCACCGGCATATTTATCAATAAGCTGATTGCTCTTTGCGATGGTTTTTTCTGCATTGGCTTTGCGTTGCATCAGAATCGTAAGCTGCTGGCTTTGTTCTTGAAATGTTGTGCTTGCGCGTGCAA
>CAMDFF010000015.1 GCA_945897315.1 candidate division TM6 bacterium UASB124
CGTTATGCATCACCTGAAAAAAAACAGCGCTATATCTCTATGTTACGAACATTTTCTCAGTGTTTAACTGAGGGCTATCAGAAAACGCAGGTGTCGTTACCGCATGTCTATGTTGGATTTGAAATTACTAATAATCTGCGTGCTCCGCATTTGCCAACACGTTATGCAATGGATTTATATGAAAATGCATATGAAGATTTACCTGTTCCTATTGATCAGTCATTTTGGGAGCAAGAGGTGACCGATCCGTTTGCTCAATTTGTAGCGTTGTGGAAAGATGTAGCAATATCACATGGGGTCCCATTAGCAGGAGTGGTGCTTGATCTTGAAATGTATTTGCGTAAAAAATCAGCTTCTTTTACTTCTATGATGAGTTTTGATGGTTTTTCATATCAACGCTTTGTTCGCCAGCAGTCTTTGCCATGGGGGATAGTGGCAATGCGTGATCGACCATTGATGTTGATGCGCCATGGCAAGGTTGCATCGTACTACTCATTTCTTGAGCGTGAGGCTGAAAAAATTGGGGCTCTTATTAAAAAATCATGCGAACGGGTACTGCCTGAATGTACGATTATGTGCTATAAGCCCCATATTAAAATTTCTTGGTTCTATAAGGGCTTGATCAAAGGCCTTTCTCGTAATCTTATCCGTAAAAAGGGTGGGGCGGTTCTGGCACATAATTCTATTAAGCTTCTAACTTTTAATAGTGAATTTTTAGCGCATAAGCCTTGGTTTGATCAGCAAGACGTGCCGGTAACACATTCGTGTGTTTTGATGCTTTCAAAAATTCGTAAAACAGAAGATTTTGATTGGGTCTCACAGCTTTTGATGCGGCATGGATCGATCTGGTTGAATAAATTTTCACGTACAATTGGCCGATTGCCAGTTAACCCTAGTGATCGTTGGACTGATATTGAACGTTTAAGCGCTGCGCCAGAGACGTGCAGGGGCTTTTTTGACTGCTTGAGTTCTCATTAAACCAGCTCAAAGTCTTCAGGATCTTCTTCTCGAATGGCGGGGAGAAGCACTTCAACATAGTCTGCATCGTCGGCAATTGCCGTGGTAGCAGCATATATTCGTCTGCGTTCAAGATCTTGTCTATCTTTATGCTTTTGCACGAGCGCTCTCATTGCAGGCGAATATCTTGCGTCAAGCGTGCTGATAGCTGCAAGGTTGCAAGCGTAAGCTGCTACATTATATTTTTCTAAAAGTAGTGTCGCAATTTCGATATTGCCTCCATCACAGGCATGATGCAGTACGGTTGAACCTTGATAATCTTGTCTACGAGGACAAGCTCCATGGCCGAGTAACAGCTGAATTTTTTCTAAGCTACATTTATTTTTGCAAGCAAGCATAAGTGGCGTTTCTTGGCGATAATTCTGTGCGTCGAGTATTGCACCAGCGCTAATGAGAGCTATCAAAATATCTAAAGAGGCTTTATGGATACAGGCAATATGTAATGGTGTATTGCCAAAGCTATCATGACCAGCATTGATTTTTGGGTCCTCCATGAGAAAGAGTTCCACGGTTGTCTGGTCATCTTCTTCAATAGCATCAATGAGCGATCTTACTTGTGGGCTAGCACATGAAACTGATGAAGCTGAGCTTATTGTGCGTGAGCGGCTTGATCCTGCCAGTGAGCTGATGCCAATCTGCCCCAGCATAAAAATGACAACAAAGACTAAAATTTTTGTGATATTTCCCATGGATATTCTCAATTAAAAAAGGGCTGGCTAGCCAGCCCTCTGAAGTTTAAACGCAATCAAGCCGTTTCATCATTCTTTTTACGCTAATCCAGGCGCATAGCGTTGTCAGGATAGCCAGCGCAACAAAGCAAATCCAGCACGGCAAATTTTCACCCTGCCCCAAAATTGCTGCTCGCATGCCCTCTTGTGCATACAAACATGGATTGAGCAGTGCAATATACCCAAGCACTTTTGATTTTGCAAATAGTACTGCCCATGTAAATTGAAATCCCCCCAGTGTCCAGAGGGGGAAAATGATGCGCATCCAGCATGAGCCAAGCTGCTGAATGTTTTGCACAAAGCTTGAAAGAAACAGACTGAAAAAACCAAAAAACAGGTTGCTCATGATTAACAACGCAATCACCCACCCTATAGAAAAATGTGATGGGTCAAATTGGTTGTACACAAATAATAATCCAATGGGCAGTGCAAAAAAGCTCATAAAAAGCGACTGCAGTGCTGTGGTGATTGCTATACGTGTTATCGCTAGCCATGACGGTAATGGTAAAATTAAATCATAGGTGATGACTTTGTTTCCTGTCAGATCCATGACTATGGCTGCAGCTCGCGGATAAATCTCAAACATTGCCACTGAGCCAACCAACGTTGCTGCGGTGAAGATGCCAAAATCTGCTCGAACGCCAAAGCTCGTGAGCAGGTAGCCCATCACAACAACGGTAATTGAAATGTAAATGAACAAATCAATGAGCTTGCTTTTCATCATTGGTTTAAACGTCAGAAAGTCAGCGTAGAGCATCTGCCATAGGACTGACCAGTATGATTGAATAGATGTAAACATGTAAAAATCCCTTCTCGTGTGCCCGCTCTTTTTCGTCCTTCGGACTTCACCCATTCGACAAGTTCAGGGGGAGCGGATTGTGTAGTATTTCTTAACGTATATTTTATAGTGAGATACAAAGTGTTTTATCCCCCGCTCTGCCTGAGCTTAGTCGAAGACCGAAGCCTTCTTGGCGAGAAAGAGCGGGAATTAAACTTATTCACTCTTTTTGCTTTCATTAATCAATTTAATAAACACATCTTCAAGGCGATCTTTCTGATGCGCAGCTTTCAAGTTTTCAGGCGTATCAATGAGCTTAATAACGCCTTCATCCAAAATACATACGCGGTCAGAAAGTTCTTCAGCTTCATCAAGATAGTGCGTTGTTAGAACGACAGTCACCCCTTCAGCTTTGAGCTCTTTGATGAGAGCCCATACTTCATGCCGCACGTGTGGATCAAGCGCTACCGTTGGCTCATCAAACAAAACAAGCCGTGGTTTGTGCACAAGTGCGCGAGCAATTAAAAATCGCTGCTTGTACCCACCCGAAAGCGTATCAATGGTGTTTTCTGCATATGTTATAAGTTCAAATCGCTTCATTAAAGTAGCAACACGAGTTCTTGTTTCTTCGAGCGAAAGGCCATAAAATCGACCAGCAAAAAGAAGATTTTGTTCGATCGTTAACATTGGATTGACATTTGGTTTTTGCGGACAGAAGCCGATCATGCGTCGGTATGCTGGAACATCATTGTAAATACTTTTTCCTTTATACAGAATGGCTCCTGCTGTTGGAGGATTAAGTGTTGCAATGATTGATGAGAGTGTTGTTTTGCCAGCGCCGTTGACGCCAAGCAGGCTCAGAATCTCGCCTTTATGGATATCAAGCGTGACGTCCTTGAGAGCCAAGCGAGCACGTGAACCAACGCCGTACTGCTTTGATACCCCGCGTAGGGACAATAAGGTAGTCATGGTAAACCCTTAGGGTTAAAAATGGAAAAATAGACCAATAGCGTGCATGTCGCGGCTATGGCGATTATATTTGGGGCGAGAGATAGCTCAGAGGCAATCACAGTATGTGTGAGAGCGCTGAGCTTATCGGGCGGTGATGATCACCGTTAAAAAGAGTTTCATGTTGGCATCCTTCGCGCAACTGATGATTAATAAAGATTTTCCAACTCTACCAATAATATATTTTGTTAGCAACTGGTTGGGTGAAAAATCTAAAAAATAGCTAATTTGCTAGCGATTTTCGTTAAAATATAAAGCCCCTAGTGATCACCTGGGGCTTTATATCTCAGGAATTATTAGAAAAAATTATTTACCACTACCACTACCGCTAGCAGCTGTAGCCGCTCCTGTAGTTACTGAGTATTTTTTATCATGTGCTTGTTTTAATAATTCTCTAAAATCATCCATGCCAGCATTGCCACGGCCTATCATCTCTTCGGGTACATCATGCAGGCGACCTAAGCTTTCATCAGCATGATTAATAAAAGCTGCTCGTTGCTCTGTCTCTGTATGTTTACGATAAAATCTTCGTGCTTCACTGCCTCCTAAGGCTGGGCGGCGAATGTTCATGAATGCTGCTCTGAGATGATTGTCAGCATCACGGTATAGTGCAATCTTTGCGTTTTCGAGTGGACCCAGTACCCAGATACCTGTATGGGTAATGAGCTGTGTCATCTCAACAAGCAAGTTTTCGATTTCTTGTGCGGTGTATAAAGAGCAAGCGATTATGCCAGTACGTTGCGCTTCTGCAAGATCAGCAAGTGTTGTAATTTCTAGGTCTTTGTCGTATGAAACATTATGAGCAACAACAATATAATGATGATCATTCAGTGGCATTTCTGGCGTGTTTGGCAGGTGGTATAACCATTGATCTGTTCTATCGATATAGCGTAGTCCTTCAGTTGCAATAAAATGGTTCATTGTTTGAGCATACAATGGTGCTGCAATGTTCTGGAGTGGAAAGCGGTTTTCGCTATAAAATGGGCCTTGAATCGATAATGGCCAGTCAAAGAGGGCTATTTCTACTTTGTATGTTGGAAAATCTGCCACTATGACAGTGATAATACCATCATGATCAGGGGCTGTTGCTGTAACGCCAGGGTGACGTTCTAAAATCATGGCAAGGGTCTGGTGGCATTCTTGTAGGTAGGCTTGTTTGCGGGTGTTAAAACTGGTCCATGCGGTGCCGGGGTTTATAGTACTTGGTCTGCCCTGGTATAAGGACCGCTCAGCTCCAGTACGCAATGAGTGTCTAAAGCGGCTAGCATCTTTTATCATGAGGCGTTGATTGCGCATAAACTCTTGCATTTCAGGGTCACCAAAGATTTCATCAAGCCTGGCACGAAGAGCTGGATTGTTGCTGGCTATATCAGCAGCAGTAACAAGAGAGGATGCCTGTTCTGATTCACACCATGCATGCACGGCAGCTAGCTCTATTTGCTCTTCGAAAAAAAGCTTGCGGCTATCTTTGACCGCGAGTGACTCTCCAGCATCAGGAGATGACCCGCTTGCGGTGCAATTATGCGTCATGATGCTCAAGCTTGTTAGCAATAGCACAGATAATAATTTTCTATTCATCTCTTTTCTTTCAATATATTGTGCAACATTCCCTGACATACTAAACCCATGATAATTATTTTCAATTAGAAAAGTATATAATTTATAAAAACTTATCCGATCTTAGGGGAGATTGGTAGTAAAAACAACGAAAATAATTATATGAGGGGGGATTTTTTTGCAAATGGCAGTAAGTGGCAAGCAAGTCTCATGTTTTTTTTCTTCTTTTTGGTTGCTGCTCGGTTTATATTCCGAGTAAATATGTAATTTGTCGGAATATAAACCGAGGCAAGATGAGAGTGATGTGTTGTACTGGCTGAGTAAGTATCGCAAGGATCAGTTTTATGATGCGATACGGTACCGGCGGTAAGTTTGATTATTTTGAGTAATGTAAAAATGTAAGCCCCTCTTATTCAAGAGGGGCTTTTTTAACGATTACGCTTTCAGTGTAGCGGCTGTTTTTTGCAGGGTATTTGTTTTAGCTGGGTTGTACGACAAAAACGTCCAATGATCTAGTTTGAATGCATGGTCCATGATGGGATTCGCTTCGTACTCAAATCCCCACGCTTTGTAGGCTGCTAGTGCAGTGCTATTGGTTACGCGAGTGCATAAAAAGAGGTTGGTTGTTTCTGGCAGCAATCTAAAAATTGAACTCATGAGTATTTTGCCAAGGCCACGCTTTTGCTGTTCGGGTGCAACGCTCAGCGCCATAACTTTGACTGTGTGTGCTGGATAGGTTGCCCTGGCCATAAAGCTAGCAAAGCCAAGCAGTGCACCTGACATTTTGTCTTTAGCCGTGACCATGGTACAGCTATCTTGCCCGTATGCCTTGATCATCGCTTCGCCAAATGTTGTAGGATCAAATACAAAATGCCCCTTGAGTATGTTGGTCATGATTACTTCTGCCGCTGCCCAGTCAACATACTCAATACCAGTACTGAATAATGGCTCAAATGCTTTGAAATAGGGCTCTGTGCCAACGACTTCTGGAAATGCTTTTAAGAATTGCATCTCAACGGGGACATAGGCAGGTCGAGCAACTTCCCACGCTTGCTTCATGGCATGTGCAAAAGAAGGGTCGAGAAAGGTGGTCTTAAACCATTCAAGAATTACTGGAGTGCCATTTTTATCAGTTGTTTCACATCGGTTTGTTTGTGTTTGATTCATGTGAGAAAAGCTTTCGGTTATAAGTTCGTTGTTATGGGCACGTGTGCAGGCAGCTGTCATGCAGAGACATGCAAAAAGTACGGTACGTGTGGCATTAGCCATGCGTAATCCTTTTGGGTATCAAAAATAGAGGCAATAAAAATCATGCCTCGTTAGAAAAATAACGAAGATTTTTTTGGTAGAAATTGAGACCAAGTTTCATAAGCTAAATGACTCTATCTCCGCTCACCCTGAGCTTGTCGAATGGGCGAAGTCCGTTAGGACGAGAAAGAGCCGACGCAACGCAAACATTCTCGCTCTTTCTTGGCTCTTCGAGCCGGCGGCCTTCGACTAAGCTCAGGCTGAGCGGGGTGTTATGCAGGTACATCAATTTTTAGGATATGAACGTGGTCCCTTAGAGGACAATGGTCGAAAGTTTCATAAAAACTCACACTTTTCTTAGCGGAGATTGGGGAGTAAAAACAACAGAATAACTATACTAGAGAGACTAGCTTTTGTAAAATGGATCTCAAAAAACAGGGAAATGCTATTGGCAGGTCGTTCCGGTGTTTAGAGGGCACCCCTTTCCATGAAGTATAAACTTGTGTTTTCAGGTAGGCGCGCATAAAAAAAGGGCCCTGCATTGCTGCAGAGCCCCATTTATTTACCTAAGCAAAAACACGACTAATCGTGTCTCTTACGGTCACAAGGACGTAAGCCTTTTTTGCGTAGACGAATTGAAAGAGGGGTAACCTCAATCAGCTCATCACGGTTAATCCAGTCAAGAGCCGCTTCCAAGTTAATGGTGCGAGGCGGAGCTAGCTTAATAGCATCATCAGATCCTGATGCACGCATATTTGTTAGCTTTTTGCCCTTGCATGGGTTAACGTCAAGGTCATTGTCACGGGTGTATTCACCAATAATCATGCCTTCATACACATCAACAGCAGGTCCTACGAATAGGATTCCGCGTGGCTGTAATCCGTCAAGTGAGTAGCCAGTTGTGCCACCGCTTTCCATGGAAACTAGTGCACCTTTGGTACGACTAGGAATGTCGCCAACATAAGGCTCATAGCCCATGAATCTATGGTTCATTAAGCCCGTTCCACGTGTATCAGTTAAGAACTGGCCACGGAAACCAAGAAGTCCGCGAGCTGGAATCTTGAATTCAAGACGTACTTTGCCGTTACCATGATGAATCATGTTTTCTACCAGCGCACGACGCTTGCCCAAGTTTTCCATGATCACGCCTTGATGATCTTCATCAATATCAAGTGTCAAAAGTTCGAATGGTTCGTTCTTGGTGCCATCAATGATCTTGTAAATAACTTCAGGTGCAGAGAGTTGAAGCTCAAAACCTTCGCGACGCATGGTTTCAACTAAGATGCCAAGGTGAAGCTGTCCACGTCCTGAAACTTTAAATGTTTCAGGTGTTTCAGTATCTTCAACGCGTAGCGCAAGGTTGATTCTGATTTCGCGTTGCAAACGATCACGAATTTGTCGTGATGTTAGCAGTTTGCCTTCACGGCCTGCAAAAGGTGAATTATTTACTGAGAAATAGATGGAGAGTGTTGGCTCATCAACTTCGATGTATGGTAGCGGTTGTGGTTTGTCAACATCGCACAGCGTTGTGCCGATTGCAATGTCTTCATCTACGCCAGCTACTGCGATGATATCGCCAAATTCAGCTTTTTCAACTTCAACGCGACGTACGCCATCAAACTGATACAGTTTGGTGATGCGGCACGATTTTCCTACAAAGTCGCCTTTGCATGGAATAACGTTTTTAACGAGGTTGATTTCGCCGTTGAAAATACGACCGATAGCAATACGACCAAGGAAGTCTGAATGATCCAAATTGGTGATCAGCAAGCGTAAATCTGATGACTCTTCTTTAGGCGCAGGAATGTGCTTGAGAACAGTATCAAACAATGGTTGCATGGTGCCGTCGTGCTTGTCTGGGCTAAGTGACATATAGCCACCGCGAGACGAGCCGTAAAGCACAGGGAATGTTAGTTGTTCTTCTTTGGTAGCCAAATCTAAGAACAGCTCATGAACCATCTCTTCAGTACGGGCAATATCAGCATCTTTACGGTCGATCTTATTAATAACCAAAATTGGTTTTAGATCGAGCTGTAGAGCCTTTTGCAGTACGAAGCGTGTTCCAGGAAGCGGTCCTTCAGCAGCATCTACCAACAGCAAGAAGCCTTCAACCATCTGGAGCGTACGTTCAACTTCGCCACCAAAGTCCATGTGACCAGGGGTGTCGACGATGTTAATTTTAGCTTCAGGAAGGCGAATAGCAGTATTTTTTGCAAGAATAGTAATACCGCGTTCACGCTCAAGATCACCGGAGTCCATAACACGGTCAGTGGTTTCACTGCCCATAGTACCGGATTGTTTGAGCAACTGATCGACCAAGGTTGTTTTTCCATGATCCACGTGAGCGATAATAGCGATATTTCTAAGGTCTAGTCGTTGTTTAAAACTCATAAAAGCACCTTACGCTTGCAAGGTACAGAAAGGAATTAATGCAATGGCGCGTGCTGTTTTGATTTCAGTCGCGATAGCGCGTTGATGAAAGCTACAGTTGCCGGAAACGCGTGATGGAAGAATCTTGCTACGTTCAGTAATGAAATTTCTGAGCAAGTTAACATTCTTATAATCAAGTGCGAGTTCAAGCTCTACGCTATTGCAAAAACGGCAATGCTTTGGGTTCAAAAACGCTTGTTTACGTACTTTTTTCTTAAGTAAGCGGGAGCTAATTTTAAGTTTATTGCGTGACATAAAAGTATCCTGTAAGAGGGAAATTATTAGTTAACAGATTCGTCGTGTGCTGCATCTACGCTGCTGAGCAAGTTATCAATTTTATTATCTTTGATAAATGCATCAACAGAGCCGGTGCGGATCGCGTCAAGAGCATCAGGCTTCATGTAAGTAGCAGGAGCGTCTTTAGCGAGGCGTTTATTGACATGGCGCAAAACTAATTCATCACACTTGATTTTAAGGAATTCATCAAGTTGGGTGATTATTTTTGAAGCGCTGTTAACTGGGATTTCATAGCGAACAAGAATGTAAACACCATGGGTGTTTTTGTTCACTTGAAAGGCGAGGCGATACTTGCCCCATTTGTCGAACGAAGAAAGCTTTCCTTCAGCAGCTGATATGATTTTATCAAATGAGCGCTCAAGCATAGCGATATCGTCTTCTGTCATCTCGGTTTTGCCGAGAAGCAGTGTTTCGTAACGTAGCATAGGAATGGTTCTCCCTGAGAATGTGTTTAGGATTGTAAACGATTGGGGGAGATAACGATCAAGCCAAACAAAAAGGCTGATTGTTAACGGGACCCATCAAAAACCAGCCTCTATGCTAACAGAAATGTGATTTTTATCAATCAGAAGCCAAATTATGCCATTTTTTGATAGCGATAAATAACTTTGCCGATAATTCTGAACTGATCTTTACCACGAACAAGGGCCAAAGGCGCCTTTTTATGGTTGACTGATTCCAGAACAATGAAGTCTTCCATGTAGTTGACTTGCATAATGGCGCGTACTTGTTTGTCATCTTCACCGTATTCAACAGCAACGATGTCGCCAGAATTTGTCCACATGCCAGGACAGATAACCAAGAAATCACCCTTAACAAAATTAGGGGCCATGCCATTGTCTTCTGCACACAGGGCAAACATTGAATTATCTTCAAATTGGCCAAGTACTGGTACAAATTGATCGCGATAGCCAGTAGAAACCTGGGTGTTGCGATTATTGAACTCAGACGGCTGTGTAGGAATTTGGCCTACAACCGGGATAATTTTCAGTTGTAAATTGAGAGCTTTTGTTTGCTCTAGGAGGTCTTCAGGGAGCTGATCTCCAGCATCTGATGTTGCAGGAGCTCCAATTGAATCTTCAAGTATTTGGTATGGGCTTAGTTCGAACGCTTCAGCAAGCTTTTTTAATGCATCTTCGTTCCAACGACGCGTACCATTCTTTATATGCGTTAAATAGCTTTCTGAAAGGCCAGTTTTTTCAGCTAGGACTTTTGTAGTCCAGCGGCGCTCTCTGAGGAGCTCTTTCACGCGTAAGCGAGTAGTTACCATGGTAATACCTCCCTGTTATATCTGTTCCCTAAGGGCACCCCCCATAATATTTGTTTTACTTAAAACAGTATTATTTGGCACCGCCTAGATCTAAAATAAATTTCTATTAAGTTCTTTCAGTATTAATTAAATCATTCAGCCTGTCAAACGGGGTGGGGGTAGGGGAGGATAAAGCTGCCAGTGAAGGCTTATTTGCAGAGTAAAATGGTTGCCATAACCCAGAGGGAGTCTGCGGCTAGGATGCCAGCGCACAGGGGAGCCCAGCATTATTTTATGAAAGGGCTAAAATAAATCTGCATGGGTTCCTGTTCTGGCAAATACAATTTCTATATCACTTTTTTTGTAAATAAGTAGCCAGTCAGGTTCGATATGACATTCCCAATATCCTATGAAATCACCATGAAGTTTATGATTTCGATTCTTAGCTGATAGTGCTTTGCCTTCTAGTAACAGCTGCATAATATGTTGTAGCTTAGGCAAGCCAAAGCCTCGTTTCTGGGCGATTTTGACCTCTTTTTCAAAGCGACGTTCATAAATAGCTTTTTTTAACATATTTTACATGCCAAGTTTTTGAAAAAGGTCATTTATGTTTTTTGCTTCTACTAAATTTTTCCCCTCTTCTATATTCCGGAGAACATCTTGAGTTTTTTTATTTGGATAATGAGATAGCCCGCACTCAAGATGCTGCTTAATAAGCTCCACAATAATTTCTCGCATGCTTCGTTCATGCAAAGCTGCTAGGGCTTTTAATTTTTTGTGGTCTACCTTAGGGATGTCGATGGTAATGCGTGATAACTCTATTTTTGTACTCATGATAATCCTAGCGTTTGGTGGGTTCAAGATATAAAAGGCTAAGTAAGACATTGCCATATTGGCATAAATACGCAAATAAAGAAATACATTAATACATATTTACTTATTTGCAGAGTAAAATGGTTGCCATAACCCAGAGGGAGTCTGCGGCTAGGATGCCAGCGCACAGCGGCGCCCAGCGCTCTTGTTTCTCAACGAGGAGGGTGCCCAGGCTACCAATAAGAAGCCCGAGGGTAACGCTGTTAGGCATGACGAGACCGCCAAAAACCATAGTGCTGTTGATTTTGAACTGTTTGAGTACCCAACCAAAGCAGATGCCGAGAAAAACAATAGTGGTGTCTAAGTTTAAGGATTGTAGCAGTAAAGCTTTTGCTTTCCCACGTTGAGCAAACAGGGCTTCCGACCCTAACTCTAAATTGGTAAACAGGAGCCAGAGAACGATGCCAATACATAATGCACTGCCAACAAGACCTATCCATTGGTAGCGATACATTTTACTGCGAGCAATACCTACAAGGTCAGCACTTTTTATATCAAAAAGTAGGTCAGATGCGGCAGCAGCAGCGATATTAAAGAATACGCATACTATAGTTGCTTGTAGCGGTGATAGGCTGAACAGGAGGAGGAGTGGTACAACAATGAACGTTGAGTAGCGACCGAAGGGGATCATCCCGATTTTGCCGCCGATGGTGCAGATGCTTAAGGTTGCAATGCCTGAAAATACGAGCAGTAAGAGCTGTGCGCTCAAGCTGAAATTATAGATATGCAAAAATACTAAGGTACCAATGGTGAGAAGACAGGCTATGCCAATCGTTGCTGGTGACCAAGATCGCGCTGTCATGACAAGGTGTGTCATGAGGGTTTGTAACTTGGCGTAGAGGTCTAACGCATGGCTAGTTTTTTTCTTAGAAAAAATATTTTTAATGAGCTTGGGTAGTTGCAAAAGAAGCTCACAGGCAACCAAGCCGCTGCAAAAGGGGATAGCAAAAGTTTCAGGATTTATCGGTTGAAAGAGGCTGTATGGTAGGTAGAGCGCGTGTTGCGAGAGAGGAAAAGCAACCGCATATTTTGCGATCATGCCAATGACAAGAGGAACGGTGATGGGTAGCCCAACGCTAAAACCAATAGCCCAGAGGATTGGCCAGACGCTGAAGGCAACCTCTTTTCCTAGGAGGGATGGCGCCAGGTAGTATGTTTTTTTAATGATGCCTTTCAATGACCATAATCCGTCGCGCAGCGCGCAAAGAACTCCTGTACCTATGATTCCAGCCATGAGCATGCTTGTTTGTGCTGAGGACGAGTCTGAGGTGGCTATTTGTGTTGTCAAGTTGCTAACAGGAAAGGGTAATGCTTGGTCGTCTACGAGACTTTTTGTCAGGTAGTTACCCAGAAGGAGTCCCAAGCCACCAGCAAGAAGACAGAGTAGCGTGAAAAAAATGCAAAAGTGCCAAGGGTTTGCCATCAGAGCTTTGAATGCTGATGGATCGAGAAAGTAAAGCATAGGAAAAGCAAAGCCAATGCCCGTTGCAATAATGCCACCGCCAGCTCCAATGGCTTGAATACTTACGAGTGTTTCTGTTTTTTTTTTGCCGCTGCGCATGCCAGCCAACAAAATGTGACAGAGGAGAACGACCGTAGGGGCGATCCATGGTCCAACCATCGTTGCAATCGATATATAGCTCAAAATAACGGTGGCAAAAATGCTAAATAGTAATCCTGCAATAATGATAAACAGTTCCATGTATACCTTCAAGAAAAAACAAGCAAAAATGGTTAAAAAGCACTTGTATGGTAAGAGAATTGCGGCTAGGAGTCAAACGCTAAAGGTGATACAATGGCGCCCCGGGAAAATAATTTTAAAAATAAGTCAGAAAGAGCTTGTATTTATCTTGTTTAAATATTACAATTAGAAATAATCATAGGGTGAATTGGTCAAAAGTTAGGTATTACAATAATGAATGTGGCAATGAACATTAAAAAAAGCATACGCAATCTGACGATTGTTGCTGTCCTACTAGCCGTAGGGTGGCAGGCTTTTTCTGTGTCTCGGAACCATGAGCAGGGGCTTGCATCGCTTGATCGCAAGGGTGTGGAGCCAAGTTTTGTTGTGATTACATCTACTGATGATCGTTATGACTATGAACGGATGTTGCTTTTATTGGCAAAGTATAAAGATCTTAAGGCTGCCTATCATGCAAAATACGCAGATGATGTGAGCGATTCAGCGCCTCGGCTTGATATCAAAGAGTTGAAAGAGGTGCTGGCAGATTTTTATAGAGAGAAAGAGTGCTTTGAGCGTTATGCCCTCCGTGTAAAGTATTTTTACAAGGGAGATGTGCCTCGTAAACGCGCCCGTTCTCTGGGTAATTATCTTAAAATTCTTGAGAAAGCAACGCGTGATCTTGAAAAAATTTTACGCTACCTGTAGCCACAGGCGTAGCAATAAAAATACCCCCTTTCCCTAGACCCTCTGTATTCGTTCTGTCTGAGCGGTTATGCGAGCACGCATGTGCTTAGATAGCTGCAGATCAGTGTTTCCGGGCACCCTTGTTTTTCTTTTAAAATGGCATTTTGTCATACCCGTTTGAAGCCTGATAGAAAATAAAGCACAATTAGGATAAGTTTAATATTTTTATTACAATTTTTCTAGGGCTGAATTAAATGGAGATTATTATGAAAGCATTGAAACTTTTACTTGCTCTGAGTTGTGCTGCAGGGCTGATTATTGAGCCGGTGGCTGCGGCTACTGTTCGTCGTGATACGCTTGAGAGGCGTTACCAATGGCTTGCTGAAATAGAAATGATTCGTAAACTTTTTCAACCACTCGATAACTAATTCTGCTGGTTTCTGCTAATGAAAAAAGCAGAACCTTGAAGATTCTTTCCCCTGTCAATTTTTGATTATGGTAATCAACTCCAGTATTTTTGCCAATTGACTGCAAAATACTATCTGGTATCAAAGCTAATAAATCGCGTACTCTTGTAGGCATTGTTTTGCTCGACACGTTATAGTTCTCCTGACCCTTTTTTGTCATTCTAACATTCGGTCATAGGGCAGCCCATCGATAAAGCTATTTTGTTATTATGGCATTAACAATGCCGGCAATGTCTTGCCATCCGGTAATTTTTGTATCATAGGCCTCATAATTTTCTCTGCCTGCGTATACCAAAAATCTATTTTCTAGCTCATCGCCAGCAAGTTTTTTTAAATAGGACAGTCCCTTGAAAAAGTCTTGGCTAACAGTCATGCCGGCTTTAATTTCAATACCATGCTGCTTGAGTGGGGTGCCAATAAGGCAATCAACTTCATTTGTTTGATCACGCCAATAAAAAAGGCGTGGCTCGAGATTGCGGTTTAAGAAATTTTTTGCCAGTTCGCTGATAATAAATGTCTCAAACATTGGTCCACGCATGGCGCCATGTTCTACTAGCTCAGGAGTGAGGTCGAGTAAGTAGGCAGCAAGTCCGGTGTCGTAAAAATACAACTTAGGTGTTTTGGTAATGCGCTTATTAAAATTTTTGTAAAACGGCATAAGCGGAAAGGTAATGTAGGTGGCATCAAGCAGCGACAACCAACTTTGTGCTGTTTGTACTTTAATACCACAATCATTGGCAAGTGTAGAGAGATTAATTTGTTGCCCTATCCGACCAGCACAGAGTGCCATAAAGGTTCTGAATAGTCCGAGATCATGCACATTTTTAATGTGACGAATATCACGTTCGATATAGGTTTTTAAAAAACCACGATACCAGTCAGCAGGTGGTACTTGTTTGCTCCAGAGCGCAGGAGCAAAGCCTGTGGCAACTAGTGGCTCAAAACGCTCGGGCAGTAGCCCAGCTTGTTTGAGCTCGTTAGTTGAGAGAGGTAGTAGCGTCATGATAGCAATTCGACCTGCTAGTGACTGCGAGATTGCTTCGCTTACCAAAAAGTTCTGTGATCCAGTGAGAATAAAAAAGCCAGGTTGCTGGTGCTTATCAACATAGGTTTGGATGTATGAAAGTATTTCAGGGACATGCTGGAATTCATCTAAAATAACGCCAGTAGCTGTGCTGCAATCTTGTAAAAATTTACGCGGGTCGCTGGCTACTTGTTCACGTGTATCATAATCTTCAAGAGATATGTATTTGTAATCAGCAAAAGCAAGTTGAGCTAAGGTAGTTTTGCCTGACTGACGGGGCCCAAGAATAGCAACGACGGGAAAAAACTTGGCAACTGTGAGCAAGTGCTGATGCAAATCTCTTTGAATGATCATGGTACTCCTTTATATTGATCTGTAAGCGCTATGCTTCAATTCTTGACAGATTAACCAATTCATTGGTAGATTTGTCAAGAATGTGCGATAATCGCTTGCTAGTCAATATAATAAAGCAAGTAATAATTTTGGCATATTGATCCGCATGTTTTTTTATAGTACTATTCCCAACCTTGAGTAATTATTTATTAATCTTTTTACGATGAAAAAGTATTGTACATGAAAATATTGAAGTACTTATTGATATTGAGTTTTGTGGCATTTTCTGCTCAGCTGAGTGCATCTAGTGATGCTGCAGCAGCAAGAAGTTTCGGTGGCGATGAAATGGATGAAGACAGCCTCCCTGTGCCGAGTCTTGATTGGTCGGACGAAGAATTTGCCGCTGCTATAACCCAATATCAGGCTGTTTTGAAAGCGATAGCCGCTTGCAGTGACACATCATCTGTGAATCCAGAGGAGCTGGAGATAGCCTTAGAGGTTCATCGTTGCTTGAGAGATACATGTATATTTGAGGTAGATGGTTTCAAGATGTACTGGCTTTCGTCTTCCCATGAAATAAGTGATGGAAAGACATTATTGCGAATGCATTTGCATTTTTATTATAAATCATGTTTATGTCAAGAAGCGCGCTTGAAAGCGTTTATGTTTGTGCTAGCTTGGTTCCTTGATAAGGAATTGAATGCTAAAGAAAAACTTTTTACTAGCTTTTCCGCTGAGTCAACTTATCTAGAGAAGCGATTAGTTGCTTGTACTGACGACGGCACGCCTCAGTCGCATTTGGTGGAGCTAGCAAAAATCTATTGTGGCGGATCGGTCATGATTGGCTCTTCTCAAGTATCTGAGAATTGTAGCCTACAATAATCATAAAAAAGAAACGGGCTGCCTTTCCTTGGGCAGCCCGTCAAACCAGAAATACGTTTAGCGTATTATGTGAGGCATCAGCACGTGATCAAGCACTTCGCTGACGTTATCGACAAATAGAATCTGGATACCTTCAAAGAGTTTATCCATGCCGGCAAGATCCTTTTGGTTTGATTTAGGAATTATGATATTTTTAAGGCCATGCTGTTTAGCGGCCAAGATTTTTTCTTTCAAGCCACCAATCGGTAGTACTTCGCCTCTCAAATTAAGCTCACCAGTCATCGCAAATTCGCCGTTAATAGCGCGATTGGTATATGCTGATAAGATTGATGAGAGGAGGGTGATGCCTGCTGATGGACCATCTTTTGGAATCGCGCCAGCTGGCAAGTGAATATGTAAATCATATTCAGTAAAGAACTTTGGACCTATTCCAAAGCTGTCTGCGTGCGATTTAGCATAGGTCATTGCTGCCTGCGCTGACTCTTTCATGACATCGCCTAGTTGGCCGGTCAATAACAACTTACCGCTACCAGGCATGAGAACAGCTTCAACTTGAAGCACATCACCACCATAAGGCGTCCAAGCAAGTCCGTTTGTAACCCCAATTTTGTGTGCAAGGGTAATGGTATCGCCACTGATCTTTGATGGCCCCAAATACTCATGAAGGTTGTCTGTCGTTAAAAGTATCATCTTATTTGTTTCAACGAGAGCTCGGGCATATTTTGAGCATAGTTTTTGAATGTTGCGTTCAAGGTCGCGTACCCCAGCTTCTCTCGTGTAGTTGTGAATAACCATTCTGAGTGTATTATCTGAAAGTTCAAATGTTTTCCCCTCAAGGCCACAATTTTTAATGGCTTTGGGAACCAGGTGTGTTCGTGCTATTTCAAGCTTTTCTTCTTCTGTGTAGCCGGAAATTTGGATAATTTCCATGCGGTCACGTAATGGTCCAGGAATACTCCCTAGGTCGTTTGCGGTAGCGATGAACATGACTTTTGAAAGATCGAAATGTACGCCCAAATAGTTATCATAAAAATCAGCATTTTGTTCCGGGTCAAGTACTTCAAGAAGCGCTGCTGATGGGTCACCACGATTGGACATGCCGATTTTATCAATTTCATCGATAACAATTACTGGGTTGCAGCTGCCAGCCTTGCGGACGGCTTGGATAAATCTGCCTGGCATTGCGCCGACGTACGTTCTGCGATGGCCACGAATTTCTGATTCATCGTATACGCCACCCAATGAAAGTCTAAAAAAGTTCCTGCCTAGGCACTCTGCAATTGACTGCCCGAGTGATGTCTTACCAACTCCAGGCGGTCCAAACAAACACAAGATAGGAGTATGGCAATCTTGCTTTAAAAACCGTACGGATAAGAAATCTAAAATACGGTCTTTAACTTCTTCCAGCCCATAATGATGGCGATCGAGTACTGCTTTTGCATGCTCAATACTTGCATGGTCTTTTGTCTGGTGGCCCCATGGCATTGCAACTACCCATTCTAAATAGTTGCGGATAACAGTAGCTTCCATGGAATCAGGTGGCGTTTTTTCTAGGCGACGCATTTGGCGCTGCACTTCAGTACGAGCTTCTGGCGAAAGGGCAAGCTTGTCGACTTTATCTTTGAGGTCATCAATTTCTATGTCGCCCTCTTCACCTAACTCTTTTTGAATAGCTTTGAGTTGCTCACGTAGGTAATATTCGCGTTGTGATTTATTGATAGAATCACGTGCATTGCTACGAATACGCTCTTGCATCGAGTTCATTTCATACTCGGTATGCAAGAAGTTATAAATGCCTTCTAGTAAAAGGGCTATATTTTCTTTTTCGAGAAGAACTTGCGCTTGGGCAACATTGAGATTGAGGTGGGAGAGAATGAAGTCTGCAATGCGTTCAGGGTCTTGGATCTGTGCCAAAATTGCTTGAAAGTCTTGGCTAAACATACGGCCGCTGCTTGCCATACGCTCGACAATTGCTAGTAAATTTTTAATATGAACATCGAGGACATCTGGTTCTACTTGGAGTGTCTCTTCAGGGTTAATGATATTGATTCGAGCCTGCAAAAGCTCTTGGTCTGAGATAACTTCGGCAACGTGTGCTTTGCACATTCCTTGGGTTAAGACTTTAATGCCACCATCAGGCAGATGCATCACGCGCATAATCGTGCTGACTGTTCCCATCTGGTACAGGTCGTGAATGCCAATCGGACCATGATAATCAGCTGTTTGTTGCCGTGCTGCAAGAAGTAAAATCTTTTTAGATCCCTGTAGGGCAGCCTCGACGCCCTTAATAATTTTTTCATCCAAAATAAGTAGCGGTACAACCATGTGTGGAAAAACCACAACATCGATTGTTGGTACTACTGGTAGAACGTTAGGTATATCCATTTCGGCGTTATGGTCGCGATTATGAAGTGACATAATTTTCCCCTCCCTCAAAATTTGCGCAGATTACATCGATTGCCCGCGTCCCATGCCAGCCAGAATGCCTTCTTCTTGGCGTGGGACAACCTGTGAGGGTTGCTGCGGTGTCCTATTGACATAGTAGAAGATTTTGATTTTGGGTTGCAAGATTTCGTAGCTTATGCGAATGTAAGGCATAAAATGCAGGCTTAATGAAAGAGACCTATGAGCGATTGTCTAAAAAAACTTGTCCTAAAATCGGTAAAAAAATCATATGAGCTGCCTGGCAGGGGGGTTGCTGTTTTGGGAAACGTAACATGTGCATTTCAAGAAGGGCAGACGTATGCCATACACGGTGTTTCGGGTAGTGGTAAGTCTACGATACTTCATTTGCTCGGCGGTTTAGATAGTCCTACTGCTGGTGATGTGCTGCTAGAAGATGTATCCATAAGATTGCTAGGCCGTGATTTTTTGCAAAATACCATTGGGTTTGTTTTTCAGACTCATTATTTAGTTAATGAGTTGCCTGTCATTGAAAATATTATGCTCCCGGGGCTTGTTAAAAATATATCCCAGTACGAGTGTCAGATCCGGGCAGAAGAGCTTTTAGAGATGATAGGGATGTCAGAAAAATCATTCGCGTACCCAGCTGAGCTCTCAGGTGGCCAACAACAACGAGTTGCTGTTGCGCGGGCGTTGTTTAATAAGCCGGCGTTTTTATTGGCAGATGAGCCGACGGGTAATTTGGATGCCGAAAACGCACAGCGGATTGTTGATGTTATGCTGGCTGCAAATAAAGCCTGGGGCATGGGTGTTATTATCTGTTCGCACGACGCGGCGGTCTATAAGCGCATGCAGCATGTGTATCTGCTCGACCATGGCGTTTTATCGCTTGCATGATCGAGCAATAAATTTAGCAAATTAATTATTTTGCTTCAGCAATACCATTCAGCTCATTGTACTCCCTAAATTTAGCAATAACATCTTCCATTGGGCCTTTCTCTGCTATCTGCCGAGCAGTAAACCCTGAGGTGTCTGTAACGTTAGGGTTGGCCCTTTTGTTTAACAGGAGTGTTACTATTTCAGCTTTGTGCCATTTTATTCCACTAGCGCACGCTGCGTACATCAAAGCTGTCTCTTTCCGCTCATTTTGTAGGTTAACATTAATACCTGGAGCATCTAATAATAACTTAGTCATATTGGGATAGCCGAGTTGTGCAGCATGCATAAGAGCGGACCGGCCAGAAGTATCAAGTATGTTTACTTCTATTCCCGAAATATTCAATAAACATAGCACTATCACATCATTTTCTTTCTCTGTAGCATGGATCAGTGCAGTTTTTCCTTGTGCATCTTGAGCGTTAATATCAGCTTCTTTTTGCACTAGAAAATTAACCATTTCTGTGCAGCTCGGCCAGCAATTATCTGTAGCAATCATCAATGCTGTTTGTCCCTTTGTATTTCTTGCATGGATAACCTCAGGCTGTGATTCTAGAATGATTTTCGCTATGTCTAGAAATCCGCCACCAGCGGCAATCATAAAAACTGAGTTCCCATTACTATCCGGAATATTAACATCAGCTCCTGCTGTGAGCAGCATCGTAACTATCTCTAGCTGCTGGTTTTCGACAGCCCATATGAGTGGTGTTTTGCCAGTATTATCTTGTACATTGGGAGAGGCGCTTTGGCTGAGGAGAGTAGCTACCATAGAGGTATTATTTTTCTCTATTGCTAGCATGAGAGGCGTTTGCTGGGTGGTGCTTTCTGCATTCACATTCGCTCCTGCATTTATGAGCGCATGTGCGACTGCATCCTGTCTATAGCTGATTGCAAACATCAGTGCTGTTTCGCCTCTTGCTGTTGGAACATTTACTAAGATTCTTGGATTTTCTAGTAATGTGTTAACGATAGGAAGATGTCCGTTTGCTGCGGCATACATCAGGGCTGTTGAATGACCTGGTATTTCCGTTGCATTAATATCATTTCCTGGAAAAGAGCAGAATTGTGTCACTATAAAAATTTTTCCAGATTCCGCGGCTCGTAAAAATATGGCAATTTCCCGTTCTTTTAATTCAATAGAATTTTCTGGCAGGGGAAATTGTTTGCGGCATAGCGGGCATGTTTCGGTTGGTGTGTTGGAGGCTTGCTTCTCTTCACAGGAAAGACAATAGCGATGGCCACAATCGAGCATGTAAAAGCTTGCAGGCGGTTTTTCTTCGTAGCAGATACCGCATTCTATCAATGGTGCTTCTGTGCTACTTGCTGCATCGCTAGGTGTTGGGGCTGAAGCATGCAGCTGAAATTTTTCTGGTGCGTTCCATAAAAAGCACACCATCAATACTATTATGCTTTGGTTCATCGTAAAGCTCCATTAAAGCTGTATGGGTTTCACTAATTTTTAAAATTCTAACTAAGATTACTTCCTAGCTTGATTGTAATAATTTTCAAATAGAAAAATCAATCAAATTGACTAATCTATAAAAATTAGTTTTTCCACTCGTGTTCATACATCTAATAGTTTTAGTTGATTTGCTGCTTAAACAAATATGATTTCATGCTAAAATAACGCACGAATTTATCATTTTTCCGCTAGTCTTGAACGACTTATTGCCAGGGTTTGAAGAGCGGGTTAAAAATTTAAGGGGAATGTATGAGCCAGCAGTTGAGCAAGCGATCGCTTGTAAGAAAAACTATCCAAGTTGCGATTTTGACATTTTGTAGTCGTATTCTTGGCGTCGTCCGCGAATTTTTGATGGTGCGCTACTTTGGTGTCGGTGCAGTGTCAGATGCATTTATTGCAGCGTTTCGGATCCCTAATTTTTTCAGACATGTTTTTGCAGAGGGTGCGCTGAGTGCTTCTTTCGTGCCGGTGATAGTCAAGACCGTCAAAGAAAATAATAAGCGCGAGGCAAGTGGACTCATGACGCTTTCATTTTTATTTTTTGAAGGCATTATCTTGCTGATGTACGTTTTTGTACTGTTCAAAGCTGAATGGGTTATTAATGTTGTAGCCCCAGGTTTCTCAGCGGAACAAATTTATTATGCCGTACCGTTCTTGCAAATCCTATTTTCCTTCTTACTTTTTATCTCGAGCTGCGCACTGCTTGGTGGGGCATTACACTCAGTAAACCATTTCTTTGTACCAGCTCTAGGAACCCCTCTCTGGAACGTCGTTTTCATTGGCACGCTTCTTCTGTGCTTGGCCTATGGCTTACCAGCAACGTATTTGTGTGGTGGGGTAATTTTTGGGGCATTTATTCAGTTTTTGCTGCATCTTTACATGTATTTTGTGCAGGGATTTACCTTCGGGGCTATTGACGCAGGGGCAAAAGCAGCTTTTAAAACTGTGCTCACTAAGTTCTTCCCCTGTTTGTTTGGTGTCAGTATTTTTGAATTGAACTTATTTGTGAGTGGCAGCATTGCCTCATTTTTGCCAAAGGGCTCGGTATCTCTTTTGTACTACGGGGCCCGCTTTATGAATATCCCCCTAGGTATGTTTGCGGTAGCCCTTTCCAGTGTTCTTTTACCGCATTTTTCTCGGCTTGTTTTGTATGCGCCACGTCGCCTGCACTTTTATCTCTTAGAAGTAACCAAGCTTGTAACGTGGGTTATTATTCCTGCAACCATATTTCTCATTGTTGCAGCAGAGCCATTGTTTGCTTTTTTGCTCAATGGCAAAGCGACCCCAGAACAGATTCATCAGGGCGGCATTATATTAATGCTCTATTTGGTGGGACTACTGTTTCTTTGCTTGAATAAAGTACTTTTGAGCATGTTTTATGCGCTTAAAGATACCTGGTCGGCAACCAAAGCTGCAGCAATGTGCGCAGGTATTAATATTGTATGCGATGTGGTGGGGATGTACTATTGGGGTGCCAATGGAATTGCAGCAGCAAACAGTATTTCGGCAATCGCTATGTCCATTGCGCTCTTTTCGCTATTGAAGCTCAAGCATCAGGTTAACTTTCACCTTAAGCCCTATGCGCTGTTTGTCATGCGGTACCTGTTACAGCTAGTCTTGTGTGGCATGGGCTCATATGCTCTGGTAGCATTTTTACTGAGATTGTTGCCAGGATCTTTGAACAACTGGTTCGTAGCGGGTATTGGTTTCTGGTCTTATATGATTACCGTTGCTGTTGGTATTCTCGGCTTACTCTTTACTACCCGGCGGCTATTCGGCGTAAATGTCTATTTTTTAAAGCGCTAAATATGTGCAACTGAGATGAAAAAAGGGTGCATTAATGCCACCCTTCTTTCATCTCAGTTATCTAGGCTAAAATATTTCAAAAAGCTGGCTTGGTGATGTTGCTACAAACGGTACTCGTTGAGCAGCAACCATGCTTGATTTAGCGTGCGATGCTTGTTGAAAGCTGATGCTCGTTCCTATGATCATTGTTTTGATGGCAGCAGGAGATGTTCTTGTGTCTCCTCCGCATACAATGTGGACGCTTTTTGAGCTCGACAATCTAGCTATTCTGGCTAGTGTGGCACCTAAAATAATTTCTTGCATGGTGTCATCGGTTGGCAAAATTCCTGTTTTAAAGTACGGAATACCGCCTTCTGTGACGGGGTAAAGTAACTGCTTGTCGCCTGTTTCTGCTAATGCTGGACCAGGAATTAGATCAACAGTAGAGCAGGAGGTCACTTTATCCCGTCCTAACCTTTCTTCTAATTGACTGACTGACGACAAGAGAACAAGAGGGCATGCGTCTGTTTCAAGGCATAGCCATCCATATTTTGCCTTCAGTGCCATCAAAGACGGCACGCCTTTTCGCGGTCCATAAGCATTATCAATTGCAATAAGATTAACATCCATAAAGCCAAGAGCTTCTAAACAGCGACGAAATAAAAACAAATGTAGCAGTTTTCCTGCTCCAAATTCAACGTGGTATAACGTTTTTGAATCTTTGTCCTTGCCGTGCATGTGATCATACCAAAGAGCTAGGTATTTGATGGTTTCTTCTCTTAAGGCTTTAGGGGCATTCTCGCAATCGCACCAAGCAAACCCTAGGCTTTCGTCATTATAATCATTTGAGCTGCCAGCATTTATGGCTGAAATATTGGGATTTGCTGCAATTTGTTTATGTGCTAATTCAATAGTTTTTGTAAGAAGAGCATATTTTTTCTCATAAGACATATCGCTTAGTGAGCAAGCTGCAGCTGTCTCTCGCCTGGGAGCTGACGCTGTCAATGGTTGTATGAGAGAGAACGTGGAGGTTAAGATTACAATAGACAATAATGTTTTCATTAGTGATGCCTTCTTGTTCGTTTTTTATTTTAATAGTCTTTGTTGGCTGAAACAATAGTATTTTAGTATTAATATTAA
>CAMDFF010000016.1 GCA_945897315.1 candidate division TM6 bacterium UASB124
ATGTATCGACTAGCTCATGCTTTTCACATGATGCTAACTATGCTGGGAGGATGGGCAAAAAACAAAAAAAGGGGGGATATTTTTTCATACTTTTTCTATACTGGGGACCAACCAGATTTTTCACTACAGTCGTAAGGGGTTTATACCTATGTTTAACTTTCTTAAAGAAAAAATTAAAAAAATATACAGCTCCGTTACCCAGGGCATGCAGATGCTATTTGGTCAGGGAGTATTTGATGAAGCATTCCTGAAGCAGCTTTCAACAGTGCTTATTGCTGCTGACACGGGCATTGCCACGACAAAAAATATTATTGAACAGCTGAGAATATCAATGCAGGGAGTTGCGGTAACAGATCTGGCTCAGGCAAAGACAGCACTTGAAAAAATATTAGTTGCAATACTAGAGCCTACTCAGCCAGTTGCGTTATTGCCGCGGGTCTTGGTATTGGTCGGTGTTAATGGGAGTGGAAAAACAACGTTTATTTCTAAATACGCATCGTTGTTGAAGCAGCATCGCAAAAAAGTTCTCGTCGTTGCGGGGGACACATTCCGAGCAGCCGCGCCAGAGCAGCTGGCAATATGGGCAGAGCGGATTGGGGTGGCGATTGCGATTGGCAAAGAAAATCAGGATCCAGCTTCAGTGATATTTGATGCGTGTGCGCAGTTTAAAGCCGATAGCTATGATCATATTATTATTGATACAGCTGGTCGGTTGCAGACAAAAGTGAATCTGATGAAAGAGTTAGAAAAAATTAAGAAAATTATTCAGCGCCAGCTAGGCGATTTGCCCATTAGTACGTGGCTTACTATTGATGCAATGCTTGGTCAAAATAGCTTGGCACAGGCAGAAGTTTTTCATGAGGCAACGCAGGTTAATGGGTTTGTATTAACCAAGCTAGATGGTACGGGCAAGGGTGGGATTGTGTTTGCGATTACGCAAAAATTACGAGTCCCTCTGGCATATATTACCTTTGGGGAAGCGCTTGAAGATATTAAGCCGTTTAGTGCGCAAGAATATGTACATAATTTACTTAACGGATAAGAGTGGAGAAATAGTATGAAAATTCGCTATGGTATGGTTCTGTTGCTAATGATTTCTGCTGTCGAGGCGCGTAGTGTCCTGGGAGCTCTCAAAGATGCTAGAAAGCGCGTAAGCAAGGCACTTGATAAGGCATCTAGCCTATCATTTAATGATTTGATTGGCAGGCATACATCAAAAACAATGGCCCTTACACCAGAGCTTCTTCGGGGTCTTGGTAGCCCTGCGGCATATGAGCATTTACAGAAAGCTGAACTGCTTTTTGGATCATTGTTTTGGGCAGAGCAATATGATTTGGTGGCAGCACTTAATTTGGTGACAAAAGCACAGGCGCAAGAGTCACGGAGTATGCTGCGCAGTATGCTCAAAAAAGCAATGGCTGATCATAGCAAAAACCTTAACCCATCGACGCTTGATTTTGCAAAAGAGCTTGTAGCAGAAGAAGCTACGCTTGCTCAGGTGCTTAATGAGCTCCTGAAGGCTGCGGATGGGCTTAAAAATAGTGCAAGTATGCTGGCAGCTGAGCATGACGTAAAAGGCTTGCATGATCGACGTAATAAAGACCTGGCAACGCTCAAAAGCCTAGGCAATGTTGTTGCCGATTTATTGGCGATGTAATATGCAAAGAGCATCTTTTATCAATGATCTTGTCGCGCAATTATTGTCTGTCTGTGACTCCCCTGCTGAGGCGACAAGCCAGGCATGGCAGTTATTGGAGCATGTTCTTGGGCAGCGAAAAGCACACATACTAACGCAGGCAACAGTTGCGCTTTCTGTGTCGCAGGCAGCAGCGCTTGCAGATCTTGTATTGCAGCGTGTTATTGCTCGTAAGCCACTGCAATACCTCCTTGGTAGTGTACCATTTTGCGACCTTACGATTGCAGTGCAAGCGCCAACGCTGATCCCTCGCCCAGAGACTGAAGAGTGGGTGAGTTGGCTGGTTGCCCAGCTCCATCCTGTGCGGCATGAGGGGTTGCGTATTTTGGATTTGTGCACAGGTACTGGGTGTATTGCATTAGCCTTGGCACAAGCATTTCCGCAGGCTCAGGTGCTTGGAGTGGATATTGCACCAGAAGCGGTTGCTCTTGCGCAGCGCAATGCAGCTGATAATCGGTTAAGCAATGTCACATTTGTTTGTGCAGATTTATGGGCAGGGGTGCCTGCTGGCCAGGAGTATGATTTGATAGTGAGCAATCCTCCCTATATTAGTGCTGCTGAGTATGATCAACTACAACCTGAAGTGGCGCTGTGGGAAGATGTGCGAGCGCTCAAAGCAGAGCAGCAAGGCCTCGCTTTGTATGCAGAAATAGCAAAAAAATTGCCTGGAAAGATTAAAAAAAATAGCATTCTTGCCAAACATCATCTACCTGTAATGGTAGTTGAGCTTGGAACAGATCCTCATGCGGTATTGCAATTGTTTGCTGATAAGGGCCTCTCAGAGCTTGCTTTGCATAATGATATGCAACAGGTATATCGGTGGCTAGTGGGGCAGATTTGACAGGTTCAAATGTTTAGGTTAATGTTTATGGGCCTAATGACATATACCCAAATAGTGGCGTAAATAGCGCAAGGTAAAGTCTTCTGTGTGTTTTTTCTAAAAAAATACGTGCTAACGCAGAAGCATATTTTTTCATTATTTTATTTTTGTAGTCAAAGCAATTCATAGTTGTAATGACAAATAGGGTAATGATTTTATGTGTGCGTACTTTATCTCAATCTAGATCATAACCCGTGATGGAGAAATGTATGATAGGTCATAAATATTCTGGTATCCTTCTCTTGTCTATCATGAGTGTATCGGCAGGAATGAGTGACCAGCCAGCGACAGGCGTATTGAAACCAAAGGTTATAAATACCAAGTCACATAGTGTTGTGGAGTCTGTTGAGCAGCGTGTTGTTGCTGATGCTTGGAAAAACATCCAAGAAGTGCGACAAAACAGCACCTCGTCTCTTGAGCGAGTTGTTTGTTCTTATAGCCCACAGTCTGTTTCGGTGAGAGCCTACTTTAACGAATATCATCGTAAGTCTGAAGTTGTTAAGACTGGGGATGCTGCGTTACTTGCTACTCGTAAAGCTAGTGCTAGCGATGTTACGAAGGTTGTGGTTACACACCTTGATCATGATCCAGACAAGCTTTGCATCACAAGCTACCGTCCAAATGGTGAGCGTGTTGAGTCTAAAGAAGTCTTGTGTAACAATATTAAAATTGCGTAAGTTTTTTTTCACTGTTATTTCATATAATTACGGTGACAGGGGATGTGTTCCGCTCTCCCTGGATTGTTGAATGCGCGAAGTACGCGAGAACAAGAAAGAGCGATGAGATCAACACCGAGGCTAGCTGCAAAGTATGATTAGTTCTCTTTTTAAAGCGGTTAAAGCGCTTTTCTTTGTTTTTATTATTATTCAGTTTGTGCCAGCAATTATTGTGAGCGTCAAACAAATATTTGATAATACAACCCATCCCAAAACACACATTGCTCTTCTTTCTGTGAATGGTATGGTTGCTGATGCTGCATATTATACCAAGCGACTTGATGGATTTTTAAAAGATGAAGACGTTAAAGGTCTGATTTTACGAATCAATTCTCCCGGCGGGTATTCAGGCTGCTGTCAGGCTATTTTTAATGAGGTTAAGCACTTTGCTAAAAAAAAGCCGGTTGTTGCCCTGGTTGAAAATGTTGGCGCATCAGGCAGCTATTACATTGCTGCTGCGGCTCATTCTATTATTGCAAGTCCTCTATCATTGATTGGTAGTATTGGGGTTTATATGGAGCTTGCTAATATTCGTCAATTGCTAGCAAACTGGCATGTGGAATGCAAATATGTTCAGGCTGGTAAGTATAAAACTGCTGGCAGCATGACAAAAGATCTTACGGTTGAAGAGGGTCTTTACCTTCAAAAACTTTCTGATGACCAATATCAGTGTTTTGTTCAGCAAATCGCAGAAGCACGCAAGCTTGATGCTAAACAGCACACTGCATGGGCTGACGGGCAGATTTTTACCGGTATGCGTGCATTAGAGCTAAAACTTATTGATAAGCTTGGTTCAATAACCGATGCTTTAGAAGAGATCAAAAAGCTTGCAAAAATGGATGAGCACGATCAGCTTAAGCTAGTGCAGGCACCACGGCATACGGGGATGATACGCCAGTTACTGATTGGTAATGGTGATGATACTACCGGCGAAGGGCTTGATATAGCTTCGTCAGTTGCTTTATTTGCTCGCAATGTAACAACGCAGTTCTGCTCGCAGCAGGCTGTTGGTTGTATCCCAACAAGCATATAAAAATATTGTGATTTAAGTTTATAAAAAAGCGCGCATTGTTTAAACAATGCGCGCTTTTTTAATGCTTGTTTTTACTACATTTTAGGGCATGAGCCTAACTTCTTCGACCTGGTAGAAGGAGATTATCTGTTGCTTTTTCCCGTCAAGGGCTAGCACAAGATCACCATTTGGCATCACTTGTTGAGCCATCCCCGCGCACACAGACCCATCTTTTTGATGCACGGTAATCTGCTTGCCAAGGTATAGCTGTTCTTGGCGCCAGGCTTTATAGATGGAGCCAAAAGCTAGCTGCTGCCATGCAGCGTACCAGGCATCGAGATTAGCGATGATCTCTTTGTAGAGTGCTCGCATATCGACGGTTGAGCCCGATAGCATACAGACGCTTGTAGCAGTTGCGTAGAGTTCATGCTCTGGAGTAATCGTGTTGTTGACGTTAATGGCAAAGCCGACAATCAATCCGCAGGGGCTATTATTTTCCCACACTGCTTGCATCAAGACACCGCCAAGCTTTTTGTGGTCAACGACAAAATCATTTGGCCATTTTAGCGAAACGCCATACTGCTTGAGGGGGCTTACAATGCCCAGTGCAATTGCCATATTTAGTTGGCTGAGGCGTACATCGAAATCGTCGGCATGCATAACTTTGAGTAGTGGTGGCTTGAGGATCATGGTGACCATCAGTTGGCCTGGCATAATCTGCCAAACACGTCCTTGTCTGCCGCGTGCATGTGTGTAGTTATCGGCAAGAAATAGTGCACCATCTGGTGCTTCATGGATGAGCGATCGTGCCCATGCCATGGAGTCGTCAGTGCTTTGTATGCGATATAATTTGCTGCCAATTATCATAAAAATTACAGTCTAATTTTTAAATCACGCATAGTTTCACGTTTGATATCACGCTCTTTGATTTGCTCTTTTTTATCAACATTCTTTTTGTGCTTAGCAAGCCCTATTTCAATTTTTACAAAACCCCTAGTGTTAAAGTACATTCTAAGAGGTATCAGTGTTAGCCCCTGCCGGGAGATCGCACCAATGAGTTTATTGATCTCTTTTTTATGTAACAGTAGCTGCCTGGTTTGGCGTGAAGTGTCTTTTTTATCAAACGCATGGGAGTATGGCGCAATGTGGCAGTTGAGCAAATAAAGCCCCCCATCTTTTACAATAGCAAAAGCATCTGAGAGTGAGACTTGCTTGGCACGGATAGATTTAACTTCATCGCCTTGCAAGACAATGCCTGCCTCATAAATACCATCGATGGTGTAGTCGAAAAAAGCGCGTCTGTTTGTTGCTATAACGATCATGATTGCTTAAGGTTTGAGTGTTTGCGGTGCAATAATTTTTTTACAAGTGGATAGCAGCCAAGCGCAGCAATGATGCCTGCAACATTGCCACCAACGAGGAATGACCACACGCATATGCTACCAGATCCTATGCATTTTGACAAAGTGTTGGCTAATACTGGCCAGTAAGCGTGCAGGTTGCTGGCAGAAAAGGTGAGTGATGGGCTGAGACAACACAAATCGTGTACAATTGCATAGCCAAAGAGATAATCAAACGAGTAGAAGGGGATCATTGTCCATGGGTTGTTTATCGAAGCAATTAAAAATACGGTTGGTAGGTGTATGCGAAATAAAAATGCGCTGGCAAGAATCATAACGCTGTGCAGGCCGGGGAAAGGCGAAAAAGCGATGTATACGCCTACGCTCGTTGCGAGGCTGATGCCATGGACTGAGTAGCCGTTTAGAAGTGAGTTAGTTATACTGGAGCTAATTTTTTTAAAAATGTTCATAATGCTACTCGTAATCAATTGTTTAAAGGAGCTAGTGATGTCTCATCAAAAGGTACTACGTTTTTTAGTTGTTGCCTATGCAATCTGTTTTTTAGGCATGGTGCAGGCTGCCGAAATGCGCGGTTGTATTAAGGCTGAAGTTGTTAGTGCAGATAAAATGCCGCAGTTCAGGGTTCTTTTTTCTGGGAAAGAGACTATGACCAATACAGAGGGATTTTTTTCTATTCCTCTAGATGAAAAAATAACGCGTTACTCGATGCTGATCTGTAAAAACATTAAGCAAAACTTTGTCAAAACAAATACAGTTAGAAATGTGTGCATGGCGCATGATGATAATTATCGTTACTACGAATTTGAGAAAATGCCTCATGGCGACACATGGCGGCAACAAGAAAAGCGCTTAGATCTTGAACGGCCGATTGCTCCAGAAGGGTGTGTAATTGTTTTGCTCGATCCGGCTCATGTGTCACGTGTTGAGCCGTGGCGCGTTGAATTAGACCAAAAAACAGTGAAATTGCCTGCGATTGTGCTCAAGCAAGAGGTAAGCACCAGCATGCTAGCTACAGCATCTGCTCGCTCGCTTCTCTGTTCTCTTGATGAAAAGCCATTTCACGAGACCGTAAAAGAAGAGGTAAAGCAGCTGGCGCAAAATACAAACGTCTTGGTTTCGCTGACAAGATAATTCAATTTGAAAAAAATGTCCCATGGGGGGCATTTGTCTAATAAGCCCTTTTCACGTTAACTAGAATAGCCGCTAGTGGCTAGTTTGTTAATTGTGGAGGGGCTTTTATGTTGTTTAATGGTGGCCGTCGATTACTCTTATTATTGTTGTGCATGCTTATGGTAGTGTGTGGGGTGTTTCGGGCTTTACGCTCAGAGTATCTTATTGTCAAAACAGTGGATGGGATTATCACGCCCTTACAGCAAAGCAATTTTAGTACAAGACAAGCAGCACTGCTCTATGAAACCGTGAGCAAATACCAGTGGCCGTCAGCCTTGGCATTTTACGAGCAGGGCTCTTCATCATTTAAAGACGAGCTTGAAGATACTACCTTTGCTCCGCGGTCATGTGCTGAACAGCGGCATATGTGCAAAAAAATTAAAGAGTTTGATTCGTCATTGCGCGCTGTCTGGATACCCAATAGCTTGTACGAGCTTTTTGTGCTGCGATATGCATTTACGTTAGAAGATGATGATGATACGACATTGCAGAAGGGCGTTAACTTTCTGCATGATAAAATATTGAATAATGATACCTGTGTTATAGATGTTAGGGATAAATATATCAGGGTAATTGATGCTAGCACGTTAGTGCAGGTTCACAAAGAGATGTTGCATGAAATGTTTATTCATAAACGTTGGTGGAATCGAGCCATAGCGATGGTGACGCGTAGTGACACAAGCAACCCCTGGGCGGATATCTTTTTAGATATTAATCAGTTTATTACTAGCATTCTCAATACTAATTTTTGTGGTAAAGACACAGTGTTGCAAGCTCTTACAGCAACCGATCATTATTCTGCGCAGGAATCATTATATGCATTGCTTGCATGTAATCAGGTAACTGCTATTGTGAGTGCCCCTAAACGCTCTGTAAAAATTTCTGCTTTAGTAAATATGTTCGAAAAAGATGCTGTTAAGTCCCTCAACAAAGAAATTCAGAAACAAGGTAAGGCCTCAGTCCTGAAAGATAATGGGATTATTGCGCGGACATTGCGGCTTGAGATAGCTGCGCAGCGGCATAATCGAGCATTGGTCTTTCGTGGTACGAGTGTGATTAAGCATCCACAGGCACCATCATATGATGTGCTTGACAGTACGCTGTGTATGCCAGACTATAAGCCACGTTCGATATCATATGGGAATGGTCTTTTTGCAGGAACGTTGTACGATACCTGGGGCACGCCTTATGCATACATGTCACAGCCTGAATGTTTTGGGTATGGGTTATTGGTCAATAAATTAGTTACGGCAAAAAATAGCTCTCACAATTTATTTTTTGTGCCACCGCTGTCGACGTTGCATGGTATTTTTGCTGTTGGGCAGTTCTTTCATCCAAGAACTAAGGCCGTTTTACAGTGTGGCTCTTGTGCTGAAGTTGATGGTGTTCAGCATATGTGGGTACGCGATGCGCTTGGTTTATTAACCTCACATAGTCGTTGTCCACTTGAGCATGAGATGGCATATTTGGAATTACTGGCAAAAAATGCCGTAATTCTATCGACACCAGCAGAAGGAACCTCTATTGCTGAGGCTATTTTGAAGAACAATATGCAACAGGTTGTCGGCTCACTGCGTACATAATCACTAACAAAAAAGACTGTTATGGCCGAATGACATCCAGCTCTTGGTCGTCAAATAGACCTTGATCAGCCTTATAGCCGCCAACAAATGCGATCATTGCCCCATTGTCAGTGCAGAATGCTGGGGGCGCTACAACGAACTGTTTACGATTATTTTGGCATAATCTGAGCAATCGTTGTCGTAGGTATTTGTTGCAGGCAACTCCGCCAACAAAAGTTATAGCAGAGACCTCAGGGTATTTTCTGAGTGCCTGTTTTACCCGTTTTTCAAAGATATCGCCCATGCATACAAGTAGTGAGCTTGCTACCTGGCGCTGAAGTTCAGGGGTAATCGCTTCGACAATTGGACCAGTAGTCATCTGATATGCGCCTCGCTTGACTAGGTCATATAAAACGGCTGTTTTAAGGCCAGAGAAGCTAAAGGTGATGAGCTCATGGTGCAACGTTTTAGTGCGTGGGTATGTGAAAAAATCTTCAAAATTAACTTCGGCTGCAAGCTTTTCCATAACTGCCCCGCCAGGGTAGCCAAGGCCAAGAATCTTGGCAATTTTATCAAAGGCTTCTCCAGCTGCATCGTCAATGGTGTGGCCAATGACTTCATAGTCACCAAATCCTTTTACTAGGTACAGTGCCGTATGTCCGCCAGAAACAGAAAATGCAATAAATGGAAATTGTAGTGTTTGGTTAATGCTACCATCAGCTTGTAAGAAAGCTGAGAAAATGTGACCTTCTAGGTGGTCAATACCAATTAATTTTTTGTTATGAGCAAATGCCATGCCTTTGGCAAAGCAGATGCCAACGAGGAGCGACCCTACTAAGCCCGGACGATTAGTGACGGCTATTGCATCAATTTCTTGTATTGTGGTGTTGGCATTAAGAAGAGCTTCAGCTACTACTATATCTATTTTTTCAAGTTGCGAGCGGGAAGCAATTTCAGGGACTACTCCCCCATAGATTTTGTGCATTGCAATTTGAGAAAATAGTGCATGACCACGTAATTTTTGACTGGTGCTGTCGAATACGGCAGCACCAGTTTCATCACAAGATGTTTCAATACCAAGAATGATCATAGATTATTTATTTACCTGAGTCAGAAGAGGACTTTTTCTTAAGCATCTGTTCCCAGAATTCTTGATTGGTCTTGGTTTTACGCATTCTATCGATCAGTAGCTCCATGCCTTCATTTGTGCTCATGGTGCTCATGAATTTTTGCAGAACTAGCGAAGCTTTCATTTCTTCATCAGAGAACATGAGCTCTTCGCGGCGTGTACCAGATTGCTGGAGATCAAATGCAGGGAAGATGCGCTTATTAGAAAGTTTGCGGGTTAGGTGAATTTCCATGTTCCCTGTACCTTTAAACTCTTCGAAAATAACTTCGTCCATACGAGAGCCAGTTTCGACCAGTGCCGTTGCAATAATGGTTAATGAACCACCTTCTTCAACGTTACGGGCAGCACCGAAAAAGCGTTTTGGCTTTTGCAATGCATTTGCATCAATACCACCGGTAAGCACTTTGCCAGAGGCAGGTGCCATGGTGTTATAAGCACGCGCAAGGCGGGTTAATGAGTCAAGAAGAATAACAACGTCACGACCACACTCAACAAGGCGCTTGGCTTTTTCAAGCACAATTTCAGCAACTTGGACGTGCCGTGTCGCGTACTCATCAAAGGTTGAGCTTACTACTTCGGCTTTGACGGAACGTTCCATATCCGTTACTTCTTCTGGGCGTTCATCAATGAGTAGAATCATCATGATGACTTCAGGATTATTTCTGACTATGGTATTTGCGAGCTCTTTGAGAAGCAGCGTTTTACCCGTTTTTGGGGGCGCAACAATTAAGCCGCGTTGACCCTTACCAATAGGTACCAAGAGGTCCATAATTCTGGTAGAGATGATACTTGGGTCACCCTCAAGATTAAATTTTTTGTTTGGGAAGAGTGCCGTAAGGTTCTCAAACATTGTTTTAGTTGAGACGTGTGTTGGTGCTTCGTAATTGATACTTTCAATGCGTTGCAATGCAAAGTATTTTTCACCCTCTTTTGGTTTGCGAATAGTACCTTTGATACTATCACCAGTTCTGAGGCCAAAGCGCTTGATGTGCGCAGGCGATACATAAATATCATCCGGTCCAGGCACGTAGTTAAATTTTGGAGAGCGCAAGAAGCCGAAGCCATCTTGAAGCCGCTCTAAAATGCCTTCGCACCAAATTTCAACGCGTTGGTCTGACTGTGACTCGAGAATTTTAAAGATAATTTCTTGTTTTTTTAGCGATGCAACATCAGCAATATTCAGCTCTTGTGCATAGGTGATAAGCGCTGTTATATTCATCTCTTTCAGCTCTTGCACGTTAATTGATTTCATGGGCTGGCCATTGGTCTCAATGGGCCGAGGAGCCATAATCTCATCAAGGTTGTCCTGATGCTGCATTTGTGGTCCGCGTTCGCGTTGTTCACGTTGTTGCAGCTGAGGACGGTAGCTATTTTGCCCTTGTTGTTGCTGTGGGCGGTCGCGACGGTCTTGACGATCTCCTTGATCTCGGCGATCTCCCTGATCTCGGTTGCCTTGTTCGCGATTATTAGGATCACGGCTACCATTGTCACGATTATGAGGGTCGCGACTATTGGTATTGCTGCTGCGACGGTCGCTTTGAGGTCTGCGTGCATCGCTTCGCATATCGTTACGAGGACGACTTTGTTGGCGGCGCTGATCCTGCTGTTGTACCGGCTGTTCAGCGGCTGGTTTGTATGATTCCTGTGGTTCTGTTGGCTGTTGTTGTTCTACCGGCGATTGCTCGGTGTCATCAACAAATTGCTCAGCATCCAAAGGAGCTAATTTTTTTTTATTATCCATCGTACCCTACGAAAATGAATCCTGTCTAAGAAATAGAAAAGAAGAGAAAATGAGATTAATGATAAATCACAGATAAGCTTAATGCTGCAGTAAAGAAGTCTTAAAGATCAATGATTTAGGCCGTTTGAACGAACGTTCTGGCTTCACTATTACAGTAAAGCACAAATAAAAATTTAAATCAAACGGCCCATAAATAGCTAGTTTTTTGGTTTTATTACCAAAGTTGCTGAGCTTGCAATATAGATTGAGGAGTAGGTACCAACAATAATACCAGCCAACATAACAACTGAGAGACCACGCAATGTTTCACCACCAAGAACAACGATTGCTAAGACAGAAAGTGCCGTTGCAATACTTGTTAATAGCGTACGTCGTAGGGTTTGATTGATGCTCAAGTTAAAGAGATCATATTCAGAAACGCCTTTAGACTTAACAAGGTTCTCACGAATACGAGCAAAAATAACAACTGTATCATTCATCGAATAACCAAGTACTGCCAAAATTGATGCTAAAACATGCAAGGAGATTGGTTCTCCTGCTAGTAAAACAAACACCATAACAGCCAGAATATCATGGACGAGTGCTACAATTGCACCAAGCCCAAAGCGAAATTCAAATCGTAAGCCGATGTAGAGCAATAAAACAACGAGAGAGATTAAAACAGCAATAACAGCATTGCGTGCTGTATCTTTACCTGCTTCTGCTCCAACTAGCTGGATGTTCTCCACCCGCATACTATTACCCGGTATCCCAGCATGAAGTGCGCTGATAATGTGCACTTCAGTGTCAGGCTCTTGCGAGCTTACGGTAATCAAAAAGCTGCGGTTAGATGTCCCAACGCTTTGAATAACAGCGTCTTTCCAGCCACCTGCGCTGATTGATTTTCGCACATCGCCTATATTTGCAGGCTTATCAAAGGCGATTCGCACCTGAGCTCCACCAGTAAAGTCGATGTGGTAAGAAAAACCACCTTTTGCGTAGTAGGCCGCAGCCCCAACTGCAAAATAAATAATAGAAACTACAAGCCAAAAATACCGATACTTTAAAAAGTCAAATCTGTACTTTGGTGCATCCGTAGCTGTTGTCAACATAATCTCTCCGTTCTGTTACCGCCCTTTTATTGCGTTACTTGTAACACCGAAATAAACTTTCTTCCTCTGTAACCGCTGTGGAATTTGACGCTACCTGCTGTGCAAGCAAATAGAGTATCGTCTCCGCCACGCATAACGCCGTTACCAGGATGAATTTTGGTGCCACGTTGGCGTACCAAGATTTCTCCACAATTTACAATTTGACCATCAAATCGTTTGCATCCAAGTCGTTTGGAATGACTATCGCGTCCATTACCAGTCGAGCCGCCGCCCTTACTCGTTGCCATGCTAAATCCTAACGAATTAATCAAGGTGAAAAAATTATTTTTACAGAATCAAATGCTCGATAAAATGAGTAAAACTCGCAAAATAGTCTGTCGTTTTTTTAGGAAATTGTCAAAGACTTTTGCCTTATTTAGTGATCTTTGCCCATGTTTCACCGGTTCTGATTGTTACTTTAAGGGGTATTTGCCAGTCAACGACGCTTATCATAAGCTCTTGGACGATCGCTTCAACTGCTTTTAGTTCATTGATTGGTAGCTCTACAACAATTTCATCATGAATTTGCAATATTAAGCGTGCAGCAAGCTTTTTATGCATAAATGCGTTGTCTATGTTGATCATGGCGCGTTTAAGTATCTCAGCTTGGGTTCCTTGAACAGGGGTATTGATTGCCATGCGCTTACCAGATTCAAAGAGTGTTTTATTGCGCTCTGCTAGTTCTGGGATATAGCGTCGGCGGCCGTACCACGTTTCGACATAGCCGTCTGTAAGGGCTTGGGCGGTTATTTTTTCAATCCAAGCGGCTACTCCAGGAAATCGTTCAAAATATTTTTCAATATACGTTTTTGCCTCACTTGGCTTGATCCCCAGATCTTTGGCCAGTCCAAAAGGCGTAATCCCGTACATAATACTAAAATTGATACGCTTGCCCAATTGCCGCTGATCGTGGGTCACATCGCTGACGGGGACATCGAATAATTGAGCGCTTGTTTCTGTATGAATATCTTGGTTGTTTAAAAATATACTGGTGAGCGTAGCATCTTGCGAAAGATGTGCTAATACACGTAATTCAACTTGCGAGTAATCAGCAGACAGTAAAATTTTCCCTGGAGCGGCATAAAAAGCGTCTCTAATTTGCATTCCAAAGCCTTCAGAAGCAGGAATGTTTTGTAGGTTGGGATCCGAGCTTGAGAGTCTGCCTGTAGCGACTTGTGTCTGGCTGTAATTGGTATGGATGCGCCCAGTTTTTTTATTGATGTACCCAGGGAGAGGTTCTAAATATGTTGTTTTGAGCTTAGTGAGTTCACGATATTTAAGAATGAGTCCGGGAATAGGGTGTTTTGAGCTAAGCTCTTGGAGGACCTCCTGGTCTGTTGAACGGCTGCCTTTGGCGCTTTTTTTTGCGGCGGGCAACCCCAATTGATCAAATAAGAGCCCTTCGATTTGCTTGGGGGAGTTAAGATTGATGTGCGTGCCTTCAGGCCTATGAGGAATGGCTGCTGTTATTTTACTTTCAATCTCTTTGATCTCAAGGCTTACTGCTAGCATTGTTGTATGTATTTTTTCAGGATCGAGCAAGATGCCGCACTCTTCCATCCGGAGTAACACTTGGTAAAAAGGCATTTCAATATCATGGAAAAGCTTTACCAGAGAGGGATAGATAGCAAGTTTTTTCTCTAGTAATATTTTGAGTTTATAGGTTTGCAGAGCGTCGTGGGCTCCGTACAGTGCGCCTTCATCAACAGGTACCTCTGCAAATGTAGTCCGATGCTTGCCGAGCACCTCTTTAAATTTATGCATTGGCTCGCCTAAATAGGTCATGGAGAGCGCTTTTAAGTTAATGCGATCTTTGTCTCCATGGCGTAGCAGGCTAGCAGCAATTATCGTGTCAAAAATGACAGGTTGGGTAATTATACCAGCGCAAAAAAGTACTATTTGGTCGAATTTGGCGTGGTGCATTACCAGCGTGGTATCTGCGTTTTCTAGCAGGGGCTTGAGAGCGGCTAAGATGGTAGCGCGATCGATCTGCTTGCCTTCGTGATGTCCAATAGGCACATAAAATGCTTCATGAATATCAACGGCAAACGAGATACCAACAAGCTCGTCTTGCATGGGAAGGCTGCCTGTGGTTTCGGTATCAAGGGCAATCCAGGCAGCATTTTTGAGCTTGGTGATCATGGCGTGTAGCGCGTGCTCATCTTGTACAACGCTGAGTTTCCATGAGGGTTTCTCGGTTTCTTGATTCTGATCGATAGGTGACATTTGGTCGAAAAGCGACATGTTATGAGCTACAGTATGATGGTGCTTGAGTGTTGTCGTAGCTGGAAAGCGCTTTTGAATGTCTTTGACAAGGCTTGAAAACTCAAGCTGTGCGAAAAGATCAGCAGCACCTACCCAATTATTGGGATCGAAACTCAAATCGCTCAAGCGTTGGTGTATTGCTGGGGGCCTAAGCAAAAATAAATTATAGCTTACAAAAGCCAGCTCTTTTTGCTCTGTCAAGAGAGATCGAGTACGTTCTTTGGGTACCAGTGCTAGGTTTGCATAGAGATCGTTGAGTGAGTCAAACTGAACAACCAGATCGTGAGCACCCTTTTTGCCAATGCCTTGAACCCCTGGAATATTATCTGAAGAGTCTCCTAAAAGTGCATAGAAGAATGGCACTTTCTCAGCAGGAAATCCATTTTCTGCCGCAAAAATATCTTGATCTATGATTCGCTCTTTAAAGGGGTCAAAAATTAAGACGTGCGACGAAAGTAGCTGGTACATGTCTTTATCGGGACAGACTAAGACAACCTGATGCTTGGCATATTCTTTGGTCAGGCTTGCTATAATATCGTCACCTTCATAGCCATCAATACCAATTTGGGCTATTTTAACGGCTGTTAAAAACTGTATAATATACTCTTTCTGCAGCGAGAGGTCGCTGGGTGGTTTTTGGCGTGTTGCTTTGTATGCTGGATATTCGTGGTGGCGAAAAGTCTTTCCTTTGCTGTCCCAGGCGATAACTAAGTGTTTTGGAGCAAAATCATCAATAATTTTTTTTATGGCACGGCAAAAGCCATACACAGCCTGCGTTGGAATGCCGGATGCTGTTTGTAGCTGCTTGATTGCGTAATATGACCGATACAAAAGATAGGACCCGTCAATGACAAAAAGTGCGTTTTTTTCGATCTGCGACACGGCAATTCTTTCTTTTTTTTCGGGAAATATAACTTTTTATTTGGCAAATTCGCTCAGTGCTCTAAAGTATAGAGCGTAAAATAGAAACAGGAACTAAAAGTAGGGCGCGCAGACTATGGTGGCAAGCGGGGGCCTGAAGTATTGGGAAGTATGAAAGCATTAGGAATAGATTTAGGTGATCGCTGGGTTGGGACAGCCTTGTCTGACGGTCTCAAAATGACCTGTAAGCCGTACCAAACGGTTGATCTTGATGATGTTGAGACCTTTTTGGAGAAGTTGTTGGTGACAGAACCTATTTCGGTTGTTGTTGTTGGTTACCCAAAAACTTTTTCAGGCGGAGAAAGTGCTCAGACAACGAAAATTGTATTATTGAAAAATACATTGGAAGCGCGATTTGCAGAAGTGAAGGGTCGCACTGTTACGTGGCTATTATGGGATGAGCGTCTAAGTAGCAAGCGAGCCCTCGATGCACAGCATGGATCGTCATCTCCTGAGGCAAAAAAGAAGAGTCATTCTATTGCTGCGGCGTTTATTCTTCAAAGTTATCTTGATAACTTAGCGTTTCATGCGGTAGAATCATAAAAAATTGTAAGTTTTTACTGGGTAGAGGTTCATGTATCTGGTTGTACTTTTAAATGCATTATTTGCAAGTACCTTTGTAGTAGCAAAGGTTGTATTGTCGTACACAAAACCAATCTTTTTGGTTGGAGCGAGCATGACCATTGGGGGCTTATTACAGCTCCTGTATATGGGCATTAAAACTCCTAAGAAATGTGTTATTGCTTTTAAGGACGTGGGCTTGTTTGCCCAAGTTAGTGTTTTTTCTATCATGCTCAGCTATGGCATGCAGTTTTGGGGCATGCAGTACATGCCTGTCTTTAAGTCGTGCTTTCTGTACAACTTTGGGCCATTTGCATCGTATCTGATAGCGGCGTTTCTGTTTAAAGAAAAAATGAAGCTGAAAAAATGGCTAGGTCTTTTGGTTGGCTTTATTGGTATTATGCCTATCTTGCTTTCAACATCGCCAGCGGAACAAGGTCAGTCGATTGGTATGCTCATTTCGTTGCCTGAGCTGGCTGTTATTGCTTCTGTTGCCTGCTATTCATATGGTTGGTTTATTATTAGAATATTGGTTCACGACAGGCATTATTCGCCGCTACTTGTCAATGGCATATCAATGTTTCTTGGCGGCATAATTACCCTTATTAGCGTACCAATTATTGAAGGCCCTATTGTTATTCACGAAATGTTGCCCTTCTTTTATCTGCTTTCTGGTATGATTTTAGTTGAGTTTTTGGTGTGTAATAATTTATATGCCTATCTGCTTGATAAGTACTCCGAGACATTTGTTTCATTTACTACTTTTTCGATTCCGTTGTTTGGCGCATTGTACAGTTGGTTTTTTCTGAACGAGCACATTACCTGGCACTTTTTTGTGTCATCGATTATTGTGGCTGCTGCAATAGTATTGTTTTACAGTGCGGAGCATGAAGATAAGCGGTTGTAAAAACGTGAAACGATTGCCTGTAAGCACTGACCAGATCAAACAAATTTTTTTGAAACAGTAACCTCGTCTTATTCGTGATTAGCTTAGAAATTACCTACTTAAAATAATGGTGTTTTTTCAAGTAGCTTCTTACGTAGAGCTCCTATATTGTCTACATTTCCAACGAGAGCAAAGCCCTTTAAAATATTGTTGGTGTCTGTTAGAAATGCATGATAAAAGGCAGGGGTTTGTTTCACGAGTAATTTGAGGCCTGCTGGCGGTTGCGCAATGGCGCCCGCTGTCACAAAGGTAATACCAAAAATCGTTGAGCTTGTCACAAGCACGGTGCCCGCATACTGCTTCTCGTTTCCTGTCATATTGTTTGCCGCAACGATGCCTTGCATAACGGCGTCGGGCCAGAGGCAGTTTTGTGTTTTTTGCATGCTGACTTGATCAATTACAGTTGCCACGTCACCTGCTGCATAAATGTGTTCTTGCGATGTTTGTTGGCGATTGTTAACGTCGATGGCGTTGTTATGCAATACAAGTCCAGCGCTGGCTCCAAGCTGGCTGTTAGTCTTCCCACCGATAGCAAAAATTACCATATCTGCTGGTAGTGCCTCGTTAGTGCTGAGCTGTACTTGCTGTACGCAACCAATACCTTCGATTGCAGTGATGGTTGTTTCTGGCAAGATCGTAATGCCCTGTGTGTGGGCAAGCCCAATAAGAAACGTACTGCCATCGTTATTTAGTTGGCTTGGTAATACACGTGATGTTCTTTCGATAACCGTGATTCGGGGTGCAAAAGACGTCAGGGCATCAGCACATTCAAGCCCTGTGAGTCCAGCGCCGACGATGACAATGTTTTTGCTGGCGTGTGTTGTGATGTAGTTAGTAATTGCTTCAACATCTGTTAGGCCATAGAATGACATAACCCCTGGCAGGGTATTGCCAGGGATGTCAGGCATCCAACTGCTGCGGCCCGTAGCGATGAGGAGTTTGTCGTATGGAACTGATTGACCGTCAGCCACTAATACACGTTGGTTCTTTGTATCGATTGATTCGACAAAGCTATTTAATCTGAGTGCAATATTTTTTTCGGTGAATGTAGAGGCACCCTTTAGTCCGATACTAGCGGCTGTTTTTTTTGTTGCAAGAACGTCAGCAAGGAGGCAACGATTGTAGGGCGGCACGCTTTCTGCTGTGAGGCAGGTAATTGTGCTGGTTTGATCGAGATCGCGTAACTTGGCTGCGGCGCCAATGCCTGCTGCGCTAGATCCAATAATGACATAGTTATTATTTTTCATTGTGCTCATGAGTCTCTTTAATTTCGTAGGTCTCAAAAACTGAGAATGTTGTATTGTCTTGCCAACTGCTTGGTAGTAGTCCAGCTTTCATGCTTAATTCTGCAAGTGTCTCTTCAAGTGTCCACTTGCATTCACGTGCTACGGCTGGTAAAAACAGTGCTGATCCAAGCATTGTTCCTTCGCGGTCATGTTTCTCAAGAATAATGCCATGAGTTCCAAGTACAATTTCCTGCGGTGACTTGATAGGTCGTGGTGACGTGAGTAAAGATATTTCAATTGATGCATCGGCTAGCTCGCCTGGAGTCAGCGGTAAGAATCGATGATCATTAAAAGCTGCAGAAATACCCATGTCATGGACAGACTTATAGAGAGGGTTGTGTGTGCCAATCGTGCCAATACATCCTCGTAAATGATTATCAGGCATTTTGAGCGTCACAAAAATATCAGGCGTGTTTTCAAATGCTGGTGTCACAACAGGATATAGTAAATGCTCTGGCAGCTGATTCTCTTGAAAATGATTTTCTATGCTCGCTCGTGCTGTTGTCAGGAGGGCTTTTTTTTCATAGTCATTGAAGCTAAAAGCATTAGTTTCTGGAGGCTGAGCTTTGCGATATACCATGCCAGCATAGCTTACTGATTGTGCTGAGTTTTTATCAGGCTGAACAGCGAATAAGGCTTCACGTTTAATAGTCTCATTCAACTTATTACGAGCTCCCATTATTTGTGCAGATGTGTAGTAACAGGTTGTCTCTGCATGAACATGTGAGTATTTATGTGTCTCAAATAAGGCTAGTAGTACTTGTAGTGGCTCTTTGCCACAGATTGTAGCTTTTGTAGAGCGCAGAATCTCTTGGAAAGCATCTAATGATGGCACGCTGAGCGATTGTATTGCGAGGGAATCAAGCCGACGAACATTGAGCTGGATGTTTTTTGTAAAGGGTTGAAAGTCGTACGTATCGCCGTAATGAGTAAAGTCGCTACTGACGACAATTAATGTTTGATCATCAATAATTGTATCTAGTGCTCTAGCTGTTGCTATGATTTCTTCATCAGTTAAGTGTCCGAGCACAAGAGGGACTATTTTAAAGTCATTGATAGCACTTTGTAGAAATGGTAGCTGCATTTCAATAGCATGCTCGTGGAGATGGGCTTCGCCAAAAATGGCGAAAGGAGGATGAGCGGATAGTTGCTTAATGGCTTGGCTATCAACAGGTATTTTACCGAGTACAGTTTCATATGTGTTGTAATACGGTAGCGCGATGCCTTGATGAAACATGGTATGACAAGGGGCTAAAATAATAACACGCTTAATAACACTGTTTTTGCGATTACTAAAGCTAAAGCGACTAGGCTGAGGCTTCAATAATGACTGATAAGCAGTTGCAGCACAGAGGCCAGAATAATAATATGCAGCATGTGGTACGACGAGTGCTTGTACAGCGCTTGTATTATTGTGATTGCTGGAAAAGTGCTTTTCTGCAAGCGAAAAATAGTTATTTAGCTCTGCAGTAAGTGTTGTTGCGTCATGTGAGTACCAGCTGTTTGCTAGGACTGACGGTTGAATAATTTCCTGTAAGGGTTTGATAGTTGATTTACTGCAGCCCGAAGTAAGAAGTAATGAGACGCTGAGCAAAAAAAATAAATGATTGAGCATGAACTTTTTCCTTGTTTCGCAATTGGCAAAAAACATAAAATCGCGTACAATAACGTCGTTAAATGTAGTGTTTTAGATTACTGTAGGAAGCCAGCTATGTACATAAAAAATATTCTCTTAGTCCTTCTATTGGTAACCGGCAGTCAAGGGTTTGCGCGCATCATAGAATCTCCATCCATTAAGATTGTGCACGATCATGTTAAGTCGAAAGATACGCTTGTTTTGTTTGATCTAGATGAAACGGTATTTGAAATACCAGGAGCGATAAATGATTTTTGGTTTACGCAAATGTTTAATCATGCACGCTCTCTTGGTCACGATGATCATGGCGCAATAAAAGTTATTGTTCCATTGTATGAGCCACGTATGCGTGCTGCTCCAGCAGTATTGCCAGCAGAAGCTGAAACTGTTAGCGTTATTCAGACGTTACAGCAAAAAAATATTCCAGTCATGGGACTAACGACGCGAGGCTTATCCTTGACTGAGAGCACAACGCAGCAACTTAGTTCTATTGGTGTAGATTTCTCAGTAACCAGTGTTACGCCATACAATATTTTGTTTTCACTTGCAAAAGAGCCGGCCAAGATACACAACGGAGTTATGTTTTGCGGCTCCAATAGCAAGGGTGATGCTTTAAAAGCGCTCTTGCAGACTACAGCATTTACCCCTAAGAAGATTGTTTTTGTAGATGATAAAGAGCGTCATCTCAAGGCTGTCAAGCAAGCAGCAGTAGATTTGGGTATTGAATTTGTTGGGATTCGTTATGCTCAGCTTGATGAAAAAGTGAAACAGTATGTACTGGATGATGAAAGCAAGGCTCTTGTTGCGCCACCAGCATGCAAAACTATTGTTGAACACGCTTCAATGGAAGATTTAAAACAGTATGTGATTCCTGGTTGCATGGCCATTTTTGATGTTGATGATACATTGTTGCATATTGATCATCCAACAGAATTTGGTAGCAATAAGTGGATTAACCATATGATGTTTCATGGCAAAAAAGAGTATAAGCTCATTAGCGAAGAGCTAGAATGGGTTGTGCCAATGTATGTTGATGCACAACTAAAATCGCCTTTTAAGCCGGTTGAAAAAGCTACTGCTAAAATTATTAAGGAGTTGCAAAAAAAGGGTGTTCCAACTATTGGCTTGACGGCTCGCCGTCTTGAGCTAATTGAAATCACATTGAAGAATTTGAGAACTATGGGAATTGATTTTTCAACAGCTTCTATAGCTAAAGACCCAATGTCTTTTGCTATTAACCATCCTAATGTTTTTGTTAATGGCGTAATGTTTTGTGGCGGGTCAAAAGACACGAATGTAATCGGCAGCCAAACACATGCTAAAGATCGTGCGATTAAGGCTTTGTTGCAGCATTTTGAATTAAAGCCAACGAGAATTATAGTCGTTGATGACCGCAAAGATTATCTGGATTCAATTGTTGATACCATTGTAAGTCTTGGTATTGACTGTGTTGGTATTCGTTATAGTCGTAGCGATGAGCGGCTGGCACGCTTTTGTCTTGATAAAGACAGTAGGGCTCTTTTGCAAAAATGTGCGCAAGAAAAGGCAGACAAAGTTAGCTGATTCTTGCAGTTAGTTCCCCCCAGCCGGTATAGTATTACCATAACTGGCTGGGGGGCTTGATGAAAATAAAAATCTTATGTGCACTATTGTGTAGTGCTTCACTAGCAGCATATGGTGCTGTTGGTAACAACGTGACCGTGATTGACACCGCTGAACGCGAGGCTTGGTTCTACAAGCCAGTTTTCGAGATTATCGAGAATCTCGGTTACTCCATAACCTATTGTCCGCTTGATCGTGTTTTAGATTCATCGTTAGATGATCTAGCATTATTGCGTTCTCGCGCAGTTTTTTTTATTTTTGGCCAAGAGTTTTTGGCTGCTCTTACTAAGTCACATGTGTGCGTTAAAGTACTGCAGGCATTGCATCATGCCGCACAAAAACCCGGGATGTTAGTTGGGCTTATTTTTCCACCTCTGCGAGCAACCGAAGGGATGAATATAGTCCCTGCGCTTGCTCCTATTTTTACCCAGCTTGGCCTTAAGGTACCAGAGGGTGTTGTGACATATCCTTTTGCATCAACGCCTGGTTCTCTTGATGAGGCAGCGCAACGTGAAGTTGATACTAAAGCATTTTTTTATGTAGCTAATGTTTTTCTCGGCACCCCCTTAGAATCGCGTCCCCGTGAATTTGACACGACGTTGAATGGTCCACTAGGCGGGATAGAGCTTGATGTTGACCAGATGCAGTCAGTTTTGACGGGCAAAGGGACTCATGTATCGTTATTGCCACGTTTAACACGGTGCTCTCCCATAGTAAAAAAAACATTGCCATACGGTCTGCATTGGTACAACCAAATACGTAAGAACCATATTTTTATCACGACATCTACGGTGCTTTCTTTTGCAGGAATTACTGAAAATTATAATGTTACGCCGATTGATATTGGATTGCGGTTGGAAATGCTTCAGCAAGTGCATCGTATGATGTGGGAGGTGCTGAGTATTGCTCAGTCCCAAGATCTTGCAGAGACAAAAAAGCGTACGGCACTTATTGATACAATGCCTTCGCCAACTCCTCCCCGATCAGCAACAGAAATTGCTTTTATAGCACCAGAAGTGAACAAGCTTGATAAACGTAAAATTGCTTGGATGGATCTTGATGTTTTTGCCCCATCCGATGATAAAGAATTAGAAAATAACCCTGCCGCTGAAGTGGGTCGTGCTCAGGATAGGCGCGATTTAATTAATAATATTATAGCTGCCGGTCTTGATGGTTTATGGGTTACCATTAATCCACATGAGTATTTAAGCCCTATTGGTCGTT
>CAMDFF010000017.1 GCA_945897315.1 candidate division TM6 bacterium UASB124
GGTAATATTACTTTCAACCCCGCCAACCTTCCTGCTCCTTTGCAAGCGGCCGCTGACACGCTGGTAGCCACTTTAAAATCTGCTGATGACGCCGTCAAAGCTCTTACCACCCAATTAACAAGCGCAACAACCCCAACTGCTATCCAAGCCGCTCTGGCAACTGCCAGCAACCAAGCCACGGGTGCTACTGCTTTAATCAATGCGCTACAAGCTGCTAACAATGCTCTTACCGGCAACGCTACTGCTATTTCATCTGCTGGCAACCTCTACAGCTCAGATGCCGTTCACCCCGATGCTGCAACTCTAACTGCTAGTATCGCTAGCGCTCAGCAAGCTATTACTACAAATGCACAACAAATTATGGATCTTGTAAGGGCTTTGAATGCTGCTGACATTGCCGTCACTAATCTCACCAATCAGTTAACAAGCGCAACAACTCCCGCTGCTATCCAAGCTGCTCTGGCAACTGCCAGCAACCAAGCCACGGGTGCTACTGCTTTAATCAATGCGCTACAAGCTGCTAACAATGCTCTTACTGGCAACGCTACTGCTATTACCGCTGCGGCTACTGCAGGGGCAACGTATAGCCCTCTGGCAACACACCCAGACGCTACAGCACTAAACACTGCTCTCGTCGCCCAGTTACAAAAAGCTAACGCCTCTGTTACTGATCTCACCAGTAAACTTACAAGCGCTACAGATATTACCTCGATGCAGCAAGCCATTACCGCCGCTAACGATGCTGCCACAGGTGCTACAGCTATCAATGCAGCGCTGCAACGTGCCAATAATGTTTTGGTTGGCAATGCTACTGCTCAAGCCCTTGCTAAAAATGCTGCCGGTGCTTCTATCTATAGTAGTGCTGCAATTCACCCTGATGCAGCTGCCCTTACCGCAGCGATTGCAGAAACTAAATCAGATCTTAATACTACTTTAGTTTCTACTTTAAGAGCCGCTGCCGACGCCGTCAAAGCTCTTACCACCCAATTAACAAGCGCAACAACACCAGCTATTAGCCAAACAGCTCTTACGGCTGCAAACAACACAACCACGGGCGCTGCTCCAAAAATTACTACGCTGCAAGCTGCCAACAATGCTCTTGCCAGCAACAGTGATGCTATCGCCGCAGCAGGAGATCTTTATAGCTCCCTACCAACTCACCCCCTTGCTGCAGCACTTACAAATGCCATCACCACTGTTCAGCAGCAAATTACTACCAACGCAAGCCAAATTCAAGCACTCATAAGGGCTTTGAATGCCGCTGACATTGCCGTCACTAATCTCACCAATCAGTTAACAAGCGCAACAACTCCCGCTGCTATCCAAGCTGCTCTGATAGCTGCAGGCAACCCAACCACGGGCGCTACCGCTTTAATCAATGCGCTGCAAACTGCTAACAATGCTCTTACCGGCAACTCTGCTGCTATTACTGCCGCTGGTAACGCCTACAAGCAAGACACTATTCACCCCAATGCTGCAGCTCTTACTGCTAGCATCGCTAGCGCTCAATCCACTCTTAATGCAGCTAATACTACTTTAGTTACCTCGTTGAAAACTGCTGCCGACAACGTAAAAGCTCTTACGCAGCGAATCACCGCGCCAATAGCACCAGACACCCCGCAAAAAGCTCTTGATGATGCAAGCAAACTGCTTGCTGATGGAACAACAAAAACAAGTGATGGCCTCATCGCCCAACTGAATAGTGCTAACAATGCCCTTACCGGCAACGCCGCTGCTATTTCAGCTGCTGGCAACCTCTACAGCTCAGCAACCGTTCACCCTGACATTTCAGCGCTCAGCAATGCTATCGCAGCTGCTCAGCAGGCTATTACTACAAACGCAAGCCAAATCCAAGCACTCATAAGGGCATTAAATGAGGCTGATTTGAATGCACAAATACCATTAATTAATACAACAACCAAAGCAACTACTGCGGTTTACACAGCACTACAAAATATTCTTACCACGCCATCAGCAGCAGATGTTCTGGGTGCAGCACTCACTCCACCTAATGCAACAACATCGTCAATTACAACAGCCCTGCAAGCAGCACAAGCTATCGCTACTACTTTACAAACTAATCTTGCAATCGCATTCCCAGGAACAACGGCAGGAAGCATCGATACATCTCTCTTTATTCCAGCTTATGCCTCGGCAGCAACCCCGCCACAGGGAAGCACTGTAGCTCCTGCTGATGCACTCATAGCCAGGCTGAATACCGCAATACAAAACGTCACCGCAAATACTACAGCCGCTACAGCTGCTAGAACTCTACTTGCTACCGCACAAGCTAACCTTGCAAATCTGCAATCTGCCTGGGCTTATGGAAAACTATTTGCAGCAACTATCAATCTACAAACTGAATTACGTACTAAAATTGCGGCTGCTCAACAACAGCTTGCACTCCTAGGGCAACAAGTATCACCACCAGCAGGAGACACGAATCAAAACACCTCAAAAACCATCAGCATCAGCTCACCACTAAGCAGTGCAGCACAAGCATTACTCACAAAATTACAAGTAGCTGACTCTGCTGTAACAACACTTACTGCTCAATTAATTACTGCAAGCAACCAAACCCCTATCTCACTACCAACAACAATCACTAACACTGCTATCACAGCAGCAATTACAGGTCTAACGACAGCAACATCTAGCATGCAAAGCTCTCCAGGCAAGCCTGCAATAGCTGCAAAAGACGCTGTCGCCGCGAAGGCAGCTGTAATGCAGAATGGCAAGATTAAAACACCAGCTCAAGCTGCCATACCAGCACAAAAAGCTGTACCTGCCGTACAACCTGGCCCAACCACAGACCAACTCGCTGCTCAGTCTGCAGCTGGCAGCCTATATGTTCCGATTACGACACAAGCACCACTACACCCTGACGCAGTCGCACTCAAGAATGCGCTTGTAGCGCTTCTTCAAGCTGCTAACAATACTGTTAAAACACTGACGCAACGCTTGAGTAACCCAACCCCACCAGACACTGTACTTCTAGCATATGCCGATGCAACCGCGGGCAGCCAAGCATCAATCAAAACCCTCAATACTATTAATAAGCTTTTTGTTGGTAATGCAGCCGCAATTACTGCAGCAGGAGCTCTATATAGCACTAAAGCAACACATCCTGATGCTGATGCCCTTCAAGCGATCATAAGCCCTGTTCAAAATCTGGTAAGCACATTGCAAACAGCAGATAACACTATCAAAGCATTAACGACTCAACTGCAAAGCAACACCGCTTCAATCGTATCAACAGCCCTAACCACTGCTCAAAATGCAACAACCGGAGTGTATGCTCTCAATCTTGCGCTCACAAATGCTCTGACAGCCATAAGTGGCACAACACCAACCCAACGTGCTGCTCAAGCGGTAGCAGCAAACTTGTATACAGCTACTGCTCAGAGCAATGCGACACTCATGTTTGTTGCTTTTCTCAAGGCTGCTGATGATGCCGTTATTGCTTTCACAAAGAGCCTCTCAACAGCCAAGCTCACTAAAACGCCTGCTACAAAGGCTGCTGGACCGCTAAATGCAACACTTGCTAATGCTATTAAAGCAATGAGTGGTGCAGCCGCAACAGCTGGAAAAACTGCAAGCTTTGGTAAACCAGCAGTACCTGCAACACCTGCAATACCTGCTCAGCCTGCCGCACAAATTCTTGCTAATGATCTTACCAGAACACCTAGAAACCCTCTTGCTCCTGCTGGCAGCTTCCTGTATGTTGCCCCACCAGTACCCCAAACAGTACCACCAACGCTTCACCCTGATACAATAGAACTTAATCTAGCCATCAGCAAACTTAGCGCCCCTTAAGCCGTTATAGATGAGAGATGCACTTTATAAAGTGCATCTCTCATCCGCGTTATTTCATATCGCAAATAAAATGCTGTACTTTGCTAATCTTTTTATAACAAGGTTGATCAACTGTCACATCGTCGGTAGAGTGATGTAAAAGCAAAAAGGAGACACTGGATGATCGATTTACACGAACAGGGTTCGTTAGAACAAATAACGCGACCAGCAACGGTTTTACACAAAAACATTACCTTACAAATAATGATGCTATCGTCACATTTGCATAAAGTGATTATAGGCATAGATTCGCGCCTTGTTGAGGCTCTTATAAAGCAGACTGTTGATATCTTTCGCAACGCGTCATTTGATAATTTTTCTATAGAATCATTATCAAACCAACACGTTGAAGAGTCATACAAAAATCAGATTCGATTAAAAATAAAAAACTACTTCTTCCAACATCACGTCATTGATTTCATTTTTGCTGAGACCTTTAATCAAAAGCTGATTATGGCAAATTACCCACGTTTAGCCTCCGTTGAAATGCAACCAAACCACGCAATTACCTATCATTTTGATATCTCAGTTGCTGATCCGCTTGAGCTAAAGGAGTGGAAGCATTTTTCCTTCAAACAACCAAAACGCAAAAAATACAAAGATCTCGACAAGCAAGTTATTACTTTTATCGATAATCGAGTTTCCCCAAAAAAACTGAATGCCTCACTCATTGAAGATAACGACTGGGTGCTTATTGAAACATTGATGGTCGACGCCCAAGCAACGCCTATTAATGCCGGGCTCAAAAGCTCTTTTTGGATTAAAATTGGGCACCAAGATGTTACACCTCCTCTCATTACGCAACTCCTTGGCAAACAACTTGACCATCAATTTTATACCACTGATTTAGATATGAATGAGGATGAAGACAATAATGACTTGAGGAGTTATCGCTTCTTGGTCTCTATCCAGTCGATCATCAAGGGAACCCATTTTTCAATGGACCTCTTTAAGTCGACCTTTAAGTTAAAAAACAAAATAGATATCCACAACAAGCTGATGGAAGTATTTTCATACCGCAACGATATTTCGCAACGCAAAGCAATCATTGATGAAGTCTTCCATCTGCTTCTCTCTAAGCATCGCTTTGAAGTTCCTAAGCATCTGGTACTGCGCCGTGAAGAATATATTCTTGAAACACTCATGCCTCAGCCTGATTATCATGTGTATAAAGCGCAAGCAGATTTTCGCGAATGCATTCAGCTACTCGCAGAAAAACAGCTCAAAGAAGAGATTGTCATCGACCACATTACGCATCATGAGCACATCCGTGCCGAACTACGCGACATGCAACAATATTTGCACCTGATTTCAAACAAACGGCTAAAAGAATTTGTTTACTTTCGACCGTTAGTTGAACGTATTGACGATGTGCAAGCTATGATTAATGTTACTCCGCTCTCACAGGCAGTTGTCCGTGAAAAGACGCTTAACTATATTATTTACACCCTCACCCATTAATTTATGTAATTCTTAGAGGGCTCTATTATGCTGAAGACGATATTCACACGATTGCACAATGGTTTTATGATTCTTTATCAAGCTTTTGTGCTGATACATGAACATAAAGCATTCTATTGGTTTGCTAGTTTATTGATGTTTTCGTATGCCGCAATTATTGGAGTTATAGGAAGCTGCTTTCTGTATCTTATTAAAAGCACTTCCTGGACAGAGAGAATACAAACGACAACGCATGTCGCTCATGGCACGACAACATATAGTAGTGCTTACCAAGGCACCATGGACCCCTTTGTATTCATGAGTTTTATGAGCATGCTCATCATTGCGCTCATGGCACATGCACTCTGGTCAACTCTGCTAGAAATTGCTATCAGCTTCTACTCTGCCGCAGCAATGCACCACGATTATGCCAATCTACATATAAGAAAAGCTATCTGGCGCTCTCTTACTACCTCGTGGCGTGTAGTGTGCTGGGTTCTTTTGAATATGACTGTTGGTTTTATTATTGGAGCGCTCCGTGGCCATAGTAATAACAAAAAAAACTTTTCTATTCTTGATGCACTGAGGCAAATGCTTGGCAGCCTGCTTTCAATGGCATGGAGCATCTGCACTTTTTTAGTCCCACAAGTTATCGCCTTTGAAGGCACTGGTGCGATACTAAGCATCAAAACATCATTTGAGATCATCAAAAAAACATTTGGTGAATCACTCTCTGCCAATTTTATTTTTAGCGCTTTTTACAGCGCAATTAGCATGCTCGTTGTCTTAATTGGGTTCCTGCTATCACGTTTTATCTACTACGATGCATCGGGAACTATGCATGTACCACTTATTGTAAGCATCGCTTTTGGAGCTCTTGTGTGCAGTGCAGCTTTTGCTATTGCATTAGTCAGCGTTGCCCGCATGATATTTAAAACAAGTATTTATTTTTATGCAAAAAACAATGAGTGTGTTGGATTTGATGCATCGCTGATCACCCAGAGCTTTCGCTAATTGATTTCGCAACGACTGCACAATAATTAAAGCACAGACGCAACGCGGGCGGGTACAACCTGCTCGCTGCCTCCAATTAAAAATTCCATAAAGTCTTTAACCTGAGCAACATAGCGTGCGGCAACAATAGGATTATTGCGTAGGTCGATGGTAGCATCAAGAACCAGAACCGGAATACGAGCAATCCGATGATCAACTCCTTCACGAGTAATCATGAATTTTTTGTGCCAATCATGCAATTGCTGCATATAAGCCAATGTAATGCCCTCTTCACCCTGACGCCCGCGCTCACGCATCCGATCAAAACAAAGCTCAGGCGCTGCCTGCAAAAAGATAAATCCACGAGGCGGCTGGCAGGTATCAAGTACCATAAATTCCATCCAGCGCAGATACACTTCCCACTCCGTTTTACTGAAAAAGCCTTCAGCTTGGTCATTTTTAGCAAAGCAATAATGGCCAGAATAGACTGACCGTTCCATCACAGAAGCCGGCTGAGCATGCATCTGATGGTAGGTATGCTCACGCACCCGCGTCATCATAGTCATAGTTTCCATGGTGTACGCCCAACGCTTGGGGTCTTGATAAAAGTTACCCAAAAGTGACTGCCCATGCATCTGAAACGCCCAACTATCTACAGATTCTTGAATAACTGCAATTTCAGGGGCGTGTTGCTGAATTAATTTTAAAAATGTCGACTTTCCAACGCCGATATTTCCCTCGAGAATAAACATGGTGCCCCTTTTCTTCAAATCTCACGGATTTTTGCGCTCATAAGAATAATAGTATAAACTGGGCAACTCATTCTGTGAATGGGATTAACCCTATTTTAGTGGTACAAACAACTTTATCTCGAAATTATTATGGCAACAAAAGATACAACAAAAGCAAAGACTGGCGAGCTGCTCTACGGCGCTCATGCTATTATTGAAATGCTTAAAGCAAAACGACGCAAACTCGTTTCAATTTACACGACCAAGCCCCTGCCTCGGTCATGGGAACGCATCGAAAAATATTTGCCTAAATTCGTTCCAAATATTCAGTACGTTAGCCGTGATATTCTCGATCGCATGGCAAGCACCCCTGACCACAATGGCATCGTTGCTTGGGTAACCCCATTCAAATATGCACCACAACTTTTCGAGCCAACAAAAAAACCTTTCATTCTATTGCTCGATTCTATCCAAGATGTCCGCAATGTTGGCGCTATTTTGCGTTCAGCCTACTGTGTCGGCATTGATGGCGTTGTCATGTGCCAATCATCCGCTGCTCCCATGAATGCAACGGTATTTAAAGCGTCTGCTGGCCTTGCTGAGCACATGGATGTGTTTCTTGCACCGTCAATGAAGCATGCGGCACAAGAACTTATCAAAGCAGGCTACAATATGTACATGGCTGTTTTGGATGGCAAAGATGCAACAACAGCTGAGTACAAAACCCCTGCTTGCTTAGTGATTGGTAACGAAGCTGTGGGAATTGCTCCTGATGTCAAAAAACTTGGTACTGCTATCACCTTGCCTCAGCGTGCACCAGATATGTCTTTCAACGCGTCAGTTGCTGCCGGTATTTTGATGTTCATGATTAATGAAAAGATCAAATAATTGTTAGCACCCCCCTTCCCCAACCCCTCTGGGAACACTGACAAGATAGGCCATAGCAAACTACCATGTTTATTATGACCTACTAGTCAATGTTTTCACGCAATCACAAAGAGTGTTTTTATGAGAGTTCGGACCCTTTTAAATCCATTTTCCTGCCAACAACGTTTTGAAAAAGCAGAGTGGCCAACTATATTTCCTGATTTTCAGGGCACACTTGCCGTAGAAATTGGCTTTGGCACAGGCAGCTTTTTGGTGCACTACGCAGAGCGCCACCCAACGCACAGCCTTGTTGGCTTTGAGATTAGGCATCGCTTGGTCCAGCAAGCAGAAGCTTCTATTGCTGCCGCAAAACTCACCAACGTACATCCTGTAGAAGGCAACGGCCAGTATGGGCTTGAAGACATGTTTGAAGATGCAAGCATCGACAGCGTTTTTATTTTCCACCCAGACCCATGGCCAAAACCTCGCCAACAAAAGCGTCGCGTCGTCACCCCTGCGTTTATACAGCTCATCGAACGCAAGCTCAAGCCTGGTGGGCAGCTTTTTATTGCTACTGACGTGCAAGAGCTGTGGGAGTTTATGAATGAAATTGTTACAACGACATCGCAGCTTACAGCAACAAACAATGATGTTTTTTGGGACAATGATTACAAAACCCGTTGGCAAGAGATGACCGAAGAGCAAAATAGATCGCGTTTTTATGGAACGTTTGCTAAGTTATTTTAACAAACGTAAAGGAAAACAATGGAAGACGCGCTTTTATCTCCACGTCAAAAATTTAACGGTAACATTTTACTTTTTTATGCTTTTGATGTGGGCAATGCCATCGATTTAAACATGATCAAAGAGAAGGGATTGGTCAGCACGTGCGTTGTCCCTCTCTCTACCTATTTTAAAAATTACCACATCCCCCTTGCTTTCCGCATGCAAGATGGCAATGCAAAGCCCGGCGACGCATCAAGCAGTGTCAGCTGCATCTCTAGTAAAATTCACCATTTTGGCGTTCTCTCATTTTGCTACCGAATCCCCTTTGACGAATCCTTTGAAGATCTCAAAGTACAAATGATTGAGATCAAAAAAAACTTTGATGCCAAAGCTGAAATTGATGCAAAAAGCACCTTTAAAACAATTCTTTCTGCCATCAACCAACCGCGTTTTTACAGCCTCAAAAATTCATACTTCACCATCCAGGCCTATCCCCTCAAGGGCAAGCACTCATCTGAAGAGTTCAAGGCAACCTACGGCAGCAAGATAGCCTCTCTGCTACGCTTAGAAGTTTACAATTTGTCAGATTATCAGCGCGATGAAATCTTAGCATCCAGCATTGGGTACTACGGGCAAGACCTTATTATTGTAGATAGTGCGGCTTCTTTTATTTATGACGATGAGTATTTTGAGCCATTGGAATTTTTTGAATCAGCTAATATTCAAAAGCTTGAACTACAAGACTTCGACCGTGTCCTTGATCAAAAGCTGAACTATTTTTATGCGCAAGACTCGTACAAAGTACCTTTTAGCGCATACATTCCCCTCATTAGTCAGCGCATAGAGCTTCCTGTTTCTCGCCTGGCAAAATTACGCGTTGATATCTCCGTAATCACAGAACGGCTTGAAAACAGCATAAAATTAGCTGGCGATGAGTACTATTCTAAACTGTACTCAATGCTGGTAGAAAAAATGTCCATTCAGGAGTGGCGTGACTCTATTAACCGTAAATTGGCTATTATTAGCGATTTGTACCAAGTGTACCAAGATCGCCTTGATACCATTCATGGTGAGTTACTGACCGTAGTGATTATTATTCTGGTTGCACTGGAAGCGTTTTTGGCAATATGCAAGCACTAGAGCTCACAAGCGCTCCACTACCACCCTGTAAAGCTCGATAGCCTCGCAAGAACCGATCAGCCATTTCAACCGCAAAACGCGAGCTGCCAGCGTTTTCTAGCAGAACCACCAAGACTAAGGGGCTACCACCCTCATACGAAAAAAAGCCACAAAACCAGGCGTGTTCTAACTGATGCTTATATATTTGTTCGGTATTCAAGCTGCAGGTCTGCGCCGTCCCTGTTTTAGCCCCAACCTCAAATCCGTTTATATATTTTAGCCGCTGGGCAGAGCCAAACTGCACAGCGCCTTTCATACCACTACGCAAGAAAGAAAGTGTTTCTATACTAATATGTAGCGGAGAGCAGATGATTTCTTCTTGCTCCAACAAACGCGGCTTTACTAAATTGCCTGCACAAACAGCACTAATCATGCGGGCAACTTGTAGCGGCGTGACCAGCGTTGGCCCTTGCCCTATGGAGGTAGAAAGGGTTTCGCCTGTCCACCAATGCTCTTTGCGAACAAGTCGTTTCCAAGCACGGGTCGGCACCAATCCTGATTTTTCTGGTAACGCCAGGTCTGTTTTACGCCCAAGGCCAAACAGGTCGGCATACCATGCAATACGATCAACACTAATTTTGCGCGCCAGGTTAAAAAGAGGGATATTGCACGAGACGGAAAGTGACTCTTTTAACGTCATCGTCCCATGACCGGTACGCCGAATACAATGATACTTACGCCCCCCATACTCAATATGGCCACTACAAAAAACATCCACATGCGCATCAAGAATCTTATCTTCAAGCCCTGCCGCCATAGAGACAATTTTAAAAGTAGAAGCAGGCGGATACAACGCACTCGTGGCCCTATTCAGCAATGGATTATTAATTGCTAAGCGCGTCCACTCATCATCACTTAAAGGGCTAAGAAATGCGTTGGGGTCAAATGTCGGGTACGAAGCAAGCGCACGCAACGAGCCCGTTATTGGGTCCATCACAATCACAGCCCCCGTCTGATCAGGGGCAAACAGCCCCTCAGCCAGCTGCTGAAGTTGCAAATCAATAGTAAGCGTAATATCGGTTCCTGCCTTGGCATGGGTATGGATTTTCCGCATCAAGCTCTTGCCTGTCGCGTTAATGGTGTGCATCACATACCCCTGCTCCCCTTGTAGCTGCTGGTCGAAGTGATACTCAATCCCTGACTTGCCAACATTTTCAATCCTATTCAGGTACCCAAGCACATGGCAACCCAGATGATCATGCGGGTACAACCGCTTAAAGCGATTAGTAATCACCACATGAGGCGCATACAAGCACTGTTCACTAATTTTGCACAGCTGCTCAAAAGAAACATCCTCTTTCAGTAAAAACCTCCGCGCAAATTTATGGCATGACACAAGCTCCTGCCGCTTTTCCCCTTCGTCCAGATTGATCCCCAACAGCTCAGTTAGCGTTGCCACAAGCTGCTGGTCGGCATCAGTCAGGGGCGCTCCTGTGATGTTGTGCCACGAAACATCATACACGGGTCTATTGGCAGCTAGTAGCTGGTGATGGCAGTCGTAGACGTCACCTCTCAGGGGTGCAATCACCTCCATGCGCAAGAAATTACGCTCGCCAAGAGTAGCGAAAAGCCCCTGCTTATCAATCTGCAGATAGAAGAGACGAGCAATAATGAGCACTAACGCTGTACAGCACACATACAAGACCAGATGGAACTGCCGTTGGTGCTTTGAGAAAGGAGTGTTTTTCATGACAAGAGGCAATAGTTTTATGCTGGAAAGTATTAATTTCCGTAGTTTGCTTGAAAAAACGTACTTTGGCTAGAGGGCAACCGTACCCCGTTTGCGATCCGGAAGTTGTGCTGTTAGTGTGGATAATAACAAGTTGGAAATTGAACAGTGAGTCAACAGTCAAACATTCATGGAGGTTATCATGAAAAAGTCGTTGTTAACGTTAGTCGCACTTACAATGGTTGTCAGTGCAAATCTTGTAGCAGGTGTTATGGCACCTGTAGTTACAGTAAAAGAAGACGTCATTTCTGGGATTACAAAAAAAACCTACTCAATGACGCAGAAGAAGCAAAATGTTACGCAAGCATCAGTCGCTGGTTTAAGATCAAAAGCTAATGCAGAAGTCGCAACTAAACAAGCTGTTGCAGACGAAGCTTTTGATAAAGAAGTTGCTGAGAAGTTGTGGTTCTGGCAAATGCCAAAACTGGGTCTTAGACTCCGTCAGCTAGGACGCGGCTTTAAAAAAACTGGTTCTGTAGTTGTTTCAGCACCCGGTATCGTTGTTCGTAAAACAGTAAGCGCTACTAAATCAGCTGCCTCAGCTGTTGCTTCAGTACCTGGTAAAGTTGCTCGCGGAACAGCAAGCGCAGCTAAGTCTGTTTTTGTAAATGCACCATGCGCAGTTGCTAGCTCAGTAAAAAGCGGTGCTTTAACTGTTGCTGATAAAACAGTAAGCGCTGCTAAATCAGTAAAAAGCTTTGCAAGCAAGCCTTTCAGCAAGTCTGTTGCTCCAACAACTGGTGTATCAGGACATGAAACAGCACTTAGTGAGCAAGCGCTCAAGATGGCTGAAGCAAACCCTGGACAAGAAATAGTTCTGACTGACCCTAAAACAGGTGCAGTTTCTACAGCACTTATAACACCGAGTGTAGCTAAGATTCTTGCCGGTCCAGTAGTTTCAACTGTAAAAAAATCAGCACCACGCAGGTCTGTTGCTCCTACTGCTTCGTCAAGAAGACGGGTGAACAGAAGCGCTTCAAGTGGACGTGTTTACACAATGTCAGAATACAGAGCATTGGTTGCTGCTGCTCAAGCAAAGAACACAGTAGCTGCTCCTGTTGTAGCTCCTGTTAAAATAGATCTAGGAAACGTTGAAGGTTCACTTGGATCAAAATTCGAGCTTCCAGCCAAGCCAGCCGCCGCTGCTACCCCTGCAGCTGAAAGCCACGCGCTTCGCAATGCTGCAATCGGTACAGGTGTAGCTGCTGTTGGTGGTGGCATTGCCGCTGCTGAGCATTACCAACCAGCTGCATACGTAGCTGTAACTGCTAAAGCAAAAGCGCTCTACAATGTGTATAGCATGGCGACCATGGGTCAATGGCTTTACGCTAAGCTCCCAGAGATCGCAACCGTTACTGAGTTCGCACAAAACCCAACCGTTGCTGCTCTCGGCTTAGGCACAGCTGCTTGCGCGACTGCTTATGGCGCGTACAAAGCATACCAAAATGGCATGATTACCAAGGCTGGTTTAAAAACCACTGGTAAATATGCTCTTGGTGCTGCTCTTACTGCTGGTGCCGCTTATGGTGCTTATGGTGTTTATCAACATGGCGCAACAGCTTGTCTTGAGGCCGCTACTGACCTCGTTGGTCAAGCAACATCAAAGATCAAGTCTTTGATGCCTATCAGCGCAGAAGAAACAGCTAGACTTGCTGCTGAAAAGGTTAGACTTGCTGCTGAAAAGGTTAGACTTGCTGCTGTAAGTGATAAATTGGCAGCAAAGACAGCAGAAGAAACAGCTAGACTTGCAGCTCTTGAAGCACAGCCTCTTCAACGCATAGGCGAGTGGTTTAACAGTCTAGGTACTACTCACGGCCTTCATGGCCAAGCTGCTAAGTAAGCTAGCTACAGAAGAAATAATCTAACGATTAATTTTTCATCCCCTGAAAAAGCGAAGCGCCCATGGTTTTAAAACTGTGGGCGCTTCGCTTTTTATTTACACCTCACCACAAAGCGCGTTATGCTGGGCCACCATTTAAAAAAAGGCCACCTCTATGCACAAACGCGCTTTTTTTCTTCTACTCATTCTGTGCTACCAGCACCTTGCACTCGCTGGCAAGCCAGCAACCCCAAAACGACCACACTACATCATCACCCGTGGAAACAAACAGCTCAAGCTCACGTATTTAACCAAGCGACAACGCATCATTTTGCAGCAAGTCTTGTATGCTTACCAGCACAAGGGCATGCCTCTTGAGAAAAAATCATCATCTGAACTTCGTAAAAAATTACTCATGGCGCTTTTATTCCTGCTGCTTGCTGGGGGTCTCTGCTACGTTGGCTACAACTGGAAAAACCCTGCCAAGCCTCCCCAAAGCAAACTCCCACAACGCCCTTCTACGAGAGCGCCACTCGGACACAAAATGCCACAACCTGCACAAAAAACTATAGCTGCCACGCGCCCAGTACCTCGTACTGCGCTACTGCCTATCCCGACCAGACAACCAGTTCCTGCTCACGCTAAACCTGCAGCAGTACCTATCGCCGACACAAGGCTGGTTGATAGCTTCAGCCAAGCATTTCAGGCGCTCAACCAATCCCATAACAATTTCAAAAGCGATGAAGTGCCATCACTCATTAGTTCTATGATCACCATGGCTCAACAATCAACCCCGCTGGCAAGCACCATTCAAGGCTTAATTCAGCCACAGGCAATTCCATCACATTATGACCATGATCAACATTCTCACGACGATAACGTCCTAACCAACCTATTTTCTACCGTAGCACAGCAGGTATCACCCCACACCGGCCAAGCCCCACCACGAACAACCACAGAACAACCAAGAGCCCCCATCAGTGTTTATATCCCTCCCAACAGCACTACTAGTGTCGCAGCACTCAGTGCCCGTCTTGAGGCACTCCGCAGACGATAATCGCATTGTGCTTGCATAGACCATAGAGCTCTGCAATACTAGCGCCATGCGTTGTAATGCAATCCATATCACCAACCTAACCTACTTGTGGCTATGAACAATAAGGCATTATTTCTTGACCGTGATGGCACACTTATTCAGCACATTCCTTACTTGCACCGCATTGAAGACGTCAAACTTCTTGTACCTGTCGTCGCCTTTGTCCGTGCATACCAAGAGCGAGGCTACCTCCCCATTATGATCACTAACCAGTCTGGTGTTGCACGGGGAATGTTTGATGAAGAGACCGTACAGCAGATCAATACGCACGTTTGTTCACTGCTCGCAGCTGAAGGCATTGAAATTGCAGCATGTTACTACTGCCCACATCATCAAACAAAAGCTATCATTCAGACATACGCAGTCACCTGTACGTGCCGTAAGCCACAGGCTGGAATGCTTCTCCAAGCCGCCTTGGACTTTGACCTTGACCTGAATCAGTCAATCATGCTTGGTGACCGCCAATGCGATTGGGATGCTGGACGAGCTGCAGGCTGCCAAGTAATCGATGTTGCAGCCCTACAAACAGACCATCTTCTCATGCAAGCTGTGACTCAACCTGCACAAGTGCAGCTAAAAGAGTAAAAATACTGCATTTTATATAATTTTATTTTGATTTTTACAAAAAAGTACCTATACTACTTACCAACAAACAAACAGTAGTCTTGCTACTTGAGTTTGCTTATGTTTATGGTGGGCGTAGCTCAGTTGGTAGAGCGTCAGATTGTGGTTCTGAAAGTCGCGGGTTCGAGCCCCGTCGCTCACCCCATCCTACGCCGGCTTGAGTAATTTGAAATTGCACATCAAAAATTTGGTTTCGGGGTGTAGCGCAGTTGGTAGCGCACTCGCTTTGGGAGCGAGGGGTCGCAGGTTCGAATCCTGTCGCCCCGACCATTCTACGCTCTGCGCGCTTCGCGCTTGTAGCTACGAATGGCAGGCCATTTTTTTTGATACATGGATTAGAAATCATAAATTCATGTGCCCGTAGCTCAGTTGGATAGAGCAACGGATTTCTAATCCGTAGGTCACAGGTTCGAGTCCTGTCGGGCACACCATTCTACGCTCTGCGCGCTCTCTAAAAAATCGCATATCATAATTTTTACAGATTATGGGCTTGTCAAAGCAAATAGCTTTTGAATCCTTGAGGCATTAAATGCTGGTGCTATTTCATAAAAATACACGCCCTGCCATTCTTGAGTTTTTCTAGCCTGTAAGCTTTCAGTTATCACCCACGGTGGGTACACGCGCATAGCACGCTTCCCTCCCTGGCCATCTTGCGATAGCAACCCCTGTTGCAGTAAAACAGCTTTTGGAAATATAAAGTGACCAAAATATCCAGCGTCTCTCACGCTCACCATGAGTAGATCAAATATGTCAGTCACATTATACGGCGCAATGGGCCCACCTGCCGACCGCTTCCAAAACGTAACAAATTGACCAACTTTGGTTGGCGTAATCTTTGCAACCCGAAATCTAACAAGCTTGCGATTAATCTCACATACGCATGCACCATACTCTTCACTTTCCTCTTCTGGAAAGACTTTATCGCACGTTATACTAATTGCATCGTAGGCAGTTTTCATTGCTAACAAATCTGGATGAATAGCTCTATACATTTTTACATTCCATTAGATTTTCATGGGCATAATACGATCTGCTTTACTCTCTGCAAACAAGAGGGGGAGCAGCATTGTGAAGCGCTGCTCCCCCTCTTAAAAAAACATTCGTTAGATTCTTACAACTTTTACATAATCTTTTCAAGTGCTGCTTTATCGTCAGTCACAAAATGCTCTTTCAAAAATGCCAACGCCTCTTTGCGTGTGGCCATTTTTTTTGGCTCAGCTTTTCTTGCAAGACTAAATAAATTTATCATGTTTACAGCCGCCTGAACTTGGACATCTTCCATAATCCCGTCTTGCTGCTTGTCTTCAAAACTCTTTTCTTTTTTCTCACCATTTTCAAGCTTATCGCAATCTTTTTGCTCGCCTTCAGCAACAGCCACCACTGGCTTAGGGTCATCTTTTTTTTCTGCTACTTTGTGATCATCAGCTGTTTTTTCAGATAGCACAGAATCTTTACTAGTTATAGTTTTTTTATCTGCATCAGTTTTTACCGGCTCCTTGCCCGTAGCCTCTTTTACCGTGATATGGTGCTTGAGAGAGGTCTCTTTACCATACATGTCTTGCACCCATTTGAGCTCATCATGCGGTACCATTTTTGGATTAACAACAAAGTCAGGTGCTATACCCGTTGCTTGAATACATTCATCACCTGGTAAAAAATAAAGCATCGTCGTCAGCTTAAGAGCACAGCCATTGGTAATGGGCATTACTTCTTGCACCGATCCCTTCCCAAAGGTTGAAGTCCCCATCAAAAAAACCATAAGCGGCTTAGTTGCCTCGACCTCTTGCATTGCATGATACCGCAAGCTGCCAGCCAAAATTTCAGCTGCTGAGGCCGTAAAATTATCAATTAAAATAACAATGGGCGTCGCCGACGAAAGCACGGGGCTGCGTGCCGTGTAGTATTTATCAACCACCGCTCCCGTCTTATTTTTCGTTACTGCCACCAGAGAACGCTTCTTCAAAAATAGCCCCGCCATTTCTACGGCCGACTGCAAGACGCCTCCTGGGTTACGACGTAAATCAAGCACAAGCCCTTTGCACTTTCCCGTGTTTGCTTTCTCAAGTAGTCGCCTAATCTGGTCAGCCACTGGCTCGCTGAACATTCGCAACGAAAGGTAGTACACATTTTGGTCTTTAAAAAAGTAGCACAATGAATGCTGATCTTTAATCGTATCGCGTGTTAACGTAAATTCGAGTGGCTTCTTATTCCGTAAGATTTTAATCATAACCGTACTGCCAACGGGCCCCTTGAGCTTATTAATAACTTCATCAGACGATAAACCACGAAGTTTAGCTGTTGATACTTCAACAATTTTATCACCCGCTTTCAGCCCCGCTTTTTCTGCGGGACCACCCGGCACAACATCGATAATCGCAAGCGCATCATCTTCTGGCGGCTTACTAATAATACTAATCCCTATCCCTGAAAACTCTCCCGTTGCTGATTCGATAATTGCAGAATACGACTCTTTGTTTAAAAATGCTGAATGCGCATCAATATTACCAGCTGCAGCCTTCAGTGACTCTTCAATAAACTTTTTAAAATCAACCGGCCGAATTGCTTTTTCTTGTACAGTGCTTATTACTTCGGCATAAGTACGCAACCATTGGTAAATATCTTTCTCTTGATCGCCTGTACTCTTCAACGTCTCTTTTGTTGGTTTAGTCGAAATTTTAATAACATCTCTAAGCTGCTTTTTTGTACGACTGGCTAAAGCACCTGTAGTGCCTACTAAAAGCATGAGCCCGGCTAAAAGAAGATATAACTGGTTCATAATCACCCTTTCTCGTAATTCTTTTTATCCTTTTTTTCTTGTATTGCGATGCTAGCATGAAGCACCCCCCCTAGGTAAACATTGTTTTCACGAGCTCGCATAAATTTGCTACACTGTGTCCCTTGTTTGTTGATTTTTAGCTGCTTACAGCGCATAGCCAGGAGTACCGTTTATGTCTCAACCAAAGCCAGAAATTCGTCTTGACGCCTCAGAAGAACATGAATTACGCAAAGCAAAAATTGTCTCTATGCAGCAAGAAGGGATAAGCCCTTGGCCTGCATACAAACCAGTTAGCCATACGACCACTCAAGCACTTGCTGATTTTACACAACAACAAGACGCAACCATCGTGTACTCGTTAGCCGGCCGCATGATGACGCGTCGTGATCATGGCAAAACATTTTTTGTAAATATCCAAGACCGTGATGGTACCATCCAGCTGTACATGAAAAAAGACGAAGTTGGCGAAGCAGTTTTTGAGCATTTCAAAAAACATACCGATCTTGGCGATATTGTCTGGGCATCTGGCAGCTTATTTGTAACAAAAATGGGAGAGACAACTTTGCATGTTAAAGAGTTCATGCTCCTATCAAAATGCTTGCATCCGCTCCCAGAAAAATTTCATGGCCTCACCGATGTTGAGCAACGCTACCGTCAACGCTATCTTGACCTCATCAGTAATCACGAAACACGTGAGAAATTTAAAAAACGCTCAGGCATCATTCAAGCCATCCGTAATTTCTTACAAGGCCACGATTTTTTAGAAGTCGAAACCCCTATGCTTCACCCCATCCCTGGTGGCGCCGCCGCTCGTCCTTTTGTGACGCATCACAATGCCTACAATATGGAGCTATTTCTGCGCATTGCGCCAGAGCTTTATCTGAAGCGCCTGGTTATTGGTGGCTTTGAGCGCGTGTTTGAAATTAACCGCAATTTCCGCAATGAAGGTGTTTCAACACGCCATAATCCTGAATTTACTATGCTTGAATTTTATATGGCCCATGGCGATGTACACGCAGGTATTGATTTAACACAAAAACTTTTGCAGCACGCTGTCGAAGCAAACTTTGGTACACACCAGGTACCCTTCCAGGGTAAAATTATCGACTTCACCGCACCCTTCAAACAACTCACCGTAGAAGAGTCTTTGATTGAAATTGGCGGCCTCCACGCAAAAGACTTTTCGCCAGAACACATTAATGGCACCATCGCAAAACATGGCGCAGAGATACGCATTACAGCAAGCCATGGCGAAAAGCTTTTTGCACTGTTCGAAGCATGCGTAGAACAAAAAATTGTGCAGCCTACCTTTATTGTCGGCTACCCTATCGAAGTGTCGCCGCTCTCAAAACGCGATCCTAACAACCCTGAACTTGCAGCACGCTTTGAACTCTTTATTTGCGGCATGGAGTTTGCCAATGGCTTTACTGAGCTGAATGACCCCTTTGATCAAGCAGAACGCTTTAAAGGCCAAGTAAATGCTCGCACCGCTGGCGACAGCGAAGCGCATCATTACGATGCTGACTACATCAAAGCGCTTGAGTTTGGGCTACCACCTACTGTCGGCGTTGGCATTGGTATCGACAGGCTGGTTATGGTTTTAACCGATACGGCTTCAATTAAAGATGTTATTTTATTCCCGACACTTAAAGCGTCGCATGAATAACAGTTCTCAATTTCGTAAAAGATCGATTACCGCATGATTGAAACTACACAGCACCAGGTTTCTGCCAAGCCAATTGCACCAAACAATCCGCTTGCAACTTTTATAGCCGGCGTGAAATATCGCTGGCAACTCCCCCATGCTGACGCAGAGCAAGTCCGTGCCATCGCCTACAAACACAGCCTAGCAATCCCCATTGCTCACGTTCTTTGGACCCGTGGCTACATCGAAGATGCGAGCATTACCTCACTGCTCTTCACATCATACGAACAAGATGTGCCGCACCCGCGCAGCATGAAGGGTTTATTAATCGCCGCAGAACGCATCATCGCCGCACGAGCCAACAAAGAAAAGATTCTTATTTTTGGCGACTACGATGTCGATGGTGTTACGTCCTCTTCACTTGCCCTCACAGCGCTCTTGCCGATCGGCTTTGACATCAATTTCTTCCTGCCCAATCGCGCAAAAGATGGGTACGGTCTCTCCGTAGATGCCGTACAAAAAGCTCACAAAAATGGCTTCAAACTTATTGTCACTGTAGACAATGGAACCACCGCCTATGCCGCAGCAGAAGAAGCACAAAGGCTTGGCGTAGACTTGATAATCACCGACCATCACCGGCCCCACGGCGGCGACTTACCACCAGCACTCTGCATCGTCAACCCACACCAAAACGACTGCCCCTACCCATTCAAGCATCTCGCTGGCGTTGGCGTTACATTTAAACTTATGTGCATGATTTACGAAATTCTTGGCATTCCTGCCCTCCCAGAAAAAACCTATGAACTTTTACTGCTCGGCACCGTTGCTGACGTGGTCCCCCTGCTTGGCGAGAACCGCTATTGGGTTCGCCACGGGCTGCACACCATCAATCATTTCCGCAGCAACGCCATGCGCACGTTGGCACAAAACAGCAACTTAACCAAAGAAGAATACACCTCGCTTGATATCGGTTTCATGATTGCTCCACAGATTAACGCACTGGGCAGATTAGCTGACCCTCGAGATGCGGTAAAATTCATGATCAGTTCTGACCTCGCTGACGTTGAAGCTGTAGGTGCTGTGCTGAAAGCAATCAACGAAGAGCGCAAGCGCATCGACAGCGCTATTTATGATCAGATCGATCAGCGCATTCAACGTGGCGATATTGATTTGAGCAAAGACAAAATTATTTTAGATAGCAGTAGCGAATGGCCTGCAGGCGTCATTGGCCTTGTTGCTGGCAAACTCATGCACAGCTATGGCCGCCCAACACTGCTGCTACATTTTGACAAGCAAGGCTTTGCTAAAGGGTCATGCCGCTCAATTCCAGAATTTAATATGTTTGATGCACTTTCTTCGTGCAATGATATTTTAATCCAATTTGGTGGGCACTCATTTGCTGCTGGCCTCAAGCTCAAACAAGAGCTAGTACCAGAGCTCAAGCGTCGACTTAATGAATGCATTGCGGCAAGCGTAGCACCAGAAGATTTATTACCCAAGCTGCGCATTGATGGCCCACTGCCTCTGCCAGAACTCACACAGAAAATGCTAACGGGACTTGATCAACTCGAGCCCTTTGGCAACCAAAACCCGCAGCCACTATTTTTTATCAAAGATGTTTCACTCGTGCGTCAACCACAGATCCTCAAAGAAAAGCATGTAAAATGCATGGTCTTTGCAGACGGCATAATCAAGCCTGTTATCTTCTTTAATCGCCCCGATTTGATTCCCATTCTGCAACAGCTTGAAGATAAACCGTTTTCCCTGGCTGCACACGTCATGAAAAATGAATGGAACGGCAGTATAAAAATCGAACTCCAGGGCATTGATATTGCTTTGAGCGAATCATAAAACAAGCGAATCATAAAACAAAGGAATCATAAAACAAAGGAATATTATGCTTTCTAAAAAAACTCTCTCTTTCAGGGTGATTATGTGCGCTCTCACACTAAGCACATTTTTTCTCGCCAGCTCACTACAGCTACCCGTTATTAATCATTTCGAAACGTTGCTCGATCAATACTTTCCTGAAACATTTTTTCTGCCACGCAGCAGCACTCGCGCATTGCTCAACCGCTACAATGAGCAAGAGCTCGCCCTTATCTACGCTGATTTACAGGAACGACAAGAAGCACTTTTCACCGGAGCAGCTAAAACTAACGAGTATCTGGCAACCGCAGGTGCACCCTGCTCAGGTAAATCAACCCTCTTGGAACGCATTATCGCCACCGCCTCGCAAAAATATGTGTATGTCGACCCAGACCGCGCAACGCTCCTCAAGATGACGAATACGTACAAAAAAGACATTGAAAACAAAACAAGAACTATTGAAGAGGCGTACACTCACTGGCGCGATGCTTCTAATTTTATTGCAAATCTTTTTCTGGCAAAAGCACTCAAAGAGGGCTATGCAATAGCACATGGTACAACCATGACATCACCAGCAATCGACAAACTCTTCAATGCATTGAAGACTAATTATAACCGCACTATTCACCTCGTGCACGTCACATGCGATGAGACAGTACGCAAAGCATCAGAAGAGCAACGACGCGCTGGCGGAGTGGTACAATGCAGCTGGGAAGATTTCGCAACTAAAATGACAATGTTTTGCGACCGGTTACCAGTCTACTTACTCGCTGATGATAGATTCTAGTTTCAAGTGCAACAGCCTGATTTTTGCCTGTTAAATACCTCAAATGGGGTAGAATACTCTAAAATTTTACGCGGCGTATGGTTCATCATCGCCTCAATGTCCTCAATTTCACGATCTGACCACTGATTTATATTTGCCCCTTTGCCAATAAACCTATGTAGTCGGGCGATTGAATTTTCGACTGTTCCTTTTTGCCATGGGGAGCCAGGATCACAAAAATATGTGTTAATGCCAAACATTGATTGCAAGTCTGAGTGATGTACAAACTCTGATCCGTTATCAAATGTTATTGATTTTATAAAGTTATTTTTGACTTTTTGTTTAATGCCATGGATGACAATATCGGCTTTTTTAGACTCATTTTTTACGAGCATGATAAACCGCGATGAACGCTCAGTGAGCACTGTTAAATTTGTCGATGGGTTGCCAGTAAAAAATGTAAGATCCCCTTCAAAATGCCCTGGGTTCGTGCGATCAGCAATAGCAGCTGGACGGTCATGGATAGACACACGGTTTTTTATAACCATTGAACGGTTTTTTCTACCATGCAGCTGGCCTCTTTTAT
>CAMDFF010000018.1 GCA_945897315.1 candidate division TM6 bacterium UASB124
GTGGTATGAGCTGTTTTGCTTTGAGCATGCGTGCCTTCGTTTGTTGCATACTTAACCATAACGTTTTATGGTCAAGGCTATCAGCTTCAAGCTTTTGCAGCGTTGGCATAATAGCATCTTTAGTTTTGTTATCAACGTGAATAGATTCCAAGTTTTTAATCAATGACTGTTCAAGATAGTCTAAAAAATCAAGCACTGTATTGTACAGCTCTTCGCTTTCTGCCGTAGCTATTGACGCGGCATCAATCTTTTCAAGTTCTTCAGCAAAACCGTGTTCAAGTGCTTGCCTAAGCATTGAGTTGAGCATGGTTTTTTCATGGCGAAGTAACCAGTTGAGCAAACTGATTAACTCGAAGGAGAGTGAAATCTGTGCAGACATGTCTTTCCTTTCTCTGAAAATGGACTGGCCAGTAATAAAAGCAAACATTGCTGCTTGTACCAATGCCTTCATAACATTGTTTACTTCTATACAACAGTATAAATTTTTTTGATCGATTCGAAAACAAGAAAGCAAAAATATAGGTCTTTATGCGGTATCTATGCTACCTTTTGTTTAGAAGACAACGGTTTTTAGTTATATTAGTAATTAAGTAGAAACAATGAATATAAAGATGGGTATTATCATGGCACTAGTGAGCAACATTGGGGTAGCGTATGCAGTGGTAGAAACGCGTGAGGCAGACCATTTATTTAATGCGTGGGTATCAAAAAAAAGCTCAAGCCAACAGCATATTTGGGAGCATGTTTTTTTACCACACGAAGAAGAAGCATTCGCGCATAAGCTCAAAGCGCTAGCACGTAAAGACAAAGAGCGCTATCGTCTGTTTGCTAATTTAGTGCAGGGTTCTATGAAAAAGGGACTCGGAGCTAATGGTGATGAACTGTTTTCACCCAAGAAAATTACGGCGTTATATAAAGAGCTGAACAATGATATTGGAGCATTTGTTGAACGGCTGCAAGCGTCTGGTTGGCAGTCTGATGAGCTTAATACTGTAGAGGGAAAATTTAAATTCCAGCAGCTGATTGATAAGAATACACAACTTGCAGGGTTGCTATGCAATAAAAGAAAGCATGAGGCGTATCAGCGGCAACTGTTTAGTCTTGCGCAGCGCCTGTTTTTTCATTTATTTGATTATGGCTGGAAGCAGACATTTCGCTTTTTTTCACAACCTGATCAGTTTCCAATTCTACGTTTTTTTTACAGTATTATTTGGCAATCGCTCTCAGGTGATGGCTGGAAAGAGTGGTCACCAGAATGCTTAGCAGCGCTTAAAAAACATGCAGATGATGGTAAAGTAATTCGATATATTGCTGGCGGCTGTGACATTCGCGCGCTGCTTGATGCCGGTATTTTTAATATTGAAGTCATCGATCCTATGTTGCCAACGCAGCCTCGTTATTACGTCCGTGATTGGGAGTGGTTGGTGCAGGGAGAGATTAATGATACTGTAATCTTCCCCTCTGGTCTTCAGCTTATTCGAACTGATCACCAGGAAGATGGTGGTAATTTTCTTGCGCGTGATACGAAGAAAAATGACATTCATATTCCTACGAGCAGAACAACATGGGAGGTGCGCGATAGCAAAGGGGTAGTGTGTGGCACGGTTGTTTTTGCAAGGCGCTTTTGTAATCAGAGTGATTTTACGTATTCAAAGAAACATGCATTATTGATATCGTTTAATGAGCTCTCTTTTATTACATGTGCTGATAAAGATAATTGGGGTATTAAGCCCACACTGTTTAGTAAAGCAACAGAAATGCATATTAAGCAGCTCTATAAACCAGTGACTGCACGTACTATGAAAAATATGCACAAGGCTGATGCGCAGGAGTTTTCGTTTATTCGGTTAGGTAGTTGCGTCAAATAAAAGCGGACTAGGTGGCAGCGGCCGGTTGGTTGCTGCCATCGCCAACACGACGGCAGGCAATCTGTTTGGTAATGCGTTTGCGGTAGGATGCTAGCATTATTGTTTCACTAGTACTTTTTATCGATATAATTTAAAATTACGGCTAATAATTGTAGTTATTTTGAAATTATAGTGACCTGTGAATTGAGGTTTGAGGGATACAAATGAATATTAATACTTTTTTGCGGGCGTTCTTAGCCGTTGGCATATGCATTCAGATGGTTACTGCCACAGGTAACAAGAAGTGTGGATCTGATGAGCGTCCTATTTCATTGGTACGGCAACTTACCGGTCGATCCATTACGGGTAGGCCAGTTAAAACGCTACGCGACAAGCGCCAGGAATACTATGAGAACCATCCAGAGCTCTCTGCGTATACAAGATGTGGTATAGAATATGGATCTCATGTGACATTAAGAGAGATTGCAGATCATCCAGATTTAGTGAAGCTTATTCCTAAGATATCTATATTTGAGAATGATGAGTATCTTGTTAGCCTTGCGTCTGCTGATTTAGAGCTTTTTTCTCAACAATTTGTCAGGCTAGAATCTATTGATATATCCAAAGCGTATCAAGGGATTCCCTTTGATGATTTTCACAGTAGAGCAGTTGCTGCGTTTGTGGGTGCTCTGCCAGTATTAAAAAGTTTAAAAGCTTACCAGACTTCAAGTTCCTGGGTTAATTATCTCAATTGCTTGCCAGGCACTATTAATTTTTTATCATTCTGCTGGTGTAATGGGTTAGTAATATTGCCGCCATTCATTGGATCATTGCCGCAGTTACGTTTTTTGCACTTGCATAATAATCCAAATATAGTCTTGCCTGCGGTATTACCGTCATCGCTTGAAGAGCTTAATATTTCTGCTTGTGATCTTAGCGTTGTACCACCTTGTGTGAAAGATCTTATGCGGTTGAAAATCTTATATATGGCAGATAATACCGGCTTAAAATTTTCTAACGGGTGCTTGCCCGATTCATTGGAAAGTTTGGCATTCAATAACTGTTTTGATTGTACTACTAGTAGTGACCAAGCACCAGTAATAGTGCCCTCATGTATTATGGCTCTGCCGTATTTAAAAAAGCTCGATTTTTGGACTTCTGGCATCAAAATACATGAGCTATGGCATAATGCTTCTGGCGGAAATATTGCTGTAGGGCGATAGAGCTATGCTGCAGTCAAGCAGGGTTAGGCGGCAGCTGACTGTTTATTAGCTTCGATAAAGGAGCTGATGCCATCTGCAATGTGCTGTGCAATGTGTTTACGATACGATTTTTGTGCAAGGCGATCAGCTTCTTTCCTGTTTGTTAAGAAACCAACTTCAACCAAAGCAGACGGGATAGACGTATTTTGTAAAAATAGCCTGAATGACTCAGATTTGATGCCACGGTTATTCATGTCAGGATATGTAGCCGAGAGGCCAGAAATAACATTGCGCTGAATAGATTGTGCAAGCTGAAAAGAGTCTTGTGCCATAAGGCTTACATTCTGTTGAATTTTCTTAACCAGGTCTATGTTTTTTGGCTGATTAATAAATAAAAAATCAAAGTTTTTTCGTGAACGTAACTCTTTTGCGGGAAAAAAATAAGTCTCTATGCCATGTGCATTGGGATTAACAGCGCCATTAGCATGAATAGAGACAAATAGATTTGCTTGCATCTGTGTTGCCAGCTGTGCGCGTTGGGCAAGCGGTACCTCCGTATCATGGTAGCGGGTCAAATACGCAGGATATTTTTTGCTCTTGAGGATATGGTGTACGCGCTTACTGATATCAAGAGTTACTTCTTTTTCAGTGAGTCCGCTGTATGATTTTGCACCAGTGTCTGATCCTCCGTGGCCGGCATCGATCATGATGCGCATGGGCGCAAGATTAGGTTGGTTCATAGCAAACAACGGTGCAGTACTTGTTTCTTTGCCGTTGTCTGCAAGCCTGATGAAAGTATTAGTTTTTTGTAAAATATCTTCTAGTGCACCCTTGGTGTAGATATCAATAGTAAATTGTTTTTCATAAGCGCATGAGCGAATCAAAATGCTGTTTGTTGTCTCTTCGTAGCTGTTTGTCTCTGTATTGATGACTTGGCGATTTGCCGCAAATGTTAAAATAAACCTGGTGCTACCCTCTGTTGGCTCAAGGTCAAGCCGATTGATATACCCTTTACTGAGTAATAAATCAATTTTTTTACGAATTGTTTCTTGGTCTAGGCTGTTAAGCGTAAGGCCTGCAATATCAAGCACAAATTGATGCTTTTCGTTATCAATATATTTTTTACAGGTAATAGAATTAGCAGCCTTAATAATAATTTGTTGCGCGAGCGCGCCATCTTGCACATCAAGGTATTCAAAAGTGCTGGTACTGGGCATTTTTCCATGTATTAGTGCAGGTTTATCTCTTGGTGTTACACTAGCGGCTTGTAATGAGCGAGTATGTGGTAAGGCGAATAGGCCTAGAAAAAAAATGAGCAAAGCAAAGAATTGTGTTGTGTACATGTTAGTCTCCCCCAAGACGATGAATGTAACTGTTTCTTCAAAGACTGACGCGTGACAAAGATCATTATGTAGTGCTACACTGCAGCCGATTTTATGTAACGCGCTTATCTACTTTCATCATAGACTAAGGGTGTATACTTTCTCAATAGTTTTTATTAGTTGAAATAAAGAATCGCTAAAAATCATTAACTCTTTACTCTTAGAAAATTTATGATTATCAAAGAAAATATATCACTTGCAGATAAAAATTGGTTTCGAACGGGTGGCTGTGCACGATTTTATGCAGAGCCGACAGATGAGCAAGAAATGGCAGCGGCAATAAAGTTCGCGCGTGAGCGTGCATTGCCGATTTTTGTACTTGGAGAAGGGGCCAATATTTTAGTCAGCGATGACGGCTTCTCTGGTTTAGTTATTAGGCCGCAGCTTGGGCTAGTAACATTTACTGGTGAGCTCGTTACGGCGGGAGCTGGTGTTGGCATGCCAACATTAATTGATGAATGTCTTGCTCAAGGCTTGAGTGGGCTTGAAGAGTTCAGCGGCATTCCTGGAACTGTTGGTGGTTCCGTTTATATTAATATTCACTATTTTCAGTTTTTATTGAGCAACTTTCTTATTGCTGCGCGTGTGATACATGCCAAAACTGCTGAGATTTTATCTGTAGATGGTGCATGGTTTAACTTTGGCTATGATGATTCAAGCCTGATGCGTGGGGAATATTATCTACTTGATGCAACGTTTAAGCTTAAAAAAATTGATCCCATCAAAGCTGCTTTTGCACGTGGGCGTAGCGTAGAGATTATTCGTCATCGGCGTCAGCGTTATCCGTATGCCAATACCTGTGGTAGCTTTTTTAGGAATTTTCATGCTGATGAAGTACCGTTTGAGATTAATGAAAAAAAAATCTGCTTTGTTGCCTACTATCTTGATAAAATTGGGGTTAAGGGTGCATTGCGCGTTGGTGGCGCTGTTGTTTCACATCAGCATGCAAATATGCTCGTGACTTCAGATGGCGCGACAAGTGATGACGTGATTCAGCTTGCACGGACGATGCAACAATTGGTGTATGATGCGTACGGGATTATTCCGCAGGCTGAGTGCCAGCTGCTTGGTTTTGCTACCAGCCCATTGCTTGCATTCGCTTCCATCAGGCAGTAACGATTAAATCTGCTTGCCGCTGAATCTGTTTTTCCCATAGTTTTTTCTGCTACTATGATCTGGTGGGGTAGCGGGTAAAAACTAGTGGGGGAGTGGAATGGTACGCTTATTTTTTATGATATTTTTTTTAAGTGGCACTATCGTTGCAGAAGATCAATCACTGTTTGAAGGTGATGATCAGGAAGATGGTATTGAAATCCGACCAGAAGACATGATATTGTCTCACGAGATATTACCTCCGTCTGATGATATTTCTCCTCGTGAGATATTGGCATCGCCTATTGGCAATATTGATCTAGTAAAGCTATGGGACATGCTGACAGATGGGATGTCTCCTCGTGAAAAAAAGGCCTATGCGCGTGATTTTGTGGGTGTTGTAGAGCGTTATCAAGAGCGTGAGATCTTAAAAGATCGCCGTGAGATACTTGCCTTGGTTCTTAAATCTGCTATTGGCTTGGCGGTAGTTGGGCTTTTTTGTTATGGCATTTATGCGCTGATTATCGCGACCAGGCAGGATACTGAGCGGGTACGGTTTAGGACTGAAGCTGAGAAAGTTGCGGCCCAAGCGCATGGCGTTCATGCAGGCATCGATAGCGAGTTTGCGGCGGCCAAAGCGAGTATGTTGGCCGCAAGTAGTGAGATGCGTGAGCAAGCAAGGCGCGATGTAGCGGAAATGCGAGAGCAATTGCGGCGCGATGGCATGGAGATGCGTGAGCAGGTACGGCGTGATACGACAACTCATCAGGAGCAAGCAAGGCGTGATATTGTTGAAGTAAAAGATCAGATGATAACAGGTATGCGTGACTATACGGTTAGAGTCCGTGATTTATTTACGGCGCTGCAACCGTCAATGGATCGTCAAGTAATCGATAATGGCTGGGGGCAGATTCTTCAGAGGATAGGCACTATTCTTGTCCAGCAGCCAAGATTAATAGAGCCGGCAGCGCCACGAGCAAGAGCTGCAACATAAAAATGCTGTTTGTCGATAGTTTCACTGAGTTGATCTAGTCGTCGCTTGACCGCATACTAGCTGGAAATGTTTATCAGGGAATCGTATTCAGCGTGTCGGGGGAAGGGTGATATGTTTTGCAAATATACAATATCTCTGCTATAGTCTGCCCCGTATAATATAATAATATACTTCTTGGTTTTACAAAAAAAGGTAACGTCACTATGAAATGGTTTCTTGTAGCTTGTTTTTTTCTAACTGGTACTATACGAGCACAAGAGCAATCAGTCGCCCCATCTTTAGCGGCTTGCAAAAATATCAATGATGTGCTTTTTACTATTGCGACAACAGAAGGTTCAGCTCATTCCGTTGATATGGAGCCTGCTAAAGAATATCTTGCATTTCTGAAGACGTGGCACGATATAACGAAGCATATGACCCCAGAAGAAAAAATCGCACAAGAAAAAGATTTTACTGCTGCTATGAATAAATACCAGTTGCTGATGCAAGAGCGTCAGATAAAGCAGACAGCAGGGTTGTTTGTAGGTGTTGTAGCCGGATTGATGGCTGCTGGTTTTATGTGGTATGTGGTATGTGATTGATCGTTTACTTGCTCCTCGTTATGGTTATAGACCTATTAGACGTCAGCTATTTACTAGTGGGCTAGAATATAATTATCCAGAGTAAATCTTTCTATCTCGGCAAGTACCGTAAGTTGTTGTGATCTGACTGCACTCTATTGTTATGAAAAATATTATTTTATTAATTACATCATTGTACTTACGAAAGGTACCATTATGATGAAACGTTTAGTCTTAGTCTGTCTATTTGCAGGTAGTAGTTTGGTAGCAGCACCGTCAGTGGATGCACTGGCAAAATTGTTGCACAGTAAGCCAGATCAACTGATTGCTTTGTATCAAGGTGATTTTGCTGAAATCAATACAACGGCTGCAGATATTTGGAAGTCATCTACCGTTGGTATGACTGAAGAGCAAAAATTAATGGTTATTAAAGAAGCATTACAGGCTATTGGATCAAACTCAGCAACCACGCTTGTTCCTGCACAATTGCAAGCTGCTGGTATGACCGATGCAAAGGTTTGGGAAGCTGCAAAAATGATTGCTCTGACAATTGCTGGCTGCACTGCTGGAGCATTGGTTGTGTATATTGCTGTGCAGGCCTATTCTGATAGCAATTCTTTGAATCACATGTTGGGTTCTACCTTTAATGAAGTAGTAAATATTTCAAGGGTGGTTGACACCGCCATGAGAACGATGCTTAGAGAAATGGATCCATCAAGTATGGCTTCTTTTCGTCGCTAGTATAAGCGTACGCTAGTAATTTTTAAAGAGCGTGCTTGGTTTTGCTGAGCACGCTCTTTTTTTGTGTTCTGACTAAATTTCGTTTTCTAAAATCTTTGTACGGTAGTCCGCCATCAGCTGAACCATGAAGTGCAGATTGTGCACAGTCGCAAGGCTGTAGGCTGTGAGCTCATGCGCTTTGAACAAGTGGCACAGATATGAAAGTGTAAAACGCTGGCAGGTGCTGCAGGTGCAGTCATCTTCAATGGGGCGATGGTATGAAGCGTTACCCCCAGCAGTAGCGCGTACACGGCCACGTTTGGTGAGCAATAGACCATGCCGAGCGGCTTTGGTTGGGTAGGCGCTGTCAAAAGTATCAACACCAGCTGGAATACAGGCCTCAATCGATGGCAAATCTGCTATCCCAAGCAGGTGGTTTGGCTTATCGGTTGGCAGCAGTGGCCACACAAATTTTACCACCTCAATCATCTCTTCACGTGTCTTGCCTAGGCTGCCACCAACGGCATAGCCATCAAAAGGCAATGAGCCGAGGTACTCAGCACTTTTTTTTCGTAAATTTTGATCAATGCCACCATGCACAACGGCATATAAAGCCTGATTGTTAGGATTTTGCAGATGGGTGTCGAGCGAGCGTTTTTCCCAACGGTGGGTACGGTCAAGGCTTCGTCTGAGTTTGTCTGGATCTGTGTGGCTTGGTGGTAACTCATCAAAACTTACGATGATATCGGCACCAATATCTTTTTGTGCCTGGATAGATGTTTCTGCTGTCAGCAGTACGGGTGACCCGTCACGGTATGACCGAAAGAGTACGCCTTCTTCATTAATTTTGAGTACGCTATTTTCTGTTTTTTTAAGACCTTGGCTTTTGAGCTCTTGGTGTACGCCGCCGTACATGAGGCTAAAAACCTGGAATCCGCCAGAGTCAGTAATAATCGGTTGATGACGGTTAATAAATGTATGAATACCGCCAGCTTCTTTAATAGTCTTGCTGCCAGGCTGCAACATCAGGTGGTATGTGTTGCAAAACATCAGCTGAACACCAAGCTCTTCTACGGTGGGGTTGTCTAGCCCTTTGATGGACCCATTGGTACCGACGGCAACAAAGCCTGGTGTGTCAATAATGCCGTGTGGCGTGTGTATTTTGCCAACGCGTGCGCGGGACTTGGTGGATGTGTGCAAAAGCTCAAAGCGAAAAGGTTGGTTATTCATGGTATGGCGTGCTGATTAAAAATTTTGATAAGGCAATAAACGGACTACTGCATAAAATGACAATTAATTTGATTGCGTAGCTAATAATAATAACGTGCCAGACATCGTGTACGGTGCCGTACAGTGCTGCAAACGTGAAAAATACGGTATCAAGCAGCTGCGAACTAGAAAGTATAATGGCATTGCGCAGCAGTAAGTGCTTGCCCTGAAACATAGTTTTAAGCTTGCCATACAGGTAAGCGTCAAACAGTTGCGACAATAGGTACGATGCAACAGAGGCTATGACAAGGTGCAGCATGGGACTGAGAAGCGCAACAAAGTGTGGCTGCATTGTGTCAAACTGATTTGGCTGGTAGGCAAGGTGCAGCATGCACATCACAACGTACGTGATGAGCAGTACAAAGTTGCAGGCTATAGCACGATTAGTAGCTTCTCGCCCAAAATGCTCTTGTAGTAAATTAAGGCAGAAAACAGCGCCAATGGTAAAAACATCGGTAGTGATTGTTTCAAAGCCAAGCAGTCCTATCTGTTTAGTTACTAACAGATTAGAAAGAATAGAAAAGAGACATATCCCTGCCGTTAAGCCTTCTTTGCCAAGCTTGAGTAGTACAAGTGCAATACTTGCCACTAAGGCACTGTGGCATAAAAAAATAAGTTCATTAGGCATAAAGAGACCTTTTTTAAAGCATTTTCAAGAGGTTAAGAGGGTTTTTATGATACTGGTGTTTTCAAAAAGCGCAACTTAGGGTATCATCTTAGCGACTTATCAGACTTATTGAATGGCAGACATGAAATCAAAAAACTCAGCTTTAGCGCATATTTTTACCGATAAGACGTGGTTCACACCATCCAATCTGCTTACTCTGTCACGCGTTGCGTTGGCCCCGGTAATTGTGTGGCTGTTATATTATGCGTATTGGCATGCAGCGTTTATTGTTTTTGTCGTAGCAGCCCTTACCGACATGCTGGACGGTCAATTGGCGCGCTATTTTAATGAACAAACTCATTTAGGGACGCTTTTGGATCCATTAGCAGATAAGATTTTCTTATTGTCATCGTTTTTAGCTCTAAGCTATTTTCATGTTCCTTTCTTTCATGTCCCTGGCTGGCTGCTGACTATTTTGATTGGTCGTGAGATTGCGATGTTAATTGGATCAGTGTTCTTAATTAGAAAAGATCAGGTGGCAATGGTCAAGCCTCTGTGGTGGGGAAAAGTTTCGACGTGTATGCAAATTATATTTATCTGTTGGCTTTTTATCTGTTATTTTGCTGGCTGGAATCCATATTTTTTGCATCACATAGGCCTTGTTCTTGTTGCTGCGTGTGCTGTGATGTCGCTCGGGCAATATGCCCTTAAAGTAGTACGTTTATATTCTTAATAACTCAAACAACGAAGAGGAAACAATGATGAAAAAATTAATGGCTCTTATGCTTGCTGCTACCATGGTGAGTGCGCCGATGCTAGCCAATGATTATGCCTCAGCCGCTCTCAATGAAGAGGCAATGAAGGCCATAGAAGATGAAGTAATGGCTCGCCTGGAAGAAGAAGCAAAAACGAATAAACATATTGCTGCGGCAATGAAAACTGAAGCTGCGAAAAGAAAACTGATCGCACAAATTATTGCTGGTAGCGCCGTTGTTGCAACGGGTGCTCTTGTTGTTGCTTATTTGACTGGTTGCTGGCCGTTCAATGAAACAGCTCCTGCTGCTATTCCTGCTCCTACCCCTACTCCTATTGTAGGAGGCACTCCTGGCGTACAAGATCAAAATTCTCCTGGTCGTGGCACGGGAGAAGCTGTCTATGCTGTTAATCTAAGAGGTAGTAGAGCTTATGCACAAGCCCTGACTGTAGCGCGAGCGGAAGCAGCGGTTGGTCGTATTGCTGCTGCTGGTCGTGGGCGTGGGAGTTCAGCTCCGTACGTTTCAGGTCATGTGACGCGCGCTAGAGCTCAGCAAGAAGGTATTGTATTGCGATCAGGTGTTTAACCCTGTTTGATTGACTATATGTGTAGGCGGTAGAAGATGTGTAAGATGCGCATTTTCTACCGCTTTTTTTATTATAATAGTTTTTGTTCTATAGCTTGCAATACTTACAAAACGGCTTATATTAAAACCCGAAAAATATACTGAAATAATAAGCACATCAAAAAGCGTTGGCTGGCGTTTTTTTTAGTTCACCCAAAACAAAGAGGAAATCATTATGAAAATATTGTTCGCTGTTATTCTTGCAACTGCTATGGTAGTTGCCCCCGTCTGTGCCGCTGTTGAAGAAGCTAAAGTAGAAGTAGTGGATACTAAAGTAGTTGATGCAGAAGTAGCAGCTATTATTGAAGCAGAAGTTGAAGAAAAGCTACAAGAGCTCAGCAAAACTGACGCAACCGTTGCTGCTGCAATGCAAACTGAAGCATCAAAGAAAAAATTGATTGCTCAGATTGTTGCTGGTTGTGTCGTTGTTGTTGGTGCTGCTTTCGCAGTAGATTACTTCTGTAATCTTGGTTATATCTTCAAGAAAACAGTTGCATCTACTGGACTGGTAGCCCCTCTGCCAGAGCCTGAGTTAGAAGTTTTACCCCCTCTGTCAGAAGAAGCACTACTCAATCATCCAGCAAGACATTCTTTGATGGACCTTAGTGATGCTGGACGATCACTTGCAGCTCCTGCTCATGCATCTGCTCCATTAAGCCCTGCTCTTAGCGATAATGATGCTTTTAGCACTCCTCGTCAGCTATCAGAAGACATCTAGTAAAAAACTGTTATTGATTCAACGATCAGCCAACTTAAAGGGACTCAGTAATGAGTCCCTTTATTTTTTTACAAAAGGGAAAGTTTTATGAAAATTATTTTTGTGCTGTTTCTTTCTGCTGGCTTGCTCCATGGGGCTGCACATGATGCTCAAGAAGATTTTATTGTTCAATCAAAGCCGCAGGTACAAAAAAAGTTATCACGTAGTAAACTCAAAGAAGAGCTTGGGCAGGTCGCCAAAGAGCTGTTTAGTGAAACTACAGCTCTTGTAAAGCGTTTAGGTACCTATCTGCAATTGCTTGCCGAAGCAAAGGCGCCAACACCAAAGAGCACAAAACTAGTGCCTATGGTGCCAGCTACAGGTTTACATGTCTTGGGAGCTATGCATCATCACGTTGCGTACCTGCAGACAACCTGTGGGCAGCTAGCAGAAAGCTTGCTAGACGATGAGCCTCATCTGGGAAAAGCTTCAAAGGTAGCGCTGACTAGTTCGTTGCAGACAATGCGAGATGCGCTGTCTACTGCTAAAAAATGTCATCTTAATGTAGCTCCTGCAGACAAAGCTACTGCAACGCTTGAAGGCCATGCCGCTGCTTTGTGTGGGGTAGTTGATCGTATGAAAAGCGACGCATGCTTGAGGCACGCATGAAAAAGATTTTTATTGTTGCGGGTGAGGTTTCTGGTGATCGCATTGCAGGGTGGTATCTCGCAAAGCGCCTTGCCGTTGAACCATGTGATATTGAAGGCATTGGCGGTAACGTCGCTGTTGCCGCTGGTATGCGGCTGTACGAGCGCTTTGAAAGTTTAAATGTCGTTGGTATTGTTGAGCTCATCAGGCATGTACCACGGTTACTCAAAAAAATGCATGTTCTAGCCGCATATATCATTGCCAGTGGTATCGATGAGGTAGTACTTATAGATTTTCCAGGGTTTAATCTACGCTTAGCGCGGATCCTTAAAAAACAAAAACCTTCACTACGCATTACGTATGTTTCGCCTCCACAATTATGGGCATGGGGAGCGTGGCGATTAAAGTCTCTGAAGCGCTTTATTGATGACGTGGTGGTGATGTATCCATTTGAAGTTGCATGGTATGCTGAGCGCGGACTCACCGTGCGTTGGCTGGGTAGCCCTGTGGCAGAGCACTTAGCACCGTATACGACGGCAGTAGTGGCAAAAAAGCCTGTGATTGCACTATTGCCTGCATCGCGGCTGAGTGAACTTGAGACCATGCTCCCACTATTTTTAGCTGTTGTGAGTCGGTTGCATACAATGCATCCAATGCTTTCATTTGTTATTCCTGTGCCTCAGTCGCTCACGATTGATGACTATTTGCGTATTGCGCGTGCGCATAAGCGCTTATCGGTATGTGATGTGATTCATTTTATAACAGATGATCATGAAAAATATGTGGCCTTGCAAAGCGCTTGTGTTGCCCTTGCAAAACCAGGAACAGTAACGCTTGAGCTGGCTTTATTACGTGTTCCGACGGTGGTAGCATTTAAAACATCATGGATTTCATACTCACTTGCACGGCTGCTTGTGCAGATTGATCAGATGAGTTTGCCTAACTTGCTTACCAAGAAACAGCTATGCACAGAGCTTCTCCAGAAGGCATGCACTGTTGATAATATGGTACGAGAGGTTGATGCTTTAGCGCATCAATATTTGTATGCACCTGAACAATATGTCACTATTTTGCAAGGTTTTGACGTTCTTGCGGACGTGCTTTGCCATCGCTGAAGTTTATGTTAATCTAACGCCACAGTTTTAAATCGTTTATTATTATCATGTGAGGCATACCCCTATGGCAAGTTTTAATCGCGTAATCATGATTGGTAACCTGACTCGTGACCCTGAGCACAAACAGCTTGCTTCAGGTCAAGCAGTGTGTCGTCTTGGTTTGGCGTCAAACAGACAATTTAAAAATAAGCAAAGTGGCGCAATGGTGCAAGAAGTGTGCTTTGTAGATGTTGATGTATGGGGTCCGCAAGCGGAGTCATGCCGTCAGTTTTTGGCAAAAGGTCGCTCAGTTCTTATTGAAGGCCGTCTTAAAATGGACAGCTGGCAAGAAACTGATGGTGCAAAGCGTACCAAGCATACTATCGTTGCTGATCGCGTTACATTTTTGAGCTCTGGTCAACCACAAGAAGATGGTTTGGACGACTATGATGCCGCACCTGCGCCAGCTGTAATGCAAATGCAAGATGCTGCCACAGCAAAACCACGCGCTAAAAAGGCTACCTCAAAAGTAGATGATGCTGGCTCTCCGACTGGTGAAATTGCATTCAAGGACCAAGCGCCTTTTGAAGACGATTTGCCATTCTAGTTGTTGCTAGTAGCGCAAGATTTTTTTAAGAATCTTATTTCTTAATCAGTAAAAAAGCCCTGTACAACATACAGGGCTTTTTTACTATGTTCATGACATATGTATTTATTAACGTAATTGCTGAATTCGTTGAATTCTGCTGGCAGGGTTAGGGATGGAAACTTTAATGCCGGTTTTTTTATTTTTTTTAGCTGTCGGGGATGACGTTTTAGTTGAAGAAACAGCTTTACCTGTTGTGGATGATGATGTTGCTCCAACAAGTGTTTGCATAATAGAGCCGACCGCTCCTGTTGAGCTAAGTACTCCGATGACGATAGCTTTATTGCTACCTTCATCGCTGGTAGGTACATCACTGATTAAAGTACAACTTTTTGCAACCAATGCGGTAAGTGCATTGAACATGGCTTTATAGGCCTCGGGGTTGACTTCGGGAGAGATAGTTAAAGCAGGGCTTGTGCTAGGATTGTCGATAAAATAGGCATTCCAAATAGCCGTCCATAAAGTGTCCATTGTGGCACTAGGGACTGTTACGCTAGGGGTTGCAATGCTAGCTATATTAGCTATGTCCTTCCATACCTTGATTGCAGCTTCAGGTGTTGCTGGTTGGGTTGTTGGCAGTGCATTAATTTTGCTGGTAACATCAGATACAGCATCAGCGTGAATGTGTTGCATTGGTATTCCCAATACAATCGTTAAAAAAAGTGAACGAACTAATGGTTTTTTTGTGATACACATACAATTCCCCTTTGGCATGAATAATGATTTTGACCCCTCATGATCACATTATATTCAATTGTGATTGAGTGATGCAAGCATGCCAGCGAAGAGCGGTAAAAAGTGTAGAACAGGCAATGGATAAAAGTTATACCTGGGTGGTGGTGGCTGGTTTTTGTGCAATACGAGCGCTAGCTGCGAGAATAAATTTATAAAGTCCGGTTGCCAGGAGCGCAATACCACAGCGTTCAACTGCCACTACAGCGATAAGCGCAATCCACTGGCTGGATGTCATGGGGACTAAGAAGACCCACATAATGCTGCCAACGGCGTGAGCAATAAAGGTACTTTGGAGAGCGATCAAGAGGCTATTATTTGTACGATTACTTGCCCAGATAGCAATAGGAATAAGCCAGTAGAGTGCATACGGCCAGGCGGCGCTTGATGCAGGATGGAGCATGAAGATTGCCATGCAGGCTGCAGGAATCAGGACGTTAACGATAAAATTAAGTGCGTGAGAAATACGATTTTTTTGTGTGCTTGCTCCCCATGAGAGCATGGCAAAGGCGCTTGGGATACCAATTGTAATCGGCAGTCCCACGAAAAGTAATTTGAAAATCCACAGACTAGAAACTAAAGAGCATACGATGCCAAGACCAAAGAGGCCACCTGCGATGGGGAGTACGATGTTGATGCCGCTCAGTATGAACCGAAAAGAACCGCTGAGTGCTGCGAGTGGAATGCAGGTGCTGGCTACCAAGGCAGCAAGCCATAGGCCAAGGGTAACAAGTGTTGATTTATGTAGTTTATGTAACATGGAAGCTCCTTTTGTTTTCAAATAGTGACGGCCATAACCATATCATACATTGAGGCATCTTGAAACGGGGAGTAGAAAAATGTTTTTTAGGCGAAAAGTACCTACTGAAAACACTGACTAGATCAGCGTTTCACCTAGGCGGGAATGCCCTGTGGTTGCCTTCCGCCAGCTTGCTGTAAAGCATGACTCAGTCGTAGCTTACAGCTACTCGCTGTGCAACGTGTATAAAAATAAATCATAATAATTTGTGAAAATGGAAACCCTTAGGGATTTTATTTTTTTGGCATGCGCGGTATCCTGTCGTGTGTGGAAACATATCGAAAATAATTAATACGTGTGATGGGAATGCGATGGAACTTCATGGCGCTGTGGTAGATCAATCAATGATGCAACCTATGCCAACAAATAAAATACATATTCATGACGGCAAAGGGTTTATTGAATTGATCTCTTGTTTTGGGTCTGATCTGACGGTTGTGAACACTGCGCGCGTGTCTTTTCATAAAGAAGCCGCATTTGAAAAGCTAGAAATCGATGGACAGGTAGTGACCAAGCTTGCTGAACGAGATGCCAAATTAATTAAATACTTGGCTGATCATCGTCACATTTCGCCCTTCTTTCATCCGCAAATATCATTGCGCATTAAAATGCCTATCTTTACGGCTCGTGAGTGGTTTAAGCATTCAATTGGCTTTTGCCGCAATGAAGTTTCTCGCCGCTACGTGACGGATGCACCGGAATTTTTTATGCCTGCAGGCCTTCGTCAGCGAGATAAAAACCTTAAGCAGGGATCCAAAGAAGATTTGATGGAAAATAGTGCTGAGCTGATGGCCCAAATGCAGGCATATGTTGATCAGGCTGGGGTGTATTATCAAACGCTGCTTGACCAAGGTGTTGCGCCTGAGCAGGCCCGCATGATTTTACCACAGTCGATGTACACAGAATTTATTGAGACGGCAAGCTTGGCCGGGTACGCACGGCTTGCACGGTTACGTACGGCTTCTTTAGCACAGCGTGAGATTCAAGAATATGCTCGTGTGGTGAGCGATCTGGTTTCAACAGCGTTTCCCGTTTCATGGTCAGCGCTGATGAATGCACCAATGGATTAGCATGAAAAAAGGGGCTCTTTCCCATGGCCCCTCCCTGATGTTGTCAGATGAATCATCAACCGGTCTTGCGAAGGCATATCGCGTTGCATGCTCCGCTTTATGGGTTGATACAGGACTTTGTAAAAAGTAATGAAAGATCTGATCTAGGTTCTTTTGTTTCTCCGTAATTCTCTACTGATAAGCTCTTATCTCTAACAATATCTAGGGCAATCGCCGTAGGACCCATTTTATCTCGTTGTCATTGATAAATTCGTTCTCGTTCTTCCTGCGTGAAATGCGTATAATTTTCCATGCAACACCTTTTTTTGTTTAGTCACAAATCCCAGTATACCTGGGGAGGTGTTGCACTTCATTCTAGAATTTAAGAGCCCCCTTCGTTGATATTGTTCGTAGCGTCAACTATTTCAAGTCTAGCATCGTTTAATGCTGTAAGTTGTGCTTCAGTAATTGGTTGTGGTTCACTTGGTATAGCGCCAGTAAGAATTCCAGGAAATTGCGTTTCTAATGTTTTTTGTTTTTTATTGCACATTCTAAGCAAATGGTTTTCTACCATCACTTCAGAGGCAGAATGGGCACCGCGTCTTGTGCTGGCAGCGGGGGCAGCAGAATATTCTCCGCCCGCACCGCCATGCGCTGGGGCGTCTCCTGCGCCGTGCAATGGCGCAAGCAAGCTGATGGCAAGCAATAAAGTTATTTTTAATGTGATCATCCAATTCTCCAGAGTAATGATTCAATTCTCCAGAGTAATGATTTTTGACAACAGCAAAACTCTACTCGGAATGGCTCTGCTTGGCTAATGTTTTTGCAGGGATGTATCAGTGGTGAATTATTCTTACTTTAATGCAAGTGCGGCTAAGAATTTTTCAGCTGATCTGACAGTGATATTATCTTGTACAACTTCATGCCGCAATGTTCCAACCAACTGTATGGCTTGATACCCATATTTTTCTTGAAAATAGTGAAGGGTTTTACTGATTTTGTGATCAGCTAATTTTACTTCGATGATAGATTCTATTTCATCTTGGGTCGCTATTGCAAAATCAACTTCTAACCCGTCTTTGGTGCGAAGGTAATGTAAAACGCACTCTTCTGCTTTGTAGTCTGTGCGAGCATACACATGTTTTAGAAGCTCTACAGCTACCATGTTTTCTAGCTTTGCTCCATCGTCTCCTTGGACGAGGCCCGTATCGAAAAAATACATTTTTGGCTCTTTTAGCAAAGAACGAGCAATATTTTTTGCATACGGTGTTACGCGAAAAACTATATAAAGCGCTTCTAAGATGTGAATGTATTTTTTAATGGTTACAGGTGAGACGGCGCAATCTTCTGCTAACGATTGATAAGAGACAGGTGATCCAACTCGCGTTCTCAATAATTCAAATACTAAGCGCATTGCCTTCAGGTTCAATATTTTATCAAGCTCAAAAATATCGGTACTCAGCATGCTATTGATGTATTGCATACGCCATCGCTTTGATTCAACCTCATCAGTAGCTAAGTAGGGTTCAGGAAAACCACCACGCGTTAGCAATCGTTCATAATCTGGCAGCTCGCCAACGTGCTTGAGCTCTGCAAGAGACAGTGGCAATAATCGGTGGCGGAAATAACGGCCAGCAAGGGAGTCACCTAGCTGGTCATAAACGTCTAGTCGAGCGCTGCCTGTAACTAAAATGCGCATCGAGGAGAGCCGTGTATCAAAAACCCCTTTGAGATAATTCTTCCAATTGGGCATTTTGTGTAGTTCGTCTAAAACTAACAACGGTGTCGATGGTAGCCATGACTGAGCAAGCATAATGTCTCTGTCTAGCGCTTGGTCATAGTTGAGATAGATGCTGCCTGGAAATTCAGCGGCGATGTTTTTTGCAATCCAGGTCTTACCCGCTTGACGTGGGCCAACGAGTAGTACAATTTTTTTTTCAAGGTCCGCAAGGATTAATGCTTTTTGTGCTCTATTCATAATAGACTATTCTATATTAGTATAACGAAAAGTCAAGTCTTTTCTGTGTTTGCGTATTGAATTGTAGCGACTCCATGAAAATGTCCGGTTCTAACTCCTTAGAAATGTCCTCTTTTTGAA
>CAMDFF010000019.1 GCA_945897315.1 candidate division TM6 bacterium UASB124
CTGCTTAGTTTTGGATTTTGACGATCCTCAAGCCTAAGCAAGGGGGCTTTCTTTTGTCGCTTTTTAGGAATTTCTGCCTATATCCTCCTTTCAAAAAGAGGACATTTCTAAGGAGTTAGAACCGGACATTTTCATGGAGTCGCTACACGTAGTATTCTTACTGTTGACTTTTAAAGACGGTTAGTCATACAATGTAATTAGTTGTATTGCTTATTTGTAAAAAATAAATGGAGGAAGTTATGAAGGTTACAATGGGTAGGGGCATGGTGATCATGCTCGCTGTAGTTGTTGCGATGTATGTTGGAAATGTTTACGGTTCATTATCCACTGACGTAGGGGTGGTGTTGGCAGACCAGCTAAAAAGTTTACTGAAAGAGCCTTTGTTGAATTTGCTTTCATCAAGTGAATTTACATCACAAGATACCGTTAAAACACGACTTGCTGATGCTCAAAAAGCATTGGGCGATTTTCAAGCAGTGTTGAATCAAGGTGGAGTAGCTGTGGCTTCTGAGGTTGGTGGCTCTCCCGTTGTTGCTCCTGTAGTATCAGCCGTGTCAGATGCACCTGTTGTTGTTCCAGAATCAGCGACTACTGTACTACCCGTTGCTCCGGTGATTGATCCGCTTGTTACTGCGCCAGCGGTAGATGCTGCTCCGTCAGTGCCAGTTATTATTGCGCCACCTGTTGAACAAAATGCGGTGGTTGCTCCAGCGCCTGTTGCGCTAACACCAAGCGTAACACTGCCAGCATCAGCAGAACCAGTTATTGTTCCTCCTGTGTCAGCAACTCCCGTGATAGCACCAGTTGCGACAGTGCCAGTTGCATCAGTAGATCTAGCAGCGCCTGCAGTGCCAGCATTGTAAAAAAGCAAAGAGTGTAAGTAATTTTTTGCTGTTGTCATTTGCATTGAGGTAATAGGCAGCGTAAGCTAGGAGCAAAATACGGGATACTAGCTTGAGGCAATAGATTAATTATGCTGATTAAAAAACAAACAATGGCAATGGGTCTACCACAGACATTTTTAGTAGTTATAGGTCTGTCGTGGTTTTACGCATTGTGTTCACAAATAATCCTATGGCTCCCATGCATACCTGTGCCAATTAGCCTGCAGCCAATACCATTATATATGGCGACACTTATTGTGGGTTGGCCTGCAGTGAGTGCATATGTACTGTATCTACTACAAGGTGCTTGTGGGTTACCATTTTTTGCAGGCATGCAAGGTGGTTTGATGCGTTTACTTGGACCTACGGGTGGCTATTTGTTTGGGTGGCTGTGCGCAATGACGCTTCTTGCCTTGATGCGCGAACGCATTAGGTCGTCTTGGCTAGCATCTTTGGTGTCGGTTTCATTCATTAATGTAATTGTTTTTGTTTGTGGTTTATGGCGCTTGAGCTCTTTTGTTTCAGGCGCAGATTTGTTTGCTGTTGGTTTATTACCATTTTTTATTGGTGATTTTATAATGAAGCCTTTTGTTCTGATGGGCTTAATAGCGACTTTATCGCAGAAAAGTTCTATAAAAAAACAATTATAATTATGTATAACACAGCTCTAAGCATGATTAAAACTATCAAATAGTTGCTTTCGTTGGCTGCTTTGCTATGTTTTGATGGAGCATTTTTAGCAGCGAAGCGAGAAATCAATGAAGTCCCCTATTGTCGTTGTGGTTGGTACCCGGCCAGATGCGATAAAGTTACTCCCAGTGTATGCCGCGTTGAAACAACAACGCATTCCAACCTTATTATGTGCAACCCATCAGCACGTACAGATGCTAGATCAAGTTTTGCAGTTATTTAATACCACTCCCGATATGTCACTGAATGTTATGGTTGCGGGGCAATCGCTTGCTCATGTAACAGCTGCTGTTTTGCAGCGCATTCATAGTTTTTATGAAGAAGTGCGACCAGCACTTGTTGTTGTTCAAGGTGATACTACCACCTCATTTGCGGCTGCTTTGGCAGCATTTTATCAAGGTATTCCTGTTGCGCATATTGAGGCCGGATTGCGCACATATGACAAGCAGTCTCCGTTTCCAGAAGAATTAAATCGTACAACTATTGCACAATTAGCTCAGTATCATTTTGCCCCAACACCACTCAATGTTGCAGCGCTACTACAAGAGGGTGTTGCACATAATAAAATATATTGTGTTGGGAATACGGTAGTTGATGCTTTGCAGCATGTCCAAAAATTATTACGAAGCGGGGAGGTTACTATTTCACCACAACTACAGGTGCTTCTTGATCGCGCAGCAGCAGAGCGTAAAAAAATAGTTTTAGTAACGACTCATCGCCGTGAGTCATTTGGAAGTGGCTTGCTTGCTATTATGCAGGCAATAAAATTTTTGGCTGAGGAATATCCTGATCATCTGTTCATACTGCCCATGCATCTCAATCCAGTCGTGCGGAGCGCAATTGATGCTACTCACTTGCAGGATATAGCTGGTGTTGTGTGTGTCGAGCCACTACCTTATCATGAGCTGGTTACGGTGCTTGAGCGAGCAGTACTGGTAATGACAGACTCAGGGGGCATTCAGGAAGAAGCTGCTTGCCTTGGTAGAAAAGTAGTTGTCATGCGCGAAAAAACCGAGCGTGTTGAGCTATTGTGGGATGGGATGGGGGTTCTTAGCGGAACAGCATTAGAAAATATTATACAAGCGGCTCGCATCATTTTACAGCAGCAGGGTCCACATAAATACTGCCATGTGTATGGTGATGGGCAAGCATCTCAGCGGATTGTTGCACAATTGAAACAATCATTACTGGGGGCAGCGACATTTAAAGAACATTCTATAGGAGATTTACCCGTATGAAACGTATATCTATTTTGGGGCTTGGTTATATTGGGCTACCAACAGCTATTCTTGCAGCACAGGCAGGATATGAAGTGTGTGGCTATGATATTGATCAAGAAAAAATTAAGCAAATTAATAAGGGTAATCCAGTTATCTTTGAGCCAGAAATTAGCGATCGTCTCTGGAAAGCTCTACAGGGAGGCCTGTTTAAGGTTTCGCATGAATTGCAATATGCGGACTGTTTTGTGATTACGGTGCCAACGCCGTTTAAAGAGGGAAACAGGGCTGATTTGAGCTATGTCTATCAAGCGGCTGACGCAATAGCAAAGCGCTTAATGCCCGGTAATTTAGTTATTATTGAGTCAACAATACCAGTTGGCACGACGGAGCAAGTAGCGCAATTTTTGGAAAAAAACTCTGATCTTAAATTGGGTAAAGATTTTTTTGTTGCTCATGCACCAGAACGTGTACTTCCCGGCCGTATATTTAAAGAGCTTATAGAAAATGATCGTGTTATAGGTGGTATTTGCCAGCAATCATGTAAGCTCACACAGCTTTTTTATAGCAAATTTGTTAAGGGGGTTGTTCATGTAACTGATGATAAATCAGCTGAAATGATCAAGCTTACTGAAAATGCAAGTCGTGACGTCCAAATAGCACTAGCAAATCAAATTGCAAGCATGTGCAAAGTGGCTAATCTCGATCCATACCATGTTATCGAGCTTGCTAATAAGCATCCACGGGTTAAGCTGCTTAGCCCTACCTGCGGGGTGGGGGGACATTGTATAGCTGTTGATCCATGGTTTTTAATTGAAACATTTCCAGAGCAAACGCAGCTCTTTCAAGTGGCGCGAGCGATTAATGATAAAAAGCCGCTTACGGTTATCAAACAGGTGCTTGATAAGGCTGCTGAGTTGAAAAGTAGGAATATCTCGCGACCTAAAATTTTTGTTATGGGCTTGGCATTTAAACCGGATGTTGACGATATTCGCCAGTCACCTGCCTTGCAAATTGCAACTGAGCTACACAAGCATGCTGATGCGCTTGAGCTTAATGTCTATGATCATAATATACCGCTGCATGTACTGCAAAAATATCCATTTCAGATCGTCTCTGATGTATGGCACGGGATTGCTTGGGCTGATGTGATCCTTGTGCTTGTTAAGCATAAGGAGTTTGCATTAATGCACCAAGATGTGTTTTGTGGCAAAGTGGTTATTGATACCTGCGGTCTTTTGTATGAAATGCAATCACGCCAGACAAGCGCTATTCTTGAGGGAGCCGTAAAAGTTGATACAGCCTTCTGGAAAACGGGTGCTATGAAAGATTTAGCATGAACCAAGTATTATTGCATAGCGGTAAAATCAAGGTGCTAGGGGTAAGTGCGCCGCTAGTTGATGATCATGCGGTTTTAGTGCGAGTCCATTATTCGTATATCAGCACAGGAACTGAAGCTGCTACGGTAGCGTCATCTAATGAGTCGTTGATAAAAAAATTTACTGCAAATATAACAGCTAGTACCAATAAATTTATGGGTGCTGTCAAAGAGCATGGAATGGCGAGCACGTTTGCGCTGTTGAGTGAGCGGCACAATAAGCATTTACCCCTTGGTTATGCGTGTTCTGGACAAGTTGTTGCCACAGGCATCCGCGTTGAAGGGGTGTGTGTTGGTGATTATGTTGTTTGTGCTGGTGCTGGTTTTGCGAGTCATGCTGAACTTATTGCCGTGCCACAACAGCTTGTTGTAGTCGTTAAAAACCCTGCTGTTCTTAAGCAGGCAAGCATTACAACAATTGGAGCCATTGCTTTGCAGGGCGTGCGTCGCGCGCAGCTTGAATTAGGGCAGTCGGTCTGCGTGATAGGTCTTGGCTTAATTGGTCAACTAACTGTGCAATTGGCAAAGCGGGCAGGTTGCTTTGTGTATGCCATTGACTTGCGCCAGGATCGTCTAGCATTGGCAAAGCAAAGCGGTGCTGATGTGTGCCTTAATCCTCTTACCGATGATATTATCAGAGAAATTGAATTTAGAACGTCACACCATGGGGTTGACGCAACTATTATTACAGCAGCTGCAAGCACAGGCTATATAATTCAGCAAGCAATGTTGACCACAAGGCGCAAGGGGAAGGTTGTTCTTGTTGGCGATGTAAAGCTTGATTTTGATCGTGATCCATTTTATTCAAAAGAGATTGATTTATTGATCTCATGCTCTTATGGCCCTGGCCGTTATGATGCATCGTATGAGCGCGACAGCAAAGACTATCCATATGCTTATGTTCGTTGGACTGAGCGTCGCAATATGGCTTACATTCTTGCGCTTATTGAACAAGGACATTTGCGGATTGATCAACTTATTACGGGTGAATATCCAATTCACGATGCTGCTGCAGGGTATGCATATTTACAGAATTCAGGAGCATTAGGCATTGTGTTGCGCTATCACCCTGAAATTCCATTAAGTACCGCAAAAGAAGATATTGAAGTAGCCACGTTGCGCCCATTCAAAGCAATTACGACAGGAATTCGCTTGGCTGTTGTTGGGGTAGGAGGTTTTGCGAAAGTGCGTCTTTTGCCTATGCTTAAAAGCATGAGCAAAGTCACCATTCATTCAGTGGTTGATGCAGATGCAGCAAATGCAATAACCGTAGCACAGCAATACAAAGCTTTGCGTGTTGGTAATGATGTTCGTAAAATTGCTGGTGATGATGATGTGAATGTCGTGGTAATTGCGACACCACATGCACATCATGTGGAGCAGGTAAGGGTATGTCTGCAGGGCGGCAAGGCGGTTCTGGTAGAAAAGCCGCTAGCGGTTAATTTTGAACAACTTGAGAGTATAAAAACGTTTTTGCAGCAGAATCCGCAAGCGTTTTTAATGGTTGATTTTAATCGGTCATATGCACCGTTTAACCTACAGATTAAAAAAGCTGTAGCGAATCGCACAAATCCACTGATGATTACCTATCGCATGAGTGGTAATTATTTACCGAAAGATCATTGGATTCAGAGTGATTTGCATCGTGGTCGTATTGTTGGAGAGGCCTGTCATATTTTTGAGCTGTTTTGTTTTTTAACTGATGCCGCTCCTATGGCTATACAAGTTGCGCCGTTGCGTCATCAGACGCCAGATATGCCAATGACAGATAATGTTTACGCGACGATAACGTTTACCGATGGGTCAGTGTGTAGTTTTCTATACACTGTGCTGGGTCATGGTTCTGCAGGCAAAGAATATATGGAAATTTATGTGGACGGAAAAACGATTATTTTAGACGATTATTATACGCTTAAGGGATATGGTTTTCCGGTATCATTTTCTAAAAAAGTATCTAAGCAAGACAAAGGACATGATGCTTTGTTTGCAAGCTTCTTTCAAGCAGCAACACTTGAGCCAGCGGTGTTACCACATTCGTTTAATCGATCGATTATGGCAACAGAAATCTCCCTCATTGTTGATAAGTTAGCTCGCCAGGGTGGTGGTATTGAGGTTTTGTCTAAGGCTTGAAAAACTGGTTTGACCCTTCCCTCAGCCCCGTGGGAATACAGCGGCTTTTATGTGCCATGCGGTCATACGATCTCTGGTAGGGGCTTTTTAACTAGTAAGAAAACACCAGAACAATGACTAGATAATTGTTCTGGTGTTTTTTAATTCAGTGAAAAATTTAAGCTATATGCGCCTAAATTTCTTTTCTATCTCTTGCTTGTTGAGCGACCAGAGAGTAGGGCGGCCGTGAACACAGATGAAACGGTTGTCGACGTCCATGAGGTCTTTGATGAGCTGTTCCATTGCTGGGAGGGAAAGAGTGTCGCCAGCCTTAACAGCAGCCTTGCAGGCCATATGGCTGTGTACGTGCTCATTAAATTTGCTCGTAAATGCCGCGCGGTCAAGAGAGCCATGTTCCTCAATGAAATAGGCAGCGTCGGTGAGAACAGTTGTGAGCGATGGGCCACGAAGCTGTGGTGGCGCGCTACGGATAGCAATTTCGTTAGTGCCAAGTGCATCAAAAAGAATTCCTTGTTTCCCAAAAAATTCTTGCCAGGTTAGTAGGTGCTGGATGAGAGAAGCAGTTAGCGTGATAACTTCTGGGAACAGCAAAAGAGATCCATGTGCCTCATCAAAAAATGATGTTCGCCGTTCATACAAAACTCGCTCATGCGCAGCATGTTGGTCAATCATGACTAGCTCGTCATGATGGGAACACAGAATATAGGTATTCATTAGCTGGCCAAGGACGCGATATGGCGGAGATTCTGTGGCCGCTGGCGTTACCTCTAGCTGGGTCGGCGAATCTTCTTGCGGTTGGAATATTTGTGGTACAGCTGTGTGTTTTTGTATCGGGAGCGAAGCAGGGTGCTGTTCAAGATCAAAAACGTCCGGCATGGCAATGCTATGTTCATTCATGGGCCAGGGATTGTTGATCTGTTGTATGGGAAACGGTTTCATCTCAGGCATAAATGATGTGGTAGAATCTTCTGGGCAGCGCGGTACAGATGGTGCTTGAAAATGCTCAGTAACGGCATTGTTCAGTGTTTCTTTAACAGCATTGGTAAGCGCTGTGGTAACGATGCCAGGCTTGCTGAAGCGCACCTCTTCTTTTTTGGGGTGGATATTAACGTCAATCTCTGCTTGATTGATGGTGAAAAAAATGAGAGCCCCTGGAAATCGCTCAGGAGGCAATACACCCAAATACCCTTTAAAAAGAGCTTTGTTGAGCTCTGTATTTTTGACCCAGCGATTATTGACGAAAAAATTAGTATGAGTTTTGCCGTAGCGCCAGAACTGGTGATTTGTTACAAAGCCAGTAATGTGCAGGCCAAGCTGATCAGTGATAGATGCGGATTTGATGGGTATGAAAAAATCAGCAACGTCTGGCCCCCAAATTTGGGCTGCACGGTCACGAGCAGAAGCAACGCTCGGCGCATTGAGTTGCTGTTTATGATTATGATAAATCTTGAAGTGAATATGTGTGTGGCTAAAACAAAAAGCGTGTACGGCCTGTTGGATTGCATTCCATTCTGTCTCGTCCTGCTTAAGAAATTTCTTTCGGGCAGGCGTATTGTAGAATAGGTCATCGATAATAAATTCTGTGCCTGTTGAGCACGCGACCTGCTCTTCTGAGGAAAGTGTATCCTCCGTGTAGGTTATTTTAACTCCGAGCTGGTCAGTGGTGCGCTTGGTGATAAGTGTAACTTTACTAATGGCCGCAATGCTTGCTAGCGCCTCACCTCTAAAGCCATAGGTGCTAATAGTTTCAAGGTCCTCAAGGACAGCTATTTTGCTGGTAGCGTGTGGTAGAAAACAGGCACGAGCATCTGCTGCATCCATGCCGCAACCGTTATCAATAATACGTAATTGTGTTTTGCCTGCCTGGGTGGCATAGAGTGAAATGCTGGTTGCTCCCGCGTCGATAGCATTTTCTAGGAGCTCTTTAACCATGTGCGCAGGTCGTTCTATAACTTCCCCTGCGGCAATTTTACGTGCTTCGCTTGGCGAGAGGAGCTGAATGTTGGGCATGTGTTTTAACCAGTGGCTGTTGCAAAAGGGTAGGTTTTTTGGTGAGCACAAGGGTGGTTGAAACTGGTTTTTGATCAGTGCCTAGCAAGCGAATACTGCCAGAAACCATATCAATTGCAGCCTTAGAGCAGTTGATATTCATTGGTACAGCTTTTTGATCGGTTGATTTTTGGATGATTCTGACGTTCCCGCTGAGCATACACTGTTTTTTATCAGGGTAAAAAACAGCCTCATCTGCATGTGCTTTACGCTCTGCCTGACTAAAAAAAACATGATGAGATAAAGTAATTTTTTTGACGTGATCATGTTTGCCGCTTACGGCACCAGATGGTTGTGGCTTTTCTGTATTAATATCCACAATAAGCTTGTCTGATTGCGCGTGTGTGCCGTCAGAGAAATCTATTTTTACGTTGTCCTGATAGGTAAATGTAAACTGCTTTTTATGGAGTTTGTCTTGCTGGCACGAAGCTTTATTGCTGGTAATTGTTATTTTTATCTCGTCGGTTTTTGCCGGCTTTGCTGCCTGTAGCACACTAGTAGAGCAGGACAAGAGATAAAACAAAAACCAGCGGCTAAGCATTATTCGCCATCCCACAGGTATGTTTTCAGCGCAGGATATTTCTGAACAGCTTTTGTGTACGCTGTCTTCCAGCCTTTTCTAAGTCGATTGTCGGCATTTTTCGCACATATTGCAAGAGCATTGTACAGATGCTTCAGAGCGATTTCGCCACCCTTAAGCAGCATTTTTGTACCAGTTTGTAGGTGGAGAAGCAACAGGGTCACTGCTTTTTCTCTATCAATATCATGGAAAGAGCACTCAAGAGCGTCTATCATTTTCAGGACCTGAGCGGCAGTTTTGAGCCCCTCAGCATTAATATGCCATTCTTGAATGACAAACTTATCGCCAGCTTCATTTATTGTTCCTATGAGCTGGATATCATCATTAATAGCGAGTGTTATGAGGCCTGAGTCAGGATCGATAACAACATTATGATTCCCTGCGGTAAAAACCTGTGAAGCTGCTGTTGGTTTGTTTTGGCGACGTTCAGGCTGTCGGCCTGCAAAAACTGAAGAGCTAGAAGAAGAAAATATTGCAGATAAGATTAATACAAAAATTGTAATTGTCATTGCTGTTGCTTTCTATCATTTGTAATAAATATGCGGCCAAGTTTAACGCTAAAATGGCCGCATAGCAATACTGTTTTATTTTTTACCAAGCATAATTCATGCTCAAGTGGAACTCGCTAGGCGATTCATGAGCCGATTTATTACGGTCGAGTTTAAAGCCCCAGTCAATTTTTGCGGGCATTGGTTTGAGCAGATTTAAGCCAAACCCAATAGCGTGCCGTAAATTAAACTTGTCGCGCTTGATCAGATGCGTAGAGGTGAGACCCTCTTTGGGGGTGTCCCAGCCAGCACCAGCATCATAAAAAACGTGAGCTTTCATTGAGTAATCAGGAATAAGCGGGAAGATAAGCTCTGTATTTAGCTGTACGGCATTGCGGGCACCCAGTGGGTCACCAGTAACCCATGCAGGGCCAATACTCCCCCATACAAACCCACGTACAGTGCTTTGCCCGCCCATGTGAAAGAGCTCTTTGTAGGGGACAGGTAATGTTTTATCGATTGCACTGATGTGTCCAGCCTTGGCGTGCAAGCCAAGTACAAGATTATCATCGCCGATTAAAGCAGAATAATGACTGCCTTCAAGCTCGTATTTTAAAAAGCTAAATTGATTGTTAATCCCTGGTGGAGCTAGGCGCGAGCTCAGTGTGACTTTATAGCCCTCTGTTGGGTATACTTGGTGGTTGCGAATGTCTTTGACCAGGTCAACACCAAGCCATTTCAGCGTTCCTGTCTGGAACGTGCGACGCACAATAGGCTCAAAGGGCGAATTAGTATCTATTGAACGAGGGTGATTGTTTTGAATATTTTCTATGCCGATCTCAGTGATTAACTGGAGACGCTTTGCTATTTGTGGCAATAAAAATCCCAATCGAAGATTGCCGCCAAGAACTTTTTGTTCAGGGGTTGGTCGTACATTTTCCCATTGTTCGTAACTGTCGCGTCGCCTATAAACGAATATCCCGGCAGAGACATCGCTATCGAAAATATGTGGGTCAAAAAAGTGAGCTTCCATCTTTCTAACGTGATGGCGATCAGATTGGATCATAGCTCCAACATCCCAGCCCCGCCCAAACAGATTACCCTTTTCAAGGACGATACCGCCGCGTAGCGAAGGCATGGAGTTGTACTGGTCCGTACCATAATTCATCGTAACGTTAAGGCTGCCTGTTTTTGCTTCTTTTAAATTGAGTTCAAGATCAGCTTTGTTGTCGGTCGTCCGGTGAATGCGCCATTGTACGCCATCGCGTTCAAAAAAGCTTAAGTACTCAACAGCAGACTGAGAATTACTCATTTTTTTAGTAGTAATGAGTTCACCTTCGGTAACATCAAGCTGGCGTCGCACTACTTTGTCTTTGGTAACATTGTTGCCGGTGATAATAATGCGGTTGGCATACAGCTTCATTCCGCGGTCGACGTTAAGGGTGATGTCAACCATCCCGGTGCTTTCATCGGGCATAGTTTGAGGGTAAACGTCAGTGTAAATGTACCCAGATGTACCGTATAGGTCTTTGATGCGGTTCATGGTGTGTATCATTTTTGCTTGAGAAAATGGCTGGCCAATTTCAAGAGTGCATAGCTTAACAAGTTCATCGGTTGTGTGAATGTCATCGCCTACAAGATTAAGGTTGCGAATGGTAAATTGTTGGCCTTCTTTAATGTGAAATGTGACTGTAATATCACGTTTATTAGGCGAGAATATGACATCAACCTTAAATACTTTTGCCTGTAAATAGCCAAAATCACGATAAAGCCGTTCAATCCGATGCTTGTCAACCTCTAGCATCTCTTTGTTGTAGGTTCCACCGTTATCCATAAAGCTGAAGAGCCAATTTTCATGCGTTAAAAGTGCTGTACGCAATGTACGATCTCTGAGTTTTTTATTGCCGATAAAGTGCACAAACTTTACTAAAGACTTTGGTCCTTCGTTAATGATAAACGTTGCAATCGTCTTGTCTGTGTTGTCGCTGCAGTCTTCGCATTTAAAAGTTACCGCTACCAGATGTTTATTATCTTCCTGGTACATTTTTTCAATATTGCGTGCAATTTTACGCAGTGTTTCGTCGTCCGCACTCGTAACTTTATCAAAGCCAAGCTTTTCTCGGATCTCTTTAGTCTTGAGGCTTTTGTTGCCGGTGAGGACTATTTTTTCAATCAGTTTTTTTTCTTCAACAACAACAAAAAGGGTTAGTCCATTTTCGTTGTCATCTTTTTCTAAGCGAATTTGACGAAATTGTCCAAGGTCATACACATTTTTTATAGCGACAGATGATTTTTTCTGATCAAACTCATCGCCTTCACGGAATGGCAATCGTTTTAAAATAGCGTCAGTTTTGACGTACTTATTTCCTTCTACGACAATGCGCGTAATTTTCGACTGTGCGTCGCTAGTAAAGAGTGTATCTGATATCAACAATACAACGAAAAATAGTGCTACTATGCGGTTTAATGGTGCCTTCATGATCTCCCTCCTGAACGGCGAATTGAAGACGCGTATCTGCGTCAAACGAGGATTTTATGATACCCGTTCAGGAAAAAAAAGCTACGGTTTTTGCATAGTGTTATGTTGTAAGGTGTTTATAAACAGCTTCAAACTCGTTTAGCTGTGAGCTTTTACTTGATTTCCACAGTAGTGTCTTCTTTTGTAATCCAAGAACTATTTCGGCTGGAATAGTGAGCGTTATTGACTGTAAATTTTTATTTGATGTTGCCGTTACAGCAAAAGTAGCATCAGTTTTTTTAAGAGTTATTGTTGCATCAGTATACGTAGATTGCATGAGAGCTTTAGTGATGAGTGGTACAAAAGTAACAATCGGCAATGGAGCGATGGGCAAGGTAAAACCTTTCGTTTCATTTTGCCAAGCAAGGAACCATAGCTCTTTGTGTGTGGGGTCGGCACTATTGCGAGCAAAAATATTTTTACCAGCAAGCAGTTGTGTAATTAAGCTGTTTTCTTCTTCGGCTATCGTATTCTTTTTTTGCGGGCTTTTTGTAGGAGTAGGAGTGTCGTGAGTAATAATTCTTGCTTGAATAACGCGCGCGGGAGGCCCACATTTGCGCAGCGAGCGAGGAGCTTTTTTACTTATGCGAGCATTGCTAAGTGTTTGCTTGGAGCTGATCCAGTCGCTTTTTTGTACCTGGTCTTCATCGGAATATAAATTATAGACAGTCTTGAAAATTGGTGCATAGCAAAAGCTCTCTGTTTCTGGCTGAATTGGGGTGCCGAGCATGATAAGTTCATCAATTCTTAAAGCGGTGTGCACAGGAACATAATCATGTACTTTTTGATCAACGCCTGTTGCTGCGATCTCTTTTGTTGTCAGCTTTGGAAATAGTGCTGCCATTTTTTCAATAGATTCTTGTTCGTCAGGGTCCGAGCTGACAATGTGTCGCTGGTCAAAAACATTGCTTGTGAGCACATACTGAACGGCAGCAAGATTGAGGCATAAATTGCCGCCGTGCGAGTGCGTGATAATTCTGATGCGGGGATTAATGCCCTCTTTTTGTAATTTTTCAACCTCTTCTGTGAGCGCATTGTAGAGGCGTATGGCCTCGTAGCGGCGACTATGTTGGCTCACCAGGCCAGACCAGCCAAAGGTATAAAATAGCTCTGGTGTGGCATCTGGATTGATTGTGTTATTAATTATCTCATAAGCCTTGCTAATAGGGTAAGCAGCGTAGTGTTTATTGTTAATATCTGCTTGGTTTAGCGTTGGCTGGATGCGCTTAAGTCCTCGATCTAAAATTGGTTGGTTTCTATAGAAAAAATCGTCCATGCGCATTTTTTTTGTAGTTGATCTATAGAGTGTCCCTGAGGTTTTATCGCTGAGGACATCGGAAAAGCTTAAAAAACCAAGCAGGGGCCCAAAGCTTCCATGAACAAATATCGTCATGTATGGTCGCTGATTGTTGTTTGGTGTGAAAAATTTATGAGAGATGAAAATTTTTGTTGGCACGTAGAGTCCGAAGGCAAAAACTATGAGGGTGATGGATAGAAGAATTTTATAGATGTGTTTGCTCGATAAGAATGCTTTCATGAGAAGCTTTCGGTTTGAGGGGGCGATCAAAATGCTATTGTTCCACAATTATCTTGAGTTAACCAAAATTTCTATAATAAAATCAAAGTATACGATGAGGGGTGGGGCTGATGAAAACAAATCTAAAAATAGTGCTAAAAGTTGTTTTTGTGTGTGCACTTAAGCAGCTTGCAGCTACTGATTCACTTGATAAGGTTAGTAAGCAATTGTTGCAGGCTGGCTCAATAGAGGCAAACCATGCTTTGCATGAAATGCGAGAAGAAGCGACTATGTTGCAGCAACAAGCAGCGGAAGACATTGCTAGGCTTGTTGATGTGCCACAAAAAAAACAGTGCAATAGCAAGCGCACACCGACACAGCATCGTGCCGTGCGGGAACAAGATGGTGATGCCAAACGTGCTCTTGCCGCAGCTGAGGACATCATTCACCAGCGCGAGCGGCTTAAGAAGCGTACTGTTCAAGCCATCTCTAACATTATTTTGCGTGCAGAAAAAGAGGCTCTTGGGGTTAGGGCTGAAAAGCGCCAGGCGATTATGACAGAATTTTTTGCTGCATCAAATAATCGTAAAAAAATGTACTGGAAATATGGGCTTCGCGATGAGTACCTTAATAATCTAAAAGAGCTTGAAGCAATCGTTAGGCAGGGCGAATCTGCCACCGAGTATCAAGGACTTATGGCAAGCTTCAGCAGGCAGCGCACATGGTTTTTGGCGACGCTTGAAATGATCAGAAAAACAACGGATAAAAATTATTTCTTGGTGTTTCAAAAAGCGCAGGTCTTGAAACATATTATTACCTCTTTTAATTCTGTCGCACACATGCTTACTGAGCGCCTGAATCAGGCAGGGCTTGCTGTCGATGATATGGATAAAGCGCGGCTACTTGCTCTTTATGATATTCAAGCCCTTATTTCTGATAAAAATCAATCTGATAGCATTGCGCAAGCGTCTTCTCTTAGCATTCGTGAATGTGGCCTGGTTGTTGATGGTCTTGTTAATAAGATTGCTGCAAAAAAACGGATTGACGATCTTATGATTGAAAAAAAAACCATGGCGCAAGAAGTAGTTGTGCGCAATGATATGGCACAGTTATCACGTGATCTTGCTCAGCGCGAGCAAGCGGAGCTATCAGTGGCCATAGGGCAAGCTCGTCAAGAAGCTGCGCAGGCAGCAGTGAGCGTTGCGAGCGATACCGCATTAATTCCTCAGAATGCAGTGGTTGCTGCAGTCGAAAAAGCTAATAAAGAAAATGCTCAATTGCAGGTGATTGTTCTTGGGCAGGAAGCAACTATTATGCGCATGAAAGCTAACTCTTTGGCTACAACAAAAACTGCCCAGCAGCCATTATTTGTGCCCGCTCATCCAGTCAGTGATGTAAAAACAGTAGAAGAGCGTGAGCGTCAAGCGCGAGTTGTATTAGAAAGTGAACTACAGCAGAAAATTATACATGGATAAAGCCTGCTGGTCGTATAAATGCCCAATGCTTTATAAAACTGGTGAAAGCGGTAGACTAAGCTATGCTACAATGAGAGGTGCGCCAGGCTCGTATGAATGGTAATTCTTGCTTACGGAAAAAAGGAGATAAGCATGAGGTGTCCTAAATGCTTAGGCTTAATGGTAATGCAGTCGTTTTTTGATCATTTTATTAATTTTGAAGGGTGGAAATGCCTGAATTGTGGTAAAATTATCGAGAAGCGCGAAAACACAATAAAAGACGATGCGTTTAGTATTTTTTATCAACGACAAAAATTAAAGAGACATAGCGACTAATGCCGGTAGATGTTTTTTTTATTTCAATTCAAGCAACATATCAAAGTCTTGAGATTGCATTATTTAAGAATAATATTCGTGTTGCTAGCGTTCTGAGCGAACAAGCTCGCGCTAGCTCATCTTTGGTTCCCTTGCTTGCCGAACTGTTGGCTGCACAGGGGGTCTTATTATCACAATGTTCATTTATTGCGGCTGATGCTGGGCCTGGTGCTTTTACTTCATTGCGTGTTGTGATTGCAACAATTAATGGAATAGCTTTTGCAGATACAATCAAGCTTGTGAGCGTCAGCAGTTTCGATGGTTTTGTTGCTCAAATTCATCGCCCACGAGTTTTAATGCTGCTTAATGCTTACAACAATGATGTGTATTTTGCCTATGCTGAAAATGGTGTTATTGCCTGTTCTGGCGTTGCAAAGTATGCGTCGCTATCAACAGTTTTAGCCTCACACAAGACCATGGGCTCGGTCGCTGTTGTTGGTAATGGGTTGGTCGTATATCCCGATCTGCTGACCGTCGTTAATCACATTTTTCCGATCACCGAAGTAGTTCCCCTGCGGGTTCCTTCTGCCGAATGTATTGGCCTTTCGGGTCTTGCCAAATGGCAACGTGGTGAGACGGTACAAAAACTAGAGCCACTCTACCTCAAAAACTTAGTCTATCAACCTTCAAAAAATCCTGCCGTTTAGCTCTCTGGGTATATATCCTAGAGTGACAGATCATAAACGAGCAGGAATTTTTTTTGAGTAAACAGTGTGCCCCTGTGTGGGCCCCACTGCCCAACGGCGTAATGTGTGGCGCCACCACATGAGATAGTTGGTATT
>CAMDFF010000020.1 GCA_945897315.1 candidate division TM6 bacterium UASB124
GCTAAGTCAGATGAACTGAGTGTGGTTGCGTTTGTTGCTGCAAGTGTTGAAACACCAGTTACACCGAGTGTTCCAGTTACGGAAGTGTTTCCGGCTGCGAGTGTGCTTGCAAGTTTTGTAGCACCAGTAACACCGAGTGTTCCGCCAACAGTAGCATCATAATCTACTGTTAATGCGGTGCCAGCTCCGGTGATGTGTAGAGACCCTGTGTTGGTAAGTAGTGAATCGAATGCTAAACCACCAGGAAATGACACTTTACCTGCGACAACAAGATCACCACCAATAGAAGTATTGCCTGAGACATTTACAACACCAGCTGCGCGTAAGCTGCCAACACGTGCTGTGCCTGTAATGGTAGTGCTGCCTGTCATGTTTGAAGCACCAACAACGGTGAGTCCGCCATTGAGTGTTGCAAGGCCTGTAAGTGTTGATGCACCGGTTACGCCAAGCGTGCCGCCAACAGAAGCATTACCTGAAGCAGTTACTGCTGCAAGTGATGTTGCTCCTGAAGCAGTTAACCCTGCAACAGAGGTAGCTCCTGTGACGCCGAGTGTGCCGCCAACAGTAGCATTGTTGGTTACAGCAAGAGCTGTTCCAGATCCTGTAATGCGAGCCCAGCCTGTACCAGTGATATTGTTATTAACTGTTGTTGCGCCAGTTACGCCAAGCGTGCCACCAACAGTAGCAGCGTTTGTAACGCCAAGGCTGTTGAGGGTTGCAGTACCTGATGAGCTGAGTGTTCCAGTTACGGAAGTGTTTCCAGCTGCAAGTGTGCTTGCAAGTGTTGTAGCACCAGTTACACCGAGTGTGCCACCAACAGTAGCATTATTGGTTACAGCAAGAGCTGTTCCAGATCCTGTAATGCGAGCCCAGCCTGTACCAGTGATATTGTTATTAACTGTTGTTGCGCCAGATACACCGAGTGTGCCACCAACAGTAGCCGCTTTTGTTACGCCAAGGCTGTTGAGGGTTGAAGCACCAGTGACGCCGAGTGTTCCACCAATAGTAGCATTTCCTGGTGTTGATACACCGCCCGTTAAGTTAACTCCGCCAGAAACACCAAGTGTACCACTTACAGTAGCATTACCAGTAATTGCAGTGTTTCCTGTAATTGTTGCGCCACCTGCCGAGACTTTTAATCCACCTGCAAGGGTAGTTGCTTTTGTGACGCCTAAGGTACCTGTGATAGAAACGTTATTTGGAATTGTGTAGTTAACTAGACGAAGATCACGTAATGTGCTTAAAAGATGGTCTTTTTCTTCACCAGCTATTGCATGTTTGCTGACAATAGCGGTTGCATCATCGATACCAGCATGAAGATTTTTTAAAGAAATAGTACGATTTTTAGCGTGTAAGTGTTCGAAAATACTACGCAAATGTTTTGGGGTAGCAATTTTCTTTGCTTCCATTAATTGTGCAACATTTACCAAAGTTGCTACTGCTTCGTCGCTTAACTGGCAAGCATTGTCAGCAAGATGCTGAATGCTTTTCTCTGTTAGCGTTATTGCGTCGGCTGAAACCTGATGTGCCGAGAGCGACAGCACCAAGGCTAGTGACATGAGTTTTTGATAACCCGTCATACAATCCCCTTTATGAAAAAATATAATTATATCCACAGTTTTTTGACACGTTACGATTGAATGCGCTGATTATAAAAAAGTGATTTTGTGTATTACAAGAATTTAAAAAATAAAATAATGATTTGTGCGGAATTATGCTGTAGGTAGGGGGTTTCTTTGAAGGTGTATGAGAATATTTTGCAACACTAGCAAAAGCATCATTTTTTAAACAAGATTTTTTTGATTGGTAATAAATATTGGTGAATGACAACGCCAAGCTGATTAGATTTCTATAGTGGCTTGGCGTTATGAAAATCGAGTGTCTAATTTTAGTCTAGGCCAAGTACTTTGAAGTGGGCTGAGATGTGATCAAGCTGCTGTTTCTGTTTAGTGAGAGCTGATGCCTGATTGGCGATTGTTTGCTGCATAGTATCTATTCGCTTACTAATGTTATCAAGTGTTTCAGTTTTTGCCTCGATAAGGCATAAACGCTTGTTTTGGTTTTGTGCTTCATTCAGGAGTAGAGGTGTGAGGAGATGGTATGCAACCGTTTCTGGCTTGTTATCTTTGTACACAACAAGTTCTGGCATAACCTGCTCTACTTCTTCGGCAATGAGCCCAAATTGTACCTGTTTCGCGGGGTCTGTTTTGTAGGAAAAGCTCACAGGGCGGAGTTGCATTATACGCTCTGATTCTTTACTGATGGTCTGAATATCATCTTTATATCGGCGGGAAGATGTCGTCGTGCCAAGTTGGCCACCACTGTTGATGTACACTGCAGTGCCTCCTGATGCTGTAATGCCAGAGATGCCAGCGATGAAGCATGATGTGTGTGTGCTGTTTGACCCAAGACGAATTGTCGAACTTTCACCACCACCTCCAGGGTTTCCAATATAAATGTTTTGAATTTCTCCACCCGTTAACTGGCTGCCAGCGCTGAGGCCGATAGCAATATTTGTTCCACCAGTGGTCAGCTTATTCATTGCGGAAAGGCCTATTGCGACATTATCCCCACCAGATGTTGAGGCACTCAGGCAATCGTAGCCAATCGCAACATTACGGCCGCCAGTAAGGTTGCGTTGCATGGCTGTGCTGCCTATAGCAGTATTGAAATTGTTTGTATTGTACTGTAGCGCGTTGCCACCTATCGCGGTGTTGCAGGCACCAGTATTGTTTCGCTGCAGTGCAGCAATTCCTAGGGCTGTGTTTCCGTAGCCAGAGACATTAGTCTGCATAGCATTGAAGCCAACAGCGGTATTGCTCGAGCCGCTTGTACTTGCTTGGAGTGCTTGAGTGCCTACTGCGGTGTTATAATTATCAGTGTTTTTTGATAGTGCTTTATAGCCGACAGCCGTATTGTTGGAGCCTGTTAGGTTGCTGCTAAGAGCGCTGCTTCCCGCAGTTACATTGTTGTAGCTATCACTTGTTACGTGGTGTGCATATACTGCTGCGCCAGCTGTTCCTGTGAATGATCCGCTGATACTTCCTGTGACAGCCATGTTGCCGCCAATAGTTGCATTGTTGGTAACAGCAAGGCCGGTACCTGAACCGGTAAATCGAGCCCAGCCACTGCCTGTGATATTATCATGTAGTGTTGTAGCTCCTAGAACGGTCAGATTGCCTCCAAGGTAGCCGATCCCCAAGCTAGGATTTCTGGTGAGTTCTGTGTCATAACTGATGTCACTGTTGGGAGTGGTGTAGATGACAGATCCAAGCTTGCCAAGTGATGTGAGCAGCTCTTGTTTATCCTGTCCAGTGTGAGCATGTGATGCAACAATTTCACTAGCATCATCAGCAGCTTTTTGAATAAGTGATAGAGGTAAGTATTGGTGTTGTTTGTGCAAAGCTACGAATAGCTTGTGCAAGTGCGTGGGTACATTGACGCGTGCATGATTGACGATTTCTGCAACGGCCATGAATACCTGTGTGTCATTGTTGCTGAGTGCGTACTCAGCGCTTGCTGGCATTGCAAAAGAGCATTGCGCTAGAGCAAGAGCTATAAGCAGAATACACTGTAGTCGATTTAATCTGTGTTGCATGGTAGTTATCCTTAATTGTTCATTGTCGTAACATTATTATTTGTTTAGCAGAAGCATTAATTGATCAATGATCTGTTGTATTTTTGCATTCTGGGCAGCTGTATCTGATTCAATCTGCACCAGGCGGTTTTCATGGTCTTGATATTCGTTTAAGAGCAAAATTGGTAGCGTATGGTACGCAACAGTTTCAGGGAGATGCTCTTTGTTATAAACAACAAGTTCTGGCAAAATATTGGCGACTTCTTCTGCAATGAGGCCATATTGGATGTTTTTTTGAGAATCAGTTTTGTAGGTAAAGCTAACGGGGCGAAGCTGCATGAGTTCGGCTTTGAGTGTTGGCAGGCCTTGAACGTCATCTTTGTAGCGCTGCGATGATGCAACAGTGCCAAGCTTGCCTGTTGTGGTATCAATAAATACCGGTGTGTAGCTCAATATGTTGACGCTAGTCCCAACAACGCCATGCATAAAAACAGCATTGTCAATTGTTGCTGATCCTGTGCAGGTGATGTTGCCGTTGACGGAAAGACTGCCGGTGCTATTAAGTCCAAGAGTAACTTTTTCTCCATTGAGAAATAATGAGCCTGCAATGGAGGCAGACCCCGTGCATGTGAGATTACCCAAAATTGTTGTGGCTCCTGCGATATAGCTTTGTGTTTGTGTGCCAGGTGTACCAAGGCGCATTGTTGCATTTTCGCTACTGACCCCTAGGTGTCCAATATAAATATTGTCTGATTCGTTGTCAGACAGGTTGCTACCTGCTTGGGACCCAAGTGCGATATTGTTAGAACCGCTGACAAGATTATTGAGGGTTGTGTCACCAATGCCAGTATTGTTATTTCCTGTGGTATTGTTGTAAAGCGCTCCGTTGCCAAACGCATCATTATTGTTTCCTATGGTGTTGTTTGCAAGTGCACTTTCTCCAAAAGCAGCTCCTGCAGCGCCATGCGTATTACTTGCAAGTGAGCTTTCACCAACAGCTGTGTTCCAGTTGCCATTGATATTTGCAGCAAGTGCTGAGCTGCCAAATGCAGTGTTGTTAAAACCGTCATTATTGACATTCAGGGCGTTGGTTCCGCTAGCTGTATTGCTTGCTGAATCGCTGATAGTGCGATGTGCATAGATAGCGGCGCCTGCAGTTCCAGTAATTGCATTAACGGTGCCCGTAATTGCACCGATAACACTTAAATTTCCGCCAACCGTAGTATTGCCCGTTACAGCGAGAGTTCCACTGATTTTTTCATTCCCTGTGATGGTTGTTGTGCCGGTGATGGTTGCTCCTCCCGCAGATACTTTGAGCCCCCCAGTAGTGATCGTAGCGCCGCCGCTAGAAACAGTGAGGCCTCTAGCAATAGTTGCAGTTTTGGCTACTTTCAAAGTGCCGGTGATTCCAATATTGTTTGGTAGCGTATAGCTAAGAAGCCGTAGTGTGCGTGTCGCTTCTGCAAGCTTTGTGTCGCTACATTGTTCTGCCTGTATCCATGATGTGTTGATTATAATGATGAGTGCTACACGCATTATAATGAGTAGTGTTTGGTACTGCATGCAGGTCCCTTTATCTAATTTTGCTTCTTCGTTTGTTAACGTATCAAGAGTAAAAAAAAGACAGTGTGGGGACGCAAGATATGAGATAAAAAATAGTTTTCATCAGCCATCAGAGCATACATAGTTTAATTTATGTTTAGCAGTAGAGTGCTTTGATAAGGCACCAAAGAGCTTCTCCTATGCCTATGATGCCGACGCAGCATAGGCCTGCTCCAAGGCAAGAGCAGCAGCATTGTTTTGAACAGGAGGGGTCATTGTCAACTACGTTATCTAAAGTGTCAGCCTCAGAGTTATCTGTTTGCTCCATAGAAAGTTGTCTGGGATTATTATGCGCATGGAGGTGATGACATGAATGGTGAATGCCTCTAGGTGGGGTGGCCATATCGGATAGATCGTCATCAGATCCCAGCTCCTCATAGGTTTCGGACACTTCTGTTATTGATCGCAGCCGTCCGTACTCTGGCTGCCAGGGGGAGGATGCCGCCTGCAAGGAAGTAGGCAATAGTGCGCAGAAAAATAGTAAAAATGCTGTAATCATGAAAGTACTTTTTATTAGAATGCTGAAGGTCTTAACCTGGCCACTGTAATAACCCATAATCATGAAATCAAGAGATCTGTTCTATTGATGTAAATTGCTTGTTGCCTCTTCAAAATATGACAAAAAAAGAGCCCCCGGGCTAAGCCTCACGATCGATTATAATCGTGAGGCTTAACGCGAGGGCTTAAAAAGTATGCGATTTTTTTGTCTGGCTTGTTGTGTAGCTTTTACTCTGAATCGCTAATAACATCACTTTCAGTATAATTGAAATCAGCTGCTCTAAAATCAACGAGAAGGTCAATGCCTAAATGCTCGTTGTTATCATCTGCCTCGGGAGCGCCAAGACCATCATTGCCTTCTGGAGCATCTTCATATCGTGCAGGTGATAGAAGAGATTTGTCACAAAACAATAAATTTTCACTGGATAAATCAGCAGCTAATTGTTCATCGCAAGTCAGATTCATGCTATCTAAATAGTGAGCACTTGGTTCTGCTGGTGCAGTGGTAGCAGTTGCTTGAGCCATGGCAGGAGCAGCTAGTGGCAAAACATGTGCACTTGGAGCAGGTGCCGGGGCAGGAACAGGAACCGGTAGCGGAGATACGTGAACTGATCTGCTAGAGTGATTTTTTTTCAGGGGGCTTGGCTGTGCAGCTGGCTCTTCAGTGTCGCTGTCATCAGCGCGGTCGATATCACTGTCATCATCATTAATAACGTTAGCAGTAACCTGTTTTCTTTTATTAGAATTTTGGTGAACACCTTTTATGTGTCTCGCCAAGTGGCCACTCTGAGTAAAATCTTTATGACACGTATCACATTTAAATAGTTTGGCACCTGTGTGAGTTTGCTCGTGTCTGTTCAAATCGTATTTTTGAAAAAATGCTTTATTGCAGGTTGTGCAAACAAATGCTTTTGTTGTTTGGTCAGAGTGAACTTGCATGTGGATATCTAAACTGCCACTCGTAGTAAATGCTTTGTCGCACTCTGTGCAGGCGAATGGTTTTTCACCTGTATGTCTTCTTCTGTGTGCAGTCAAGTGGGGACTCTGAGTAAACGATTGCTCACACAGATCACACTGGTATCGTCTTTGACCGGTGTGAGTTCTTATATGCTGAGTCAAACTGCTATTCGTAGCAAACGATTGCTCACACTGATCACAAGCGAATGGTCTTTCACCTGTGTGAGCTCTTTTTTTGTGAGTAGTCAAATGGGGGCGCTGAGTAAACGATTCCTTACACTGATCACAAGCGAATGGTCTTTCACCTGTGTGCGTTCTTATATGCGTAATCAAAGTGGCTCTATGAGAAAATGATTTACCACAGGTGTCACAAGCGAATGGTCTTTCACCTGTGTGCGTTCTCATGTGCGTAATCAAAGTGGCTCTATGAGAAAACGCTTTATTACACACTTTGCAGACATTTCTTTTGTCAGTCGTAGCTCTGTCTTCAGAATCAGATTCACTAGCAGAAACAAATTCCATGCCGCCGGCGGCCAGAAGTAAAAAGAGTGCTAATTTTTTTCCACAATTAATCATAAAAACCTCCACTATTTAATAATATTATCCTATTTGTTATTTTATCAGACAGTGAATAAAATGCAAATGGCGTGAAAAAGACTATTTTTATAGAAAATAACGTTATTCGCTTGTGTGGTGCCGTAAAAACACGGCGACACCTTGGGAATGTCGACCTAGAGGTTGATTTTAACATGTCGGGGGAAGGCGATTCTAGGTGGGGGGTCAGCTATGCGAAAGCATGATCTGCAGGGTGTTTTCAGAGGATCGAAAGAGATTTTTAGTGTGAAATTGAAAAGTTATTTTTTTGAGAATGCGAGATTTCTGTGTATTAATTATTTGTTCCCAATAATAAAAAAATAGCATCGAGCTGATGTTGCATGTGCTCGATTTTTTGTTCAAGTTCAAGAATACGTTTTTGCTGTTGTTGATAACCACAGAGCAACAGAGGAGGCAGGTGGTGGTAAGCAACCGTTTCTGGAAGATTGTCTTTATTGTAAATAACCAGCTCGGGGGCAACAGCTTCTACCTCTTCAGCAATCAGGCCGTATTGCTTTCTCCTGGTACAATCAGCTTTATAGATAAAACGTACAGGTCGTAATTTGTCTAGAATATCATGGCATTTATCGAGGCTGATAATATTTTCTTTGTAGCGTTGTGATGATACCAAGGTTCCCAGTTGGCCATTGGTATCAATAAAAACAATATTCGCGGTCTGGCTGATGCTGTTACCATACGTTGCGAGCGTGGTGATGATGCCATCGATACGTAAGTTTCCACCGGTGGTTTTATTGCTGCCAACAATTAAGTCGCCACCATTAAGGCTTAAATGATTATTAATTGTTGCTTGGCCAGAAATATTTAGCCCGCTATTTAGATTGGCATTGCCTTGAATATTGATGTTTCCAATAACCTGTGGATTGGTGATATTGCCTGTAACATTACCAACTAAATTAGCAGTTATTGTGCCAGCGCTAAAATTGCCTTTATTGTCGCGTTTAACAAGTGTATTTGGTGCGTTATTCTTTGCGCCGGCTAATGTTGCTTGTATGTTTGGCATTAGGTGCAATTGTCCAATAGATGCTGGAGCAATTTGTAGTGCGGTAACGGCGCCATTTGCCATGCGTATGCTGTCAATAGATCCCGGCATAATATTGAAGCGTCGCACAGCATTCGTGCCTATATTTTGATTGAAAAGATTGGTATCAATGCGGACGCCTACATTTTTTTTATCAGAAAATATTGGTTTGATAGGGTCAGGTATTTCTTTTATAGAAGAAGCTTCTATTGATATAACAACAGCGACCAATAACATAATAATAGTATGTGATGTGGGAAGCATGAAAGAGCCCTTTTTTAGTCTAATATCAATGCCGGTAGACTATCTTTTATAAGCTACTGCTGACAATTAGTAAATAGGGCGGTTGAATTAAAATGGGGGTAGCGGATATATCCACTACCCCCATAAGCATGCAGTATTATAGTAGCTTTTTAGCTGAGCTGAGATTTGATTTGTACTAATTCTTGTTGTAGCAGGTCAAGTTGTTGAGCATAATCTGCAAGCAATTTTTGTTGCTTTTGGTGTTGTTGTAGCAGAAGTATTGGCAACATGTGATAGGCAACAGACTGAATGTCTCCTTGTTCGTTATGAATAACGAGCTCGGGCATAATTTCTGCTACTTCTTCTGCAATGAGCCCGTATTGTAGCTTGTCGTCTGTTTGTTCATTGTATCTGAATGCTACTGGCCGTAGAGAGTTGAGCTGTTGGTCTTTATCCGCTAAATCAGTTATATCTTTTTTGAAACGTTTTGATGAGGTAATGGTGCCAAGCCTTCCAGCAGCATCAATAAAAACTGCGTTGGAATTTTTAGCAACGGTTGCAGTCGTAATCCCAGCAATAAAGCATGCGGTGTGGGTTGTTGTTGTACCAAGTCGAATGATTGATGACTCTTTGCTTATTCCTGAGTTTCCGCAATAAATATTGTTATTGCCGAATAATAAGTTGCTGCCGGCAGTGTAGCCAAGCACTGTATTATTTGACCCGCGAAGGTTATTCTGTAGTGCAGAAGATCCGAGCACTGTGTTTTGGCTTGTGGTTAGTGTAAAGTTGCCAGCATTTACCCCAACATAAATATTGCTATTTGCTGTATCACCAAGTGCTTGCAGTATTGGCTTGCTATTTACCCAAATTGTTGCTCCTGTGCTCGTCATATTTAATGCGGTTGTTACATTTATTTCGCGTGCCGCTATATCTGCATTTTTATCACGCAAGACAATAGAATTGGCAGTATTTGTTGACAGGATTTTGCTGCTATGGATGCCGCCAAAATATGTTGCAGCGCCTGCTGTGCCTGTGATGTTGCCAACGACGTTTCCAGCAACATTTCCCGTAAGATTACCAGTGACGTTACCAACGACATTTCCCGTCACATTACCCGTGTGAATTCCGGTTGAATTCCCAACTAAATTTCCCGTAAAAGTGTTGGCTGTTAGATTCCCTGAGCCATCACGAAGAGCAATAGAATTAGCAGTATTTGTTGGCAGGATTTTGCTGCTATGGATGCCGCCAAAATATGTTGCAGCGCCTGCTGTGCCTGTGATGTTGCCAACGACATTTCCCGTCACATTACCCGTGTGAATTCCGGTTGAATTCCCAACTAAATTTCCCGTCACGTTGCCTGTAAGATTACCAGTGACATTACCCGTTAGATTTGCAGAGATGGTGGTTGCTGCAAAGTTGCCAGAGGCATCACGTTGGACAAGGGTGTTTGCGGTGTTGTTGTTGGTTGCAGCGGTAATAGCAGAATAGGTGTAAAAGAGATCTAGCGCTGAAAATTGTTTTGTTATAGGCATTGTTGCTGGATCGCCACCGCCTACAATAAACCGGAGATCTCCAAGAAGAATATCTTGCGCTGCTTGATTGTCGCTATTAATGCACACAATATCCGTAGCTTCATCAACAGCAGCTGTAACAATTTTTTTAGGGAGTGTTCGCTTGTTTTCGTACAATGCTTCAAAAACATACTGTAAATGCTTGGGCACTTTACTTCGTGTGGTATTAATAAGGTTGGCAATAGCCATAAAAGCTTCTGTTGCTTTTGTATCCAGTTGGAGCACGTCTTCATGCGATGGTGAGCTTGCTAGGCTTTGCGTGAGCGTAATAAAAAGCACGAACAGTAGCGACTTTGTACTATGAAACATTACTATTCCTTTAATGATAAGAACAAACTAATCCTATTAGACGATGTTGTTATCATAAGGAACCTGCACAGTATCATGCAAGCGTTGCTAAGAAATGGTATTTTATGCTGCTAGAAGCTGTACTGATTGTTGCAGCGTTGTGATCGTATGGCTTTGTCGGTTGATGGGTGATTCGTACGATTTTTCATCTGTATGAAGCGCCCACCACCACAAATAAAATTACTATGCCCGAAATGCAGCAACACGCAATTTTGCCGAGCGTGATGACGAGTTCATCGCTTTTTCATCATCCTGTGCAACAAGAGGCTTCGGGGTAAGAATTTCTAGCTTGTCACTGTGCTCTTGGAAGAACTGCTTTACGATGCGGTCTTCCAGTGAGTGGAAGCTGATGCAGGCGAGCTTGCCGCCTGGCTTGAGGGCGTGTAGCGCTGCCGATAAAAATGATGTGATATTATTAAGCTCGTCATTAACGGTGATCCGTAGCGCCTGAAACACCTTGGTTGCAGGGTGAATGCCGCGCTGCGCTTTGTAAGCATGAACAGGGAAGAGGCGCTCAATAATTTCAACAAGGTGGCGGGTGGTGGTGATTGGTTTTTTGAGCCGTTCAGCAACAATCGTTTTAGCGATAGCACGTGAAGCACGCTCTTCGCCATACTTAAAGAAGATATCAGCAAGGTCTTTTTCGCTGAAGTTAGCGAGAATATGTTCAGCAGTTATAGCTTGGTGGGCTGGTGACATGCGCATATCGAGTGGCGTGTCTTGCATAAATGAGAAGCCTGGGCGCTGGTGAATTTGGAACTGCGATGTTCCAAAGTCAGCAAGAATGCCGTCGAAGAGGCCAAGTTTTTCTTTTTTAGCGATTTTATACAGGGTCGAGAAATTACCCCACAGCATTCTAAAGCGGTCACCAAATTCTTCTTGAATAGCAGGAGCGTTCATATCAATAGCTTTAGTGTCCCAATCAAGCGAGGTGACATGGCATTCAGGATTGCCGGCAAGCAGGGCGCGTGTGTGGCCTCCGCCACCGAAGGTGACATCCAGAAAATTCTTACCTGGTTGTGGGTCGAGTGCAGCAATGACTTCGCGGATGAGGACGGGCTTGTGGTATATTTCGTTGATCATGAAAGCTTACTTTTTCTCTTTTTGGTGAATAGCCTGAAAATCTATGTGCTTTGGCTGTTTGACGATGTAGTTAAAATAGTCCTGTACTATACCATAATTTTCAACTTCAAGAACTATTTTTTTGTTTGCCAGCCGTGACAATAGACCCAGGTCAAGCTTACAATCATGTGGCAAGAGCTCATAGGTCGATCTATAGGCTAGGTGCTCTTGTGACTCATCAAAGATAGCTAAATCGCCTCGCACGTAGCTTTTGTCGCGGAGGGTAGCAATATCACCAACATTAATATTACTACTTTGGTTTGGTTCAAGCCGTACCACATTCATTTTTTGGTAGCGCCATAGAGACATATCATCTTTTTCTTCAGTGGCACCAATCCAGCTGCCTTTGGCTTTTTTTTGATAGACAAAACACGCAATAAAAACTGTTTTTCCTGTGGCGTTTTCTACTGAAAAGACAAGGTCGTCGCGCTCATTTTTCTGTGCTGAAACGTCACCTTTTTTAACAAAGTCATATTCTAGCAGGTCACCCTTCATGCCGTAGCGTTCGATCATCAGTGTTACTTTCTTGCCCTTCAGATCGGTCAATAGATCAAGGTCAAGCTTTTGCTTGTCTGGCAGGAGTTCAAATACTGCCTCCCCAGCCTCTTCTTTGGTAGGGAAAATGCCCAGATAGCCAAAAACAAAGCTGCGATCTAGCTTTTCTTCAATCGTGTCTACATCTATGGTCACCGTTTTGTAGGGCGCAATTTCGTACACAGGAGACTTAATCCAGTGCCAGCGCTCGAGCTGTCGGCGAGGTTGGTAGCTAAAACAGGCAACGTATACTGTTTTTCCTGTTTTATTTTCTACCTCAAAATCGAGTTCATCTGGATTATTAGCATCGTAAATACTACTAGCGCGTTTTTTTAGCTTTGTAGTGATCTCTGCAGTCTTTTTTATCTCAGGAATAGCAGCTTGTAAGACTGGCAGCGCAGGGGGTGGTGGCGCATGTTTTTTAGCCTCTTCGTGCAGAGGGAGTGAATGCAGGGGGGTGGCTGGCTGCTGATGTGTTGCCGTGGGAATGGCAGGAGGAATGGTTGCTGTACTGTTTGTGCTAGCAGGTATGATAGCAGGTTGTGTTGGTACCGTTTTTGCGGCTGCTTCTGCTGCGCGCTTTGCTTTGCGTAATGTTGATCGACGGCCACAGCCAATAACAAGTAATAGGCTGATGCCAAGTAAAATTAGGGGGGCATATCGTTTGGTTCTTAATAGCATAGAAATCTCCTCGCGTGACTAAGCCTAGCAGGTCAGGCTTGCAAGCTGAAGCATTTTCTTATGATTGCAGAATTTCTTGTTCCAAGCCCTTAATCTTGATAGCAAAAGCTTGGTCAGTGGTGAGTAATATTTCAACTTTACTAACGGCATGGATCACCGTTGAGTGGTCACGTCCTCCCACATAACTGCCAATGACTTGCAGTGAGCAGTTGCTCATCTTTTTCATGAGGTAGAAGGTAACCTGACGAACAAGAGAGATATCTTGATGACGTTTTTTTGAGCGAATATCGTTGATGCCAGCGTCATAGTGCTTTGCCACTACCTTCATAATGGTTTCAAGCATGATACCTTCGCGCTTTGGCTCGTTCAAATTAAGGAGTACTTTGCGTGCCATCTCTATGCTGATCTGCTGGTTGGTGAGGGAGGCAAAAGCGCTGATACGAATGAGAGCGCCTTCAAGTTCACGAATGTTTGACATAACACGTGCTGCAATATATTCAGCAACCTCATCAGGAAGCACAACATTGTGAGCAGCGCTCTTCTTGGTCAAAATCGCCATTTTTGTCTCAATGTCAGGCGTCTGAATATCTGCGACAAGTCCCCACTCCATCCGTGATTTTAAACGGCTTTGGAGCCCATGAATCTCTTTTGGAAAGGTATCGCTTGAGAGCACAATTTGTTTTTGCTGCTCATATAAAATATTAAAAATATGGAAAAAGCTCTCTTGAGTCTGCTCTTTGTTGGATAAAAACTGAATGTCATCAAACAAGATGAGATCGATTTTTTGATAGCGATTTCTAAATTGGTGTGAGCGGTCGAAGCGAATAGAGTTAATGAAATCGTTAATAAATGTATCAGCTGTTTCATAGCGGACGACCAAATCTTTATTGCGCTTAGTCACTTCATTGCCAATGGCGTGCATCAGATGTGTTTTGCCAAGGCCGGTGCCGCCGTAAATAAAGAGAGGGTTGTAAACTTTGCCAACATTTTCACAGATAGCAAAAGCTGCAGCGTGAGCAAGTGAATTACTTGGCCCAACCACAAAATTATCGAATCGGTATGCTGGATTAATAACGCTGCCCGTGCGTGGTTTTATAGCACGGTCAGAAAGAATGAGCTCTTCTGATTGATGCTGCACCATGACGGGAGGGCGGTGCTGCGTCGCGTATATCACAGGTGTAATGATGGGGCTGGCAACAAGTTCAGCATCATGAATGACGGAAGCAGGTATGATGGTGCGAGAGCGCTGGGAGCCTTCCCCTTGAGGTGCTACCTCAAAGCTGAGGCGCATTGTATGGGTGTTAAGAAGGCGTCCTAGGTGTGTTTTGAGCAGCTCGGTGTAGTGATCTTGGATCCAGCGGCTGACAAATTGGTTAGGAACACGAAGCGTGGCAATGCTGCTGCCAGCATCCCACGATTCTAGACAGACTGCTTTAAACCAGGTCTCTACGACTTGGCTGCCAGCTTCAGCTTTGATAATTTTAAGGAATTCATCCCAAATTAGTTGCACAGTTTGCCTCAAAAATTGTTATCTTTGTGTCGGGGTAAGTATACCACATGAAAATAACAAGACGTATTTTTTTTAAGCAAAGATACTAAATATGAATATTTTGACCGTTTTGTCCTGCATTGTTGCTGTTTTTTGTTTATCTGGCTGCAGCAAAAAAGATGATAAGCAGCTAGCAAAAACATATTTTAAGACAGCATTCTTAGAGCTTGCTGATGATCGTAAGGGTAACGCACGGTTTCAAGCGGCCTTACAGCAGATTAACAGTGCGATAGCACAATCGCGACAGCCAGAGTATGTCGCATTTAAAGCTACTATTCTTCACTATCTAGGTCACCAGAGCCAGAGCCTTGATTTTTTCAGCCAAGCTCTTGCTTTGCCTATGGACCCAGCCCTGAAGGCGCAGATTATGAATAACTATGCCTGTGTGCTGGCGCAGGGCAAAGAGTACCCACGGGCCAAAGTAATCTGGCAAGACTTGGCAGCCAGCAGCTGGTATGCAACGCCGGAGGTTGCATGGGTTAATTTGGGTAAACTGTACTTACAAGACAACGAACCAGTACGGGCAAAAGAGGCATTTAAAACAGCGGCTACACTAGCACCATCGTACATCGATGCCCATTTTTATATGGCTGTTGCTGCCCATGCTGCCGGGCAAAAGACAATGGCAATCGATGCGCTTGAGTCGGTACTTAAGCTAGAGCCTGAGCATGAGCAAGCGCGTGCCTTTGCAGATAAGTATGCGTTATTGGGATAAGATTAAAAATATGAATAGGCAGATAGGGGATTGGAAACCCTATCTGTACTAAATTCTTGCAGTGTTATCCAGCAGCTGCTGCGCCATCAAGACATTGTATAAGTTCCATGTGGTTGTCTTCATTTGCATAATCTAAAGCTGTTTTTCCCGTAGCATCAACAACCGCAGTATTTGCTCCTGCTTCAAGAAGTCGTTTAACAATCCCAATCTCGTGATTCATTGCTGCCAAAATAAGAGCCGTAGCCCCTTCAGCATCTTGAATGTCGAGATCTGCGTTATATTGAATCAGCTGATTGACAGAACCAAGCTTGCCTCCTGCAGCAGCGCAATGCAAGGCTGTGCATCTGTAATCACCATAGATGGCATCAACCTCTACGCGTCCGTTATCTAAAATATTTGCTATGACGGCTATGTTTCCGTTGCGAGCGGCGTTTTGTAATGCCATCTCCCAATGACCGGCACGAACCAGTAGTGGTGCTGGTGGCATAGCGCCAAAAATAGCACCTGTACTGCCCGTAATAGCCAAGGCTAAAAGCAGTGATTTTCGGTTAAAGGGTATCATACAAACCTCCTAAAGTTAGTATTGTGCGTTAGTGAAAAATTCAATTACAAATTAATAATAGCGCGTCTTGTTGCGAAATACTAGGATATGTGATTAATTTAATTTCAGATAGATATTTTTACTGGCTGTTTTTAACTCTGTTATTCTTATCATGCGAGGTGCTCTGGCAGAAGAGTCTTGCCTGTGCACGCTGGGTAGTTTTTTTCTTGTGGCTGTACCCGTTGTGTGCTTCAACATCAACCTGTGTAGTTAACCCAAGGCCAACAAAAGCCAAAAATATCATCATCTTTTTCA
>CAMDFF010000021.1 GCA_945897315.1 candidate division TM6 bacterium UASB124
GGCCCCATTTTATCTTGTTGTAATTGATAAATTCGTTCTCGCTCTTCCTGGGTGAAATGCGTATAATTTTCCATGCAACACCTTTTTTTGTTTAGTCACAAATCCCAGTATACCTGGGGAGGTGTTGCACTTCATTCTAGAATTTAAGAGGAAACTGAGATGAAAAATGTAAAATTGGTTATTGCTGGTGCGGTGCTTGGCTGTTTAGTCAGCGCCGGCGTTGAGGCATCGGGAGCAGGTGGCAGAGGTACTCCTGAAGAAGTGCGAATGACGCTTCAAGATTTTATGAGCCCGCATCCAGTATTGGCAGAAAGCGGTAGTGCTAGTTCTGAATCAACGAGTGTTGATAGTGTGCCACGAATGACGCTTAAAGAGTTTATGTCTCTAGATGCTAGTGTTGAGAGTAAGCCCCAGGGAAGAGACCCTAGCGTTAGTTCTGAATTAACCAGAGATAAAAAGATTGCAGCAGAAACGCTACGATTTGTAGAGATTAAGAGACAGGGAAGGCTTGATCGTGCTCGTCATGCAGATTCTTTGAGCGCAGATGCAGACAATAAACTTCAGAAAGTGATGTCACTGAAGAAATTCATGCGTCTATGGCAAAAAGAAAGAGCTGAAGACATGAAGGAGCGCATGGGTATGATTGAAGCTAAAGAAGTTGTTGATCCTAGAAGGGCGAAAATGCGTGCAAAAAGAACCATGATTAGAGAAAAACGAGCAGCGATAGCTCAACAAAAAAAAGTTGCTGAGGCTCTAGCTGTACCAGGTCTAACCATTAGAAACGGAGCTGATGGTAGTCCTACTGGTATTGGCTTTGATCCTGGTTTTTATCAGGGTGCAAAAAAAAAGTAAGAAGAAAATGAGAGAGCTGTAGGGTAATAAGTATTGATATTATTGTAGGGATGGGGTGCTTCACTCCATCCCTCTTTTTTTATCTAAAAAATGTTGCTGTTGTGCCAATAATGAGAGCAAGTAAAACAAGAAAAAATACAATATTGTTCAAGGTTGCAAGTTTTTGTATCTGCTGCTCTTTTCCTATTTCACTGGCTGATTTTAGCGATTGTAAGCGCAAGATCACGTACGTTTGAAAAAATAGAATCGCCAGCGATAAGAATACAAATACATTGTACATGAAATCAACATGGGTAAGATTGCCGACATCTGGTGAAGATGCATCAATAACCATTCTGAAGAGCACAAGAATCGGTACTGTTGCAGCAACATACCCTAGTCGTGCAGTTTCTTGAATATCGATGAGTAGGCAAAAAAGCGCAATTAAAAAAAGTACAAACATAGGAAAGTAGAGCGAAATAAGATCGCGATAGCCAATGTTGTCGAATACAATTGAAAAAACGGCAACGGGGTAATCGATCTGTTGTTGTGGTTTGCTAGTTGTGAGGGTTGCCTGCGTATATCCTGTTTTAACGTTTATGCTGTGCGGCTTCCAGCTGTACAAAAGCAGTTGATCGTTGAGCGCAAGACTTGTATCATCGCTGATGAAATAAAGCTCGCGAGCACTTACATTTTTGTTAGAGATAACCATATTTAAACGGTATTGCGATACGGGAAAATTTTTGTAGTTAAGTGCTGTTTTGATTGATGCTTGGATATGGTAACTGATGAGGACTTCATGACCAATTAGTTTAATGATGGGGTCTGATTTAAAAGTGAGACTATTACCACTGAGAATAGAAGCATTTTGTATGTTAAAATTACTGATTGTTTCTAGTGATTCAGTGCCTATCGGGAACCTGAACCATAAAATACCATCAAGAGTAAATGCGTTTTTACAAAATGAAAAAACAGGAAAGCTGTTTATATACAGGCCTGTTTTGACAAGTGAGCTATTACGTTGTTCTTTGGTTTCGAGTGTTTGAATGGTGTAATCAGGGTCAATTGTTCGATTGTTTTCTGACTGCCAGTAAAGAACACTTCCAAGATAAATAGAGCTAAGAATAATAGCCCACAGCATGATTTGTGTGTGATTAAAAAAAGCTGTTAATTTTTTTGCTATGGACATAGAAAGCATCCTTAAGACTCTAATAGCCATGTTTTTTGACCGAATAGATAACGATTTTGTGGGTTAAAGTGAACAGGGAACCCATGGAAATTGTAATTTTCCATAGACTCAAGTGCCTGCATAATTATTTGTTTGTCTAGCGATTGGCGTTGGCTGATGGCATCGATTATAAGCCTGCCACAAATATAGTAGGCAAATGATAAAATAGTTGGTTTTTCATCGGGGTAAAATTTTTCTAGATCATCGCGGTATTGTTGTGCGAGCGAAATTGTACTGGTAATTGGATCAGGAACACTAGCGCTGTATGAGAAGGGGACCCCTTTGGTAGCAAGAATTTCGGGGATTAAAAACGTAGAATCTATCCCAAAAAAAGTGCAGCCATAAAATCCCTTACGAAAAAGCAGATTGATTATTTTAACGGCAGGCATACCTGTTGAGATGCAAATAATGACGCGAGGGTCGGCGTTGCACAGTGCGCTTAATCCCTTGCTCAAGTCGAGCGTATAGCGATTGTAGTGCGTTATCAAGAGTGGTTGGGCACCATGCTTTGCTAATTGTTCGGCACAGTAAGTAGTTGCCTTGGTCGAAAAAGAGTCGTCAGCATGAAAAATAGCGATACCTTCTAATTTTTTTTCTTCAATAATGCTGTGTACGAGATGGTCAATTTGTGGCTCTATAAGACCAAGCGCATTGATGATGTTGCTGAGCTTTTGATTTTTGAATTTACTATCAGCACCCCATGGAAAAAAAACAGCAATTTTTTGTTGTTCAATAAGTGGTAGTACGCTTAATACCCCACGGCTGCCCATTACTCCAACAAAGCTATGAATGCCATTTTTACGCATAATAGAGATATTTGACTTCGTTTTTGCTGCATCGCCTCTGTCGTCCATGCACACAAGTTCAGCATGTTCTTTTTTCCCATCTATGCTGCATGCATGTCCTTTAAACGCAGCTTGAATGCCGCGGCTAATCATGATGCCATAGCTGCCAAAATGGCCTGAGAGAGAGCCAGAAAAGCCAAAGCGCAATGCAGGGTCTGTTGCCTGTGCAGTCAGAGAGGCGCATGAAAAGAGGCTTATTAATGCGAAGTAATAGGAAAATGCCATCATGTCTGCTCCTTAATATTAGGTGACATAGCGTCCACCATAACGAGAGGTTTCTGTCAGAGTAAATAATATTTGTAAAGTTTCTATCTGAATTATTGACTTATTCTTATTAATTTCTATATGATGAAATTAATCTTAAAGAGTGCGCACTTATTAAGGGGAAAGAGTGGTAAATGTATAATCTTAAAAGAAGGAGCGTATCTATGAAAAAAATCGTACTTTTATTAGCGCTTGCTGGTGTTGTTACAACAACAAATGTCTTTGCGGGTCAAGACGGCGCCGGCAGCGAAGAAATGACTGAAGAGCAAGAGGGCTCTACACAGAACAACGTTTCTGATGAGGTTGCTGAAGCTGCTGAATCAGAGGGTGATGTTGTTGGTGAAGAGTTGGAGTAATTTAGTTAGCCTGAAAGCAAAACATTGTTTTGGTGCAGGTGTATGTGCTGCCTATGCGTATGGCTTGCACCAAATAATGAGTTAATTTGAAAATTATGAGGAGATTGTGATGAAAAAGATATTGTTATTGTTGCTTGTTGGTGGCTTAATTGTCGGTGGCTGTTACGCAAAATGTATTAATAGCACGCACAATACGGTAAAAAACAGTACTGAGCAGTATGTTTGTGTCATTAAAAATAGTGACAGTGGTAGTTTTGCACAAGTAGTGACGAGTGCAACAACGACGATTACTCAGTGTAAAAACTGTGGCTGTGATATTAAAATGCATGATGATAATTAGAATTTAGCCGCGTTCTTCAACCCGTACAGATGAACCATTTGCACTTTTTTCGATGATAAAATGCACAGGGAAATTATGCTTAAACTCTGGTAGGTGTGAGACAATAATAATTTTTGCAAAGTCTTGTTGAATTGCGTAGAGCGCATCCATGATGTTGGCCAGGCCATCTTCATCTTGTGATCCAAATCCTTCGTCGATGATGAGGGTTTGTAGCGCTGTGCCTGCACGGCGTGCAAGAAGTTTTGCTATAGCGATGCGGAGAGCAAAATCAACACGAAATGCTTCTCCTCCCGAGAAAAGCTCGTATGGGCGAATTCCAGCCGCATCGGCAATATGGATGTCTAGGGTCTCTTTGACTCCGCCACTCTTTAAATCTTTCAGCGATTCAATAAAAATTTGTGCCTGATTGTCTGTAAGTCGCGCCAATAAATGGTTGGCCTCCTGCTCAATTTCTGGAATAGCTTCTTCGATCAGAAGAGCCTGAATACCATTTTTGCTGAATGCGAGCACCAGTTGTTGAAAGTGATTAACTTGCGCATCTAAGGCATCGGTTTGGGATTTAATGTGTGCTATCGATGTATGGAGTGCTGCGATCGTAGCGCATTCGTGTTCCAGCCTGCCAATAGTTTGTAGCAGAATCTCTTTTTCTTGATGTATTTGTTGTGCGTGGGTAGTCAGTAGTAGTATCTGTTGTTCGATTATTGCTACCTGTGCTTTTGTTGCTTGTTCAGGTAAGAGCGCAGTTTCTAGCTGTTGTAGAATAGCTCGATCATCCCGTAGCTGCTCAATCAACCGTGTAATGCGGTGTCGCCGGTCGCGTTGTTGGTCAAGTGTGCTTTCATGCTGTTGTTGAAGAGCAAGTAGAGTGTCCAGTGCGCTACGTTGTAGTTTAAGCTGCTGGTATGATGTGTGCTGCCAGTCAAGCTCTTTTATCTGTGTTTCAAGTGTAGCAATTGTGGTTGCAATAAGGACAATGGCTGGTGATTGTTCAAGCATCTGTCGCATAGATTGTTCAATGACATTGAGCATTAGTTCGGCGTTTTTTAATTTTTGTGTCAGCTCTGCGTCTTCAATAATGATTGTAGCCAGCTCGATCTCAAGCACATCAAGTTCGTGTTGCTCAAGTGCTAGCTGCTTAAGACTTTCTGCATGTTGTGCCTGGCTGCGTAGGCCTTGCTCGTAGCGTGTTGTCATTGTTGCAACATGCTCATGCTGGATAACTAGGAGCTCTTTAAGCTGCTTGATAACATTACTAAGGCGTTGTAGCCGATGCTGAAAGAAGTGAGCTTCATGGTCAAAATTACTTGCCAAAAATTGTTTGCGTTTAGCGGTAAGAAGTTGCTGACAGAGGGGGCACGAAGGGTTTGTTGTATCATGCACAACCGCTTGACGGCGCTCTAAATCGGTAATGTTTTGCTTCGTCCAGTTGCCGCGTTGTATCAGCGTTTGGTAATAGGTCCGGCGTTTTTCAAATTGTTGCTTAGTTTTCAGGTATTCTAGCTGGAACAGTGTGTGATCGGCAAGTACTTGTGCTGTTCTGGCAATCTCTAGTTGCATAGTTGCGATCAAGCTAGTACGAGAAGCAATCAGCTTTTCTTTTTCTTGGCGAATAGACTCTATACGTTTTTTTTCAAGAGCACGTTGTTGAATCGCCATTTTTTGCGCTTGGAGCTGTTGTTCATTTTCATGGCGAATAGACTGCTGCTTGAGTAAAAGCTCATTCTTGCTCGTCATGAGCTGCTGTTGTAAAAGCACCTGTTGCTCATGTTTTTTAATGAGCGCCTCTTCTTGGATTGCTAATTGTTGCCGCTCTGACTCAAGGTGTACGCGTGATTTTAAATGGATTGTTTGGCGATGGGTGGTTCGCCATTCAATGATGAGAGAGCGTAGGCTATGAAGTCGATCAGCAATAGTTTTTGTTGTTATAGCTAGGCTTTGTTTTGTGGTAACGCATGAGGCAAGCGTTGCGGTAAGAGTCATATGTTGTTGCTGAAGAGCTGTTACTTGAGTGCGCTGCTCTTCGATCGTTTTGCTTGCAGCGTGGTGAAGTGTTTGATTGCTGGCAAGCTCATTTTTAATACGCTCTTCTTGCTCAATAGTTTGCATAGCTTGCTGTACGCTGAAGAGTAACAGCTTTTTTTCTTGCTCAAGAGCGCGGACTTTATCAAGTGCGCTTTGCTGTAGCGCATCGTATTTATTAAGGCCAAGAATTGTTCCGAGAATTTGTTTGCGCTCCTTGGCTGATTTCTTAGAAAATTCGTTTGACTGCCCTTGGCGAATGAAAGCGGAGTTAATAAACGTGTCAAAATCAAGCCCAATGAGCGATTGTATTTTTGCTTGTGTTGCACGGATTGTTTTATCGGTAAGCGAAACAAAGCGCTCGCCTATTTCTTCATATATTTCAAAATCAAGTGCGGCAAAGGGCTTTCCGTATGTTTTTGCATATTCGCGTCGGACGCGGTAGGTGCGGTGGTTAAATAAAAAGGTCAAGCTGACCATCATGCGTGTTTGTCCAAGACGCACTAAGCCATCATCAGCTTTGGGAGCAGTGGCAACTTTGCGTGCTTGTCCCCAGATGGCCCAGGTAATCGCGTCCAAAAGTGCTGATTTGCCATTACCATTTTTACCAGAAAGGCAGATGAGATGGTATGGTTGAAAATCAATTGCTTGGACGGGCTCGCCATAGCTTAAAAAATTTTTAATTTCTAAGGTTAGTGGGATCATGACAGTGTATGCTTTTTATTTTCGTTACGGTATGCTTACGTCTTGCAGTGTATCATAAAATCCCTAAAAAATACTTGTTACAATGATGATGGACCGGCGCTATTTTCGCTATTTTGATTGGTTTAGTTTTGCTCTTGTAACCGTAATCGTTAGCTTGGGCTTGCTTTTTGTTTTTAGCGCGACGTATAAGCCCGAAGCGCCTGTGTCGTTTTTATTTAAAAAACAGCTTGTGGGTGCACTTATAGGGTATGTCATATATTTTGTTTTTTGTATCTTTGATAGCAAGCGCCTTGCACGATTAGGCTTGCTTGCCTTTGGCGTAACCCTCTGTTTCTTAGTCTATTCATTCGTTGGTGGAATGATTGCGATGGGTGCAAAACGCTGGGTCTCTCTCTTCTTTTTTCGGTTTCAGCCTTCTGAGTTAGCAAAGCTTTTCTTGCCCGTTTTTATAGCCTCCTATTTCACTGAAATTGAAGTGCCAAAATATACTTTAAAAGCTGAGCGACCATTTAAAGCATATGTTTTTCCGCTCGTTGTTCTTTTTTTTACATCAGCACTGATTTTAAAACAGCCTGATTTAGGGACTTCTTTGCTTGTTTTATTGTCAGGTTTTGTGCTGTTGTGGTTTGTGCGGATTCCACGGAAGTTTTTTGTTGCTCTTGGGATTTGCAGTATTCTTGGTGCCCCATTGCTGTGGAAAGGCCTGAAGGTCTATCAGCAAAACCGTATTTTGGTTTTATTTGGCTATGGCGATGCACGTAAAGAGCGCTATCAGGTTGAGCAGTCAAAAATTGCAATCGGTTCTGGTGGTTTGTGTGGCAAAGGGCTTTTGCAGGGAACGCAAAATAAATTTGAATTTTTGCCAGAAGATCATACAGATTTTATCTTTTCAGTGTTGTGCGAAGAGTGTGGTTTCATGGGAGCATTATTAGTCATTGCTCTGTATGTGGCGCTGTTTACACGAATCATTTACGTGCTTTTACAGGTCCCCAATTATTTTGAACAAATTGTTGGCCTTGGCCTGCTCGTGCACATTATGCTTTCCACATGCATCAATATGGGTATGGTTACCGGTATGCTTCCAACCGTGGGTATTCCATTGCCACTCTTTAGTTATGGCCTGACCAACTTATGGATTAATCTGGCCAGTCTTGGGTGGCTCAACAATATCGCTATTCGGCGATTTTACTACTAAGTTCGTTGTACTTTTATCTGGCTCTAGGGAATTTAGTCGATATTTTCAGTGGATCAAAATGTAGGTTTTTGGAAGAAAATCGTTCGTTTCTTCCAAAAGATACTAACGATAACGAGTAAGAAGCAGAGATGCACGAGTGGTGATTGTCGCAAATCGCTGTGTAGCCACCAGGGAAGATGGTCAGTGTACGTCAAGCAGGGAATGCGGCGTAAAAAAACTTTTATAAATACGAGGCCAGCGTGAGCACCCATACCGATGTACAGGGTATTGCTGATGATAAAAAGTTGTGCGAGCATGACTCCCAACAAAAAGAGTCCGATGCCAAGTGGGAGCGTGCTGGTCAGTAAGTTCCATGGTGCGGTAACATCGTGTGCCAGCATAAAAATCAGTGCACTGATTAAAACACAGCTGAGGGCAGAAAGTTTGCCACGACGAAGCAGCTGAATGACTGTTCCCCTAAAAATTGCTTCTTCTGTCCATGCGAGAAAAAATGTTGCTACAAAACCGAAAGCCAGCGTAGGCAGCTTACTGAAAATCGTAATGACTGATGGGATGTAGCCGGTTACATAGGGTGTGCTTGCTAGGCAGAAGAGCAGCAGTGTGTGCATGGATGCAAATAATGCAAAAACAGTAAAAAACGGGGCAAGCCATGAACGGGTTACAACAAACATGACATTGCGCTGCACAAAGTGGCGCCATTCGAGTTGTGGTAGTGTTGCAGCTAGCATGATGATGTGTGCGATAACAACGAGGGTGAAAGCAATTTTACCGACGCTACGACTAGCAAGAAGCGTAAATGAAGGGTCGAGCCATAAGGCGACGGGTTGCAGCAAGCAAAACGAGATGAAAATAGAAAAGGCCGATAAAAATACCGGCCTCATCACATCAAGAAGCTGCGTCACACGACGTAGAGAAGAAATCATGCTGCGCGCAATTGTTCTTTCAAATGCTTGCCAGCTTTCCAGCGTGGAACACTAATAGCAGGCAAACTGATGCGTTGCTTGGTGGATGGGTTAATACCAACACGGGCTGGACGCTTGGATAACCAATACGTACCAAAGCCGGTTAGAGAAACCTTTCCGCCTTTTTTGAGTGTTCTTTCAACAATACGAGTGAATGAAGAAAGTACTTTAGCAATGTCTTTTTTGCTAAAATTTGTCTCTTCGCTCAAAGCGGCTATGAGTTCGCTTTTGTTCATGGATCTCTCCCACAATGGTTACACCTGTGTTCGATACAGTTTCAATGTGAAATTTAGAGAGCGTTTATTTGTTTGTCAAGAAAAAGAACGAAGATATGATTGCTGTAGCGCGATCTTTTGTATCGTGATTTTTTTAACATAAATACAATATCGATTTCAACGGCATACTTATTGTTTTTGTGACAGGGAGTAATGTGCTTTTACGATGAAGATTTTTGATGCTAAACTAGCGATTCTGTGTAATTACCAATTAAGGAGATCGACATGTTTGTTGATACACATTGCCATTTAAATATTATTGCACCAAAGCAGCCACTTGAGCCGTTGCAAGAAAGGCATTTTCCAGCAATAGATGCAGCTATTGAAGAGGCGCGCGCTGCTGATGTTACCACTATTATTAATGTTGGGACTGATTTAATTGAAAGTGAAGCGTCAATAATGATTGCGCAGCGCTATCCCGATGTGTTTGCAACAGTTGGTGTGCATCCAACTGATTGTAATGATTTGCCAAAAAGTACGCATGACACGATGGTTGCATTACGACGATTTGTAGCTGATAAAGAGCGCAATAAAATTGTAGCGATTGGTGAGATAGGGCTTGATTTTTATCATAAGCCTTATGAAGAGCAGAAACAAAAAGATTATTGCCGTGCGCAAATCGAGTTAGCGCTTGCTCACAATTTGCCCGTGGTCATTCATGTGCGTGAAGCAGCGGATGCAATGTTAGAGCTTTTAAAAGAGTATGCAACGCAGGGTTTGCGTGGTGTATTACACTGTTTTCAACAGCAGCAATATGTTGCTGATCAGGTATGTGCGTGGGGTCTGTTTGTTGGGCTGGATGCACCGATTAATTATCCAAAAAATGCATGGATGCGTGATGTTTTTAAAAATATACCACTTGAGCATATTGTGCTTGAAACTGATGCCCCATTTTTACCGCCGCAAAAACTCCGCGGCAAGCCAAATCGGCCGGCATATATCCCGCTCATTGCTCAAGAATTAGCAGATATTAAAGAGCTTGATGTGGCAGTTATCGAAGAACAGACAACGGCGAATGCAATAAAGCTTTTTAATCTGGATATTTAATAAGACACAAAAAAGGGCTGTCGTACGACAGCCCCAAGAACGAATGCTATTCTGATAGATAAAGGGCGAAACATGATAACCTCCAGTTCCCCTATCGAGTATTTTAGTACCCTAGTCTATCCATGGTATTTTCAGCAATGATTGCTGCTACAAATGCGCCCAGATAAGCGCCATATTTGCCGGCTATACGATTGCCCAGCTTGTAGCCAGCATACGTAGCTAAACATGTTGGTGCATTTCTTTGTACATGCTTTAAACCAGTTGAAGCAACGGACATCCATTCTTCTTTGCTGAATTGTGATGCGCCTTTCAGGCTCCATTCGCCTTGGCCAATAGCGTTTGCTGCATTACCTATACGTTGACTAATACGGCTTCCAGCATTACGCATCCAGTCTAGTGGATAATGCCACAAAACTACTTTTGCTTTTGTTGCAGCTGTGAGAGCTTTCGTTGTTTCAATATCAAGCGGAAGTACTTTCTCGACGTACGCTTTAACCGCTGAACAGTCAGTATTACCTTGTGCATCGCATATTTCAGTAGGCTTAGAGCGTGCAGCTAAAATGGATTCATAAGCTTTTCTTAAGGTTGCGCGTGCGTTGTTTGCTTTACTAATATCAGCGTCGTTTGCCAATACAAATGTGTGTTCAAGATTCAAAAGGCTCTCGTGGCTAGGAATATTTGCAGGATTGTTAAAGATGTCTGTGCTGGTTTTAGCAAGAGCAGTAGCAACTTTTTGATATTCGTTTGCAGTGTCTATTATCCCTGTGGTCGCAATACCGTCAGTATCAGTTTGGTTAGCAAGCGCTTGAAGAAGCTGTGCTTTGTGTTCGTACCACGCTTTGTGTTGATCCATGTGCGATGTGCCACTGAGCCAGCTATAAGAATTTGTATCAACGGGTGTTTGTCTCCCAAAGGTGACAGCCCATAATCTGCTGAAAAACCCATTTTGTGTCTCAGCAGAAGCTAGCTGTGCGTGTAGCGTTGGGTCAAATGTTTCAAAAGCACTACTGGAAGAAGAGTCTCTTGGCTCTACGAGCGCTGCAAGTTTTTCTCTCATATCGTAAAGACGTTTAGCGTTTGTTATGTAGTCTGGTATGACAGATGGTGACGCAGTTGGTGATGCTGTTGGACTTATTGCTTGTATGCTGTTGCTAATCGCCATACTCGCTATGAGCGCAAGCGCTAAAACGTGAACTTTCATAAGTAACCTCCTGTAAATCGTTGTGGCTTTACAATAACCTCCACAACAAGTAATTAAACCATTCCAATTGGCATACATTTTTACGTGCTAATGTCTAGCTTACGTATCGTGGTTGTGAGCGTCAAACGGGGGGAAGTTGTGCAGGTTATGCAAACAATAGAAAAACTAACGTTTTCTGTATAAAAGGTATGTTTTGAAGCGGTCAAGGGCTACATGGCTCAGTGCCCCAGCTGATAGAAAAATACAGGATGTCAGCAATACACTGAGGTGGTGCGGTTGCTGAAGCGCGATGCCAAGGCCCAATGAAAAAGGGGCAACGATTAAAAAAAGGGGATTATGAGTAATGCCACGATGTCGTAGTACTTGGAAAAGGCCGCAGAGAAAGAGGAGAACAAAAAAGCAGCGTCTGTTTAAAAAGAAGGATAAGGGCAAGATAAAAACCATGCTTTTATAGAAAGTTTTTTGCATATTGCTGGCAACATCGATGTCTGGAAAAATAGATCCAAGCAGCGTGAGCCCGCATAAAAAGCCTTGTATGGGCCAGGAGAATGAGTCCATGTGGCCTATGTGTTTCATTATACTATAAAGGCCTGCATAAACAGCTCCTCCTGCAAGAAGGTGGACACGTGAATTAGGCATAGAGGCTAGCTCCTTAAGACAAGCGGCTCAGTATCGCGCCAGGATAGTAAAAACCTAATATTTTCTCTATGTTCCAGCCACGAGATAACAACTCCTTACAGCCAAATTGGCATACTCCCTTTTGGTGGCCATCGCCACGACCGTGCAGTACAATCCGGTCTTTTATACGCTTAATGGTGAAGTGGAGACTTTTTGCTTGCGGCGGTAGTGAGCGTCGTACGTCCCGTCCGCTGATCTTTATGGTGTGGCCGTTGCTACCTGTAATCTTTATTTTATGTACAATGCCTGCTTTGTCCGCGTCAACAACTTTGATATCAGCGATAGCTTTGATCTTTTTAAACTTATCTGTGAGGTTAGTATTTGCCCGTAGTTTAGCCAAAAACTGTTGATGGCTTAAGTCAATTTTCCAGCTGTAATGTGCACTGTCTTTGCAATAAGTACATTGTGCCGTACGCATGAGATATGGTTTTGAACTGTCTTTGCAACGCATATGCGCAGGGACAGAACCGCCACAGCAGATATCAAACATGGTAAGGGCGATATTGCCTTTGTAGGTCAGTATTTGGTCTTGCGTCTCATCAACGGCTTGCCTGATATGCGCTATGGTGTGCGTGCCATTGTAGACCTGGTGTAGGTTCGTGTTGCGAATATCATAATATTGGTATGGTGATGAGTGAGTGCGTGATTTGTTCATCAGATATGCGGCATAGGTCCGCGAAATAATTGCTTGTAGCTTTTGCATTTCCATTGGCCAGGAGGGAAGACTTTCGCAGCGTACAACGGAATAAATATAATCCTCAAGCGGAACATTATTGATGACCAATATTTTTTTGTTGCTGCGGTCAAGGCGAATAATGATGTTTCCCTCGTACGTTTTGCCACTGACGGTGAGTTTGCGGTGGGGGCTGGCAATTTCTATGCTATTGTGTTTTAAACGACGGTGTTTTCCATCTTTGCACTGCAGGTAGAGGCGATTGTCTGAGCAGAGAACATTGAGTGACTCTGCTTCAAAAAGAACGCCTTCAGGTGCGTCTGCTGGGCATGACAGAATAAAACTGCTTTTGCCTTGCACCAGGAGCCGAGAATCACTAGGCAGTTCGTGCTCTTCAAGTAATACGCGAATTTTTTTTACCGCATAGTCTGGCATCGCTTGTGGCTGTTCGTCGATGATACCGGTTGCTTGTTGTGTTGGGAAAATAACCAACACGTTGCAGAGCATAACAAGAGCAAAGAGGCCGTATTTTTTATGAGCACTGGTAAGACGCCAGCAGGGTTTTGTTGTGCTGAGATCACGGTGCGAGCAAGAGCTGAGAAGACGTTTAATCATAGCCATAAGCAAGATCCCAGATGTGGAGAAGTATTATTTAGAGGTGTAGGCCATAGTCTGACAAAATTTTTGCAAAACTAGTAGGTACTTTTTTTCGTTCATCAACGCCAAGGTTAGCAAGGGCGTCTGCATCAGTATTTTTTTCACGAAACACATGAGTAAATGTAGCTTTATGTCCGTGTAAATGTTCAACGATAATACCCTTAAGGGCTTTGAGCTGTTCGTTTTTGACTTTGTAAATGCCATTCATCTGTTTGACTAAAAGCTCAGAATCTGAAAAAAAATGCAGCACAGTATGGGCTAATTTTTTCTCTTTAAATAATGTATTAATAAAAAACACTGCAAGTAGGAGTGCAAGATACTCTGCCTGATTATTTGTTTTTTTACCTAGAAACAGACCTTCAGCGAGTACCAGCTTTTTAGCTTGTTGTATAAAAATACCAGCTCCCGCTGGCCCAGGGTTGCCTCGCGCAGCACCATCAACAAAAATACGCAATGGTTCTTGGACAATACGTGTCTCGGGGTCTTTTTTTATGGCAGTCTGTGGAGAAGTAAAGAGAGTTGTTTGATTGTCCATGGTACTTATTCTGGTGTGGTTGGAACTGATGCTACTGTTGGTGCATAAATCAAAAAGCGGTTGCATAGCGTGCAGCTAATCACATCGTTGTGGCGTAGTTTGATGAGCATTTGTGCTTGCAGTGGGTAAAAACAACCACCACAGGCATCTTTCTGTACCAACACAACGGGGTCTGAGATGTGTGCTTTCATTCGTTGGTACAGGGCGAGCCAGTCATCAGTAAAGAGCTGAACCAGCGTCTGGTGCTCTTCTTGTGCAGCTAGCAAAGCGCTGTTTGTGCAATCGATATCATGTGCTAATGCGTTCACCGTAAGCCTGAGCTTTTCTAACTCATGATCTGCAATAGGAGTTTCAATGACGTTCTCTTGCTGAAATGTTTCATAAGCAAGCCATTGGTCAACTTGTAAATCGTTGATTTCGTCTTTTTTTCGCATCAGCATGGCAACTTCGTGCTCAAGCGCGCGGAGCTGCTTACTAGCAGTAACAACATCAAGTTGTACATTTTTATGCTTAAGCTCTTCGTCTATAACACGCAATTCAAGTTCAAGTTTATCGATAGCCATTTTCATAGCCATGATTTTTTTTGGAATCGATGATTGCTCTGTCTCAGCGGCTTCCAATATCAATTGCTGTTCAAGCAACTGCTTGGTGGTGGTGGTGATGTGATGTTTAAGATGCGCTATAAGTGCGTCGCACGACGCGATGTGTAACAAAAGCGCGTGAGGAGCGGGCGTTGCCATATCTTCTCCTGTTAAGATTGCTGTGGTGGGCCCACCAGGACTTGAACCTGGGACCATTCGGTTATGAGCCGACCGCTCTAACCAACTGAGCTATGGGCCCTTCACAATTATCAGCAATTCTAGATTAATTTTTAGAGCTTGTGAAGCAAAAAACGTGCGCATGAAAATATTAACGTGCGAGTCTATTGCTTGTTGTGCTGAGTTATAAAAGTTTCTAGCCCATAAGCAGTAATCTTTTCCATCATAGGAAAACTACCATTGCTAGGGTGAATGATGTACAAATGATCAAGCTGAAGATCAGCTATCGCTACGTTCATAGAGTTGGTGATGCTAGGTGCATCACTATATTTAAATTCAAAGCCAATGCGTTTTCCGCCACAAAAGAGCAGTAGGTCAAGCTCTGCACGGCCCTGTGTTCCCCAAAAAAAACATTCATTGTTGGTGATGTTATAAAATCGTAAAATTTCTTCTAAAGCTACACCTTCCCAAAAGGCACCGAGGCGAGGGAACCCGCGTAGTTGATCCTGGTTTTGAATGTTGAGCAGTGTATTTAAAAGGCCGCTGTCACGTATGTATAATTTAGGCGATTTAACTTGTCGCTTACCAATGTTTTCAAACCATGGTTGTAGCGTACGTATCATAAAAGT
>CAMDFF010000022.1 GCA_945897315.1 candidate division TM6 bacterium UASB124
CAAGCGAATGTTTTTTTCTTCTAAAATTCTTTTTAAATCAAAATAAGCACGCCATGTACTTTTGTTGGTAGGGCTTGTAAAGAATGGCAACACCACCTGCTTTACGCGATATTTTTTACATAGCTGTTCTGCTGCCTTCATGCTGCCACGCGTTGGCTTGGTAATGCTGTATTCAGCAATGCTCATGCTCCCATAGGTTTTTGCAAGCTCTGGTAAGACTTGAAAATCGATTACCTTGTCAGGCGATTTTTTTCTGGCACAAAAGCCATTGTCAATGACGATGAGCTGCTTGTCGGTGCGCACAATAGCGTATAATTTTTCATACAAAACGCGCGTTGGGTGCACGTGTAGCATGTACTGTTGTTGCAGCCAGCAGTATCCAAGAAAGACAAGTAAAATGCTGCACATTGCAAGCAGGCGACGCCTGGTGCTGTGTATTGCAGGGTGTCGCAAGCACACGACTAAGGCAACCACAGGTATAGCTAAAATGATGAGGTGCGGCCGTGCGCAGTGGATAATCCAGCATTGGTCGCCGTAGCCCAGCGCATAGTGCCATAGTGCTGTTAATGCGTTAAGCAATGCATCAAGGTAGCCGTGAGGCAGGTGGCATAGCGCTGCAAAAAAGGTTAAGGTGCATGCAAATAAAAAGATCATCAGCAGCGGCGTGAAGAGCAGATTGCCAAGCACAGCAGCAACAGAAACCCCTAGCCCCCAATAAACTATAATGGGCAATGAAACAATGGTAAGCGCGCACTGTGTTTGCAGAAAAACTAAGAGGTACGTGGTGATACGGGCTTGTAAACGCGCTAGAAACTCTTGTTTCACTGGTGCCATCGCAGCCATAATTGCTTCCAAAATAAATCACTGCTGCCAGATTGTGGTAGCCGTCGCATATTGCGCTCAATCAGTTCTTGCCGGCGCGTAAGCTGTTCAATAAGATCATGGTTGCCGCTGAGCACGGCATCTTTGTAGAGCGCGGCAACAGCGTTAGCAAGTACCTCAAAGAGCGCGGCGCTTTGCGCATCATCAAGCCCTTGTTTTTTTAGCTCAGACTCGAAGATAAAAGGATCTGGTGGCTGGTGCTGGTTGAGAAAATGCTGGAGCAGTACGTGGCGGCTTTCATCAGCGCTTGCCGATGCCAGGTTCGTGAGCACGCAGCGAGACCGAATCGTTGTGATAACAGCTTCAGCATTGGTGGTAAGCAGCAAGAAATGGTACCCAGCAGGTGGCTCTTCAAGCATTTTGAGGAGGCGATTTGCAGTAGCTGCTGTCAGTTGATTAGCTTTTTCCAGGACAAAGAAAAACACAGCCCCATCGTCAAGGCTAAAACGTGTTTTTTCAAAAATAACTTCTATGTCTTCAAGCGTGTAATCATTTTCTGGGCAGATCCAAACGAGTGACGGATGTTGGCGATTATTGATCCAGCGGCAGTTGGTACAAAAGCAGTTACTCGCCCCTTTTTGAGGGCAGAGCGCTTCTCGCACAAGCTGGTTGGCATGCGATACAAGCTCATCACGTTGCCCAACAATGAGCTGTGCTGGTACAGTATTTATAACCATTGTTGCTGTTTCAAAAAAGCCATTACGCATGCAACTTGCAGCTCTGTTGTCAGGTTGCCATCAATCACCAGCACATTGGTGCGCTCGGCAAAAATTGCTTCATAGCCTGCAATAACACGTAACCAGAAGTCACGCTTTTCTTGCTCGAAAGTAGTAAGAGCTTCATTGCGCTGGATAATCCGTTCAAATGCTTTATCAACATCAATACGCACGTAAATTGTCAGGTCTGGCTCTACTCCTTGCATAGCCCATGCGTTGGTAGCACGAATATGCTCAATCTCAAGTCCGCGGCCATACCCTTGGTAGGCTAATGACGAATCAGCAAGTCGATCGGCAATAACCCAGTCGCCTGCTTGCAACTTTGGAATTATGGTCTGCTGGAAATGCTGTGCACGGTCAGCAGCAAAAAGAAGAAACTCTGCAAGGTCGCACACCATGCCTTTTTGCTTTTGTAAAATCGTACGGAGCGTTTGGCCAAGGGCGGTGCCTCCCGGCTCTTTGGTGAACACGATTCCTGTTAGTTTTTCATCATTGCGATGCAGGCCAAGGGCTGCGCAGAGCGCGCGCGCGAGTGTTGTTTTTCCTGATCCATCGATACCCTCAAGGGTAATTAATTTTCCATTCATCTGATACCTCTCTGCTTAGGGGGTTACAATTTTGCAATCAGTTATCATACGTTCTTGGGCATCAATGACAATGCCAACGCAGGTGACTTTATGGCCACGGGTAATGTATTTTTCAGCATAACGGCGATCGATAATTTGTTGTACAGCGCCATCAGCTTTGCCGCGAATTTTGAGCTCAAGAATAAAAATATGGTTATTGACCGTAATGGTAATGTCGATGCGGCCCTTTGCTGTTGCATCTTCGACATTGGTATTAAGTCCAGATGTGCACATGGCCGCCCATAAAATAGCTTGATAAATACGCTCTTTTTCGGGTATTAATTTGTATGAAATTTGCGAACAAACTCTGTTCAATACATCAACGAGTGCTTCTTCTGTGAGCGTGTCTTTCGTAAATAAAGTATAGAGCTCTGTTCCAAGTTTGTGCAGTACATGCGGTTTTACGTCGTACACAAAGGTTAGTAATCCATCGATGCATGATGCTCTGACTTCGTAATTAGGAAACCCTAGCTCGTAGATTTGATCAGTATAGCGCTTGATTGTAAGGTAGCCGGTTTGATATAAAACAGCTGTTAAGTTAAGTTTTTCTGGAACCAGAGCGGAGATGGTGCTTCCCATTGCTTCTACCTGTTCAAAATCAGTAGCTGAAAAAGCATGGTTTTTGAAAAAGTCGATAGCAAAACTTGGGGTTCCGCTTTCAAACCAGTAGTTCTTAAAGTGAACAACATCAAGGCGTACAGCATCGAAAAAATTGATAATAGAAAACGGATTGTATAAGCGATGTGGCGCATCTGCTGGATTCATAAAAGCATAGCCATTGTACCATCGCTTAATTTCAGCACACATCTCGTCATACGAGCAGCCAATTTTTTTAGCGGCTTTCACAATGTAGTCTGCAAAATTGTGTTCGAGCTCTGCCTGTGTGTAACCACAAACGGTAGCTGCTTGCGGGTGGCCAGAAAGATTTTTTAAATGATTCAGGGCAGAAAAAATAGACACTTTTGCAAATTGGCTAACACCAGTAATAAACAAAAAACGAAGAGAGCTATCAAGTGATTTTAGCGGCGTGTAACAATTATACAGCACATCACGGTAGGCTTCAAATAAAGCTGGGTTTCCAAGATTGTTGATCATTGGCTTATCATATTCGTCGATGATCACGACCGGCTGGAGCTTGCCGGGTGCTGCCAGTGCTTTAATTATCTGTAGGAGCAGCGTGCCAGGACTCTCATTTTTTTCAAGGTTAATGCCATGCTTTATTGCTATAGCAATAAGCCGTGCTTGTAGCTTTTTTTTTAGATCTGCGGGTGATTCATGTTCAAGCTCATTAAAGTCTAAATGAATAACCGGGTGCTCTTGCCATTGCCAGTTGCTTGATCCAATCCAGGTACCTTCGAACAAATGTTTTTTTCCTGTGAAAAGGGCCTTGAGTGTTGTGCATAGCATTGATTTGCCGAAGCGTCGTGGGCGCGAAAGAAAATAGGCAACTCCTTCCGTGGCAATTTCGTAGACATCTTTTGTTTTGTCGACGTATAAGTAGTTGCCATTGCGCAGCGTTTCAAAATCTTGAATGCCAATAGGTAGTTTTTGCAATCGTTTTTCGATCATCTGATACCTCTCTGGTTAGGGGGGGTGGCGATTTCGGGCTGAGGGGCTAGTTTATCACATGATGAAGCATGCACAAAGCTAGCAAAAAACTGACCATATTTTACGAAAAAAAAAGAAAAACCCCTCTTTTTACGAGGGGTCTGAGTGTCTGTGAAGGGGGTTTTCTTTTTATACCTGTGCGTGTGTTTCCAGTATTGGCTGCATGAAAAATTGTTGTACTGCAGCGCATACGGCTTGGACTTCTTCGTCCGTCATTTCTGGCCACATAGGCAATGACAAGCAAGATTCAGTGGCCATGGTGGCGACGGGGCAGGCTGTTGCCAGTGCTGGATGTGTGTTTAAAAACGGGATTGATTGCAGCGATTGTGGGTAGAAAATACGCGTATGAATACCAACACTTGTCAGGTACTGCTCAAGTTCATTCCGCAAGCTTTTACCACTGGCATCGCGCACGAGAAGGGTATATTGGTGGTACACGTGCCGGCCAATAATCTCGCGCGGCAGTTGCAGATTGTTGAGAGCGCTGAATGCTTCGGCATACTGCTGCGCAATAGCGCGGCGACGGTCATTAAAGCCATCGAGCAGGGGTAATCGCTGAGAAAGTGCTACTGCCTGAAAAGCATCTAAGCGACTGTTAATGCCAAGCTCTTGGTAATCATAACCAGCTTTGCGGCCGTGATGTCGGACTTGCAACAAGCGTTCTGCAAGAATCGGGTCGTCAGTCACGCACGCACCAGCATCACCAAAAGCCCCAAGGTTTTTTGTTGGATAAAATGAGAACGCACCGATACTGCCAAGGGTTCCTGCTTTCTTTTCACCGTATGTTGCGCCAATTGCTTGTGCGGTGTCTTCGATAATCCAGAGATTCCACGTTTCAGCAATGTCGTGGAGCATGCGATAGTCGGCGCATTGCCCAAAAAGATCGACAGGTACAATACCAACAACGGGAAACCCTGTTGCTTTGTGAATTGCTGTTTTACCTTCAAAGTAAGCATTTTTTTCAAGCCAGGCGGCGAGAAGTTGCGGGTTAATATTGAACGTGTCATGTTCGATATCAATAAAAACAGGGTGCGCGCCATGCGAAGCAATTTCGCTGCTGGAGGCAATAAAAGAGAATGGTGTGGTGAGCACGATCCCATTTTTTGGAATGCGAAGGGCGTGCAGAGCCATCCATAAAGCGTCGGTGCCGGAGTTGCAGCCAATTGCATAGGTGCTGCCAAGATACGTCGCGAGCTCCTCTTCAAAGCGCGTAACAAAATGGCCACCAATAAACGCTTGTTGGTCGAGCACTTCTTCGAGTGCGTTTAGTAGTGCAGTTTTATTGTGTGTAATTTGTCTGCTGAGCGAGAATGCAGGTATAGAGAGCTTCTTCATAACAGGATCCCATCTATTTTTCAAAATCTTTACTTTGTTTGTTGCGTTTCGTTACACCTGTAACGCTGATGCCAAAAACACGTTTAGGCTAAACATAAACTGCGTTGTGTAAAGTCTACAGAAAAAAACATGATTTACTATGCACCAAGCAGCGCATGAGCCAACAAGAATAAAGTTTATTACAAACAGCGGTGCGCTTGAGCAGCCCCTGTTGCTAGCCTTGACTTTTAGGCGTCAGGCGCTAAGGTAGAAATGAAAAAGAGAGCCATGAATGAGGAAGGAGAATCCATGATCAGCCCATGCAATGTGATCGTGCTGAGCCCTTTGGCACATATCAAAAAAACTTCTTCTGTCCGTCCCAACTCCAGTCTCGATATCATCGATCGTGATGGATTTTCACAGCTAAAAAACTTTTTTTTCTTGCAATTTTCTTATCAAATTCGTTATCACACATACGTGACAAAAAATGATCGAAAAAGGGTGAAAGGAGGAGTTATCTGCAAAGCTGCTTGAGCAACGATTAAAAAATTTATGAATAGTGGTAGTGTGGGAAATATTCCTAAAAGGAGAATATCTTATGAAGCAAAACCTCAGACGCATGCTATTAGGCACAGTGCTGGCAGGATTGCCCTTTATGAGCGTGAGCGCTTCTAAAGAGCAGCCAGCTGGTAAAAAAGGCCGTAGCCGAACGCCTTCTAGTATAAACTGGAACCCCGTTGGAAGTAGTATAGATGACAAAGGCTTTGCGCTTGATGACCATGGCGACTATGTTGGCGGTGACGTTGTTACCGATGACACCACGCTTGCAGTTCACGAAAGCGGTGGAGAGGCTACGTTTAACACAAGCGTGCTTGATACAAATCTCGATATTTATGGCACCTTGTATCCAAGTAATGACGATGATGCTGAATCTCTTGGTTTTCCGTGCCCTCTCAAAGTAAGTGGCGATGTTACGATCCAAGCATCAAATAGTGATGTAGCTGTGAACATTATGGAAGATGTTATTATTCAGCCATACATCGATGCTCCATCAACCGTAACGGGTGCAACAGAGTGCTCAAAGTCTGCTCCTGCGCATGTGCAGTTCAAGGCTGGGTCTGGTCGTACAATTACCGTTAATGTTGGTGTCGAGGGTGTTCCTGCCAATCTTGAATTCCGTGGTCAAACGGTTGATAACTCTGGCGACGATGATAAACAGGCAGACATGCTTGTCAGCTTTGTCGGTGCTGGCAAAACCATATTTAACATGGTTGGCGGTTCCCAAGTTACCTTCAATGGTGATATCGACACAACCAAAGGCGTTGCTGTTACGGCTGATGGTTTGCTCGATGCAAGCGATAGCAATTACGGCCTTCCACAATCTAACGCAGGCGGTACCAAGGTATTTGTTTGTATGGATCAAGCTGATGCGCTAGCGCACAAAGTGGTTTTTCAACGCTCAACATATGATGGCGGTTCAGGCGTAAGCGCATTGAACACAACCGTTGAAGTTGGACCAAATTCTCTGATTACCTTCTTGGGTAACAACAAAACAGGTGATGTAGCAGCTGCTGGTGCATTAGCGTTTGACCCATCAAACATCGGTGCTGGCCGCATGGTTCTGTTCATCCGTGGTGCTTATGATGATCAAGAAAATGCAGCGTTCCTGAATGCTGGCACTGAATCAGAAAGCTTGAATCCTGATTTTAATAAAGTAGCCATAAAGTATCCGTTTAACGATGGTGCTGTTGTTGTTGCTGGTCATTATGTCGAGACGGAAGATTTCTCTGCTGCTGATATTAGATCATACGATCTCTCTATTCCAGCTGGCACGAGCGCAGTGCTTCGCGTTATCGATGACGTGCTATTTGCTGCAAGCGAATCCCCAACTCCATACACTCCAGAAACAGAAGTGATGGATGACAAACCAACTGCTCGTGGCCTCTTGGTTGTGAACAATGTTCAATCTCATGGCAAATTGATGTCAGATCCATATTGGGATGCATATAATGGCTCTTCCGATACTGAAGCATGGTTGCCAATGAACCCAGCGAACGCACAAGTGAATTGTCGTCGTGGTTTTGTTCTTGGTGTGAACGGCCTTGTTGATGTGTATCACAACACCTTCCTTGAGCATGCAAGTGGCGCATTGAACGATGTTGATCCAATGGCATTCAATGATTACTTAGACACACCATACGTTCTCAAGCAACGCAATCCATCAGCATTTATTGTTGACGGCCTTGACCCAAGCCAATTCTTGGATGGCAACCCTCTTGATAGCATGACTCTAAGCTTGTTCGCCCTTGCTGACCCTCGTCAAGATGCCCAGCCAATGCGCGCTGCTATTAATTTGCGTGGTTCTGGTGCATTGTACCTCAAGCATGTTGGTTCAAGCCGCACAGGCGATATGTACGGCTTCGACCTAGCAAAAGCTAATGGCGCAACGCTGGCAGATGTTGACTGGACAAGCGCTCTCGTAGTTATGCGAGACGCTGTTTATGATGGGCAAGTCCTTTCTGCCGATGGTGTGCACGTTGCCGCTAAAAACACTGAAGGCCTGCACGTATTTGATGCAGAAGGCGAACTCAGTGTGAACGGGGTAGCTGCTACTGCTCCAGGTCGTACCTACAGCTATACTGCTGATAGATACGGTGTTTTCAATGCTTCTGGCTTACTGCGTGATTATATTGGTCGTGAAGTCGATATTGATGGTGACCCTATCGCTCGTCCACTATTGCTTTCTCTTCCAAGCGGTGACGCAACCCTGTATCCTCGTTACAACAAGCCAGCATTCTTCTTCAATAATAATGTTGCCTTTAACGGCACCGTGCTTTCGCACTCAACCCCATCACACTTTGTTGATGGATTGCCAGTAGCTTCAGAGCCTGCAATTGTTGGTGGTGAGCGTATGTGGTTTGGTATCAAGGCATGGGATGTTGATGCAGCAGATGTTGTTTTTAACCGTCAATCTGATATGAATCGTTATCGTTTACCAGAAATTCAGCTTTATAATTCAACACTTGAGTTGCATGAGTCACTCAACGCATCAGGTGTTCGTTTTGTAACCAAAGATCTATTTGGTAGCGCAGGTACTGCTGGTAGCTCATCATCAGAAGTTAAATTCTTCGACCATGGTGATCCACTTGACGCACAGTGGACCGGTTATGGCCGTATCTTCTTGTGTGGTAGCTCATTGAACGTGATGGCTGATGGTAGCAATAACTTTGTTACAGAAAGCTGTTTGTGGAATATTTACAAGCACAATGCTCCTGGTGATCGTGCTCTTGGTTCACAAGCATCTGTTGACTTGAATTTAACCAACGGTAATGAATTCCATCCTTTAATTCAAGTCAGGATTGACGATATTGGTGATGAATCTGCTAAAAATGCATTCATGGACAAACAACGTGCACATCACTTGTTCTTATTTGCTCAGCCTAACTCATTGGTTGACCAAACAGATTCTACTGGTGAATTGTATTCATATGCTGATGATCTTGTTGTCGATGGCAAAGATCCTGTTTGTAACCTTTCAGTAGGCTGGCCAGCGCTTAAGACCACAGATGATGATATTGCTGGTTCACTAGCACCTGCTGCAGAAGGCGGCAACTATCCATTTGTTCTACCGTACCCGCAATTTGGTGCAGAGCCATTGCTCTCTGATGATGATATGCTCGTAGCCAATACAGAATTCGGTTCAAGCGCATTTGTGCCAGATGCACTGCGTGCTCAACCAGCGAACTTGAACATTAAGGGTTCAGTAATCTGCTTTGGTTCATTTGATAAAAATGGCAAGAGCCCCTTGGTTCCAGTACTAGATGACGACACATCAGGCGTTGTGTACGTTAAACATGGTGGAGCGATCAATGCGCTCAACAGCGCTTCTGGGCTTCCAGCGCAAACAGTGTTTGCAACCATGCTGTGTCAACGTATGTGGAATGATTACGAGTATGATGGCACCCAGCGTGCTTGTGTCGTTGCTGGTCAAGTTAGCTTGCCAAGTGACCAAGCAAGCTTTGATACCAACTATGCAGTACAGCCATATAATTTGACGACAGATATGTTTAATGCTCGTGGTAATGAAACACACGGTTATGTTCGCATGAGCGGTTACAATGCAAGTCGTGCATTGAACGACCGCGCAGGCATTCCTGCAATGCTTCTTAACTGGTACTACCGCGATACGAACTATAGTGTAGATGAAAAGAATGATAATACTGGCGACTACATCAATAATTTCTCGCCAAAAAGTGCTCCTGTCAGAAACACCGTTGCACACAAAGCGCTTGCAGGCATTGCTAAAATGCGTGCAGGCAAAGCAGCAACACGTTCAGTAGCGAGCGTAGCAACTCCTCAAGATCGTCCTCTTGACCTTCTTTATGTTGGTCCTGGCGATGATATTAAGCAGTTGCGTGTTTCAGGCGCTACTCTTTCTGATCCATTTATGCTTGGAGTAAGCGGCGATGGTCTTACCCCATTAATTGCTCGTGTTCGTGAATTCGTTTCACAAAAGAGCCAAACAAACCAAATAACCGACCACTTCATTGGCGAAGGCTCACATGCTGCGCTCTTTGTTGAATACGGTGGACGTATTGGCCTTGGTTCACGCTCATGGAACGAGCACTCATTGAATGCTTGGAACTTGCTCGGTAAAGACAACGTAACCATTATGCCTCTTGGCAATGGTACCGTTGACGTGAACAGCAACTTGTTGGTAACCGACCGTCTTGCGTTGATGGCAACACCAGACTTTGGTGCTAATGAAGTTAATCGCGTAACCTTCTTCTCACAAGAGCCACGCGAAATCCGCATTCCAGCGGGAGGCGAGCTTGACCTGAGCAGCTTTGGACAAGCAGCAAACAGACAAGAAATCGCTTTCGGCGGCAATGTCCGCTTAGTATTTGAAGCAGGCGCAACATTGCGTCTTCCAGATGCTGACTCAGTTGACGCTGGCGTTATTCTTTACTTCAACGACCAATCTCAGTTGGTATTTGAAGGCGACCAATACACAGGCGTACCGTTTGATGACTTGACTGCAGTGGTACCACTAGCTCCAATTAAAGACTCACGCATTCGTATTCTTGGTGCTGGTCAAATTTGGGCAAATAAAGATGCTGAAATTAATGTTAACGGCAATGTGTTTGTTGGTGTTGAGTCAGACTCAGCAACGCCACGCACTAATCTTACCATCAGCCTTCAACGCCAAGGCAGCATGAACATTGGTCTTGATAACATCGGCGGCGGTGCATTCCAAGTTGGTGATGTTGTAGAAAATGGTGATCGCTCAGTTGATTTCAGCTTGGTTGTTAATGGCCCTAACGCATTGTTCCACATCGACCGCGAAGGCTTCTTTGGTCTTGGTGCTGGTGTGATCAATAAGTCTGGTGTGCCAAACGGTTCAGGCGATTCAGCTCCTCTGGCTGATGCAAACCCAATTATTGTTGACGACGTTGTAAGTACACGTCCAGGTGGCGCTCCTGTATTTACACCTGTTCAGCTCGTGGCTTCTCCAGAAAGTGTAGATGATTATGTAGCTAACCATGATGCATTGAAATCTGGCGTGTGGGTAGTTAAACCACTGTTCAACGTTGCTTCCGTAACAGTGAACGTGGCAGCTGGTGTGTTTGAGCACAAGAACATTGCTGATGGTAACGCTGCTCAAGCATCTGTTATGGCAATTGGTCCTGCTGCATCATGCAACTGGTTCCAAGGTCCACAAAACAATGCAAGCGTACGCGGTGGCGGTAACCTCATGTTGGTTCCTGCTAATGTGACCGGCGGCATTGTTGCTACAAACATATGGGATTACGCAGGCCTCATGAGCGCTGATGCTCGTTATGGATCTGGCGAAAGCTACAACATCATGGCTTCTGGCCAAATGTTGAAAGACAAAGGCGGCTCAGTGAGCGAGGTCTCACCTGCTGATCTGTTTACATTCATGGGCTACCAACCATACGCCGCACAACGTGCTAAGCGTGTTGTTGTAAGTAGCAGCGTGTTTACAGATCAACTAGCGTATACCGCTGCTTCATTGCAAGTTGGTTCTAGCCTTGTAAGAAAATACACAGCTGGTGCGCAAGTTGTTCGTACTGACTCTCCTGCAACAGTTCAAGGCGGCGGCGTTATGGCTGATGCGTTTGAAGTTGGTGCATTGCTTGCAGCTGGTGCAATTCAACCAGGTAGTTATTCAATTGGTCGATAAGTAGGGATTATGAGGGGCGCGGCAACGCGCCCCTTGCTTTACGCATACATTAAAGGAATTTCGAATGAACAATAAAGGTTTGAAGCTGGCGCTAGCCGCCCTGCTTACCGTTAGCCAAGCGTTTGCGCTTTCAGAAGTGCGTACGCCGTGGATTTCGGGCAACGGGCCGTTGCGCTATATGTTTGAAAAACATGATGCAAACGAAAAATACGATCTTAACTTGTGGTCTGCGTACCATACAAAATATGCTAACCGTGCGTTCAAAAAGCATGGTTTCAAGACGGAAGAAATTACGTCTCTGATTTTTAACAAGTCATCATTCACGTTGGGAGAAGCAGCACTTAATGGCTCTTCAAACCCAGCTGGCGAAAACTACAATCCACTTGCTGACGCTAAGACCATTGCTCCTCGCATTGAGTACAACGAAACAGGCATGACCCTTGGTGGCGAAATTTCGATGCCATTGAACCATCGCAAGAGCCGCGTTGGGTTGAGAGGCTCAGTGCCGTTCAGAAGCATTGATATGGAGCGTTTGGACAGCGGGCTTGATAAGGCTGAAGATTCAAAGGCTGACTTTGTGCAGGAGAAAGTTGTTAGAGTTCGTCTTGGCTATGATGGTCAAGATCGTGGCCCTGTATCGAATATATCTGCAAAAGCCTATCGCTTAGACATGGTGAGCAAATTGGCGGTCGATCAAGCATTGATCATGAAAACTGATACTGCCCCAGCCGTAGGCGCGGTAAGCTTGTTTGGTAGTGTTATTGGTGCAAATGCAGCAGACTATGATAATCAACTTAGATCGCTCAACACCGCAATTGTCGGTTCACGAGCTGATGCGAATAGACCAAATGCTTATTTTGTACAGCTTCAAGCTGCTGATGCTGCCGCAGATGCTAATCCTGATGCAACGGGTACTTATGGTTTTAACAGCATTCACTCCATGGATCCCGCTGGTCATGATACTTCAACTCAGAGCGTATTGTTTTTTGATGATCGTGGTGTTGCTAATGATGGTTTTGACTACTCAGCCCTTGTTGCGGCGCGTACAAACTTTGACCACCAATGGTTAGTTTTCAGACGCGCAACTGATTCAAATGATCCAGAGAAATTTTCTGATGGTTCTGGCGAAGGTGTTGCTGGCGTAGGTGCTGGGATAGCTCGTAGTCTTGATTCAGTTATTGCTCAGTACACGCAAAACGCATTTGGCTACCTTGCTGACAACGGCTACTCGCTCGACAGCCAAAACCGCACAGGCCTAGGCGACATCAGCCTCGATCTCTTCTTTGCGCATCAACTGCACGAAGACTGGAACGCAGAAGCTGTTCTCGGCTTAGTACTCCCAACTGGCGCAAGCAAAGACAAATACGGTAGCGCATACAAACCGCTTCTCGGCAACGGCGAGCACTTTGAGCTCAAACTTGCTAGCGGACTTGCATGGCAGCCACTCACCTGGATGAACGTCAAAGCTGACGCTGCTTACAACTTCGTACTCGAAGCAAAAGAACACCGCATGGCAACCTTTGCAGGATCCACAATCCAAAACCTTGCACCTCGCGCAGATGCAGATGTTGATTGGGGTTACTTCACCGGACGTCTTGATGCGACATTCTTCCATCCAAAGACAAGCGATATTCGTTCGTCAGTGGGCTATGAGTTCTACTACAAGACCAAAGATAATGTAAGCTACAAGCAATCAACAGGCGAGGCATTTGATGGCACAACCGACAACAAGCTTGATAACAAACTTGCTGCGGCAAACTCAGAGCGCATTGCACACAAAATGCGTTTTGAAACATCATACCAATTGAGCAACTACCTCGAGTTGTTCTGTGGTGGAAGCTACACCTTCGCTGGTCAAAATATCCAACGCGACAGCGATACACATGGTGGATTCAACGTTCGTTTTTAACGAATACTGAACTGCGATTTAATGAAGAAGGGGCTGGTTTTCACCAGCCCCTTCTTCACGTCTGTGAACAAAATTAAGAGATCTTTTTTGAAACTAAGATTTCTTTGTATTGATAAAAGTCCCCGCTTATGGTGCCTGCCATTCGTAGCCACCTGGGCGCAGTATGGAGCCTGTCGAACCACCCACCAGAGGGGTGGAAGAGCGGTTAAAAGGGAGCGGGAAATGGATTTTGTAGTTTGAAATCTAATCCTGAGTGGTTTCAAACTGTGGCTTATCTGCAATATGTACCTTGTAAGCCATTCTCTTGTAAATGCTGTGTGCGAATTGTTCAAGTTGATACATTAAAATTTCAAGCGGGTCGTTTGAGTTTTCCTGTGGATAGCTTGAAAAAGGGGACTGGGTAAATTTTTTAAGTTGCTCTGGGCTGAATAAAGAATTTGCGATGAGCGTAAATTTATTCAATCCATCAAACTCAGCATCTTTCATGTAGAGTCCATCTTCAAAGCAGGGCATAATTATAGCCTCGAATGTGCAGTGGAAAAGGTTTTTGTCTTCATGCATTACTTCAACATCAAGGGACACTGCACCAACCTCGTCTGAAGAGTAATTTTTTAGCTGAATGTTAAACATAACCTATTCTTTCTTGTTAAAACGTACAAAAATATGGATCACAATATTATAGCTTTTTTAATGCATCTATCGACAACTCTGTCATCTCAGCAATATCAATAAGTGGCATTTTTTTCTCCAGTAGCTTTTTAGCAAGCTCGCGCATTGCTTCAGTCTTGCCTTCAGCTTTGCCCTCAGCTTTTCCCTCAGCCTTGCCCTCAGCCTTGCCTCGAGCTTCAGCTCTTGCTCGTGCAGCATTTTCAGTGCTTTCCATGGACTGAAAAGCAGCTTCTAAGTTTTCATATTCCATGCGCGCCATCTTGTCCATTTTCATCAAATTGAGCAGGTCGCA
>CAMDFF010000023.1 GCA_945897315.1 candidate division TM6 bacterium UASB124
GCCCCATTTTATCTTGTTGTAATTGATAAATTCGTTCTCGCTCTTCCTGGGTGAAATGCGTATAATTTTCCATGCAACACCTTTTTTTGTTTGGTTACAAATCCCAGTATACCTGGGGAGGTGTTGCACTTCATTCTAGAATTTAAGGATCAACCCTCTCAGGTGGCCAAAGAAATTTTTTGGGTTATAAAGTAGGGCATCTTTTATCATCAGTGTAAGGTCTGTTAGTGCTTGGGTTGGCTATGTGTTACATTAGCTGTGTGCATAGTACAATGTATATCTGAATTGAGATGAGCAATGAAAAATGATGTTGTGGTTAATGACCACGTAGTGATTCCCGAGCAAGAACTTGAGATTACTACCAGCCGTGCTGGTGGGCCAGGTGGGCAGCACGTGAATAAAACTGATTCGCGAATTACCGTGCGGTGGAATGTGTATGCAACTATGGCATTGAATGAAACACAAAAAGCACGTGTGATACAAAATTTGCAGTCACAGTTGACGACAGAGGGTGATGTGATGGTGCACAATAGCCAATCACGTAGCCAGCTTGATAACAAAGAGGCGGCACTGGCTAATCTTGCAGCTCTTGTTCGCAAAGCGTTGCTGGTACCTAAGCGGCGCAAGCCAACGCAGGCGTCGCGTTCTGCCAAGGCTGCTCGTGTTGATGAAAAAAAACATCGCGGTGGCATTAAGCAAATGCGTAATAAAAAAGTTACGTATGATTGAAGTAAATGAGCCATTTGCAGCAAATAAATGGCTATTTAAGGAATTGTTTTACTTACAACAGTTTCTGAAGCAAGCTAAGTGCATGTTTTTGTGTAATCTATAGCCACAACAATAAGGAGTTGAATGATGGCATTCACGATCAAATCAAAAAAGAGCGGAAAACTATATCACTTACATTCAAAAGAAGTGACCCTTGCTAAAGGCCGCAAACAAAGAATTTATTACTTTGCTGGCGAAGCTGGCCCTGATGCAATTCCTGCATTGCCAGAGGGTTATGAAACCATGGAAAATGAGCGCACAGGATTGCCAATGTTGCGCAAAAAAAAATAAAAGCATAAAGCTTTTACGTAAAAAGGGCGGGTACAATATAAAAATTGTACCCGCTCTTTTTACTGTTTAATTTTAATACGTAATTTCTAGTGGGGGTAATCCATCAAGATTGTAACGAGCGAAAACGAGTGTATCGGTTATGCTACCGTTAACAGCCAATCGATTGTTCTTGAGTGTTCCCTCAAGGTGAAAGCCAAGCCGCTCAGGTATGCTTTTACTACGGATATTTGTTATATCGCATGTGATGGCGATGCGATTGATTTTCAGTGCCTCGAATGCATAGCGTGTCTGCGCATTGACGGCTTCGGTCATGAGCCCCTCGCCGGTACGTGATGTTCGTAACCAGTAGCCTGTTTCTAAGCAGGGGACATCCCAGTTGATGTGATGATAGCCGGTAGCGCCAATGAGTTCTTCTGTTGAGCGATCAAAAATTAATAGTGGCAGATAAGGATCTTCGGCTCTCTTCACAATCCAGTTTGCGGCGGCGTGTCGAACGTATTCTTCTGTTTGTTCTATGCTTTGAAGTTCTTTTGCCCATGGCATAAAGCGATGCAGTTCTTCAAATGATTCTACAATTGCTGCGTGCAGGATAGCTCCATCTCCTACTTGTGGTGGCCTGAGGATCAGTCGTGGCGTGGTGATTGGCATTGGTAAATTTAGAAGTGTTGGATTGATCATGAGTTTTACTCCTTGAGCTATGAACGCAGCTCTAACAAATCAACAATATTTATAATGCGGTAAAAATACTTGCTGGCTAAAACGGCTGGGGCAACCTCTCCCATATGAAATAGTATCGGGGCGATACCAAATTCTGGAGGAGCAGCAAAGCGCTCAATTTTTTCTTGGACAGAGGTAATAACTTCGAGGCCAAGTGAACGTTTGTTGAATTTAAACTCACAGAGGAACAGATTTTTAGCATGCGTTTGGATGAGGTAATCAATTTGGCACCCACGCTCACCATTGCTGTTTCGTTGAATATAGGGATTGTCTGCAGTGATATCTGCGCGCTCAATGCCAATAGATTGTAGCAGCGCATTACGATTATTAAGTAATAAGTTTTCAACATGTAAGCCCATGGTCGCATCCCACCCTGGAAGGTTAGCTAAAGATCGAATATCATAGCCAACGCCATCAATTTTAGCCTTATTCGGTTCAATGTATTTGATATAAAAACGAATATAGTTATCACTAAGGCGATACAAATAGTTTAGGCTTGCTTTTTCTGTTTTGATAGACCAAGGATAATGCTTGGTAACAAAACCAGCAGTTACCAAATTTCCTACAACGTCTTCAAGCGAATCATTGCCAGAGTCATCAAGCTTGACATGGGGTGTGCTTGTGAGACTTTTTTTGACATCATCAATATTTTTCATGCCAGCAGCTAAAATATGAATGATGTTTTTGTATATTGAACTATGGCCATTAAAAAGGTCATGAAAAATAAAATCAAAGTCCATTACCAAGACCCCAGTTGGTCGAAAGCAGAGGTTTTTAATATTTTCATCTGCCATGTTTTGGGGGTCTATTTGTTCTAGATACCAAGGGACTCCGCCTGTTATTGCTAAAATTTTTAATATGTCGAAGGCAGAGCCTCTAAACCCTTGTTGTTGCAAAAACTGGGTACATTCAGCAAGTGATAACGGTTTGAGTTCTAGCTTGAGCGTAATGCGGCCAAATAAAGCAGTACTGCGAATAACATTTTTTTCAATCCAGGTCGAAACAGATCCGCATAGTATAACCGTAAGTTGCGGCCATTTTTGTAAATACTGATCAAACCATATTTTTAGCTGAGAAATGAGGCGTTCATCATCTGTTGACATCCATGATATTTCGTCAAACAAAATCACCGTTGGCTCATCGGTAATGTAATCTGTAAGATCAAAAAATGCGTTCAGCCAAGAGCTGTATGTTTTTTCTGGCACATTAAGCTGCTTGGCAAGTTGACTTGAAAATACATCTCGTTGTCCTTGCGCTGTTGGCACTTTAACGGGCACCTCACCGGTAAACAATAAAAACCGTTTATCTTTAGCAAATTCTTGAACAAGCCGGCTTTTACCTATGCGTCGCCGTCCCTGGATGGTGACCAAGCATACACGGTTGAAGTGCTTTAAACTATTCAACTCTTTTAGTTCGTGTTTTCTGCCAACAAATTGATTCATAACTATTTTCTCACCAAAATTTATGTGATTATTTGCATGAGCTTAAAAATGCCACGGGGTTGAGTTTAGCACTATAAAAAAAGCGGGGCTAGCTTTCGCCAACCCCGCCATTCAAACATAAGATCAGTAATAATTACTCAATAAAAGTAATTGCTTGGCCAACTTTATTTGCACGGCCGGTACGACCAATACGGTGAATATAGTCTTCATGTGACTGTGGTAAGTCGAAGTTGATAACGTGTGAAACGTCGTCAATATCGATACCACGAGCAACAACGTCAGTAGCTAAGAGAACTTTAACTAAATTAGCTTTGAACTGATCAAGAGCACGTTTTCTTTGACCTTGAGTCTTGTCACCATGGATGGTAGCAATTTCAAAGCCACGGGCTTTTAGCTCTTTGGCCAATTTATCTGTTGCGCGTTTGGTGCGAGCAAAGATAATGACTTTTGTGAACGCAGGCTTGATTAATAGCTCATGCAAAATTTCAATCTTGGTGTCTGCAGTTACTCTGATGACTTCTTGATTGATGTTTTCTGCTGATTGACGAGTTTTTACACTGACCGTTATTGGAGTGCGTAAAAAGCTATCAGCAACCATTTTAATCTCACGAGAAAGTGTCGCTGAGAAGAAGATGGTGTGGCGCTTAGCTGGCAATTTTGACACAAGATACTTAATGTCATTGATAAAGCCCATATCAAGCATGGTGTCAACTTCATCAAGTACAACAGCATCAAATTTGCTTAAATTTAAGTCTTGGCCTTGTTCTAGGTCTTTTAATCTACCAGGGGTACCGATAACAAATTCTGGATTTCTGCTGAGGCGGTTAATCTGGAAATTGATGCTCAAACCACCGATACAGAGAACAGAGTTAAAGCCAGTGCCTTCTTTAAAATAATCAAGCTCGCCTTGGATTTGTGCTGCAAGTTCTCTGGTTGGGGTGATGATCAAGACGCGGTTGGTCTTCTTGGTGATCATGTTGCTGACAAGAGGAAGCAAGAATGCAGCTGTTTTACCTGTACCAGTATTTGCGGTACCGATTAAATCTTTTTGCTCAAGAAGGAATGGAATAGCTTGGTCTTGAATAGGCGTTGGGGTAACATAGCCGCGCTTAATAATATTGCGCTTAAGTTGGTCGGCCATTAAAAAGTCTGCAAAACCATGTTTAGGCACATAGGTTGGTGCAACAACTTGCTCTTCAACTTTTCTAATAAAGTCTGAAGGGTTAAACTTTTTGATTGGGCGTGCGCCTTGTTTGTTGTTGCTGTAGCTGCCACCGTGGCCACCGCTAGGACGACTGCCACTAAATGATGGGCGAGAGCGACCAAATGGTGCTCCTGGTGAGCTTTTACGGGGGGCTGATGATGAAGAGGAGTATCTATCAGATGATGATCCAGATGATCGACGTTGTTCGCCTGATGATTCGTAACGATCAGATGAGCTTCTACGTGGTGCTGATGAATCATATCTGTCTGATGATTGGTATCTATCAGAAGATGGGCGATGCTCAGATTTATATCCATCAGATGATGGGTAGCGTTCAATCGGAGATTGTTCGTAGCGATCAGATGAGCTTCTGCGTGGTGCTGATGATTCGTATCTGTCTGAAGATTGGTATCTATCAGAAGAAGATGGGCGATGCTCTCTTGATGCAACGTACTTGTCAGCGGAGCTGCGTGGAGCGTTAGATGATTCGTAGCGGCTACCTGATGAAGAGTAGTTGTCAGAAGATGAGCGACGATCGCCAAATGGCTTATATGAGTCTGATGATGAGCGATGCTCGCCTGCAGGCTTGTATGAGTCAGATGAGCTTCTTCGTGGTGCTGCTTGTGTAAAGCCGTCGGAAGAGCGACGTGAGTCGGATGGTTTGCGTGAACGATTATCGGATGCTTTTGTTGTGCCAGAATTACGATTAAATGAGCGTTCTGGTGTGCCGTACTTTGACATAAATTCCTATGAGGTAAATAAATTAGACTCGGGTAAGTAACATGAACTGTTTTTCAGCAACAGCAGCTGTTTTTATGAGTGCAGGAATGGTCTGTCGTTCGTACGCCACCTGCGGGCCCGTTATCGCTTTTCGACGATAATCAGGAGTGTAGAAAGATAGTAAGCGACTAACCTTACAGTGAACGTTCTACGAGAAGAGTATACAGCAAGATTTAAAAATGTTTAAGTTTTAGCGCTACACCAATCATTTTTGATGATTATAGGCATAATTTTAGCAAAATTTTTTCTCACGGCGACGCTTGGTTTCAGTTTGAAATAAAAAACAATTTTAGTATGATTATGTGAACGGGCTTTGCTCGTTATCTCCGAGAGAACAGTTCTGAGAATGTAAGTAGATTTTTAATAGGTTTGAAGGGAATAGTATGAACCATATGCTGACACCATATGCGCTAGTGATATTGCGCAAAGATAACAAAATAGCATTATTGCAGCGTGCAGCCACTGCTTCTTTTGCACCTGGTGATTATTGCTTAGTTGGTGGGGCCGTCGAAAAGCATGAAACATTTCGTGTTGCGCTTGTACGTGAAGTGTATGAAGAAGTTGGGGTAATCATTCAGCCCCAAGATTTACATTTTGTGCACGTGTTTTATCGCACAAATAAGATTCAAGAAATTGTTGCCTGTGTTTTTGTCTGTGATCTGTGGCAGGGCGAGCCGTACAATAAAGAGCCAGAAAAGCATACAGATCTTGCGTGGTTTGCTTTGGATGAGCTGCCAGCAAAAATGATTCCTGCACATCGTGGGGCTTTGGCATTAATTGCGCAGGGGATTAGCTACTCAGAACAGGAACCAGGTTAGGTTAATTGGTTCATGGTTATTGTTATTGCTTTTTCTAGTTGAGTAAAAAGCTGTGGGCGTTCAGCTGGGCTATTGAGCAGATGCGCAATGTTCATAAAATCCGTGATGAGCGCAGAACGAAAATATTCAGGCGGCAGCACACCACCGTTGTTTTCATAGCCGGCCCTGAGCGCTTCAAGATCTAAGGGGAACTGATCGCGATGCCTGAGTAAAATAGCAAAATCCAATATTTCAATGCCTGCATGGGCAAATTCCCAATCCAGCACATTCACAGTTTTTTGTGGTGTATATAATAAATTTACTGGTTTGAAGTCTGCATGGGTCAAGCAAATAGTATCTTTTGTAACTGTCGGGAAAAATGCTTTGTTTTGTTCTATGAACGCCACAATCTCATCTGCTTGTTCCTCACCAAGGCGCTGACGCGCATGGCCAGGCTGTGACAAGATACGGTGTGTTTCTTCAAAGTAGGGGCTTGAGCCACGAGGAAAAGGGATGGCGATATTCATACCATCTCCGAAAATACCGGCCTGTGAAAATTTGAAGCTATGAATGAGAGCGAGCGTTTTGCCTAGTTCATGTGATAGGTGCTTGCCGGATTCTGGTGTGATTTTATCGATCTGTACTCCCGCTACAAAACGAAAGAGCGCGTAAGCCCATGGTTCGTGTGCTGCATCAGCATAGATTAGTTCAGGTACGGGCACCGTTGAGCTGATTAACGTGAATAGAGCCTGTTCTGTTTTGCAGTGCGCTCTATCGCGTGTGTATAAGCGTAGTACGAAGTTTTCTGTGCCAATAGTGAGCTTGTACAGTGTATTCTGAGCACCCCCAACAAGCAGTTGGCTATTGTCTATTTTCTGACAGCTAGGCATAGCTTTTCTAACCAGCTCTAGAAGTTGAGCATGATTTAATTCGACATTGGGAGTGTTTCGTTCAGTCACAGCTTTATTATCTCGGTATAAGTTTTTGAAAAATATTCAGCATTGCTGTAGTTTCTGTCTCAGTCAACTGTTTGAAAAACTGTGCATCTGCAGCTTCTACTGCAGGTAGTGCTTGCACCAGCAGCTCTGATCCCTTAGTCGTCAGCATAGGATTTTTTGCTCGTGGATCGATTGATGGCATACGCTTGATTAACTTTTTTGTTTCAAGCCCACAAAGAATTTGTGAGGTAGTATTTGGGTCAATGCCCGCCATGGTGCATACAGCGGCTTGTGTGACACGATCGCCGTTCCTGGTCAGCCAGCCGAGGGTGGCTAATACCACAAACTGAGGATGCGTGAGATTGAATAATTTTAAAACAGCTTCGATTGAGCTACGCCACGCCGTACTCACATGCCATAGTAAAAAACCGGGGCTTTGCTCAGGTTTTTTATGTGCACTGATATGTTTAAAATTTACTTGCTCATTCATCAAAATTTACTTTCATGGCTTGTGCTAGTAGCTGAAAATCTTCTTCAGGGATCTCAAAACAGCCACGACGGAAGGGCAGCCCCCACTGTTTTCTGTTTGTGATAAAAGCGAACTGATCGAGCATTGGTTCAATAGCTGCTGGCTGTGCTGAAACAAAAGTGACATTGCGACGCCAGGGGATAAAGTCTTTGCTCATCTCACATTGATAGGGAGCCTTTGCTTCTATGTGTCCAATGGCGGTGAAATGGCGATAGGGTACTTTGCTGCCGAACTGCTCAGTGGGCGAATAGTACATAATCCAGTCGCCTGCTTTCATCCGATTGAGCGGTCCGGCTTTGCCATGGCATACTTGCATAAAGCCACCAGCAACGCCATATTTGACGTGTTCATGGCTGGCGACGGCAACCCAGAAGCGTGGCATTATGGTCTCTCGTGCAGTTTATAAATTCTGATCCGGTGACCGTCAGGATCGAGCGCAACAAAGGTGCGGCCAAAATCCATGTCAGTAGGTTTTTGCGCAATGGTGACATGCTTCTTGTCCCATGTCTCGAACAGTGCATCGACATCATCAGATGGAAAACAGATATCCATTGCCCCTGCTGGTGCTTCCACGCGTGGCTCTGCGGTGTATTTTGACCAAAGGCCGAGCATGACGCCGTTATTAAAGGCAACCATGGCAAATGTTGGGGACTCTTCGATTAGCTTGATATCAAACAAATCTTGGTAAAACAAGCTGCTTTTTTGGGGATTGGCTACGAAAAGCAGCACAAATCCTAATGGTGGATTGAACACGAGACTGTCTCCTGAATTAAGGTTTGAATGGTATTCACAGTCATATTATACGTGTACGTAAGATAATTGTCAAATGGGTCTTGGTGACGTCATTTTGCTTGAATGATTTATTCAACTAAACGAAAGCGTGGCTGAATACTTCCATTCAAAGAAATTGTTTCGATAAACATGGCAACAGGTCTAACCCACAGGTTACCATCGTCAAGAGACTTATAAATGACAAGCTCTTCATTAGTTTCTGTGTGTCGTGCGAGCCCAATAACGTGATAACGCTTGCCGCTATAATGCTCGTATGTGCCACCAGCAACAAGATTAAACATGCCAGCTTCTAACGGTTTTAACGATTCGTGCGACTGAATGTGTACTTCTTTTGCGGCATCAGCAGATAATAATGGTGTCATTAATAGAGCTCCAAAAAGTATAGTTTTGTTCATAAAAATCTATCTGAAAAATTATGTTGATCTAAAAATAGTTTTACATTTTTCTTCGAGAGTATGAGCTTACACTACAATAAAAGAGGATATTGTTAAAGAGTTCGAACGGGACATTTTTATTGAGTTTTGAGACTCACGTAGCCACCGTCTTTCTGGATGATCCACTTTGGCGAGCAAAAACAATGCCAGTAGGCATTTAAAAGAAGCTTTTTTACTGCCTGAAAACACTCACCAGATCACGGTTTTGCATAGCTGGGAACTCCCTAAAATCGCCTTCCCTCGACATACTCTAAACGCCCTCCAGGGAATGATTTTCAGGGTGGGGTGTGTGTGCTGGGTCTTTTGCCACGTAGCGCTTGGCTTGGGGGGGGGGCGTTTTCAATGCAAGTGCTTCCTGGTATACTGGGGACGCTTGTTTCAATACCCCTCTCTTTAATCTCCTTTTGCGATTGCGTCAGAAAGAAAATTTATCTATGTTTTTTTTAGTGAAATCACTTTTGTATGCTGCTGGAGGTGGGGCGATGCTTACCGCTGGCATGGCGTCGTATCTTGCCTTTTTTCAGCCGCCATTTTATTTCCCTCAACCAACGGGCGAATATGCTGTTGGTACAGCGACCTGTCACTGGGTTGACCAACGACAGCAACCTGACCATTTAGCTTCACATAAAGAGCTTATGGTGCAGCTATGGTACCCGGCAGAGGGGAAGCCCTCTACTATCCCGACCGAGGCTTATGCTCCCTATTTTATTAATCACATCAAAGAGACATATAAAATTGGCTGGCTTGTGACAATGTCTCGGCCGATGTATTCGTATGCAGCTGAGGATGCGCTATTAATTAAGCGTGGGGGCGAGTTGCCGATTATTATTTTTTCGCATGGTTTTCTCAGTACCCGTAATCACAATACTGCTCAGTGTGAAGAGCTTGCGAGCCATGGCTATATTGTTGTTGGTATTAGTCACTCATTTGGCTCGTGCGTAACAGAATTTCCAGGTGGGCGTCGTGTGATCACGGATCCGATTAAGCATTACCAACAATTTTTAGAGAATCCAATAGCTTATTATAAGCAATTCAATGGTAATATTAATACGTGGATTGACGACGTGCACATGGTTATCAATGAACTTGATATACTTTCAAAGCATCAATCGTCACCATTGTATGGTCGTCTTGCCATGAATAATATCGGCATGTTTGGGCACTCTTTTGGTGGGGCTGTAACAGCACAGATGTGTCGGCACGATGAGCGTATCAAGGCAGGGGTCGCTATGGATTCGCCACTGTTCGGTCCTCATGCTACACAACGTTTGAATAAGCCATTTATGTTTTTACTAGCCGATCCAATGTCCGCTGCAGACATGATAGGATTGATGCATAAGCTCGGGCTGACTCTTACGCAAGCACAAGAATTTGTACAAACGCTTCATCCATCCTGTATCCCTGCCGTGAATAAACTCTTTAGGTCGATTGATCAGGATGTTTATAAAATTATACTACGCAATGCAGACCACTTGGCCTTTTGTGATATAGCATTGATGAAAGAGGCCTGTCTGTTTTCAGGTGTTTTGCACAATATGGGTGTTGGGTCTATTAACGGTTTTAGAGCAACTGAAATTGTTCGTTCTTATTTGGTAGCATTTTTTGATAAATATTTGCAGTCTAAACCATCTGAACTATTGGATGGAGAAATTCAGCAATATCCGGAGTGTATGCCTGAAAGGGCTTGTTAAGGCGTTACTACAAAACTTTCTGTTGTCACGGCTTCTGTATCAAGATTGTGATCGGGAGTGTGTAGGTGTATCTTAGCTGCGTGAGTCTTTTTGAGTAGAGACCACTTGAGCAATTCGAAGCACTCACAGTATCTGCCGCATTCTTTCATAATGCCGCGATAGCGATTGAGTGCTTTGACTGCCTTATCAAAACGCACTAACTCTATTTGTGAGGCATGCTTTTGAAGAGCAGCTATTTTTAATGGCATGTAATCAGTAATATTTTCTTTGTGTGAAACATATTGCAACGGAGTCCAGACTTCGTAACAGAGTACGATTGGCTGTTTCCACTCTTCTAGACTCTTTTGTAGTATGCTGGCAAGTGCTTGGCATACCAATTGATAGGTCATTTTATGATCTTTATGACTATCATTTTTATGCGGAATATAAATTTTGTCAGGCTTTGTTTGCTTGATTAATCCTTCAAGCATGGCAATAACCTCAGGGCTATAGGCTAGTCCGCCGTCGGGGTATCGTAAAAAAATAAGATTCTGAACTCCAAGGATGTCTGCAGCATCAGTTGCCTCTTTCTCTCGGACTATGCCAAGTTCTTCTGGTGAATAGCGCGATGGGCATGCTGTGCCAGAGGTCATATAAACAGCAGTGACGTTATGCCCACTTTTAATATGTTTTGCAATGCTTCCTCCGCAGCCAATCACATCATCATCTGGGTGTGGTGAAAAAACGAGAATGTTTAATGCTAGGGATTTTTTTTCGGGCATTGTACCGCTATTCGCATACCCAGTGCATACAACTAATAGAAAAAAAAGTAAGTCGATGGTTTTCATATTAATACTCCGATGCTACAGCAAATATTTTGTTTAGGATGGCTGGATCATGAGTGAATGTATATGAAAGAAAATATAGCGGAGATAAGCGCTGATCTTGCGAGAGTATGGGTCTAAAAGAGAAGTGTGCCTAACAGGAGTCGAACCTGTGGCCTAGCAATTAGGAATCGCTCGCTCTATCCATCTGAGCTATAGGCACATAAAAATCTATCGTTGAATTTCAGAAAATAGCTGGCCTGCCATTCGTAGCCAGGAGCCATAAGGCGAAGGCGTAGAATGGTGCGCCCGACAGGAGTCGAACCTGTAACCAGCGGATTCGAAGTCCGATACTCTATCCAGTTGAGCTACGGGCGCATAACATCTGCAATGTTAATTTCAATAACAGGGTACTATTTTAGCATAATGTAATGTTTTTGCTAGAATTGCATGATAGTTTTTGGATCAATGAGCAAAACATACGACAGGCTACGTAGATTAATCATAGGTTTAACTTCAATATGATGATATAGCTCTTTTTCTTTAATGTTGTGCAGTACAATTTTGCCTAAACAAAAACCTTGAGGAAAGACCTCTCCCTGTCCACTCGAGATGACTAAGTCATGATTCAGGACCTGAAAAAGATGGCTGACATAGGTAAAGTTGCACTGAGTAGGCTGATTGTATCCTTGGATGATTCCAGGGGCATGTGTTTTCCCCGTGTAGGCTGCAATCTTGCTTTTTTCATCGGTAATGAGAAGTACTTTGCTGTACCAATTATATGCTTCAGTAACGCGACCAACGAGATGGTGCTGGTAAATTGCAACCATATCTTTTCTAATGCCAGCATTGGTTCCCGCGTTTACCAGATAAAAATGACTATTTTCGTCAATCTGCTTGGTCATGATGTGTGCTTGTACGCCACCTATTTTGTAGCGTTCCATGAACTGGGAAAGCTCTTTAGTGCCTTCTTGTACATGTCGTTCTGCTTGTAAAGCAATCAGTTCATTTATAGCCGTTGTATAGTCGCTCGAGAGCTGAGCATGCTCTTTCTTGAGAGCTTCATGGCTTGTTCGGCTTTCGCGCCAGGTAGAAATGCTATTGCTAATGCTGCCGGTGATCGCATAAAAAGGGTACGCGCAACGTGCAGCAATATTATCAGCCCAGTCATGGGGCATAAATGTAGCTTTGTTTAGTCCATAAAGAATCAAAAAACTTGCACCAAGCCAGATGAGCAGTCGCTTTATAAGGCTATGCATGGTGCCGTCCTATTTTCTTCAACTAAGCGAAGCAGATGCTCACGCATCTCTTCTGCTGTTTGAGTACGGAGTAACACACTGCGCCATTCTGATGCACCGGTAACGCCACGAATGTACTGAGGAAGCTGTTTTTTGAAAGGGATAAAGCCACGAGGGCCAAATTCCAATAAGTTTAAATCAAAATGTTTGAGAGCATATTCAAGGGCTTGTACGGTGCTGATGCTAAAATTTTTACCCTCGGCAGCATCGGTTATTTCTCGCATTTTCCATGGGGCACCCCATAATGCACGTCCAATCATAAAACCATCTGACCCCGTGAGTTCATGGACTTTTTGAGCTGTTTCAAATTTATTAATATTGCCTGAAAAAATTACAGGAATTTTAAGCGCTTGCTTGACCTCTGCCGTGATCGCGTAATCAAGGCGCGATGTGAAGCCTTCAGGCTGTGTGCGCGGATGGATCATGAGGCAGTCAACGCCATTTGCTTCAGCAAGTTTGGCAACTTCAACGGCATTTTTTTGCTTATATCCAGAGCGGATTTTAAGGGTGAAGGGAATGCGGCCATCAATTGCTTTTACAAATAGCTTAATAAGCATTTCAAGCTTTGGTAAATCAGCCATCAATGCAGATCCAGACCCTGAGCGCGTTACGACTGGTGCTGGGCAGCCACTATTAAGATTGATCATTAAGAATCCGCGGTCAATTACCTTTTCTACCGCTTCAGCCAAAAATTGCTCACGGTTAGCAGAAAATTGAAATGCGAGGGGGTGTTCAACCGGGCGATATTTCAAGCTGCGTTGGTCTTTTTCATTGCTAACGCACGACACATGGCGCATTTCAGTCATCAATAATTCTGTTGGACTGAAGTCGCGAATGAGTTGTCGCAGGGGGGAGTCGGTGATGCCATCAAGCGGTGCAGCCATAAAACGTGGTACTTGCAGGTTGCCAATGGTGATAGTTTCTTGCCAGAAAGACATGCGCGGGATCCTTTATCAAAAATATAGATGAGAGGGTTATTCTACCATAGCTTGCGGCTTTGGGCGAGGGGGCTTTTGTCTGAATTATGACTTTTTGACTGCAATGATATAGTATTTAACAATCTGAATATATAAACTTGTGGCGTTTTTTGTGCTGTGATTCGTGCAGATCGAGTCTTAGAGCATTAATGGAGGGGGTTCCATGAATGTATTTTTTAAAGTTATTTACAAGTTTAATTTATATCTGTAATAATCTAATTAAGATTTAAGTGTTTAATCGTTCGGTATAACAATTATTTAAGGAGGGATAGATTCTAGTTTCAAGTGCAACAGCCTGGTTTTTGCCTGTTAAATACCTCAAATGGGGTAGAATACTCTAAAATTTTACGCGGCGTATGGTTCATCATCGCCTCAATGTCCTCAATTTCACGATCTGACCACTGATTTATATTTG
>CAMDFF010000024.1 GCA_945897315.1 candidate division TM6 bacterium UASB124
GTTTAGCATCAAAAATTTTCTGGTGGCGATAGTAGTGGGGAAACACCTGTTCCCATTCCGAATACAGAAGTGAAGGCCACTACGCTGAAGATACTAGGCTGGAGACGGCACGGGAAAATAAGTACTGCCAGATTTAAAAAATTCCTCCAAGGGAAACTTTGGAGGAATTTTTTTGCCTGTACAATCGTTTTTTATCATTATACGCTATGACTGCAAGTAAATTTTTGGAAGGAATTCCATGTTTATAATTCGCTATAAGCCTCGAAAATCAAGGCTTTTTATTTATATAATCATTTTTTGCGTTGCCCTTGTTCTTGTGCTGTTCTACACAAAAACTGATCTTCTGCCTTCGGGCATTACATTGTTGATCAGCTGTGCTTATGGGGTGATAACTGAAAGCATAGCGCTTAGCAAGCCACTAGAGAGCCAGAAAATTATACTGGAGCTTAATCATAATGAGATTAAGAAAGCTACCGGTTTTTTTTCTCGGACAGCGCTATGGCATGATATTGTGGTGGTCAAACGATGGAGGGTGGTGCGCCGATGGTTTCAGTCTGGCCCGACCATTGATCGTGATGGGTGGCTATTTGTAAAAAAATACAAAATTTTTAATATATTTATTGCCGATAATGATACAGGTCTTGCGCGAATGGCGTTTGTTAAAAAATTGCGCAAATATTACAATGGCCCTATTGAATTGGAATCGCCGTGGGAGGATTAGCGATTGCTGGATCTATACAATCGTTTTCTACTATTGTAGGCTATCGCTGCAAGTAAAATTTTAGAAAGATCATAGATTCTATCGCTGAAATATTGTGCTCAAAGGTGCAGGTGGTTTTACTGTAAGCTAACTGATGATTGGGTAGCCGCAGGCGTATTGAAGTTCACATTCTGCCTGTGCAACCTGCACGCGGCTGCTAAGCCACTCAAGGCGAGCTTTGTGCCACGTGGTACATGCTGTTTCGTACTCAGCTTCTGTGATTTTGCCGAGAGTACGGTTTTGCTCTTGTAGCTTCATATCATTTGCGGCTTGGAGTAGGTGAAGCTTTTGAGCTTTAAAGCGTTTCTGTGCTTTTGAAAAGCCAAAATAAGCAGCGTGTACTTCTCGCTTGATGTCCAATAATTTTTGCTCGTGTAAAAGTATCTCTTTCATCTTGTTTGCTTGGGCTGCTTGCTCGTGATAGTGAGTGACTAGGCCGTCAAAGAGTGACCATGAGAGTCCCAGATTAACCGACCATTCTGTTGTAATGTTGCCGGTTGATGGGATGACTTCAGGAATGCCTCCCCGAACAAAGATACTGCCAGAATTGGCAGGTTGTGTGTTGCATGAGCTTTGTGCATTCAGTGTAATGACGGGAAGTCGGGTGCCTTGTGCAAGGCGTGCATTCCATTTTTCTACTGCAATACGTTTGAGCCCCCGTGGTACTTCTGGGCGTGCAGTTACTGCAGCGTGTAGATATGTGTCTAGTGGATTAAGAGGTGCAATTTTTTTTTTATAATTCCAAGCATAGCGTTTGTTTGTGTTAGAGCGATCGGTTTGTTCGCCCATCAAAAATGACAGTGCATTGGTTATGAGCTGCGTATCGTCGTGGTATTCATCAGCTGCTGTGATTTGATGAGCAAAATCGCTCGCGTTTTTAAGCCATAGGGTGCGGTCTATTTTTTTGAGCTTATGTTGATGCTTTTGGGTAGAGAATGTTTTTCTTGCTGAGGCGGTGATAGCTTTGGACAAAGCAGCTTGCTTTTGTATGAGCCACGCTTGAAGGAAAGTTTTTTCTGTCTCTTTGCGAATGTGATTAAGTCGTGCAGCTTTTTCTAGCTCTGTAGCTTCTGCCCAAGCCTTTGATTTTTTATACTCTTGTCGAGGTCCAGCGCCTGAATAAATCAGCTGACTGGCAGCAAATGTTGTTTGTGTTGCGATGCTATTGTTTCCCTGGGTGCGCGATAGGTTGCTTGTTGCATCTATTTTTGGCATGTAGCCAGACTTTGCAGCGCTTGCGATGGACCTATCAGCTTGTAGTGCGTAGGACATGGCATTGAGATCTGGGTTGTGTTTGAGCGCCTGTTTTACGGCTGAAGTGATAGTGAGAGTGCCGCTTTTTCTTGGCTCTTCAAGCCGGCGCTCTTCGATAATCTCCATACTACGCTCAGGTAGCTTCGAATAGCAGGCAGGGGGAGCGGTATTGAAAGGCTGTGCTGCTGTACAACATAATGTTTGGATTGTACATATAGTAGATATTATTGCGAGTAAAACCATGTATTTCCTACTGTTGCCCCCGCTCATCCTGAGCTTGTCGAAGGACGAAGCCCGTTAGTGCGAGAAAGAGCGGGATTAAGTTTTTTTATCACTAATGATATTCCCATCAACAAGTTCAATAATTCGTTGTGAGCGAGCAGCAATCGATGGCTCGTGCGTGACGATAATAATAGTTACGCCTTGCTCGGAATTAAGTTTTTTGAATAAATCTATGATGATATTTCCTGTAGCAACATCAAGCGCTCCCGTAGGCTCATCACCAAAAATCAGTCGTGGTTTATTAATAAATGAACGTGCGATTGCAACGCGTTGCTGCTGGCCACCAGAAAGCTGAGAGGGGTAATGGTCCATGCGTTCTGCAAGATTCACCATTGCAAGCAGCTCTGCGGCTTCTCTCCGTGCTTGTGCTTCAGAAACACCTGCATAAAGCCGGGGGAGGGCAACGTTATCACGTGCCGTTAGATCAGGAAGCAAATAAAATTTTTGGAAAACAAAGCCAATTTTTTGGTTTCTGATATGCGCTAATTCATCTCGTGATGCTCGTGAAACATCAACACCATCGAGCATATAGTGCCCACTCGTTGGATTATCAAGGCAACCAAGCACGTGCATTAAAGTAGACTTGCCTGAGCCAGAAAATCCTGTAATTGCGATAAACTCACCAGCTTCAATTACCAGATCAATACGCTTAAGTGCTTGCACTGGGGTAGCGCCCATGTGGTAGGTTTTGGTTACGTTTTTTATTTCTAAAAATGGCATGTGGTATATCATCTTAGGTTTAATATGTTTAGAAAACTACTTTATTAAGAAGGATAAGTGTATGAGCATGCGAGGCATGATAGCAACAATTTTAGGAATGCTTTTACTTGGTAGCGCGTGTTGGTTTGGGTATAAAAAGTTTTTATCTCCTCCTCCTATTACGCTTTTCAAAACACAAAAACCTGAAAAACGGTCGATTGCTAAAATCGTTCATGCAGAGGGTTTTTTAGAAGCAAAAGGTACATCAAAAATTGGGTCACTGATTTCAGCACGAGTAAAAAAAATTCATGTTGTTGAAGGTCAGCGAGTGAACAAAGGGACATTGCTTGCTGAGTTAGAGAATGATGCAGGGGGTGACACTGCGATGCGGGTATCACAAGCAACTCTTGCTAAAGCAGAAGCTGCATTAGATTATCTACGGGCAAATTATAAACGTGAAAGTGCGTTATTCAAAGCGGGGCAGCTGGCAGAAGAGACATTCGAAAAAATTACAATGGGGTATCGTGTTGCCAAGGCTGATGTGGTGGCTGCACAGGCTTTGTATGATAAAGAAAAATTTCTTTTTGGTCAGACGCGTGTGTGTGCGGCACAAGATGGAATCATTATTAGTATGGCCGTTAAAGAGGGAGAGACCTTTTCTCCTGTTGCTGCATCAGCTACGTTGTTTACTATGGCAGAAAATTTGTCTCACATGAAGGCCATCATTAATATCGATGAGAATAAAATAGCGGACATCAAGCCAGGGATGCAGGCAGAGCTGATGGTTGACGCCTACCCTGATCATGAGCCATGGCAGGGAGGGATTACTACTATCGGGCTTGGTGCTGTGTCAACGTCGGAAGGCAAATCTGCATACCAAGCAGAGGTGATGTTAACAAACACGCTTGAGCTTCTTCGCCCAGGCATGTCAGTGCATGCAAAAGTAATGATTGCAGAAGTTAAAGATGTGCTTGCTGTGCCAGGTTTTGTTTTTCAGTTGAATAAAAAAATATTAGAAGCTGCGGCGCAGATGACACATTGTGCGTTTAAACCTGTTGATCAAAACGAAAAAAAGAGACGGCAGGTAGAGCATCCTGATCAACCGCTGCGAACCCTCTGGGTGAAAGAAGATACAGCATTTGTAGAAAAAATCGTATCAATTGGGCTTACTGATAGCGCTTATTTTCAGATTGTTGATGGTCTACGAGAATCAGATGATGTGATTGCTGATGATATGAACGCATCAGATGAAGCTAAAAAGCTTGCTAAACAGTTGGCTGGCAGTTAATGAAAGGGGTCGAGCAATGATGACTCATATGCTGGTGCGAATGGCGTTTCGTGCTATTCATCATCACGTAATTAGATCACTATTAACCTTGCTGGGAATTGTTATTGGCATTGCAGGGATTATTGCTATTGCTGCGATTGGTAAGGGCGCGCAGAAAAAAGCACGGGATCAATTTCTTGCTTACGGATCGAAAAATATAACGATTCAGGCTGGTAACTGGATGTCCTCTAGGAAAAAGCAAAATAAACAGCTGCTGCTTGATGATATTGCAATGATTGTTGCGCAGTGTCCTGGGGTGCGCTATATTTCGCCCATGCAATCGAAGCATCAACAAACGATTATGTTTGAAGAGGTAACAACAGGCGCTGAGATTCAAGGTGGTAATCATTCCATGGTACTGATGAATGATGATCGGCTTGATGCGGGTATGTATTTTTCACAGCAGCATGTTGAGCAGCGAGAAAATGTTGTGGTGTTGAGGCCACAGTTAGCAGAAGTATTATTTAAGCGTGGAGACCCGATTGGGCGGGTTATTCGCATCAATAAAACACCATTTACAGTGATTGGTGTACTTGCGCCACCACGGCTTAAAGGCAAATGGGATGGGCTTGATCTTCCTGTTGCTATTATTCCCTTCACCACGCATCAAAAATATTTTGGCAACAGACTGCATCAGTTTCGTATGAGCACGTACTCAGATGAAGATGTTCCTGAAGTTACTCGCCAGCTAGAAAAAATATTTCGTGCTGCCCATCGTTTAGAAGAAGGCGAAGCGAATGACTTTATGATTTATGATATGCAAATGTTTGCCAAAGCAGCAGAAGAGGCGGCGCAGTCGGTCGGCTTATTTGCCATCATCGCGGCGTTTATTGCACTGCTTGTGGGCGGTATTGGCGTTATGAATATTATGCTGGTGGCGGTACAAGAGAGGACAAAAGAGATTGGTATTAAAATGGCGCTTGGAGCTACCATGCGTATTATTCGTGTACAGTTTCTGCTTGAAGCGGTCATGATCTGCATGCTCGGGGGCTTGATAGGAGTTTTCTTTGGCGTTGCGTCTACGGTGGTGCTTGAAAAGTTCTTTGCTATTCCATCTATTTTAGAGATTATGCCTATGGTCGTAGCCTTTTTCTTTACCGCTCTTGTTGGGCTTGTGTTTGGATTTTATCCGGCAGAACGAGCTGCGCGATTGAGGCCTGTGGAGGCGCTTGCGGATAATTGAACATATTGAGTCCCAATAAAAAATTTGTTAGAGTGCCGATATATTACTACAACAATATTGTACACTTAGAAGGATACAGCTATGAAAATTATATGTCGGGCGTGCAAAAGACCTATGAGTGAGGCAGCTTTCGTTACTGATATTATTATTTTTTTGGGCAAAAAGTTTGGGGATACAGCCTTAGAGGTGGTCATAAAGCAGGTTTTTAGCTATTTCACTCCAAGTAGAGGACGAGTTGACCATGTCATGGCGACTTTTGCAAATAGGTTTGGTTTTGAGTGCCCAAATTGTAACAAAACAACATGTTGGGATGGTACGCCAGATGATGAAGTGAAATCAGCAGGGGCTCGTTTGGACTGTGATGCTTGTAAGGATGCTGATGATGTGGTGCATTTTTAATTAAATAAACGCTTAGGGGGGAAGATGAATTTATTAGGGAAAGTTCTTTTATGGATACTGTTATTGCACAATGGGAGCTGTTTATCTGTAACACCATTATGCATGGAGCGGCTGCAGTTGGTGCGAGAGTGTGTTCAAAAAGTAGATGATGCGATTAAGCAATTTGAACAACGTTTTGGCAATGAAAAAATTGTATTGAGATGTGGGCATTGCACTAAAATAAGCGATTTTAATGATATTGTATTTATGCTTACATTATTAGCCCTGCAGGGTGCTGTGGCAGACGGGGGGCATAATTTTGAGGCATCAAAGACATTGCTAGAAGAGACAGGGAAAATATTTTTACAGGGCTCTGTCCAAGAAATAAAGACATTTATGCTGACTACTGCTCAGGCAAGTACGTTTGCTTGTTTAGAGTGCAAACATTGCGCATGGCAGATAGCAGATAGTGTGCTTGTGCCGTAATAGCAATAATCTAAAAGATAAAAGATAGAATCACTATTTCTAGGGAGTATTAAAATATGATACACAAAGTACATCAATTAGGTGTAATGGCTATGGGGCTGTGCAGTTTATTGTTGTTGAGTGCATGCGGCAAACAGCGCGAGGCAGAGACACCATTACAACGCGCAGAAAGAATTTTTGCTACAATAAATGAAAAATACAAGCAAGAACTTACGGTAGTTAGCACAGAAAAAGATGAGAAAAAAATTAAAAAACAGCTTGGCAAGATTGTTGAAGATCATAAGGTTAAATGGAAAAAAATAGATACGCTGAACACTATTTTTGTTGGTACTAGCTATAATCCTGAAAAAACACCATTCCATCGCTATGTTGACGTCATGACGTCTGATATTGATCGATTGAAGCGCTATGAAAATATCTTGGTAGCATCTCATGCTGATCAGATGCTGGAGAAGAGCAAAGATATGCGATGTATGCTTCTTGAAATTAAGCACTATCTCCTGAAGCATAAAGAGTATAAAGCAGAAGATCGGTATTGTTCATTGAGAAATGAGATGGTTGGCCAGCGGCGATATTAATACAATTGATGCTGTAAAAATAGTTTATTTCAGGACCCCCTAGAAAAATACTAGGGGGTATTTTTTTGAGTATGCAGATAGTAAAAGATCGTGCTGATCAGCGATTTAAGTTAATTCTTGCAAAATGGCGGCGCAAATGCCATTTTGAGACTCATTTTGGCATTTGCGCCGCCATTTTGCGTGACAAGCCACATAAAAGAGATAAAACATGCATATTTTTAAACGTTTTTTCAATAAACCGTCTCAAAGTTTTTTCCTATTTGGCCCGCGTGGCACCGGAAAATCTACATTGGTGCAGGGTCTTTATAAAGAGGCTTTTTGGATTGATCTATTAGATCCTGAAATTTTGCGTAGTTATAGTGCCCGGCCAGAACGGTTATTTGAAGTTGTACGAGGCAATGTAAACACAAAAATATTCGCGATTGATGAGGTGCAAAAGGTACCATCACTGTTAAGTATTGTGCATGCGTTGATAGAAGAAAAACAGGGCTGGTTCTTTATTTTAACCGTGTCAAGTTCTCGGAAGCTAAAGCGTGTTGGAGGTGATTTATTAGCTGATCGTGCATTATTACGACATTTGCACCCATTTATGGCGGCAGAGCTAGGCGAATTTTTTTCATTGAAGCGGGCATTACAGGAGGGCATGTTGCCTATTGTATTAGATGCGCCCGTGCCCAGCGATTTACTGCGAACGTATGTTGGCATGTACCTGAAAGATGAGATTCAAGCAGAGGGGTTGGTTCGTAGCCTCGAAAGTTTTTCACGATTTTTAGAAATTATAAGTTTTTCACATGCGACGATTTTAAATATTACCAATGTTGCCCGTGAGTGTGAGATCAAAAGAAAAACAGTGGAGGGCTATATTGAAATTTTAGAAGAGCTGTTACTTGCGTTTAAACTGCCAGTATTTGCTAAACGAGCACAACGAGCATTGAGCACACACCCAAAAATATATCTATTTGACACTGGGGTGTTTCGTGCACTGCGGCCGCGAGGACCATTAGATCGCGTTGAAGAAATTGAAGGTGTTGCACTTGAAGGTCTTGTTGCGCAGCATTTGCGTGCATGGAATGACTACAGTACAGAAAAGCATGATCTTGCATTTTGGCGCACTCGCTCGGGGCTTGAGGTTGATTTTGTGGGAAGTTTAAAAATTACAAAATGCTTTTTGGAAATAGTTATTTTAAGAAAAGCTAGGTTCTGTTGAGTTTTATAAAAAAATTAAACTTTAAGTGTGTAGTTTGTAAATCCCACTCATCCTGAGCTTGTCGAAGGACGCCCCGACAGGGGTGGAAGAGCGACTAAAAAGCGCTTCAAATCAAAAATGAGAGAGTGATTTTCAAAAACTCAACAGAGCCTAGTCTCTGCGTGTTGCAATTCCGATATCCCTTAAAGCTTTTTCTATTGCAGTAATGCGTTTTTTGTTGTGTGGGTAGTCAGCAAAACCATCCCAGAGCTGCCAGGCCTTTTTATGAACAGCTCTGCGGGCTTTAGAGAGTATAGAGCGACGTTCTCTGCGTATGTCGCTGCGATCCATTGCGATGACATCAAAAGCACACGCCATGGCTCTTGGGATACTGTGTGCGTGCTCACTACCTTGCAGGGCCCAGCCGTCTGCTAGGCATTCAAGGTAGTGGCCTATCTTGTTAGATACTAATGCACAGGCTACATAGCATGCTCGCAATGGCATCGCATAGTCTGACAATCCATCGCCGCATGCAAGCGTCTAAGCGGTAAGGCTAGTTTCAATATAACCAGTAACTTTTTTTAGCATGCACACTATTTTGTTCTGTGCACAAAATAGTGTGCATGTCTAAGCAAGGGTGCTTTTTAGGAGTTTTTGCCGATATCCTTATTTTCAGAAAGAGGACATTTCTAAGGAGTTAGAACCGGACATTTTCATGGAGTCGCTACAGTGTTTGCGAAAATCATTGCTCTTTAATCCATTCCTTGCGTATAATTCAAATAGTAATATTAATAATACAGTTGCCCGATGGGCGAAAGGATGGAGTGAACGATGAAGATCGTACAATTTTTAGCAGTAAGTGTAGGCCTGATGGTGGGGATAGGCTCCCTGCAGGCAGCGACAGCTGATGAGCAGATGAAAAAGGTTAGGCAGTATATGGCAAGTGTGATAGCTAGTAAAACACATAGTACAGATTGGAAAGCAGCAGAACTTTGTTTACTCTCCGATAAACATCTTGGGGCCTGTGGGGATCATCTTGAGTATAGTCTTTTGACAAATTTGCTAAGCGCACCTCAAAGAAAGATATTATTCAATGAGGCAGGAGAAGCCATGGAAGCAGTATTCCTAGTCTCGTGCCAGGAATCGATGAAGTCATGGGAGTCTGATTTGCCGTTGGTAAAGCAGGCTAAAATAAAAAAGTTGATAAGTTCTCTGCGGCATTCTTGGAGACTGATAAGTTTAGCCAGACGCGATTTTCTAGGCTTACAAATTAAACAAGCACAAAGGAATTGTTTTAGACAATTTTTCAATCAAGTTATGAATAGTTCTCTTAGTCATTATGTGAAAAAAGTTTGGCTTACTAACATGGAAGAAGAGTTGGTCTTTGCTTATGATCTGTTAGACGAGAGCCAAAAAGCAGCATTGAGAACAGAAGTAATCAATGCTAAAGAAGCTTTAGATCCTTGTGATGACCCTAGCACTAGAGATCGTTCACGTGCCTATGCAGGACAAATTAACTTAAAAATTAAAGGCATTACAAACTCTATGACTTTAGACCTGCGCAAAAAAACTTTTATTTTAAAAGAAATCTATGAAAGCATTTTTCATAACTTGCCAACGAATATCTACTATTCATTATTAATTCCGGAAGATAAAACTGTATTAAAACAACAGCTTGGGAAAGCGATTACTTTTATTTTTAAAGCAAGGATCAAAGGTAGTACTCGCTTCGATGACTACTTAGATTTAATTCGAATGGAGATAGATAGATGTAATTTTTTGGAAAATGACGATAGAAGAACGTTGATAGATCTTATAGCCTGTCATGAGAGAACCAGTGGGTCTGCTCGTAAAGTGCCTGAAGCGACAGCAAGGCCAGCTGATGATACAGAGGATGGTATGGATGATGAAAGTCGTCGAGCTAGTAGGAGAACAGCTGGCGGAGAAGCTCCTCCGGCTGCGTATGCAGTACCGGTTGCAGCGGCAGCAGGAGGTGCTGGTGAAGATCCTGATCAAAAAATTGCGCTACCTTGGTTCAAATACAATAACAAACAATATTTTCATAAGCCAATGACGCGCATTGAAGCGAGAGACAAAGGTATATCGGTAGATCCTAAGGCAACACGCAACTCAGATGAAATGGACATAAGACACAAGGAAGTCGCGTACATAATTCTTGGTGTTCCTGAAGGGGCTACTCAGGATCATATAAAAACAGCGTATCGGAAATTAGCGCGAATGTATCATCCAGATAAGGCTGCCGCATTAAAAGGTCCCGCGTATATTCTTGCTACTGAGCAGTTTAAGTATATTGGTGCTGCGTACGATCTGCTGAAATAAAATTGAATTTTACGGGGGCGCGAATAGCGCCCCTTTTTTCAAGCGTTCTTTTTATTGATAACGAGCAATGAAAGCAGACCATTGCGTATCTTGGGAAAATTGCGTTGCTGAGTACGACGAGTCAACGGGGCCTTGAGGGTAATAAATCGACAGGCCACAAGCATTTTTGAATGTGTTGCCGGCGGTTTTGGCTACTACTGCAGCACGAATAAGCGGAATCCCCGCTGATATGACAGCTGTCACATTATTGATTGCTGCAGAACGTGCAAGGCTGATGTTGCTTGGTTTAGGTTTTTGTGTAGGCCTTGGCTTTTGAGGTGATCTGTTACTGCTAGCAAAGGCTTGATTGAGTTTACTGTACAGCGAAAGTAGATCAACATAGTCTGGAATTTCAAATGACATTGCATTAGAACGTGCTGTTTGTACCGCGCTTAATGTTGTGCCAGCATCAACGACACTGCAAGCATTAATGGCAGTAATAAGCTGATTTATATTATTTTTAAGAGGCACAAGAGCATCAATTTTTATTGCAGAGAGGGTGATGCTATTGTCGATGCCTGCATAAAATCTGCCGTATTGTTGTACGATGCTCGTTGCTAGCTGCTGTGTTGTCATTGCAGGGTTTGCAGAAAGATCGCCTAAGAAACCTGCATAATGAAAGCCATTGCCAGGCTCTGTGTTTTCTGACGCAACGAGTATGTCAACAAGTCCATTAACTTGGTACCCAACTTCAATCATTGCCATCAGGCACGCATCCATGCACATGAGGTCAATTTTTTTACCGATAACATTACGCATGCCCGTGGTTGCTCTTGTAAGACCTGCTGCCGTGACGTAGGTATTTTGCGAATCATCAAACAAAATTCCGCGGTCATTGCCTCTGCCATATGAGAGCCCAGGGAGCATGAGCCATGGGAGGTGTTGCTTGTGGTCAGGAGTATCTTCGCTGCTTTTATTAAGTTTGCGAAGGCGGGGATCTAAAATGCCGTAGCCATGGTTCCATAAATTAATGCACCATCTGAGTGCGTTAGATTTTTTTTGTGTTAATGCTTTCGCCCAAGTTACCATGTCGATCAGTTCTTGAACGGGATTTGTACCAAGATCGCTTACGCCGGTAAAGCTGCCAGCATCGATAAGTTTTTTGAACTGTATTTGATAACGCCATGTTTTATTATCATGCGGCTTATCCCATTCGACAAGCACGTTTACTGATGCAGGGATATTAGCTTTTTGCATTTCTCGAACATTAAATTCAGCATATGCCGCAAGGCTATTATCTGCTTGTAGGTAAGAGACAATATTCCAATTGGCTACTGCTGCATGGCAGGTATGGTGTAGCAAAAATAGCGAAAAAAATAATAGTCTTATTGTTTTTATTGATTTCTTATTCATATAATTTCCTCGTAATGATGATAGGGAATGACAACTAGCACACCATAAGGATCGTACTTGTTGCCGTGCAATACTTTACGTGTTTTATGTGCGTTAATATGGGGAATGCGTGGGCTATTGCCTGTTTTATTCTGATAAATAGTAAAATCTTGAAAATCATTACTCTTCTCATTACCCTAAAAAACAGTAATGTAGAATTTTATTAGTTACAAAGGGGTTTTTATGAAAAAGCTTATAGTTGTTATCAGTAGCCTATTATTAGTTGCTCTACCGTCAATGGTGATGGCTGGAGAGCGTGAAGAATATCGTGCTAGCACAGAGAGAAAACAATTAGTAGTACACGAAGAAGCGCCTGCAGGCAGGGCAAAAAAACATCTTAAAAAAGATGCGCCTAAAGATGGGGTAGTAACGCGTGCTGCTCATAAGCTTGGACATCCTCGTGGTTATCGCAAAGCAATCTGCAATCAAAAGCATGTTAATGGAAAAATCGGCAGCAAGTGCAAAGATGAAAAAAAATGTTGCAAGGCAGGCTGTGAAGGTCGTTGCGTTTGTAAAAAAGTAAAGGATGTTAAGTCTGGTTGCGAAAAACGATCTGCTTGTCCAAAGGTTGCTAAAAAGACTGGGGCAGAAAAGCATCATGCACTGAATGCAGGACAAGAAGAGCATAAAGCCCATAAGTTGTATCATGCAGGAGCAAAAAGCAAAAAAGCAAAGCATGTATCTGAACCTCTAGCTAAAAAAGCTCATAAAGGCAA
>CAMDFF010000025.1 GCA_945897315.1 candidate division TM6 bacterium UASB124
AGTTTTGATCAGCCCAAGACGATTAGAGATGCGGTGCACGTGAGTATCAACACAGATGGCTGGCACGTTAAATCCTGCACCCAAGACCAAATTTGCCGTCTTAGGGCCAACGCCTTTAATGCTCGTCAGCTCATCATAGGTACTGGGAACCAGGCCACCAAAGCGCTCAAGTAAAGCCGCACTCACCCCTTGCAACACGTCTGCCTTGTTTTTATAGAATCCCGTCTTAAAAATAATAGTTTCTAGCTGTTGCCTATCCATCATAACAAGCTGCTGTGGCGTTCTTACAAGACCAAACAAAACACGACACACATGAATAGTGGTTGTATCTTTTGCACGCAAGCTGAGTAAACATGCAATCAGTATTAAAAATGGATCATGCCCACACTCCACTACGATCATATCAATCAGCGGAGGGCTAAATGATGCAATATTTTTTTTAAGTGTACAAATCAATTTATCAGTATTCATGCTATCATTCCTACCTGTTTATGAGCTGATTGTCTTTGCTGCACGGTGCCAGCAACAGCAGACATCAGGGTTTTTTTGCTTAAGCGAGTCACATTGTGGATCAAACCAGTTTATCTGTCAAAATTAAAGACTTTTTAGCCTTTCTTGAGGTTGAGAAGAACTGCTCAAAGCATACATTACGAGCATATGAAAGCGACCTGAAGCAACTCTTTGACTTCTGGCAACAAGCTGATGTCCGCGAACCGCTCATCAAACATAATTTTGATAGCATTGTACGGCGGTACATTGTTGCCCTTTTTTATAAAAAAATCACAAAGACTTCCCTGGCGCGTAAACTCTCTTGCCTGCGATCATTTCAACAGTTTTTACAAGGGCAAGGCATTATACTAACTCTCTCGATCAAAGCACCACGGCTTGACCGCAAACTCCCTATCACCCTAAGCATCGATGAAATCTTTTTTTTGCTCGATGCCATCAAAGAAGACGACCTCCCAACACGCTTTCCCAACCGAGATAAAACCATTTTTGAACTTTTCTATGCCACAGGAGTCCGATGCTCCGAACTCGTTGGCATTACGGTAGAAGACATCAGTTTTGAGGAAAAGATCATCACTATTATGGGAAAAGGCCGCAAACAGCGCCAAGTACTCTTTGGGATCAAAGCCCTGCATATGCTAGAAAAATACTTGTCTATTGAGCGACCAGCCCTGACAAAAGACACAAGCGAGCGGCATCTCTTCCTAAATTATGCCGGTGGCCCGCTGACAACTCGCTCTGTGCAACGTATCTTCGAGATGTTTCGATCTTTTTTACGGATAGACAGGAAATTAACTCCACACAAAATTCGACACTCCTTTGCTACACATTTGCTTCAACAAGGTGTAGACTTAAGAATCATTCAAGAGCTACTTGGTCACAAAACGATCGCCACAACCGAAATATATACCCACGTTTCGAACCAACAGCTTGCTAAAATGTGTGACGAAAAGCATCCCCTTAACAACCTCGATCATTTGGTGTTTGATAAATCATGAATCTTGCAGTAACTTCCTCCAATACATACAGTCTAATTGATTCCGGCGACGGCAGACGTTTAGAAAAATTTGGTATTAATACCATTGTTCGTCCAGACAGCACATGCATCTGGCATCCACAAGAGCCTAAAGGTGAATGGCTTTCAGCCACCGCCGTTTATAATAAAAAAGAAGGCGTGCGATCTTGCTGGAATAACAAGCAAATGCTTAAGACACCATGGGAATGCGTTTTTGCATTACCGGGCGGACCTAGCGGCAAGGGATGTAGAATCGTTATGTCACTACGCCTTGGTGGTTCAAAAAACGTTGGTATTTTCCCTGAGCAACAAAGCAATTGGGACTGGATCGCGCAAACACTTAGACGCGGACCACAAGCAAAAGTACTCAATCTATTTGGTTACACAGGCGGCGCAACACTTGCTGCTGCAGCACAAGGTGCTGAAGTATGTCACGTTGATGCATCAAAAACTGCTGTCACCTGGGCACGCGAAAATCAAATGCTCAGTGGTCTTGAAAAAGCCCATATCCGCTGGATTGAAGATGATTGCTTAAGCTTTATGCGACGCGAAATTAAACGCGGCGTACGCTACGATGCAATCATTATGGATCCACCTGCATTTGGTCGCGACCATAAAGGCAATGCGTTTTCCTTTGAAGACCAAATTCATCCGCTCCTCAAAGCTGCGAAAGATTTGTTGTCTGACAAACCTCGTTTCTTCTTGATCAATGGTTATGCAATGGGATACCCAGCTGACGTGCTTGGTAATTTAGTTCGCGAACATTTCCCTAAACAAGAAGTTGAATGTGGCGAATTGCAAATCATGCAAGAAGATAAGAGCCGCGTTATCTCATGCAGCATTTATGCACGTGTTACCTGGTAACATTGTTTATAATGATTTTAGAAAAGGCCCTAGTGTTACTACTAGGGCCTTTTTAATGTTCTGACTCAAAGGAGAACCTCTCATGACCCATCAAGATTTTATCAATCACATCATCCAGCGACTTGTACAAACATACAACCCTCTTGAAATCTATCTTCTTGGACAAGACGGCTGGGAAGTAGATGAAGACCCCGATGATATTGATGTAAAAATAATCGTTCAATCATCATCTGAAAACACCACTGAAACTCGAGCCGCCACTGGTTATAAAGCGCTTGAAGATTTGGCATGTGAAGAGATGTTTCTTGAAGTATTCACAAAAGACGAATTTGCAAAAATGGGACGTGAGCGGACGCTTACGTTTACTTTAATCCAAAAATATGGCACCAAAATTTATAGCAAATAATAAAAATTCCTATTAGAAACATTATCATAGCGTGTGCCATTTGCTGGCTAAACACAAACCTGATATTATTACAGCACTGCAGGCATAATCTCTTATTCTCAGTTCATTCTTTAGTTCAGGAAGGTTTAGTAGTGAAAAAAATATCACTTATCTTTTCCATGATGAGTATATCAATGCTCATGGGATGTAACGGTGTTAATGGTGCGTTGCACAAGAGCGATAAGCATAAGGCTCACCATACAGCAAAGCTGCAAAAAAAGGCTGCAAAACTAGAATATCAAGCAGCAGAGCTACTCAACCAAGCAAAAGAGCTAAGAGACCGTGCCAATCCAACGGGTGGTAATACTCCACGAGCACAGACAAAAAATAGCACGCGCAACACTGTTGATTCCGTAAAGGGTAGTGGCGATACGTACCTTCATGCAACTGATGTGCGTTATAATTGCTCAACCGCAGGAGATGGGCATTTTCTTGACGTTACAATTGGCGGCAATTGTTCAACTGCAGGCGATGCACATTTTAATGATGTTACCATTGATGGGAATTGTTCGACTGCAGGCGATGCTAGCTTAAAAAACGTCGCTATACATGGTTCATTGAAAACAGCTGGTGATGCTACTCTCGATACTGTTGTTGCTGACAGCGCTATTCATTCTGGCTCTGTCACAATGCATAATTGTGAAGTAAGGCAAAACGCTACTATGTCAGGCAGGGCTATACTCGTTGATACTAAGATTGCTAGCGATATGAAACTGAGCGGGGAGCTGAAGCAATTTGAAAACTGTTCATGCAACGCTTTACAGCTATGCCCAGGCAACGATAGCACTACCATTTTAAAATCATCAACCGTGTCTACTATTACTGTTAAGCATGGTACCAATTGGTCTTTCTTTGGGATTAATATTAATATCGGCAACAATTGCAAAAAGGCAACGATTGAGCTTGATGGAACTGTTGTTACAGGCGATATTATTTTTGATGATCTCGCGGGAAGAGTAATAATACGCAATGGCGGACAGATAGCAGGCCAGGTGATTGGCGGAGACATTATCTATACGGTTGAGAAATAGACGACGAATTTGCACAATATATTTAAAAAAAAAGCGCTGAGTTTAATGCTCAGCGCTTTTTTTATGTACTAATTTTAGAAATAATCGATCCGCATTGCACGGCGCACTTCAATCATCGTTTTTGCTGCAGCCTCACGAGCACGTTCTGTCCCCTGTTTAAGCAGCTGCATAACAGCAACAGGATCTTTAGCAAACTCATTACGACGGTCACGAATCGGTCCAATGAGCTCTTGCAAAACAGTATTCAATCGGCGCTTAATAGCAACATCACCCAAGCCGCCTGCACGGTACTGAGCCTTAAGCTCTTCGACTTCTGCGACATTGCTATCAAAAATATCGAGATACGAAAACACCATATTACCCTCAACTTCGCCTGGGTCAGCAACACGCAAATGATTAGGATCGGTGTACATGCTCATCACTTTTTTCTGAATGTCATCAGCTGAGTCGCACAACGAAATTGCATTACCCAATGATTTACTCATTTTCGCTTTGCCATCAAGCCCCATTAAGCGTGCGCCTTGCTTGGGAACAATGCCCTGTGGCTCAGGAAATACTGGTGCATAAATCCTATTAAAACTACGCACAATTTCACAGCACTGCTCAATCAATGGCAGCTGATCTTCTCCAACGGGTACAATGTCAGCTTTTACAAATGTAATATCTGCTGCTTGGCTTACCGGATGCATAAAAAATCCGGCGGGAACACTCGCCCCAAAACCTTTTTGTCGAATTTCTTCTTTAACAGTTGGATTACGTTGCAGCCGCGCCACAGTCACTAAATTCAAAAAATAGATAGTTAGCTCAGCTATCTCTGGCACCAGCGATTGTAAGAAAATAGTGGAAACAGCAGGGTCAATTCCAACCGCCAAATAATCAAGCATGACTTGAAGAACATTTTCACGAACTTTTTCAGGATTCTCTGCATTTGCCGACAGCGCTTGCACATCGGCAATAATCAGATACTGCTGATACTCTTGCTGCATAGCTAAACGGTTTTTGAGCGAACCAACATAGTGGCCTAAGTGCAACGGCCCTGATGGACGATCACCGGTCAAAATAATTTTTTTCATAGCAACCAATTCTTTAATTTCATCTTTAAATATTACGAAACAACCCTTCCCTGGACACGCCGAAATCAATCTATGGGTCGCTGTTTCCAGCTATACAACGGGCATAGCGCGATAGGAAGGGCGTTTTCAAGCTTACTGTATTTTTGCTATTTCACCAGTAGAAGATATCCAGTGCACCTCATGACCACGAGAACATCGTTCCAAAAAATAACGACCGCAAACAATACATGCGCGTTGTATATCCTGACTGCTCTGTGCAGAGTCATCGAACGAAGGAAGTGCAAGATTATCTTGATTAAATCCCTCTACATGATCATGCCTAAAAATACTAGCAAGGCCCGAAGAGCTGCAGAGACAGTCCTTAATGCCACTGCCGCAAATTTCACACCCATTATCAGGAGCTCTTCGTTGTCCAGAAGTAGAAGAAGATCTTCGATTATAACGATGCCCTATCTCTGCCTGTCTTTTTCGCCCTATTTCTCTTTGTGATTGCACAAGTAAATCGCCTAATTGAAAGCCTCTAGGCGCTCCCATTACAGCTAGGGGATGTTGTTCAAAAATACGTGCATCATCTATAGCAGCTTCACACTCAATACAATAACCGTGTATATTTTCTTCGCACAAGTCGATGCTACAATCAATGCATTGCCGTACCGCCAGCTGAGTACCTCCGGAGAGACTAGCTACTGGCCCACCAAATCGAAAAGAAACATGAGATGCTGCTTGTCGCGCTTGTCCCTCAAACACACCCTGTTGTTGATATAGCTCCTGACAATCAAAACAATAATCGCCAGTGTTACCTTGTTCTAAAAAACTTTTACAGTCTAGACACTCTCGCTCAGCTGGCAGCTGAAGAGCAGCAATAGGCACAACAACAACTCCCATTCCAGGAGTCAAAGTAGTTGAATCGAAACATACTTCACCACGCTCAACTGTATCATCATCATCACTAGTCACTGCATCTCGACTATCCCGATCACACTGAATGTATCTTCGTGGTGCAGCTGAAAATGCACTGTCACCCAAAAAAACTACTAAACTACATACGACAAAAATAGCTCTCATACAGATACTCATCATCACTAATTATTTTTAAAAAAACACCAAACAAAAAATACGCTTCACCAAGCAGCTGGAAAGCCATCCTCAGCGTCTCTTCTGAGATAGCACAGCTACAAAACAGTCTCAAGTTTACTGAATTTTTTGAATTTGGTTAGTACCATCGTACGGAATCCAGATTATTTCGTGCCCACGAGGGCATGCTCCTGGATAAGAGTTGCGGCACACTAAACATTCTATTAAGCGGGGCTGAAAAACAAATTCCTCTTCTTCAGTCGACGGAGCACTCCCTCCCGCTAAAGGTCCTGATTGCCCATGGTATTGATCACTGCACTCATCAGAACAGTAATATCCATAATCACTGGTAGGCAAAACCACGCCGCACCATTTACAAAAAAATTCTATCACGTGAACCTTGGGTACATCTTCATCTTCTTCTGCAGACTTTCCATCTGACGAGAGAGGATGAACCATTGGCGGATCAAATGATGCGCGCGTCTGCTTTTCGTGCTCCGCAAGACAATCGTCACAATAATCATTGATAGTACCTGCAGGTAAATAATAGCCACAACCAGAGCACCATTTTGCCACCGCAGTTGGCGCCAGCACAGGTACTGGGAGGGTAACAACGGGCGACACGGCAGCCACTGGCACACTAAGTAAGCGCGTGCTAGCTCGTAGTCTACACGCCCTCGAGCAATATTGGCTCTGTCGCATAGGAGGTAAAGCAACCCCACACCGTTCATACTGACAATACAATATCTCGTCTTCATCGCTACTCTCTGAATCGCTAGAGGATGACGATGACCAAGCAACATCACCCAATGCCATCAGCAATAAACAGCTCCGTAGTATATTTTTAATTATCTTCATATGCGCTACCCAACCTCCCAATAAAACGCTACGATTTAATCACAGCGTCATTATATTAACGATTACTTACCCTAAAAGGGTTATGAATGCCGAAGTATTATTTTTTTTATTACGTACAACGATTATGGACAATTGGCTTATGTACTGCCTGTTGGCTCATCTATTACCGCTTTAAAAAAGCATATTTTATACGCCGATGGCAATATAAATGCAAAAGATTTGATCTACTTACTAAGCTCAGCGAAGGGCCTATTGCCGTTAAGATTCTAGGCTTTGGCGAGCACACATTTGCATCAACAAACGGTATCTCGTGGCATTCTGATTTTTTTACCACCACATCACCACCCAGCTGGGCTCATACTTTTTTTGCGGCAATAACTATTCCAAGTAACAAACAGATAAATATTCTCACAGCCCGCCAACCAGACATCAAAGTTCCATGGGAATTATCTCGCTTGCACTGTTTGCATAACCAATCACTAGAGACAGCACTGGCAATACTTTCTTCATGGATGATCAACAACCCATTTCCCTACGGGGTTAACTGGCTTAACCCTATGGAAGTTAGCATTCGAGCAATAAATATTATTGCCATGCTTAAAACACACACAGGCAACCCTGCTCTAACGCCAGTAATTATCGCGCAGATAAGCGAGCTGTTGCGTTACCATGCCTATTTTATAGAGAGCTGCTGGGAAGTTTCTGCCACACCCAATAACCACTACCTGACAGACCTTGTTGGATACTTGCACTTGTGCTGCTTTTTAAACATAACAAAGTATTATCGGAAACGGCATCAGGCCTGGCAATGGGTGCAAGATGCACTTAAGCAACAATTGCTTCCTGATGGAACATGCTATGAAGGATCTACCGCTTATCACTCGCTTGTTACAGAGCTCTTTGACTTAGCTTTGGCCTGCGCGCAAGAGCATAGCTTATCAATTAACCAGGCATTATACATTACCCAACAAAAAATGCATGAATTTATTATTGATTGTACTGATCAGACAGGCAATCTTGTACTGATTGGCGATAATGATAGTGGCCGTATCTGCCCACTACCATCCAAGCAAAAAAAAATGGCGCTTAACGCACCACAACAAAAAACATATCCCTTTTTTGGATTAACAATTATTAAAAACAGCCGTTGCTTTTTTACACTTCGGCATGCCACCTACTCACCACAGCAGCCCACCGGGCACTTCCACCGTGATGAGCTTGCCATTACGCTTAGTATCGATGAAATACCGCTATTTATTGACCCGGGCAGCTATCTTTACACCGCACACCCTCAATGGCGCAACGCACTACGCGCTGCGAGCACACACACAACAGTCATACCTGAAGCACATAAACTAATACCTAGAAATCTTGATCTATTTCAATTGCCTAAAAGCGCTAGTCCGGCAGCTCTTCACGAAATACAGGCACGTCATAGTTGGGAGAAAATAAACATCACCCGCGACTGCTCACTGAGCACACACGAGCTCATTATCACCGATACCATTACAAGTAATACAAAAGAGATAACCACATGGTACTGGCATCTGGGACCAACAATTAAACTCCACGCGATCGATATGCACACATGGCTTCTGCTTCATGAGCAAAAACCACTGGCACAACTGCACGGCCCATTACCGTGGCATGTGCAGCAGTCACGTGCAAGCACCGTCTACGGCGCTTATGAATCAACAACTATTCTCAGCTGCTCAGCACAAACTCAACAAGGCAACAAAATGGTGCAACAATTCAGGACTACGCTTATGCGGTAACGCACCTTCTTCAAATAGTAAAATCCCATGGTTTCCATGACGCATACGCCAGGTAATAAATGATGAATTTTCCATGCCAAGATTTTCGCTTAGCACTTTAATTGCATCAGCTTCAGGATCTTTGTCATGAGCACTACACAAACTATGCTTCATAAATGACGCTACTTGCTTGTGAAAAACAGCTTGGCTGATGTGCTGAACAAAATCATGAGGATTATCCCACGGGTTTCCCGGTGATGTTCCGCATTCTTTTTTATCGTACCCAGCAACACCCTTAAGGCAGTTAAATTCTGGATTATCAATAAGATAACTTGCTCTATTAAAACCGAAAGACTCATCGTGCGCCAATTCATACAGAATCAGCTGCTGCAAACCTTCTAAATCTTCATGTGAAAGAATCTTATGAGGCAGATCCAACAGCCTTGAAACAAGCTGCCCCTCATGACTATCAAGTTCGTGTAACGCTATAGCACTGATTACTTCACTCATCGCATCTCCTTTCTCTTTTGTTTTTTCCACCTTACTCTTTTTTAGCATAAGGTACAAGACTTTACGGAAAGGCTTTTAAGTGAACTTATTCAACCACCTCTTTGATCATATTCTCTAGTCGCAAGCTACGTCCGCCCTTCACAAGAACCAACGCACCTTCTGTATTAACATACTTATTAAATGCATCAAGAGCCTGCTGCCAATCTTCTGCCACATGCACTTTAACTGCACGAGAAAGCATTTTACTATAAAGCTGTGCACGTTTGCCAACGGTAATCAACATCCCTAAATCGCTAAGCTTAGCAAGCTCACGACTAACCTGTCGATGCCAGTAATCCTGCCGCTCGCCAAGTTCAAACATTTCGCCAAGCACAAGCACCTTTTGACCTCTAGCATGCAACTGAGAAAATGCTACTAATGCTGCTTTCATATTCTCAGGATTTGCATTGTAGCAGTCACTCAGCAAATAGCCCTTATTAAGCTTTAATTTCTTTTGCTCAAAGCGATTTTCAAAAGAGGCATAGCTACTTAATGCGCTCACAACAGCTACAAAAGGAACTTTTAAAAAATAAGCTACAGTTGCTGCCGCCAAAGCATTAGAAACTCCACCAGGATGATTATTTTTTAGTATCACGGGCGATTTTTCACCATACCATTTGAGTACAAAATGAGTATGCGGCTGATTATTTTCATCAAGCACAACATGTACTTTTCTGGCTTGCACTTGGTTTTTTGTTTTCAGCCCAAATTTTGCTACGGGATGATTATAATGTACATCAGTCAGCAACTCTTGGTCACCATTGATAATACCAACCCCTGATTCAGTAAAACGCGAAAATATTACACGTTTTTCCTGCGAAACTCCTTGTAGGGTACCGCCTAAAAATCCAACATGTGCATGGCCTATGTTTGTAATCACGGCGAGTGATGGCTGTACAATATCAGTAAGCTGTTGCATTTCACCTTGACCATTAATGCCCATTTCAATTACAGCAACCTGTGCATTTTCGGCGATACGCAAAATATTATAGCTAACTCCAAGCACAGTATTATAATTTTTGAATGAAACGAATGCAGGAATACACGCTTCGTCCAATATAACCCTGAGCATCTCTTTCGTGGTAGTTTTACCAACCGAGCCAGTTACTCCAACGACTGGAATAGTCAATTCATTACGACGCACGCGCGCCATGGTCAGAAATGCCGCTTCAGTATCAGCAACTGCAATAAATAATTTGTTAGCAACAAGCGTTTCATCGTAGGTGAGGAGATGCGAGACAATGCGGTCTTGCGCAATTAATGCACCGCATGCACCAGAAGCAAGCACCTCGGCTATGAAATCGTGCCCATCAACCTGCACGCCTTTGAGCGCAATAAAAAAATCGCCTGTGTTAATTGACCGGCTATCTAATGCAACCTCTACATCGCGCTGTTCGCCAATGTGGTTCCACAATCCGTCATTATCAACATCATACAATACATGTCCATAATAATAGGTAGCACCAGGCAACGCTTTTGTTAGAAACGACTTGCTCAACTTCATCCAGAACCTCATTTTTTAATATAATGCGCAAAACCATAGTGCAAAAAGGTACGATTTTTAGCCGCGAGTGTCAACTAACTTATATGATTAAAATAGGCAATTATGCCGATCTGTGCGCACTTTATTCAAGACGGCCAAGAATCAAAGCATCCGCAAAGACATCTAAAGCTCACTCACTATCACGTATATCCTGACGATGCAAAACATCATAGTCTTCTTCTGAACAAAAACCTTGAGCCGCTTCTGCTTTTTCTTCTGCCTCAAGCTCTTTAAAAAGAGTTCCCAAAGTATCTCCAATGTCTGCAGCCTCTAATGGTGCAAAATCATTCTCTTGAGGTGCCCCGGCCGGCAATCTAGAAGAACGCGTCAAAGGCTTATATTTATTTCTCTTACAATGGTACATGGCATTGGACTTTTGCGCTGATGTAAAGCCACACCGCGGACACTTAAATGGTTTTTCACCCGTGTGTGTACGCCTATGGTTCTGTAAGCGTGATGTACTGCTATGAATACTACCACAATCAGCACACTTATACTGCTTTATAGCTGTATGCCCTCGCTCGCAGACCAGTGCTAATCGATGTGTGTTAAATTGAGTATAGCAAATACCACAGATCTTCTGACTATCGGAAGAAGACTGCACGCATTCATGGCGTTTTTTTGCAGAACCTGCAGCCGCAAGATTAGACTGACCTAGGAAAGAAAAAAGCACTACAGCAATCATCTTATTCTTAGCAAAATGCATGATAAACAACCCTCTCCTACTCACAGATTTATGCCCAAATTTCTGACTTATAATTAACTCACAGATTATATAATATTATCTTCTGAGAACAAAGCTTAAATTCTAGAATTTAAATACGCTGTTACTTACCAAGCACCCATCCAAAGCAGCGCTCCACGATACATCCAAAAAACCTGTCCCAACTACTAGAATTAATCGAGAAATCAGCGCGCCACTAAATCGCAAAAATGTAGCGTTTTATAGCGCAATCACTGACGCGTCTGCAGATCAAGGAATAGTTCGTCATCATAAGAATTGAGTTCTTGGCTAAATAAATTACGACAATAGTTATTTATCATTGATTCACTGGCAGAAAAACCATCGTCCTCGGCATGAAAATCAACTACACAATCCGCAGGAATATCTCCAACCGACAACCCTGTAGAGCTTGCCACCACAGAGCCTGCTGCAAGATCAACACTAGCAACAACCCCGGATGCTACTACGGCGTTTTGCGCTGCCTCCGTCACTTCTTCATCTGCGAGATCTACCGCCCCAACGATACCAGTCTTAAATCTTTTTCTATCTCGTCGCTGAATAGGAATCGCATCAGCAGGTAAATGTTTATATGTTAGCCAATGCTCTCTTAACTCATGACGTATGCGAAATACTGCGTTGCATCCCTCATACTCACAGCTGTAAGGCTTTTCACCAGTATGCAAGAGCCGATGGGCCAGCATACTGTCCTTACGAGTAAATTTATTTTCACAAAAATCACATGGGAATGGTTGTGCACCAGAATGCCTAAGCTCATGTCTTTTCCATGTCATATTAACAGAAAAACGACTAGGACAATACCGACATTGATACGGTTTAAACCCATTATGAGAGCGCATGTGTACATTGAGAGCTGCAACGGAACACCATTTTGTACCACACTCCTGACAAACCTCCCTATAATGTGATTTATCAACGGCAGATCTTTTTTTAGGGGCACTCATGTTCACGGGCATATTTTCTACCAGCTCCTGGCCAAGCTCTAATAAGCACAACGCTTTATGGTCCCTTTCATGTTGTTTCAGATT
>CAMDFF010000026.1 GCA_945897315.1 candidate division TM6 bacterium UASB124
GGAATCTATTCACGTTGATAACAAAACTAAAGATGCTATTATGCCAACGCTGCAAAAGCTTGAAGCTGATAGCCTTGACCATAAAACGTTATGGTTAAGTATGCAACAAACGAAGGCACGCATGCTCAAAGCAAAACAGCTCATACCACCGCAGCAGCCCAAAGTACCAAAGGCTGAGGGTACTGGCACTACGAAGACAAACCACACGGAACACGCCAATAAGATTTTGTTCGAACAGTTATTGAAAAACTGGAAACCGAATAACAAAGATGTGATGAACTAGGAGCCCCGCTCTCCCTAATCGTGTCGCAATACAGAACGCAAGTTCTGAACGGCGCCCCGTAGGGGTGAAAAAGCGGTCTTTCAAGCCATCAGTATCAAAACTAAAAGAGCCGATTGAGAATTCAAACTCCCAATCGGCTCTTTTAGTGTAATGAGTAACGCTACATGACCAGAGTAGACACCTATTTCATATTTTTCATTAAAACCCTTGTTCCAGTTAGGTCCTTTAGAATAATATAATTATTGATAGTATTATTCTAAATTCTTTACCTAAGGAACCCCTACATGAATACGATAAAGCGATTCTCATTAGCTTTGATGCTCTTAATGCCATGTAACGCATTAATGCCAGAATCTGGTGAAGCCAGACGGGCGACAGATGGGCCCCTTCGTTATGGTGATATTCTGAGACTTTATACCTGCGAGCATGATTATGTAATTGGAACAAAAAATACGAGTACCAATTGGAAAAATGTAGCAATCAACGCAATGACCGCGGGCGCGGGCGGAGCTGGTTTAGATATGACATCTTTGGGAGATGCTAGCGTTTCACGAAGCAGCAAGGCTTGGGGAAGCGAACGGAACATACGTTCATTATGGAAAATTCTAGGGAAAGATAAAAAAGTCGGTGATCCTGTGCTCATGGGCAATGAGATTCAGCTTCTATGCTTAAGTCCTCAATTTGCTGGCACAACTAGCTATAAAATTGAAAACGATATTACAGAAAAAGATGAACATTTTGTACTTGCTGATGGCAAGCCAATACTCTATGGCTCTGCAGTAAATCTAAAACGCACAGACCCAGGCAAATTGCATGGCAAATACCTGCAAACCTATAAATCAAAATATCAAGGAATGGATTGGGGGGGTGCGCGTGATGGATCCTGCCGGATTATTTTTATGAGAAACCCTGTTCATACGGAAGCTGCCTATGGAGCAGTAGAAGAACGGGCCCCCAGCAACAATAGGTTAACCTCAGAATCTTTTGATAAGTGGTCCAGAGATTATCAGACCTTCAATGGTGAAGTTGAGTGGACAACAGACGCTACATCAAACATTAATATTGCCTTTAGCAATTTTCCCAATGCACGAGTACCTGCGCTACGGATTGCACTTATTACCGATAAAAAAAACATGTCGCAAATTGATTACGGATTTAACAATAGCACAAACATACCTATGTACTCTGCGGATAACTTAGACACTAAACCTCTGAAAGACTTTTATGTACAGGGCGCTATTTCGCTAAAAATTAAGCTATCACCTGAAAATATTACCTTATGGGCAAAAAAGCCAACTGACGATGTTAGCGGTTATCAAGAAATTTTTAAGACAATCACCCCAGAACAACAAAAAACAATCAATTATATTCTTAATTTAGCCTTCAATAATCACACTAAATCCTTACCATTTTTCTCATTTTCTAAAGGAGCAAACAAAACACCTGTCACTATAAGTAATGTAAAAGTAGGCAGGCCTGACCAAGGCATTATGAACGAAACAGTTAGTGACCACGTACAAGTTGCTGAATGGTAATAGTGGTTTTAAGTATAATTATCTCACGAAAAAAGGGCGCTTAGTAAGCGCCCTTTTTTCATTTTAATTTATAATTTAAAGCCAAGCTTTCTTAGATTTTCGCACAACTCATAGAGTGGTAAAGCTACAAACAGACCCATTCCAATTCTTGCACAACACGCTTTTCCGAACTAATTGAAACGCCAACAGCATAAACCTTCTTACCTGTATGCTTGAACTTGCGAGCGTACTCCCTGTCTTTAATCTGTGCAATTGCACTAGCTGCTGAGTCGTCCATCTTAAATTCAAATAAATAGACAACATTGGGTAATTCAACAGTAATATCGATGCGTCCTCTAATGCCTGTATCTTCAGTTACCGCATGCACTCTACTACCGGTGAATAAGTAATAAAAACCAAACTGATAGAAATTTTCCTGCGGAACAGCACTCCTAGATCTTTCATCTGGCTTCTTAAGCGTATGATACGAAACTGGCGCAAGCGCATCGTTGAGCAACTCTTTTAAATCATCTAGCCGCTGATCACAAAACACATCGTGTATGAGATCCATAATTTCGTTGATCCTATCGACACTCTTCTGAAATACCAGTGGTAATAGAAATTCTACAAAATCGGATGCTACGGCTACATTGGGAAAGCCAAAAAAAATCTTATCTTTTGCAAATTTATGTATAGTCAGATAGCCAGCATAATAAAGCATACTAAGCGAAATGATACGCTTATTAGATTGATCTTCGGGTAGCTCATCAATTTCATTGCCAATAACTGCCTCACTGGATGACTTATGAATCGATTCAATTTCATCAGGGGTACATGATTTTGTTAATACGCTCAATTTCATATTGAGTTTTAATGGATCAATTTCTTGAAATCGATGCTCAGCAAGTTTTTTAATTAATGATCGTGGCGAAGCTGATTCAAACCATTTTTGCAACAATTGCTGTTTTGCGAATACGTAATTTAAAGCAAAAGAACAATACACCCCCTCAGAAAGATCTGCCGTTGCTATGTTAACACCAAACCTGTACCCATTATATTGCTCTTGCAACGTAACCATCATTTCTTCAACTGATTTTTTATAAACCAATGCTAGTGCTGCCAAGTGTTCCGTAAAAAATGTTCTAATCTCTTTGTCGGTATAGCCAACAATTTCAGCTGCAGCACTATCGAAGGTGATATCATTCAAATTATTTAAACCAGAAAAAATTGATGTCTGCGTAAATTTAAAAACCCCTGTGATAAAAACAAATTTTAATTTTTTTTCTGCTGGCTTAAGCTGGCTATAAAAATCACTGATCTCTTGATGAATTTCTTTGTGCTGTGAGGGAGTGTCAATGACATCAAGTAGTGGTTTATCATACTCATCGATAATAATAACAATCTTCTGCCCCGTAGCTTCTTGCGCTTTTTCTATTAACTGTTCAAGCATTAAAAAGGGCCTGTCTTCCTTGAGATCAGTAATGCCAAGCTCTTTAGCATTAGCATTAAGCATATTGATAATCCCCCGACGTGCAGTAGCAGCAGTCCCCGTTTTTGACGAAGCATTGCTCATATCAAAATAAAGCACCGGATATTTTTCCCACTTCCAGTCTAAGCTATCAATCCACAATCCCTTGAAAAGCTCACGATTAGCCTGAAAAAGTGCTTGCAGTGTTGTGCATAACAGTGACTTACCGAAGCGACGGGGACGAGCAAGGAAGTAATAAAGGCCTCGACTAAAAATATCGTAAATGTGCTTTGTTTTATCAACATACACACCACCCACTTCACGAATTGATTTGAATTCTTTTCTATCTAAGCAAATTTCTTGCATGCCCTACTCCTTGTGTCAGCCTATAACTTAAAGCCAAGCTTTCTTAGGTTTTCGCACAACTCATAGAGTGGCAAGCCAAGGACACTGGTGTATGAGCCATTAATGCTCTTGAGATAGCGAAGACCATGGTCTTCTATCATCCCAGCACCAGAAGCCTGCAGCGCGCCAGGAAACGCTTTAAAGTATGTTTCTATAGAGTCATCATCAACAATAAATTCTATCTTGGTTACGTTAACCCAGTGCTCTGCTTCACCACGTTGCCAACCATCAGAGCGACGATAATATTTTTCCAAACAGCACGCTGTAACAACCTCGACGGGACCACTGCGCTCAGAATGCAACATTTTAATCGCATGATCTTTATTCATCGGCTTACCAAAAATTTGGCTCGTTGTTGGATTACGTACCAACGTATCTGCTGTCAGTGCAAAGATGTATTCATCTTCTGTCTTGGTTGCTTCAGGAAGACGCAATGCACGCATCTTACCCTGTGCTACCGCAAGCACATAATCTTTAAATTCATTAACGCCATGTCGCGGCTGTTCATCACTGGTATGCACAAGCACCTTACATGGAATGCCTGCATGCTCCAATAAACGCTGCCGTGTGGGTGACTGCGAGCCAATATATAAAATATCTTTTTTCATGAAAACACCTATACGCGTTGCCAAGTACCTGAAAAATGCTGTTTAATTTTACCTTCAAGCTGAAGCGTAAACAACCAGTCTTGGAGCGCTTCAGGTTGCAAGCCCGTTGAGAGCTGCAACTCATCAAGGGTAACAGGCTCTTGCAATGTTGCAAGCATAGGATCTTCTGGCTCTAATGGAATTACTGCCTGCACCTCATGCACCGCCACTTTGCGACTGCCCACTTTTTCTCGCCGCGAAGAAGCGGGAGAGCTGGCATGCACAGCAACACTTTCCCCAAACTCTTCCAGCACATCCTCTACGGTATGCACCAACTTCGCGCCCTGCTTAATTAAATGATGTGAACCATAACTTAATTCATCATTAACAAGGCCTGGCACAGCAAATACTTGCCGTCCTTGCTCCAGCGCAAACCGCGCCGTAATTAGCGCGCCACTACGCTGTGCTGCTTGAACAATAATTGAGCCCACACTAAGCCCAGAAATAATGCGATTACGCTGAGGAAACGTCGTACGATCAGCTTCCATCCGCAATGGAAAGGGTGACACCAACATACTCCCCTGCTCCACCATGCGATCAAAAAGAGCTGTATTTGATGCGGGGTACGGCGCCGTCAAAAGGCCAGCGCCTAAAACCGCAATGGTTGTTCCACCTGCATCAAGCGCTGCCTGATGAGCCATGGTATCGGCACCCTCAGCGCCGCCACTCACGATTGTCCAGTCATGCTCCACTAACGATGGAACAAGCGACTGAATAACCTGCCGCGCATAATGCGTTGCCTTGCGCGACCCAACAATCGCCAATCGCTTTGTTGATGGCTTAACCGGCACACCCTTACAATACAATACGATGGGAGGATGATGAATCTGTCTTAAATCTTCGGGAAATGTATCATCAAAGGGCATTAAAACCGAAATTTGATTCTGCTCAATAAGCGTAAGCTCTTCGTCTAAAAGTACTGTCGATCGCAACATTTCATGCGCTAGCAGTGCATCAGAAAGCTTGATTTTAGTAATTTCAGCAATCTGCCCTGCGCTCAGCGTATAAACCAACTGAAGCGGTAAGCTCTCATGGTGCAGAATAATCTCATGCCAACCTATGTGTATCAAATCAGGCATTGCGCGATGACACACATAAGTCAGCAATCGTAAAATACTTGCAGGCCCAAGAGAGGGGATCAACGAAAGATGAATTAAAATACGCTTATTGTCGCTAAACATACTCTAGATATTTCCTGTTGTATCGTCTTCATCACTAAGCTCTTCTACCTCAACGGCTTCGGCATCAGATTCTTCTAATAGATCACCGGTAGGAATGCTCTCTACGCCTTCATCAAGCAACAGTAGATCTTCAGGGCTCGTCATTAGGACAGGACCATCTACCATTGAAGCTGTTGGTGCGTCATCAAGAGCTGTCGGATCAACCTCATCATCTGAACTGTCAAATGCAAGCATTGCTGACAAGTGTTGCTTATCACTCAAACGTACCAAGCGAACACCCTTTGCCTGACGACCCATTGTTCTAATTTCTTGAGGAGAAAGACGAATAACTTTGCCATTCGTATCAATCAAGAGTACATGCGATTCATCAGTAACACGCTCAAGACCAATAACCATACCATTGCGCGTATCGCAGGGAATAGTACGCACTCCAAGACCACCACGGTGAGCAACACGGAAATCAGTTACTTTAACACGTTTGCCATACCCCTTAGAGGTCGCGAACAGCAAGTCACTGCTTTCTGGAATTACTTCAAGACCAACCACATAGTCTTCGTCACGCAACATGATACCACGCACACCAGCAGCGTTACGGCCCATTGAGCGAACTTCAGACTCTTTAAAGTGGATGCCTTGACCATGATAACTTGCAATAATAATCGAATCAGTACCTGAGCTAATAGCACAGAACGCAAGTTCATCACCTTCGTTCAAGTTAAGTGCACGAATACCTGTGCTACGAATCTTAGCAAAATCCATTGCGTCAGTTTTTTTGATCACGCCTTTACGGGTAATCATGACGATAAATTTATTTTCCATGTCACGCGTACACAGCAATTTCACCACACGCTCACCCGGATTCAACTGTAATAAGTTGATAATCGCGCGGCCTTTTGCTGTACGAGAGCCTTCTGGAATTTGAAATACTTTTTGGCTATAAATACGACCATGGTTGGTGAAAAATAATAGCTCATCATGGTTTTTTGCAACAAATGCATCTTCCATAATATCATCTGAATCGTCCAGATCAGCCATACCTTTTTTGCCCTTACCACCGCGATGCTGTACCGAATAGGTATCAAGCAACACACGCTTGATATAGCCCTTGCGCGTCAGTGTAACCAATACTTCTTCATCCGGAATAAGATCGGCTTCACTAATGCTATCAATAGCCCCTTCAATACGAGTACGACGCTTGTCTGCATACGTCGCCTTCAAATATTCAAGCTCTTTAATAATTTCAAGCTTTAATTCGTGGTCATTGCTCAAAATAAGCTCTAACTTGAGAATTGATTTCTTCAGCTCTTCGATCTCTGCATGAATTTTTTCACGTTCAAGACCAGTTAAACGCTGCAAGCGCATTTCAAGAATAGCTTTAGATTGCTCAGGAGAAAGACTAAATCCTGCATGAAGCTGTTTAGTTGCTTCTTCAGCATTTTGTGATTTTTTTATCAGCGCAATAACTTCGTCAATATTATTGAGTGCAATAATCACACCATCAAGAATATGTTCACGTGCGCGACATTTTGCTAAGTCAAATTCTGAACGTCGCGTAATAATTTCACGGCGATGAAAAAGAAAGTGATCAAGCATTTCACGCAAGGCAAACATCATGGGACGATTTTGATGCAACGCAAGCATAATGATAGAGATGCTCTGTTGAAGCGATGTATGTTTATACAGCTGCATCAGAATAACCTGAGGCATTTCACTACGGCGCAGCTCAATAACAACACGAATACCACGACGGTCAGATTCGTCACGAATATTTGAGATGCCATCAATAATTTTGTCTTTAACAAGCTCAGCAATTTTTGTAATCAAATCAGCTTTATTTACCTGGTATGGTAGCTCTGAAATGATAAGCGCCATGTGTTTTTTGTTTTCTTCAACATCAACAACACCGCGAACAATAACCTGTCCATGACCCGTACGATAGGCTTTAACAACGCCAGCACGACCACAAATAATACCGCCGGTTGGAAAGTCTGGCGCAGGAACAAGCTCAAACAAACGCTCTTCTGATAAGTTTGGATTTTCTAGAATAGCCAAACACGCATCAATAATTTCACCCAAGTTGTGTGGTGGAATAGAGGTTGCCATCCCAACAGCAATACCGGTCGAACCATTGACCAACAAGTTAGGAATTTTGCTTGGCAATACCGTAGGCTCTTCAGTTGATTCATCGAAGTTGGGTACAAATAAAACCGTATTTTTTTCAATATCGGCAAGTAATTCACGGGCAATTTTTGCCATCCGTACTTCGGTATAACGCATAGCCGCTGCGTTGTCACCATCTATAGAACCCCAGTTTCCTTGACCATCCAACAATGGGTATCGCTTAGAAAATGTTTGTACCAAGCCAACCATTGTTTGATAAATCGGACTATCCCCATGTGGGTGATAATGCGCCATCGCCTCCCCCACAACCATTACTGATTTGCGGTATGGGCGCTCATTATATAAGCCTAAATTATGCATTGCATATAAAATACGTCGATGCACCGGCTTCAAGCCATCACGCACGTCAGGTAATGCACGGCTCACAATAACAGACATTGCATAGTCTAGAAATGCCGTTTTCAGCTCTTTTTCAATTGACAGCAATGACACTCCTGAAACAGGAGGCCTGTCGTGATTTGCCGTTTCGGGTAACGCCATGCGAATCCTTCTCTCAATGCCACCCCCACACTCACATAGATGTGCGTTCAGTAGCGTTTTGCAACCACAACAACACAGCAGCAAAGCAGCTTCCGTTGTCGAAAAATTTATTACGAAATGTAAGGCTATAAGGATACCGTGATTATGTCGATCTTGCAAGCAAACATAGACCGAAACGCCCTTTAGAAGGGCTTAATATAAAAAATAATGCGCATAAGCATGGCTGCCACCAGCCCCGCCACCACATCATCAAGCATCACGCCCCAGCAACCAGGCAAACGCTGCACAGCATTAATACCAAACGGCTTGAAAATATCAAGCATCCTAAACAGTATAAATGCGAGAACAAACGCTGCTGGAGTATGCGACACACCAATCAGCGCAACCCACATGCCAGCTAGTTCATCGATCACGACCCATGATGGATCACCCTGCCCATCAGTTGCATAGTGCGTTACCATAAGCCCACACAAAAACGCGATACAGGAGCAGAAGCCCATCGACATCAATGACGCTGGTAAAAATAGCCAGGCAATAAGAAGCGCTACCAGCGAGCCAGCCGTTCCAGGCATAATGGGCACAAAACCAACACCGCATAGCGAAGCACACGTACGCGCTAAAATTTTTTTCATTTCGATAGCCCACGGCTACGCAGCCAGATCAACCCATACTCAAGACCAGTATAGAGGGTAATAAGGGCAATCACTGGCATGACTATCGCTACTACATGGTCAAGAGCCAATGACGGCCACAGTACCGCAGCAAACCCAAGATAAAGCGCCACAAACTGTGCCACTGTTTTGATTTTTGCATTCCATGATGTCGTAAAAACGACCCCTCGCCGCTGTGCATCAGTCCGTATCCAGGTCACGATAGCATCACGACCTACAATGGCAGCTACCAACCACCAACTAATAACACCGCACCACAGGAGGCAAAGAAACGCTGTTATGATCAATAATTTATCTGCCAGAGGATCTAAAAAAGCACCATAGGCTGAAGCAACGCGTAAGCGGCGCGCAAGATAGCCGTCGCAGGTATCAGTCAGTGCTGCAATGGTAAAAATAACCACGCCAAGCAGCTGATCATCGTACCCGGGGCACAAAAAGAGCACTGCAAATACGGGTGAAAGCACCATACGTAGAAAAGAAAGGAAGTTTGGAATAAGGGCTATAATATTCATATCTGGGGAGATTGCCTTGTTTCCACAGTTCTGTCAACGCTTTCTACAAATCATTGCCCCAATAAATGTATTCCTGATAGAGTATAAATATAGAAGTTTTTAGGTTGTTTTAAAAACTAAAGGGAATTAATACAATGTACGCATGGCCACACAGCACACACATCCTCATGTTAATTATGCTGAGCACGACATCACACTATTGCTCTGCCAGCCAAGACTCTACGGGCACCACTGCTACGAATACTCAAGCACTCGATGCTCTTAATACCGCGACCAACCCGATCAACAACCTCATCACTACATTAAGTGATGCACTCGGCTCAGAAAACATAAACAATCTGGGCATGGCTGTAAATAGTGCAACAGCAGCCGCCAATGACTTAACTAACGCATTTACCGATCTGCCTACAGCTCTCAGCACAGCAACAGAGGCACAAGCAGCTCTGACAAATGCTCTTGCAGCATGCAAAAAAAGTGGCGATCTTGAAACTCTCAAAAAAGTACTATCTCAGAATACTTTTTCACAGCGCTCTATCTCAGCAGTCGAAAACACGATGATAAACACCTGCAGTACGTACCCAACACCAAGCAGTGACGAAGACCCTCAGGCAATAGCCAGCAACCTCTGCGATATTCTTGATGGGCTTCTTGAAAATGCTCGGTTAATCTCCCCAAGCAATATCACGCAAACAAGCACCACCCTACGTGATGCTATCAATAAAGCACAGGCTCTTAATACGGTCAGCAGTGCCATAACCAAGACAATTTCTCTTGCTGGTCCCAAAAAAAGTTCTGGCTCAATGCACAAAACTCCTGCTCCACAGCAGCAAAACAAAAAACGCAAGAAGACGCAGTAGTAAGAACCATTGCCTCTTAAATCAACCGCAAAAAACTACTTTTTTTACCCTCGACAAACACCCTCCATATCACCCTTGCGCTCTTCATCCTAAAGGGCTTGTAGCTACAGAAGACAGGTTGAATAGCAGACCAAGACACGCTCAAATCGACATCTAGATCGATACTGGCATACTTGTGCTGTATTTTTCCGCCTATGCGTACCACAGGCATAAAACAGCAAGAAAGCAGGCGTTTGACTTTGTCCGACTTATTAATTATAATTCAATTAGACATATTGTTTTTTTGCTGGATTTACTAGAAACACAATTATAAATTTTATATTCTGTCTTTTACCCTGGAGAAACTCATGATCAGATTCAAAAAAGTCACTCAACAAACGGTTCTATTGCTCACCATTGGCTTGCTTGCACCCCTTTATGGCAGCGCGCCTGCAAACGGCGGTGCCGGTGCTGGCTCTTCTGTTCTTGAACCTGGCAGAACAGCTACTGCAAAGCCTGGTGATAAGCATATGCTCGCAGAGGACACTGAATCTGACAGCGATACTGAACAACCAAGCCAACTTAAAAAACAACGTACAGCCTCAACACCTGCCACGGAAGCAGATCACGAGCCTGTAGCTGCAGCTTACGCTGCCCCTGCAAACGGCGGTGCCGGCGCAGAGACAGCTGTAAATCGATATCGATTTTGTGCAATTAGTGACGATTTGCATCGTACAACAACCAGCTATTTAAGTGCTTCAGACCAGGCGGCTCTTGCAACAACAAACCGTTCTGAGCGAATATTATTCAAGCAAAAGCTTGCTGACATTACCGCAAAACTTCTCATTCCTGCTGGTATCGATCTAACTGATGAAGAAAAAAAACTTTGTGCTCAATGTATTTTTAAAAATGGTGGGCAACAACCGAACAGTAACCGTTCTTACAAAATTACTTTGCCCTGGGCCATGAAACAACTCACCACGGCAACCGCCGCAAACAATGCAGCACAGATAGCTATCCTGAATCGCATAGTTATAAAATTTATTGATGTTCATCACACGCAATATCGCACAGCATTCCAAGCAGCTAATACTGCTCTTACCCCTATCACCGCCACTACTGGGCCAGCAGATCGCCTTACTGCCGCGCGAGGTTTACTTGCTACTATTAATGCTGAAAATGTACTCAACCGCTTGGCACTCTGCTTTGCTTGGAACACATGGTTTCCTGGGGCAGAGAGTTTAGATATAAATATCCCCCTTAACGAAATGATAGAGCGTAGTGCGGATGACAATCTTCAACTCAATTTTGCGAGAATCAATCAACTTGGCAACCAAGAAAAAATCGCACAAGAAATTGTTAATTTTGTGCTTACTCTAATGCGGCCAACGGCATTAAAAATTTACTCAGCGTCTGGAGCACTAGCTTTCGTATCATATGA
>CAMDFF010000027.1 GCA_945897315.1 candidate division TM6 bacterium UASB124
GTAACATAACCAACTTCACTTGTCGTGTTGACATGTGTACCGCCACAAGGTACCTGCGCAAAGCCCTCTATCTTCCAGTAGCGCCTCTGAGCTTCAAGATCTGAATAACCTTTTTCAATCGGATAGTTATTTTTAATAATATCGTTATAGATTGCTAAAATCTCATCAAAATGCTGCCCTATGTTCCCTTCGCATCTAAAATCAATGCGTGATTTATGCTCGGCGATATGAGCACCAACTTTTTCGAAGCTATACTTTTGACACACAATCTCCAGAATAATCTCTGCTGCAAAATGCAGCCGCATAAGCTTGTTTCGCCGTGGCCAATCGATAACCATGGTCACTGCATCACCCACAGCAAGCCCGTGATTTTCTGGAAGAGTATAATAAATCAGATTTTCTTCACGACGTGAATTTAAGATGGGAATATTGTTTACTGTCGCTTTATCACTCTCTTGCCCGCCTGCAAATGAGTAGACTATGGTTTCATGAAAAACCACATCTGCACCATTAACAGAAGCAACTGTTGTCTCAAGAATGTTTTGATAAGGGTTCGCCCAAAATATTTTTTTCATATTTTTATACTTTATGTGGTTGATACATTATACACGTTTATTGAAGCCTAAGAATCATAGAATACCAAAAGTACCCTGTTATTTCTAAATCTGATTTAGAAATAACAGGGTACTTTTTAAAAAAGCAGTATATTTGTGCATAATTTAGAGCAAGCCACAGACGATCTCGCCGCAAGCTAAATTTCTCGAGAAATACACATTGACGTAAAACAATGTTATTGTAAGTAAGATTCCTAGACGAACAGATCAACTTTTTGCTTAAGGTTATAGCAGCCGTGAATTATGAACTTTATGAAATGTTGCGTGAGCTTTCTGCCAGCACAATTATGGCCCTTACCGACCCTAGAAGCTTTCAGCGTGGGCGCGGGTACCAAGCAGATGGCCACGTTATTTCAATGACATGGGACGCCGACGATTCTGCCGGACGCCTTATTGCAAAGGTACGAGGAACAAAAGTCTACCGTGTCAGTATTTATTTGTACGACGGCGAACTGATGTCACGCTGCAACTGCCCTGCCTGGGACCCTGAGATGGCTTGCAAGCACGTAGTGTGTGTTTTGCTAACAGCACGGGAGACTCTTGATGAACCCGCAGCTGTTCCCGTACCGCCTCCTGTATGCAACGCAACGATTATGCGTGAAGATGGCGAGATTTTAGTTGCACTTACAGATACGCTGTACGTTAATGCTTTCAAGTCCGTTATGGAGGTTTTTAAAGCCCCTCTCATTGACGGCAGAACCGGCATGGTAAAAATCGCATACAGTGAATTTTACGAAAAAATGCCTGAATTCACTAAGCGGCTACAGGCTGATGGCATCGATTTACATGTCAACGGCAAACGACCAGAGCCCATGAAACTTGAGGTTTCTGTAAGCACGTCGCATGGATCACGCATAGACTGGTTTGAGCTAGCGCCCCACATACTTGCTGACGGCATTGAGCTTACTGATGAACAACGCGATGAGCTTTTTGCGCGGACAGATTTTTTTGTAGAGACAAGCGACACTATCAAACTGCTTGATCCTCAAGCACAAGCAATGCTCGATTTGCTTGCTAAAATGTTCAGCGTAAGCGGCCGCGGCATGACGCTGATTCAAAAGCAAGGCATTGTTGAAATGCCCCGCCTTCGCATGCTTGACCTGATAGCATTGCGTCAATCGGGTGCAAAAGTAGCTTTATCACGAGAAGACGAGCTACTACTTAAAGGTCTGAGTGACTTTAAAGCAATCACAAAAGTACAGGTGCCCGAGCATTTTATTGGCGCATTACGCGGGTACCAACACGAAGGTTATCAGTGGCTTGCCTTTTTATATTCCCATCGCTTTGGTGCTTGTTTAGCTGACGATATGGGACTTGGTAAAACTATCCAAGTTATAGCCTTCTTAGGTGGGATTGCTGAAGGAATTATTGCTAATCGTAGCAAGAAACATGCCCCTCATTTAATTGTACTTCCTCCCACTCTCGTGTTTAATTGGCAGCATGAATTACAGACTTTCTACCCTTCGTTGCGTGTACTTGAGTACACAAGCACATCAAAAAGCAAAAAATCTATCTTTAATGACTATGATATTATTTTAACAACGTACGACCGTGTCCGCATTGACATTGATTTTCTCAGTACACAGCAATTTCATGTGCTCATTCTAGACGAAGCACAAGCAATAAAAAACATGCAAACGGCGCGGACAGCTGCTATACGACAATTGAATAGCGTCTTCACCATTGCCGTTACCGGTACGCCTATTGAAAATCATTTGGGTGAATATTATTCAATTATTGACGTTGCCATACCGGGATTATTGCCAGACTATAAAGAGTTTATGCGTGCTGTGCAAGACGAAGAAGCTGATGATTTAATTAAAAAAACTCGCCCTTTTGTTTTACGCAGAACTAAGGACAAAATCCTCAAAGATTTATCCGCAAAAGTTGAATCTAATATTCTCTTAAATATGGCAGCAGACCAACAGCGGCTGTATGCGACAACTGCAGCCCAAGTAAAAAAAGTTATTGATGATGCCTACCAAGCAAAGACCAGTGGGCAAGCACAAATGATCGCATTAACGGCAATTATGCGGTTGCGCCAACTCTGCATATCACCACAAATGATTGATAAAACGCTTCCCGCTTCTTCACCAAAAATAGATTATTTAGCCAGCAATTTGCATGACATTGTTCAAGAAGGCAACGCAGCGCTGGTCTTTTCACAATTCACCACCTGCTTAGATTTAATTGAAACAGCACTCACCAAAGAGGGCTTAGCATATTACCGCATTGATGGTAAAACAAGCATGCCCGATCGCAAAAAAATTGTTGCTGATTTCCAAGCTGATGGAACGAAAACGGCAATTTTGTTACTCAGTCTGAAAACTGGTGGCGTTGGGCTCAATTTAACGCGTGCCAATTATGTATTTCATGTTGATCCATGGTGGAACCCTGCAGTAGAACACCAAGCATCTGACAGATCACACCGCATTGGCCAAAAGCAGACAGTGTTTGTGACACGCTTAGTTATGCACCACACCATTGAAGAAAAGATGATGGCACTCAAAGCGGCCAAACAAAAGCTCTTTACTGATGTCATGGAACAAGCTGCCACAAAAACAAAGAGCTTGATTACTAAGCGCGATCTGGACATGCTTTTTAGCTAGCCCTATCAAAGTTTCCCTGTTTGACTTATTGGATGGAATGAACTAAAAAAAGTATTGTTTTAAAAATTACTCTGGCCTCCCTGCAACAAGAAACTTATAGATGTTTTCTTTACTCCGTCTTGGCCTGAAGATTAAACTTTAATAAAATAAGTACAGCAGCATACTCTTGGGGGTCAGATGATGAATAATGCCAAAACATTACTATATGCTTTTCTTATAACGACAAGCCCTTTACTAAGCTCTTGCCAGAAGCCAACATCATTAGAAATACTCAGTGGTGCTAGCTCAGCCTGCGACAAGGCTAAAATAAGCCCACAATTGCTTCTACAATTAATTAATGAAGAAAGCCCATGGAGCAAGGAGACGCTTTTCGAGCTTTTTCAACACGCTGACCTTATGGCTACTATAGAATTCATAGCTATTGGCAGGCATGACGTAGATATTTCTGCAGATGAAAAAATTGCAAATCAAGCAGCGCTCAATATGCTTGCACAAGGAGAGATGAGCGCACTCTGCAATCTCAAGGTTCTTACTATCTCAAACTGCACCATAAATGCTGGCCATATGGAAATATTACAGCAATTAAGATTGCAAAATTTGGCTATTTGCGCATGTGATGGTGATTTTTGGAAAAGTCATTTTCCTGCAACTATCATTGAGCTGATACTCTGCGATTGTAATCTTTCTATGGTGCCATCACAAATATTTGACTTACCGCTACAACGATTGTCTTTGTCTAATAATAATCCACTCGCATTCCCAGGCAGGCGACCAACACAGGCAAAAATGCTTATGCTCACACTTGAAGAGCTTGATCTGCGTGATTGCGGACTTACACGCTTACCAGCATGTGTAGGATGGTTGCAAAAATTGCAAAAACTTTTCTTATGCAGAAACCCCCGATTACCACGATTCACACAGCTATACAATACAAATCAACAACGTGTTACCCTACAATGGGGATATGATTTCGACTAGTACAATGGTTTATGGTGGTACAATTAATGAGAAAGAGATAAACATGTATTGCACTCAAAAAAAATTCTATTTCCCGACACTTCTGATCATAGCGATCATCGGATTTTCACCATCCAAAACATCTGCTCCGTTGCCATCAATGGGTCAGGATAGCGCTGAGATCGATATGCTCGCAAGCGCATACAGCAGCACTGATCTCTTTGATGGAATAGAAGAAGCCACTAGACGATTACCACAGACTAATATCTTGCTACCATTTTGTGACCCCGACCTAGAAGGCTATCCTAGCCTCAGTCCTCAAGTACGAAACTTTTTAGAAGCACAGACCCAAGTATGCGATCAACATCACAAATATCTCAGTAGCTCGATGATACGTGAGCTATTCAGCACCCCCGAGCTCTTAGCAAAAGTTAGAGAAATTATTGTAGAATCTACTGAAGTTGATACTTTTTTAGACCCAGAATATCGTATAGAATTATTTACAAACCTCACGTCACTAACACTAATGTCGTGCACATTAAAACATGAACATTGTATACAATTTGCACAAACAGCAATCAAGCAGATTACATTTTTCAGCTGCACTATGCCCTTTATTTCAGCACTACTACCACTATCGCTTGAAACTGTATCATTTGAGTGTTGCTTTAGTCTCAAGATGCTTCCGATATGCGTCTTGGCGCTGCCGCATGTCACACAACTCAATTTAAAAGGAACGCCAGTACCGGCAAGCTCAGAAAATATACACAACACAAGCGGCGATATTATCGCGGTAGAATGGAACCGTGCCTACCCCGTAGCAGTAGATTTTTAAGAAAAATAATAATGCTAGAAAAAATCTTGCATTTCAAGATGCAAGATTTTTTCTCTTTGCATGCCGCAGGTATTTTGATAGGATATGCACAGTAGCCTATATTTTCACTTGAAAGGATCATCATGGGACGCGTAGTTACCCACACAGTGCTTCATAGCACAAATCCTATTCTCTCTAAGCTCAACAACACATTCGTTGTTAGCACTACTATTACTCTTGCAATCGTAAGAGTTTCTTCTCGTTGGCCTTGGCGCCACGCATAATCTCCCCTCTCTTACATATTTTCTTGATGCTGTTGTTTCTCGCGATTTTTTCATCGCTGTGAACATTTATATTATTGCTGTGATGTTTTTAGACATTTCAGCATACTTAATTTTTAATGCCGCAAACCGTTGTTTTGTTACACTCAACGGATTTATGTGCATGGAGTTTTTTATGAAATTATTATTAAAATTATCTCTTGGACTATTGTTGCTATCTGGTCTTTATCGTTACACCCTACCAGCTTCTTACGCACCTCAACAAGCAGGCATAGAAGACTTACCAGTATTATTGGCTCTTTATGAAAAGCTTGATGCCCCAGGCAAACACGGACTACTGGTCTATCCTGCGACAAAGCTCACAGCAAAACTTGCTGAGGCTATTGAGCAAAAGCGCTTTTTTATTACCTATGATCACGAACACCAGCCCTTGGCTATGCTGAAAATGTTTATCCTTGATGACCCTGAAGAGCGGCGATCTATTCTTACTGATGAACTATGCATCAAACCAGGCATGGAGCTAGACGGTGGCACATTATATAGCTATAGAAAAAATGCAGAAACGCTAAGCGTTGCCGCACACATTCCAGTGTCTATTCTTGCTGGGTCAGCAGATGAGGCAACGTATCTGTATGTTGGCTGTGAATACACAGTTGCAGACTATCGTGGCAGAGGCATCCAGCACGGCTTAATACAATATGCATTTGAGCAGCTATTGGCATCGCGAGTACACAGAGATATTGCCCTCCTTTATGGTCAGATAGAAGCAAACCATATGCACTACGGCATTGTGCGAGCATTATGCTGTTATCTTACAGAGAAAGATGTAGCCTTGCCCCTTTTACACGTGCACCACATGCAATATACTGCAACAAAACCTGAGTTTATTATCGATGAATATGGGGATCCACTCCTCGTCTTTTTGCCCAAAAATGCTGGACGCGGCAACGTTGCTTACATAGCTCTTAGCACAGCAGAGGAACGAGCATGAATTATCATATTGATGTGATCAATTTTCTCAGCAGTTATGTGCGCATTAATACTGCACACCCCACGCCAGATTACAATGCGGCACTGGGGTTCTTAGAATGCCACGCCAATACTGATCAGTTGATGCATCAGCGCGTTGCATTAGGCAATGGCAAGCATGCACTCATTATCAGCTATCCCTGGCAAGGATAAAACTTTACCCGCTTTAGCACTTGTTCATCACATGGATGTTGTTCCCATCATTGATGCAGACAGCTGGGATTATCCACCATTTGGGGGCATAGTTGCCGATGGTCATCTGCACGGACGTGGCACGCAAGATATGAAAAGTGTTGGCGCTATTCATTATCAAGCACTGAGAAAATGCGCACAATTGGGTATCCAGCCACAACGCACTATATATTTAATTGCCGTTCCCGATGAAGAGATTGGTGGCTTTACCGGCACGAAATTATTATTACAAAGCCCTCTATTTGCACATCTTGCTATTGGCTATGTCCTTGATGAAGGGCTCGCATCTGGCAATCCTGCTGCTGTGTTCATCAAAACCTCTGAACGCAAACCGCTACAAGTACGCATCAGCGCTACAGGAAAAGCAGCACATGGTTCGCACTTGTTTGCTGATAACCCTATTCACAAGCTAGTACAAGTCTGCGCAAGCCTTGTTCAAGAACAACAACAACGCCAAGCCACAGCAACAACACTCTCTTCTCTCGGCCAGGTTCTCTCTGCGAACATTACAAGCTTACACGCAGGCAATACAGCAACGTATAACGCTGTACCCGCTGAAGCAGAAGCAATTATTGATATACGAGTACCGCATGCAATGCCGGCTGAGACAGCACGAAATATAGTAGAGCACGCGGTTTACGCTGTACCAGGAGCCTCTTATGAAATTGTGGCCTGTGTGGCCGATTACCCATTAATCGATCAAGAACAAACGATCTTGTTTGCAGCACTAGCAAAAGCATGTACGTTTCATGGCATAGAGCCAATTGCATACCATGCAGAAGAGGCGTCTGACCTCCGTTTTTACTGGCAACATGGCCTTCAAGGACTAGGTTTTTCCCCGTTCACGTGCAAAGAAGCACTTCATGCTACCAATGAATCTTTACCACTTATTGACCTTATTCGTGGCTACGAGATTATCTGTACATTTTTATCACAATTTTGTTACTGAGGCATTACTATGAAACTATCAAAAATACTTATTCTAAGCGGTTTTTTAAATCTATTCTTGATTGGATTTTATTTAACCAACAGCAAAAAACAAGCCCTGTGCTCAGAGACACAAATATCATGCCCCATAAAAAAGATAGCCCTACTCATACCTGCTGTACACCCAGCCATGGACAGTATCGAGCAAGGCCTTCGACTAGCCCTTGAGCAGAGCAAGAAAGCACAGTACGAAATCACAACACTCAATGGAAATGGTAACCGCCAACTGATGCATGCACAAATTATGCACGTACTTGATAGCGATGCTGATCTTATTTTCACTGTTGGTGGGGGCCTGGCATCACTTGCACAAAAAGCATCCGTAAAAAAACAGTCCTCAAAGCCCATTATCTGTAGCGCGGTCACTGATCCAATAAAACTAGGCCTCGTACAATCGCTTGAACAGCCAGGCAAGAACGTCACTTGTATTATTGAGAACCCTGCGATTGAAAAACAGGTAGCGTTGCTCGTTGCGATAAAAACACCTATCAAGCAGGTACTTTTAGTATACGATACAACACAAGGAGCTGGCTTAGAAGGCGAAAAAAATCAGCTAAGCACAGCACTACAAGCACGCAATATCACGCTTAAAACAGTTGAAGTTAGCAATCCAGGTGAAGTGTATCCCAAAACAGCAGCCATGATAACAGGATGCGATGTAGTTATAATTTTCAAAGATCACACCACCGTATCTGCCGTTGATGGCCTTATAAAATTATGTACCCAGCACAGGGTTACGCTCATGACGAGTGATCTCGACTCTGGAATTAAAGGAGCCGCTCTCAGCTTTGGCGTTGAAGAAGAAATGTTTGGCCAATGCGGAGCAGCGGTTGCTCGCCAGATTCTCGAAAATGGTATTGCCGTAGGCACTATTGCATGCCGCGAGCCAGGCAGCCACTATTTGCAAATCAATCAGGCTAGCTGCAAGCAACAAGGCCTTGAAATTGAAGCCCAAAAAATGCTGCTCCTTGGCACCACTAAAGTAGTAAAGGGGCCAGCATGATTGCGACGCTCCTACGCGTAAGCGAACAAGTGCTATTGTACCTTCCGCTCGCCTGCGGTGGATACGTATCATTTTCTCTTTTACGCATTCCCAATTTCAGCTTTGAAGGAGCATTTGTCTTTGGCGCTTACTGTGGAGCAACAGCAACATCGCTATTGCACGGCCTGCACCCCGTACTTCTTATTTGTGTTGCCACGCTCAGCGCAATGATTGGAGGCACACTCATTGGCCTGTGCATGGGCCTAATTGCCACGATGGGAAAAATTCCCTATCTGTTGGCAAGCATCATTACCCTCGGCCTTTGTCAGGGCCTGCATATCTATGTATTGGGTGGATCACTCATGCCACTAACAGGTAACAATCCGCTTGCTGTTGGCTTAATCCCAACACATCCAGAGCTACCAATACTTGGATTGCTTGGCGCCGTATTGACCATCTTTTTCACACTATTTTTATCAACACAACTCGGTGTATGCCTAGCAGTCTATGGCCAAAACCCTGCATTTTTAAAGCACCACGGCATATCAACACACTATGTCGTGGTGATGGGCATTATGCTATCAAACGCACTTGCTGGTCTATCTGGTTTCTTTGTAGCCCAGTCAAGCGGATTTATTGATATGAACAGCGGAACAGGCCTCAGCCTCCTGTGTGTAACAGTACTCATACTTGGCAATGTATCTAAGCAGGAGCTTACCATCGTAAAACTCAAACCGTATTTCACAAGTAGTTTGATTCCGATTACGGGCATGGTTCTGTATTGCAGCATACAGCAAGCACTCCTGATGGTTGGGTGCAATTTAAAATACTTTACAGCGCTACAAGCAGGTATCGTGCTCTGTATCATGATATACATGCGCAAAAGCAATAATGCCATCAATATCCACACCGACCATTTAGGAGTATAAACATGGAAACAACGAGTCAACTGCACATAAATTTGTCACTACATTTTGCCAGCCAAACAGTGCCATTTTTCAAAAATACACAAGCCTCTTTTTCGCTCGGCAAGCTTCATTTCATCAAAGGACGCAATGGCGTTGGTAAATCAACATTATTCAGATTAATGCAGGGAATTACATATCCTGACGAACAAGCACATGGCACTATAAGCATTGGCCACACAACATACGACGTTGCCGATCCAATAGTAGCTACGGTCGTAAAAGCAGTGCCGCAAGATAGCAGCATTCTGCTCGTCTCTTCTTTTTCGGTACAGCAATGCCTACAACTTGCCATGGTATCGGGCTACCCAACATTAGGATCATTGCCCGCTTCAACGTTTCCGACGCTACTCACAACACTGGGCATAAGCCCTGCCATGCTTGTTCGCGAGCTCTCTGGTGGACAGCGACAGCTGCTTGCAATACTCATGATGCTACAAAAAAAGCCGCAGGTTCTCTTGCTTGATGAACCAACGGCAGCCCTAGATCAAACGAACGCAAATTTGCTCATGGAAATGTTAATGCAACTGTGTGCTCACCATAACATCACAATGCTCATGATTACACACGATATGGACCTGATCTCTGCCTATGCGACAGAAGGCTATACTGCTTTGGTGCACAATCAGGAGACACAACAGCGTGAAATAATCTACTGCACTTAATATAAAATAGTAGGTGGTTTAACTTTTGCTGTGAATAATTGTTGATGAAATTGGCTTGCTTGAGCAAGTGCTGCCTGTCTGAAGGACAAGAAAGCGGACGGGTCGTTTCGTAGCCAAAAACATACCCACATGATAAGCTGATGCCTCCAAGCCGGTTCCAGCCTAAAAAAGGATTAGCCATGCAATCTATTTGTCTTGATAACGATTATTTCCCAACCCTTCGAGCAGAAGGTGGCGTCTACGTCGATAAAACTAAACAAATTTATGACCTGTTTTCTGACCGAACGTACTATTTTTTGTCCCGCCCCCGCCGCTTCGGCAAGTCATTGCTTTGCTCAACATTGGTGGAACTTTTTACTGGCAACCGTGCGTTGTTCAAAAACACCTGGATCGATAGCTCCGATTGGGATTGGGAAAAAACATACCCCGTGCTGCATTTTAATATGACCAACGCTGTTTCAACCGCAGGTGATGCAGGTATTGTGCGCCAAAAAATGTTTACCATGATTACAGGCTTTGCAGCGCAATATGGCATAACTACAATAAGCATGGCTGACCCAGGCGAGGCATTGAACCAGCTCGTTGAAAAAATACACGAAAAAACGGGCAAGCAAGTAGTTGTCATCATCGATGAGTACGACAAGCCACTACTCGATATCATCGACAAACACGACAAATACCCAGCCATCCACAACGAATTGCGGTCATTTTATAGCCCTCTTAAAACGCTCTCAAAAAACCTTCGTTTAGTTTTTTTAACGGGTGTTTTTAAATTTGCGAAAACATCTATTTTTTCTGATTTAAACAACCTTGTTGATCTGACATTTAAGCCCGAGGCAGCCGATATAGTTGGTTACACTGAGGCAGACATAAGATTCTATTTTGCTGAGCATTTAACAGCCCTTGCAGTTGTTTATAAAGCATCTGTTGATGAGATGATGCTCATCTTGCAGGAAAAATATAATGGCTACAAATTTGGGTTAAATGTTGCAACATGTGAAATTTTTGGCGGTGTGTATAACTCATTTGCCATTAATTATGTCTTCGCAGAGCAACAATTGCTCGACAAATGGTTTGCTTCCGGCTCACCAAGCGCGTTGATCAAGCAGCTAGCAGAGAAGCAGTTTACAGACTTGAAGCCAGAAAATTTGACACTCAAATTTACAGCACTCGACAATTCATGCGGAATCGACGACATGGGCTGCCTGTTCATGCTTTACTACGCTGGCTACCTGTCAATCCAAAGTTTCAGCAAGGGCAAAGTCTCACTAGGCTTCCCAAACCTTGAAGTCTCACAAGCATTTTCGAGCATGCTGCTTCCGCTATTGCTTGAAAAAACAATGGGCGTGACGGACAGAATTTCTGACAAGTTGCACGATATGTTTGTCGAAGAGCGGCTGGCAGACCTGCAAGAACTATT
>CAMDFF010000028.1 GCA_945897315.1 candidate division TM6 bacterium UASB124
ATCACATTTTTGAGAGAGCTGATTTCACCGGCATATTTATCAATAAGCTGATTGCTCTTTGCGATGGTTTTTTCTGCATTGGCTTTGCGTTGCATCAGAATCGTAAGCTGCTGGCTTTGTTCTTGAAATGTTGTGCTTGCGCGTGCAAGATTTTCTCGCGCAACAACCATGGCGCGTTCAGCTATGCGCACGTCGGTTTTTTTTTCTGCGGCGGCATCTTTTGCCGCTTGGTATGCTTCTTCTCTTTGCAAAGCTAACGCTTTGGCTTCGCTGAGGGCCTTCTTTGCAGCAGTAACTTTTTCTTGCTGCTTCGCGAAGTTTTCTTGGAAAGATTTCAAAAATGCATCAGCAGCTTCTTTTTTTTGTGTCGCTTCAGCAATGGCTACTTCTTTGTTTAAGATAAGCGTATCCATATCACCTATCTTTCTTTGTACGTAACCTTTGCCGTATTTACTCTTTATCTTTTGGTAATAATTGCGAACAAAAAAGTTGTCACTGACTATACCAAGGTCATACTTTTGTTGCTCTTTATGCAAATTTTCTATTTCAGTTTTTGCCCGCTGTTGTGCTTTTGTGAGGCTTGAGATTCTTGTTTCTTCTTTGTTTGCATTTTTTGTTTGTTCTTTATGTTGTGTGCGTAGCCTTTTTTTTGTCGTTTCTGCTGTCTTTAGGAGTTGTGTTTGTCTCTGAATCTCTTGCTTGTTCTCGCGATGGATTGATTTTCCTGTGCCGCTTTGCCCAATCGCCTGTGCGCGTTCGGCTTCTAGGCTCATGAGACGTTGGTTAGCAGCGTCGTATATCTGTACAAGTTCCTTTTGCTTGGCACCTTTAAAGGGGTTTTGCGTCATCTCTCGGTTAAGACCAGCGATGCCTGCAGCAGCAGCTTCCTGGTCGCCGAGAGCTTTACCCAAAGATATAACTTGTCTATTTCCTGCATCACTTGCATCTGTGTATGCTTTTCGAGGGTCTTTTATCCGGCCATACAAAAATTGTTGTCCCCAGCTAATGGCAGCATTATCTGGTGCCTCTGTTTTAACGGCTGTTACAATTCTGGTAGGGTCATACATTTTTGATGGGATAGTTGTCTCGACCGTTGGAGATATCAATGCTGTGGGAGCTTCTATGCCATCAGTCTCTCGTCGTAAGACGCTAAATTCGGGATTGCTATCATGTTCTCTCCAGCGTATTTCACTGTCTGACGTTGCTTTTCTCGCATTGCCAACACTAGTCAGCGGATCTGCGGCAACAGGACTATCGGGTGCTCCTGATCCTGCCTCTCCTGAATGTTCGCCTCTCGTTAGTTTTGTACTGGAAGCCTGCGGAGAGAGCGGGGCGCGTCCAACGGCTGGTTGGGAACTGGGCGTAGTTGGGACGGTGCGAGCTGATGCAGTGATAAATTCTGCACTACCTCCCACGAGCACTAAAAATATAATCAGTATGTTTTTCTTCATTGATCCCCCTCAATAAAAATACCCTAAATTTTACCTATTGCGCGTACATGCGCTTAATCTTAGTGTGCACGGCGATGGGCTTGGAAAGAAATAGTTGTTGTAAAGAAGCGGATTTTTTTGCTAGTGCAAGCCCTCTCTCTCCGCATGTTTTCATCACTTTGCACCGGCAGCTTGTAAAATAGCTACGTTTTTTCATAGGCTTAAAAAAATTTAAAAGGAGATTTCCATGAAAAAAGTGGTCAAGAAAAACGAACGTGTTGGTATTCAAATTGTTGAAATGGACGTTGAGAAATTACTTAAAACGCTGAACCAAGCGTATGCCGATGAGTGGATTGCCTACTACCAGTACTGGCTGTGTGCCAAGCTGGTCGAAGGCCCAATGCGCACGGAAGTTGCAGCAGAGCTTGCGGAGCATGCACAAGAAGAGCACAAGCACGCAACACTGCTTGCCGACCGCATTGTGCAGCTGGGTGGCACGCCCATTCTTAAGCCAGAAGCATGGGTGAAACATGCAGGGTGTGGTTACGATGCAACAAAACATGCGTACGTTCAAGCTGTGCTGGAAGAAAACATTAAAGGTGAGCAATGTGCCATCAAAACGTACAATAGCATTTTAGCGATGGTCGAAGGCAAAGATCCGGTGACCTACGATATTATTCTATCAATTCTTGCCGATGAAATTGAACACGAGCATGATTTAGTTCGTTTGCTGAGCTCGCTTAAGGGTATAAAATTGGTCTGATTGTAAAAGACCCACCCTTCCCCGATGTCGCCGGGATGATGCTACTAGTCAATCTTTCCAGTGGGTATGGTTCTATACACCCTCTGGGAGGGTGTTTTGGCGAGTGTTGCTGTGCTATGAATTGTGGTATCATGCTGCTTTAATTCTACCGCAAACATGTTTTTAATACTGCCAAGGAGCTTTTGCATGGCAACACCTGCCTCTTCATACACACCAAAACCCATTGTTGGCCCCATCAGCGGCTTTACCAATTTTAACGAAGCACAGCACTATGCCTACGCGCAGTGGCTTGACCGCATTAAGCATGTTTTTGAGCTGTATGGCTTTACGCCGCTTGTTCCGCGGCCTGTTGAGCTGCGTGATAATTTGCATGTTAAAGGCGGCATGGGTAAACAAATTTATTCTATTGCGCGGACCAATGAAGACGGCACACTTGCAGCCGATGGTCGCCCCAATGTTATTGGTACCGATATCGGCTTGCCATTTGACCGCACAGTGCCCCTAGCGTTGTGGGTAGCCCAGTACGCAAACGAAATGACCTTGCCATACAAGCGGCACGATATCGGGTGGGTATTCCGTGGGGAGACGGCACAAGCAGGTCGCTTTAGAGGTTTTCACCAGGCTGATGTTGATATTATTGGCCGCCAATTAGGCGTTGCGGCAGACGTCGAATGCATGATGGCCATTGCGCAAGCGCTTGTCGCTCTCGGGATCGGTGGCATTGCAATGCATATTAACCATATCGATATTGCCAAGGGTCTGTTGCGCAAGGTTGGCGTTACGGCCGAGCAAGAGCCGCATGTTCTGCGCATTGTGGATAAGCTTGAAAAAGTAGGGGCTACCGTCCTTAAGCCAGAAATTTTAGCGGCGGCACCACAGCTCTCAGCTGAGATAGTTGACCAGCTTTTGGCCGTGTACACGTTCCGTGGTGACTGCTCGGGTTTTAAAGCGGTTCTTGAACAAGCGGCTGGCGACGATAGGGTTATTCTTGCGGGCTTTAACCATTTGGTTGCGCTCGAAAAATTATTTATGGCGGTCAGTACCGCCGGTGTAACGCTCATTGTTAACCCGGGCTTGGTTCGTGGCCTTGATTATTACACAGGCGTTGTTGTCGAGACCTTTGTCGCAGGCTACGAGAACTTTGGTAGCGTTGCCAGCGGTGGTCGTTACAGTAATTTGGTCTCCAGTTTCAGCAATAAGCACGAAGACATTGAAGGCGTTGGCTTTTCTATCGGTGTGACCCGTTTGTTTGATGTCTTGTGCAGAGCAAATGCGCTTACGCTTGACCGTAAGACAACAGCTGAAGTGCTCATTGCGTATCGAGCAGATGTACTTGATGAAGCCTTTATTGTTGCCAGTTTCTTGCGCGGGCAAGGGTGCAAAGTAGACATGTACGCCAACCCAGCTCGTCCCATGAAGCACCAGCTTGAGTACGCGTCCAAAAAGGGCTTACCGTTTGTCTTGATGCTCATGAGTGCTGAGGGGCAGTCAACGGTTGATGCCTATGTGCTTAAAAATCTTGCCTCGCGCGAGCAAGTTGAGTGGCAGACGCAGGAAGCCTGTTTTATTGGGCTAGCTGATCATGTATCTTTAGGTAAGAAATAGGATTCGTAATGGTTTGTCTTTTTAAACGCTGGATGCTTGTTATTCTGTTTTTACTCGCTGCTACGGGAGCGGGGCTTGCGTATGATTTTTTATGCCTTGAGTGTCATTTTGCCGAGCACAAAGAGCGATACCCTGCTGCAATTTTGGTGTGCATGGGTACGGGTGATACGGGCATGGAGCGGTCAGCGTTGTTGCACCAGCAAGCGTTTATTGATGCTGGGATCGATAGTGTGCTTGTCTGTCACCGTAATTCGTACATTGCACGGACAGCAATGGAGCGAAAATTACCTGTGGTGATCTGTTCAAATGTTGGGATTTGTAGCAAGAAATTTGCCTGGCTGCCTGGCGTGCAACGGGCGATTAGAACACTTGCAAAGCGCTTTGGAAATCGATTGCTAGCGGTGCATTGCAATATGCCGCGCGAGGCATTTGCTGCAAAACGGGCGGTGAAAAATAGTCGCGTGCCGGTAATCTTTACCCAGCACACGCCCAACATGGTTTCGACGGCATTGCGGCAAACGGTTGATGGTTTTATTGGGATGAGTCGCATGGTTGCGGACCAATTTGCCCAGCTGAACAAAAAAGAGGGAATTGCTTGTCCCGTCTTAGATTTGCCTCCGTACCTCGATCTTGGGCGGTTTTTGAATGTATCTCTGGTCGCTCACCCTGAGCTTGTCGAACGGGCGAGTTCGGATAGAACGAGAAAGAGCGAGTATTGTAAAGAGCGCACAGCATTTTTTAAGCAGCACTTTGGTCTAGAACTCAAGCCGGTCCCTCTGTTGTTAAAAGTGGCAAATTTTTATAGTGACATTCAACACAAAAATCACCCGCTGATGCTCAGGGCGCTGCATGAACTTGTTCATAACCGGGGCATTCCGGTACAGCTTGCGCTGGCTGGCAGTGGCAAGCAAGATGCTATGCGGGCGTTGGTCCACGAGCTGAATCTTGAAGAATACGTATATTTTCTTGGGGCGACAGATCGTGTGCCTGAGCTGCTTGCATATGCTGATGTGTGTGTGCTTGCGAGTAGCAAAGAGGCTGGTGCGACGGTTATTATTGAGGGTGGCGTGATGGGTAAACCAATTATCGTTTCACGCGGTACTGGTCCTGCTGATTGGTTGATTACTGACCGCCAGACGGGCTATCTGTTCGAAAATGGCAACGTTAAAAGTTTAGCCGACACCATTGAATTTGTTGTGGCGCATCCAGCAGAAGCCCAAGCATGTGGGGAGCGGTTGCAAGAACGTGTGATGACGCAATTTTTGCCAGCACAGACCGTGGCTAAAACCGTGGCATTTTACCGTGAGGTTGCCAAGCGCTAAAAAATAATAAGGGGCTCTCAGAAAGAGAGCCCCTTATTCATACGATCAGTTTGCTCAGGAAAGATGGAATATTTTCCCACGGCACAAATTGCGGGCCTGTGAGGTTGTTGTTTGCGGTGCCTGTGTAAATTACGTAGCTGTTGGTGATTGGATGTCCGGTTAAATTATGCCAAAATATAAGGCCATCAGTCATGTTGTTTCGTGCAATATCTGCAGATTTAATCTCTACCGGAATAAGCTTTTCGGCATGGTCAATAATCAGATCAATTTCATTGCCAGCTGCATCTCGCCAAAAATAAATAGGTGGTCGCTGCCCTTTAGCATAGTACCATTTGATACATTCATTGATGACAAAGTTCTCAAATAATGATCCGCGCAAACTATGCCGAGAAAGTGTGCCTGCAGAAGCAATATTTAATAACTGTGTAGCAAGGCCTGTGTCATGAAAATAGAGCTTTGGATTTTTGGTAAGCTGCTTATTGAAGTTAGCATGATGAGGTCGTAGCAAATGTATGACATAACTTGTCTCAAGTAATGATATCCATTGTTGTGCTGTTTTAACCGAAACTCCTGCATCAGCTGCAAGAGAAGAAAGATTGAGCAGCTGACCAATGCGTCCAGCGCAAAGTTGAATAAATTTATGAAATTGTGCTAAGTCTGGTACGTTGAGCAGTATTCGTACGTCTCTCTCAAGGTATGTTCTGATATAGCCTTCGTAGACAGTTGTTTTTGCCGGGATTGGTTTTACATATAGTCGTGGGTAGCTGCCAGTAAACAAGAGGTCATCGATATTTTGGGGCAGGAGCGCTGCTTGTTTTAATTCATTAATTGAGAGAGGCAACAGGTCAATCAAGGCAACACGGCCAGCAAGCGATTCTGAAATACATGCCATCATTAGGTAGTTTTGAGAGCCAGAGAGAATAATGGTACCATGGCTTTTTGCTTCATCAACATAATTTTTAATAGCGGGCAAAATTCTTGGACAGAGCTGAAATTCATCAATAATGATGCCTGGTGCTAGTGCAAGCTGCGTACGAAGAAAGGCGGCAGGGTTAGCATTTATTTCAGCAATGGTCTCTTCGTTGTCGCATAAAAATTGTGCATAATGTGGGAAACAGGAGCGAGCTAGTGTTGTTTTACCTGCTTGACGTGGCCCAAGAATGCAGAGCACAGGCATTGTTGGTGCAATTGATTGGATTAATTCCATGCTATCGCGGTGAATCATACGACTCTTTTCTTATTATCGCTAATCCAGATTATTTTCACACATTGGATATTGGATTCGCTTGCTTTTTAACTATTTTTTGGCTGGCTTAGCGCTGGCTTTTTTCTTAGGCTGTGCAGGCAGTTTTTCTCCTGGCTGTAAAACAAGACAACCGGTCAATGCGCGTTTTTTCGCATCAATCGCCACGCCAATGCTGGTGACAGCTAATCCTTGAGCACTATATTTTTCAGCATAACGATTGTCGATGATTTGTTGAATCGCCTTATCAGCCTTGCCGCGAATTTTAATTTCAAGCACGTAGACCTGTGCTGTGGTTTTAATGGTGATGTCAATGCGGCCAAGGGCGGTAGGATCTTCGATAGTGGCATCGAGACCAGACATCTGCATGATAATCCAAAAAATAGTCTGGTAGCCGCGCTCTTTTTCAGGGGATAGTTGGTGTGAGGTTTGTGAACAAATGTTAGTGAGTACCGTGGTGAGTGCTTCTGTGGTGACAGTACCTTTTGTGAATAAGTTGCGCAGTTCAAGGCCAAAGCGTTGCAAGGGGTTTGTCTTGATATCAAAAACAAAGGTGAGCAACCCATCAATGCATGATTTGGAAACCTCATAATTGGGAAAGCCAAGCTCGTACTCGCTCAGTTCAGCGTCATAACTTTTGATGGTGAGATAGCCTGCTTGGTACAGAACAGTAGTCAGGGAAAGCTTTTCTGGAACAATAGCGCCAAGAGCAGATTCGCTTGCTTGAACACATTCAAAGTCAGCTACCGAAAATTCGTGTTGTTTGAAGAAGTTGAGAGCAAACGTCGGTGTGCCGCTTTCAAACCAGTAATTTTTAAATGAGAGTTCATCAAAAAAATTAATGACTGAAAAAGGATTGTAAACACGCTCTTTTTTTTCTCTTGGATCAATAAAACAATAGCCGTTGTACCAGTGCTGTATTTCGGCAAGCATTTCGTCATGCGTGTAGCCAAATTTGTTCATAGCTTTTGCTATGTGGGCAGCAAAATTATGTTCAAGCTCAGCTTGCGTGTAGCCGCAGATCGTTGCGGCTTTTGGAGAGCTGGACAAATTTTTCAAATGGTTCAAGGCAGAAAAAATAGAAACTTTGCTGAATTGGCTAACGCCCGTGATGAATAAAAAACGCAACGCATGATCGAGTGATTTTAGCGGTGTGTAGCAGTTATAGAGCACGTTTCGGTACTCTTCAAAAACTGCTGGCTGTGCCAGATTGTTGATCATGGGTTTGTCGTATTCATCGATGAGCACGACGGGTTGTGGTTTGCCTGGGAGGTTAAGTGCTTCGACTAATAGCTGCAACAGGGTGCCAGGGGCTTGGTTTTGATCAAGAGCAATATTGTAAGACTTGGCAATTAAAAAAATCTGAATTTGTATTTGTTGCTTTAAGTTCTGTGGCGATTCGTAGGCAATTTTGTTGAAATCAATATGAATAACGGGGTGTGTTTGCCATTGCCAATCTGAGGTTGCAATCCAGGTGCCGTCAAAAAGGTGTTTTTTGCCTTCGAATAGAGCTTTGAAGGTGGTACACAAAATTGATTTGCCGAATCGTCGAGGACGTGACAAAAAACATGGCGTTTTGGTACGCGCTATTTCATACAAATCTTTTGTTTTGTCGATGTACATAAAATTATTGATGCGCAGGTCTTCAAATGTTTGAATGCCAATTGGCAGATCAGGCAATCTTTTTTCAATCATGGCAGGGTCCTTAGAAATTTACGGCCGTGGAGTACGTGGCTATTTCAGTTTACCAACCAAGCATTGCCCTGTCGAGTTTATGGCGTGAGGCGCCATGGGCTGTAGCCGGTGGTAGGGCAGCACTTATTTTTGCAATTTATTGTCCTGTGGATTGGTCTATTGCCATAATCACACAGGGAATAATGCGTGCGCATCGTACAACATCACGTTGGCATTGCGATGATACCACTTTTTGGTTAACTGGGGGATAGGGATGATTTCAAAACTATTACTGGGTTTGTCGCTGGGCTTTGCGCTTGGTGCAATGGGAAGATTATATGCTGCCCACGGTGCTGTTCCTCAGAGACCTGTTGCTCGGGGAAAGGCTGTTGCAGTATCGCCTGCTGACACAAGCATATTTAATGAGTTTGTTCGTGTTCCTACCAGAGAAGACTCGATAGCTTTTGCTAATCTGCACCTGACACAAGAGGCTGATAGCCCGGATATTTCAGGGCTTTTTGGTCTGAGTACCCCCATAAAAAAGGAGTCACTCGCTGTGTTGCGTTACGAACCTCATGATCAAGATATGCATGACGTAGTCAATGCACTGTTGTCTCATAAGGATAATTCTCTTACGCCTGTTTTTAGCCATGAAATGACGCCTGTATGGCAATTTGCTACTGAGCTTCAATCTGGCAATGAACGCTTACAGCGTGCGACCACAGGAAGAAATGATAAGGGAGAATTTGTCCCTGTTCATGATTCTGTTTCCCCCGTGCACGGCCGTATAGATTCTCTTATTCGTGATCACAATGAGCTGGTTACGGTTGCTGATCGTTTAGCTACTCCACGCTTTGGGGATGATGTTCCTCTCAGTGAACCATTGAAGAAGCAAGCAACAGCTGATATGGAACAAACAAAGCAGTTGCTGAAGAACTTGCAGCAAGCGAAAGATAGCTATAGTGCTGCTACAGGCACATTGTCGCGGGGGCAAGCGTCAGATCATATCAACGAGTGTGTAACCGCGCTGAGAAATAGCGACCATCTTAAACGTGTTTTAGATACCCCAGAAGCAGAAAAACTCATGGCACGCAAGGCATTGGAGCAGGCAGCTATTACACGAAAAACAGTTATTAAAGAGGCTGCACGGTCTGGTCACTCTACACTTGCAACGGTAGAAAAAAAGGCTGCCTATGCAGAGCGAAAAGCATTGCTTGATCGTGATTTGTATCACAAGACAAAAGCACGCATTCGCGCGTCATCTAGCGCTGAGTTTGTCAAGCATAAAGAGCAATATGAAGCAATGGGAATTATGAGTTCTGCTGATCTTGTGAAGCGTGCTAAGAGCCATCTGAAGGCTTTTCACAATACGCAAAAAAAAGTAACTCTGGGGGCTAGGGTGAAGAGGTTATTTAGAAGCCCTTGATGGTGGAGTATTGATATAGAATGATTATGTTTTTCATGCAAAGAGGGCTCTCGATTTCGAGAGCCCTCTTTGCGTTAGTGATAGCAGTAGTGTGCTATTTAAGTGCCTGTTGAATGTTGATTATACCGCTCTTAAATTCTTTAGGCTTGGTTGCAAATCCCAGTATGCCTGGGGAGGTGTTGCACTTCATTCTAGAATTTAAGTTTTGCTCTCTGCAAACAAAAATAAAAAAAGGGGCCCCTGGAAAAGAGCCCCGAAATGTGTGCATGGTAATAATTATTACTGAATAGCGCAGGAAACACCACCAAGATCACAATCTTCCTCTGTTTTTTCTGCCGCGATGCGTGCTCTGTTTGCAGCGACTATTGCAAGTTGGCTTTCTCGAACTGCTGCCTGTAGGTGTGGTGTTGTTGCAGGCACTCTTAAATCAGTTAGCAAAGGGTTGTTATTGGCCCTAAGAGATTTCAGCTGGTGGCAGTTGTAAAGATCTAGCGTAGTTAATCTAGCGTTGTTATTGGCACTAAGATCTTGAAGCTGCGGGCAGCTGGAAAGATCTAGCGTAGTAAGTAAACGGTTGGAAGAGGCAAGAAGAGTTTGTAGTTGAGGGCAGTTGGAAGGGTCTAGCGTAGCAAGCAAAGGGTTGTCATAGGCATTAAGACTTTGAAGCTGAGGGCAGCTGGAAAGATCTAGCGCCGTCAGTCTAGGGTTGGAACAGACATCAAGTCTTTGTAGGTGAGGGCAGCTGGAAAGGTCTAGCGTAGGAAGCAAAGGGTTGTTCGAGCACTGAAGTGTTTGTAGCTCATATGACACGAAAGCTAGCATGCCATGTGCATCATCAATACTCAATTGGGGTGGCCGCATTAGAGCAAGGACAAAATTAACAATTTCTTGTGCGATTTTTTCTTGGTTGCCAAGTTGATTGATTCTCGCAAAATTGAGGTGAAGATTGTCACCCTCATTACACTCTATCATTTCGTTAAGGGGGATATTTATATCTAAACTCTCTGTGGTAGGAAATTTTTGGTACCAAGCAAAGCAGAGAGCCATGCGCTCAAGAACCTTTTCGGCAGAAATGGCAGCAAGCAAGTCTCTAGCGGCAGCAAGATGGGCTGCTGGAGTAGCAGTGGTGGGGATAGCAGCAAGAGAAGCATTAGCTTCGCCCAATGCTATGCGATATGTCGCGTGGTGCTCATTAATACAGATTGTAACTATGCGATTCAGGATAGCTATCTGTGCTGCATTGTTTGCGGCGGTTGCCGTGGTGAGTTGTTTCATGGCCCCGGGCAAAGTAATTTTGTAGAAACCGTTACTGCTCGGTTTTTGTTGAGTCTTCATAATGGCTTGAGCACAAAGTTTTTTTTCGTCATCAGTTAGCTCGATGCCAGCAGGAATGAGAAGTTTTGCGGTAATGTCAGCAAGTTTTTGCTTGAATAATTGATCATGATCTTTGCTTGTGCCAGCAAAAGCCGCCTGGTCTGAAGCGTCTAAGTAGCTGGTTGTTGTATGATGCAAATCGTCACCAATTGCATAAAATCGATTTGCCACCGCTGGCCCTGCTGCGCCGGCACCGCCATGTGCAGGGGCGCCTTAAATTCTAGAATGAAGTGCAACACCTCCCCAGGTATACTGGGATTTGTAACCAAACAAAAAAAGGTGTTGCATGGAAAATTATACGCATTTTACCCAGGAAGAGCGAGAACGAATTTATCAATTACAACAAGATAAAATGGGGCC
>CAMDFF010000029.1 GCA_945897315.1 candidate division TM6 bacterium UASB124
TGGCGCGTCACTCGATGCAGCTGCAAAACGCGGCCGTGATAGTAATAGCGGCAGTAGCAGTGATGAAGAAGAGACACAACAGTCAGTTGTTACCAACGCCCAGCTGGGACAAGCAGTGCGCGAAGCGCGTCTTCGGCAACGTACTGCAGCAGTTCCTCCTGTAGCCGCTGTAGCGCTTGCTCCTGCGTCCGTCGCAGTGGAAGTAGCAAATAATGCCCCTCCTGCAGCCGGTGCTGGTGCAGCGCCTGCTGAAGATGCAGAAATACATGCAGTTGCTCCCCTGGCAGAAATAGCATCGCTTGCTCCAGGACGCAGTGAAGCTGAAATTTTATGGGGGCAGATAGGTAGCTATTTAGATATTAGAAGTCTTGCTAGATTATCACAAGCAACCAAAGCTCAGAGCACATTGCTAAGCGATCATCTTGATTCTATGAAGCAAGAAATTACCCTTCCTACAGGATTTGTACTGAGCAATAATGCTATTGTGATTCTTACGAAAGAAATATATAAGCAACTTTTTCCACGTGATTATGTTACTAAAAAGTACATTCCAACATTATCGCTTGCGATTAAAGCATTTCGAACAGCGCATGAAATGAATAATATTCCTGTTATGGCAGAATTTGAACAACTAGCTAATACATTTTTTACACTCAACCTCTTTGATAACCACTATGACACGAGAACAATCATTGAAGAACAGCTTGCTGTTGGTGCTGATGTTAATGCCGTGTTGCCTGCAGGCCGTTGGGCAGGAGCAAGCTTGCTTCGCTTGGCGTGCATGGGGCAGAATTTGACTATGGTTAACACATTGCTAGTACGAGGCGCAGAAGTGACATTTACAGAATTTGTAATGAATCAAGAATGTGGCAACTATGCTATCATGACGCTTCTTTTGCAATACAATCCTGCACTAGTACATTCTGTTTATCCAATGGGATTTAGTCCTCTCACGTATACCTGTTGGGCAAGGCGAAATGGTGGACCATCAGAGCAAGACAACAAGGAAGATGAAGCTATGGTTAGATTTCTCCTAGCACATGGCGCTAGTGCTACCACTCCTGATACAGCAGGTAGAGAACCGCGTCTTTTTGAGCGGCCTGGTATCAGAGCAATACTTGAAGCGCATATCGCAGCGCAAGCGGCGCTTGCACCTGTTGCTGTTCCCGCGCCAGCTGAAGATGTTGAAGCAGAGCCTGCAGCGTAAAACGATTACTGTAGAACAGTTCGAAAATACTAAAGCCCCCTGAGGTTTGTGCATGAAAGCATGAATGCTCAGGGGGCTTTAGTATTTTATCAAAAAATCAATTTCCTAAGCTCATACCTACTTTTTCTTCAGCGCAGTTTTGCGCTTAGCGGTGATTATTTCCACAGCATTAATAAGTAGGCTAGGCTGGGTCATGCCTGCTTCGAGCAGGCTAATTTCAGTAACTGTCTTTGCGTCGATATTAAATAAAATGCCAATCTTAACGACCTGCTTGCCCTGCGTAGTGTATTTTTCGGCGTAGGTGGTCTTTTCAATTTGCTGAAGCGCTGCAGTGGCTGAATCACGAATTTTTAGTTCGATGACATACGCTTTATTTCCTACGATAATCGTAATATCAATACGGCCTTTTGCTGTAGGGTCTTCAACAAAAACATTAATACCCGTGAGTTCTAGAGCTAGCCAGAATAAAAATTGGTAGCCTCTTTCTCGTTCAGGAGAAATTGGGCTAGGGATTTGGGCACAGAGTTTAATGAGGGCTCCCATTAAATTTTCTGCTGTAACAGTATCTTGGGTGAATAATGCACCTAACTCGATAGCAAATTTCCGGACATACGAGCTGTTTTTGCCAGTAACAAATTTCATTAAGCCTTCAGCGCATGAACGTGCTACTTCACGATTGGGGAAGCCGAGTACTAAATTGTCATTATTCTGGTCCCATGATTGAATAGTCAAATAGCCTGTTTGATAGAGCACTGTAGTTAAATCGAGTGATTTGGGGTCAAGGGCCTCTAGGTCGATATCAGAGCTTCCAACCTGCTCAAAATCTGCAACTGAAAAGTCATGATTTTTGAAATACTCAAGAGCAAAACTTGGTGTGCCGCTGGTGAACCAGTAGTTTCTGAATTGGAGTGTTTTAAAAAAATTGAGTATTGAAAAAGGGTTGTAAACACGTTCTGGGGCATCTGCTGGTTGGGTAAAGCAGTAGCCATTGTACCACTGCTTGATTTCAGCAAGTAGTTGTTTGCGCGTGTAACCAAATTTTTGTTCTGCTTTGGCAAGATGCTCCTCGAAATTGTCTTCTAATTCTGTCTGAGTATAGCCGCAGATGGTCGCGACGTTTGGAGATAATGATAGTGGTTCTAAGTGGTTTAGATCAGAAAAAATTGAGACCATACTAAATTTACTTACCCCTGTGATAAATAAAAAATGCATTTCATTATCAAGGTCTTTGAGCGAGCTATAAAACTCTTTTAAGACTTTTCTGTAAGCATCAACTTCTTTAGGATCCTTGAGATTATTGATTAACGGCTTGTCGTATTCGTCAACGATCATGACTACTGAGCCATCACCATATTTTTCTGCAAGCAATATAATAAGGCTATCAAGCATTCCCCCTGGGGTAGCTTGCTCAAGTTCTAGGTTATACTTTTTGGCAATAGTATTGAGTTGTTTTTTGATGTTTTCTATGAGGTCTTTTGGCGTTGCATGCTTAATGCGCGCAAAACTTAGTGAGATAATCGGATACTGTTTCCACTCCCAATCGCTTGAAGCAATCCAGGTGCCTTCAAAACATTTTTTTTTATTATCAAATAAGGCCTCAAGCGTGCTGCACAAGAGTGACTTACCAAAGCGACGAGGACGAGACAAAAAATATGCTTCACCTGTCGTAGCAAGCTCATAAATGTCTTTTGTTTTGTCGACGTATAGATAATTTTTTGTACGTAATTTTTCAAATGTTTGGATGCCGATGGGTAATTTTTGTAATTTTTTTTGAATCATGAAGAGCTCCTTAATTTTTGAGATTCTGGCAGCGTAGCAGGCTTTGATGCAAAAAAAATAGTTACTGGGAGATTGTAGGGTCAATGCGTTGTCGCAAGGGACGCTTAGGAACCTTTGCTTCTGTGACAAGCTGGTGGCAGGTTTGGCTGCAGGTGTTTTTTAGCTGCTCGATGCAGGCAGGGCAGCCAATAAAATGTTTGTTGCACTTGGCATTGAGGCAGTTGGTGAACTCGTCACAGTGTTCATTGCACACGTCACAGGTACCAGTAATATCATTGGTTACGGGGACGGTGATACGAGCATCGAAGACATAATTTTTACCGCGGAAAAATCCATCAGGAAATTGCTCCGCATAACGGTGAATGCCACCGCTTAATTGGGAAACTTTTTTACTGATTCCCTTGGCAATTAAATAGGATGATGAGCGTTCGCAACGCACGCCGCCCGTGCAGTACATTAAAACATCTTTATCTTTGAAGAGGTCGATATGTTTATCAATATAAGCAGGAAAGTCTCTGAAGTGCTCGACATCGGGAATGACAGCATTTTTAAATGAGCCGACGCGTGCTTCAAAAGCGTTTCTGTTGTCAAAAATAATTGTTTTTTCTGGGTCTGCGTTTGCGATTGCTTCATGCCATTGGGCAGGAGTCAAGTGCTCTGCGCCATTTGTAGCTGCGTATGTTTCTTTATCAAGCCCGAGATTAGTGATCTCGGTTTTTACTCTGACTTGGAGCTTAGGGAAATACTCATGCGATCCGTTAACAATACTGTCTTTCCAATCAATGCCACCAAATAGCTCATGTGCAGACATAGAGGCAATATACGCTGCTGTTTGCTCTTGTGAGCCACAGACAGTGCCATTGATGCCTTCTGTTGCAATAATAATACGTCCCGTGAGGCCAAGCTTTTGGCAAAGCTCTTTTTGCCATGTCATTATTGCTTGGGGGTTGGGGACTGTGATGTATTTGTAGTACAGTAAAATGCGCTTGGTATTCATAAGTAAAACCGTCTGCTCAATGAAAACTGATAAATAAAAAAGGCACTTGCTAACAAAAAGTGATTACTGAATGGTTCGGGAACCAAAATAATAATACATTTTTGCGGCAAATGCCTTCAAAAAATTATTTCTTCTCAGAGTACAGTTTAAGCAAAGCTGCACAGACATCAAGTGTTGCATAATCTTCTTGCAACAATTGTTGTAATGCCTGAGTGTATCCGCTTAAATGGTTCTCTTTGACAGTCTTTTTGATCTGGTCCATTACCTTGGCATAGTGTTGTGCTTCAACTTCTTTATCAGTTGGCACTTCCATGCGTGTAATGACAGCCTTTGTATAGCGTTTGATGTCTTTAAAAGAGTAGTATTCTCTTCGTGAAACCAAGCTGAAAGCTCTGCCAGATTTACCTGCTCGGCCAGTACGGCCGATACGGTGAACGTAAGAGTCTTCATCTTGAGGAACATCATAGTTGAAAACGCATTCAACGTGAGAAACGTCAATACCACGCGCAGCAACGTCTGTTGCAACAAGAATATCAGCTTCTCCGCCACCCTTTTTAAATTTCATCATAATGCGATTACGTTTTTCTTGCGTAATGTCACCATGAATACCAACAGCATCATAACCACGATTTTTGAGATCGCTTACAACATCATCAACGCGACGTTTGGTGTTACAGAACACAATTGATGACTTAGGATTATAAAGATCAATTAAGCGAACAACGCTTTCCAGCTTTCTGTTCGACTCAACATCAATATAAAACTGCTCAATGGCAGGTGCATCCATTTGTTCATGCGAAACCTTAATGTGGACAGGATCTTTTTGGTAGCGCTTTGCGAGACCCAAAATTTCGCGTGCCATGGTTGCAGAGAACAAAAGTGTTTGCTTGCGTGATGAGGCAAGGCTGAGAATTTTTTCAATATCGTCTCTAAAGCCCATATCAAGCATTTTATCTGCTTCATCAAGGACAACAATATCAATTGATTTCAGATCAATGGTGCGGCGATTAATATGGTCAAGGATACGACCTGGAGTACCAATAATAATATGCACGCCACGATTAAGCGCTTGTATTTGGCGCTCAATAGGTTGTCCACCAAAAACAGGGTGTACAATAACGCCACGCTTGTGAGAGCTGAATTTGTTGAATTGCTCAGCTACTTGTACAGCAAGCTCACGTACTGGACAGAGGACCAATGCTTGAGGCTTTCTGATGGCTGGATTGACTTTTTCAATCACGGGGATTGCAAAGGCCGCGGTTTTACCACTGCCTGTTGCTGCTTGGCCAATAACATCATGCCCATCAAGAATAACAGGAATAGCTTCTGCCTGAATGGGAGAAGCTTCCTCAAATCCTAGATCAGCGACTGCTGCAAGCAGTTCTTTGGAGAGGCCAAGATCATTAAAAGAGCATTTTTTCGTCATGGATTAATTAAATACTTTCGATGCGAACAACTGTCAACGGTTGACGATGACCAGTTTTTGTTCTGACTTTTTTACGGCGTTGGAATTTGAAAATAACTACTTTTGGGCCCTTTGTTTGCTTGATGATACTAGCTTTAATAGTAGCATCTTGTACAAAAGGTTGTCCGAATTCAAACTTATTGTCGCCGCTTTTGCGCATGACAACTTCGTTGAATAAAATGCTGTCACCAGCATTACCGACACATTTTTCTAGAGCTAAAGTCTTACCGGGAATAGCTTGATATTGCTTGCCGCCAGCTTGAAAAATAGCGTATTTATTTAGTAAAGTCTTCATGGTGCCATGAGCCTTTCAGTCATGAAACTGTTTAAACAATAATGTTTTTTATTTTCTGTCTGCATTTGCTGTTTTGATCTAATTGTTTGGAGAACATCTCTATTTTACCAGAGCTGTTCCTTATGTCTAGCGCCAGAATCAGATAAAAAGGCTCATGAGCAAAAATTAGCTTACTGTATTTTTTATAATACTATCGCGCAACGCCGCCACGGCTGCCTTATCATCGGCTGGTGCTACTGTAATATGTTGTCTGAGTACATCGCCGATAATTTGTATAAATTCTGCAAAGTGCTCTTGTTCAAGCATATTTTTCATGTATATGGCATGTGGAGCGGTAAGCCGTGTGCGTAATGTATTTTCTAGCTCGGCTGTAATCTGTGTCCCATGGGTTTGCCAGAAAGTAGCTGCAATAGCCTCTGGCAGGTCAAGAAGCTGTATGAGTAGCTTTTTAACCGTTGGAACAGCTTTTTTTAAAATAGCCTGTACATCTGCCTGACTGGCAGGGGTATCATTACTGGTCGGGGTTGTCGCACCGATTTTTTCGGCCATAGTATTGATTCTGCCTGCGTAAATCATGAGAGACATGTTCGACTTTAGTTTGGCCATTACCGCTGATTTACTGATACGTGTTGATAGGTTTGTGCACGTTGCAAGTGCTCGTTCCCCAATACTAGACAGTGATAGATGAGCGTTCTCTTGTGTTGCCGCACGGCTGATCACAGTGCTGCCTATGGTAATTAATCCAACAAGGATTACGACTGTTGTTGTTATGTACTGCATAATAAAACCTCCTAAAATTAGTTTGTATTGGTTTTAGTATAGTGTAACAATTGTCTTGAACAACCGCCTTGTCAATGGCTGTTTGTAATTACCAGGAGCTGACTGATTCTATGATCTGGAGGAGCTTTTGCCTGCTACTAACAGGAGCTTCAATGATCTTAGGTAAGCCCTTAATGGATGGGTGATGCAAAAACGGGGCTAACATGTCTTGACCAATTTCCCCGGCCCCAGGAAAAGCGTGTTTGTCTTGCATGCTGCCAAATAGATTCTCAGAATCGTTGAAATGAATTAGTTTAAGACTGGCAAGGCCCATTGTCTTGTCAACAAATGCGAGCAGCTCGTCAATGGGCGATAGCGCATAGCCATAGGCATAGGCATGAGCAGTATCCAGGCAAAACCCAATTTTTTCTGGGAAGTCGAGATAGCCTTTTAAGGCAAGGAAATCGTTTAAATCATTTCCCAAGGTCTTGCTGCCATGGGCGGCATTTTCTAGCAAAATGGTAACGTCAGACTCTTTTTTAAGGATGGCATTAAGCATGCGCGCTAGTGTTTGAAGCCCTTGCGTTTTTCCTAGCGGATCTTCAGGTGTAGCCGTATAGCCTTTAGAGGACCCTGCGTGCAGTACAAGGTAGGGGATTTCTAAGCTTTTTGCTGTTTTTATTTCGCGACGTAGCAGGGCCCGCGATACATTAAAAACGTCCTTTTTACTACTTGCAGCGTTAATCCAATATGAACTATGGATAAAAACGTCTTTCAAGAAGCTCTGTCGGGCGCTTAGAAAAATCTGTTTATCTTTAGGCGAAAAAGTTATGTACTGATGGTTTTTTTGCTCTACTAAAAAAAACTGAATGCACGAAAGTTCAAGTAGCTGAGCTTCTTCGACAAGGCTAGCCAAGTTGTCTTTTAGTCTGAGGTGTAGTCCAAGGTTGTTATGTGAGCTCAATCTTATTCCTTAATAACTGTTCATCAAAGTAGGGCAACAGGAGTTGATAAAAATCGTTTTTAATGCGGGAAAGACCATCGGTATTGTCTGATTCAAAGCGTAAGCAAATGACGGGTTGCGTATTGGAAGCGCGCAAGAGGCCCCAGCCGTAGCTCATATGGGCTCTAATGCCGTCAATGGTAATGAGCTCTAAATCAGTACGTGCGGCAAAAACTTTTTTAATATTATTAACAATGTCTTGTTTGTCGTTGTCGTTTTTGCAGGCAATACGGATTTCTGGAGAACTTATTTTTTGAGGGATTTCTGCGAGTAGTTCGGTGAGTGTTTTGCCGCTGGTGTGTAGAATTTCGATTAAGCGTAGGCTAGCGTAGATACCATCATCGTAACCAAAATAGCGGTCATGAAAGAAAAAATGACAGCTCAGTTCTCCGGCAAGCATGGCATTGTGTTTTTTCATAGCATTTTTAATATGCGAGTGGCCTGATGGTGCAACACATGCTTTTGCGCCGAGGATGGTGAGTACATCAATTAGGCTGCCGGAGCTTTTTATATCACATACAACGGTAGCGCCAGGATGTGTTTTTGCAACATCGCGCGCAAACAGGGCAAGGAGATGATCACCTGGTACCACGACCCCTTCGCTGGTCATTGGGTCCATGCGGTCACAATCGCCGTCAAGTCCAATGCCAACATGGTAACTTTTATCGTTATGAAGCATTTGTGCCATAACATGCATATGTTCTGCGACGGTAGGGTCTGGTTCATGGTTAGGAAAGGTTCCGTCAACCTCGCCAAATAACAGTGTGGCATTGTGCCAGCCCATAAGCTTTATGAGAGGATCCATAACGATACTACCAGCGCCGTTGCCGCAATCAATAATAGCATTGATTGCAATACCCTTGAGATGCGGAAACAGGCTTGCCAGGTAATCAATATAGGTCGCTAGCATAGCATTGTGCTGTATGGTGCCCTTGGTTGCTGCTGGAGCGATAAAGTCTTTGGTGAAAAATAGTTGCTTGATTGTCGCTATTTGTTCGCCAGAAACGCCCCACATTTTGACCCCATTATATTCTCCAGGGTTATGAGAAGCAGTAATCATGAGTGCTGTTGGGATGTTGAGGCGATTAACAGCAAAATAAACAACGGGCGTTGGGCATACGCCAAGGTCGATAACGTCAAAGCCAAGATCAGTGATTGCTCTCGTAATTTCTTCGTATAGCGCAGCTGAGTGGAGGCGACCATCACGGCCAACGATAAACGATGTGCTCCCTGGGTGTTTGCGGCTGAGGTAGCTTGCGATTGCCTTGCCAAGGTCATAACATGTTTCTATCTGCAGCTCAGTGCCAACAATGCCTCGAATGTCGTATTCACGAAAAATATTTTCCTGCATGCGTTTCTCCTCATTGTCGGCATGATGATTTTACTTTCAAACATCTTGCTAGTGTAAGCAAATTTTGCGTGCTTGAAAAGTTTGATTATCCATTATGTGCTGGAATAGTTGGTATTGTCGCTGATGGTAGTGTGCTGCTGTGCGGTTTTGGTGTCATTTTCATTTCCACATCATGGTGTATTCTAGCGAATGCAGGCTCAATATACGTGTGATATGTGTGAGCGGTTGTTGCTTTGGTGCTTTGGAAAATCCATGTGATTCCATCAAGGCATCGGCTGAAATAGTGCTCGGTGGTTTGACGCCAAGCAGGGCGTTGCTGTATGGGCTCAAAAAAAGAGATGTCGGTCTGCACAGCTAATCCTATTGTCTTGTTACTGGCTAGCTTGAGGCTCAACTGATGAATACGTTGTTCAATCGTGGCGGCAGATTTGCTTAGGCTGTTGCGTGTTTCTTCTAGCGCAGCAATACCAGCTTCATGCGCTACGAAGGAGTATGTGCTAGGTTTTGTTGGTGCATTTATTGGAGGTGTCGTGGGTGCTGCTGGTGGATTATTACCTGGCTTAGCATGAACAGGAGTACTCTTTTCCCAAATAGCCTCTTTGCAACTGCGTGTAACGACATAGCATACGCGGGCTATTTTACTAAGGACATCTGCTATGCGGTGAAAAGCATAGTGAATCATTGTTGGCTGTTGTTGTGCCGTGATGCTAGTGCTTGGTGTCTCTTTACTCTTGATAGCCCACGCTTCAGGAAGATTGCTAGATTGCTGTGGTTGTATCTGAGCGGCTACATCAGCTTGTTGAAGAGTTTGAGCTTGCGTCGCCTGGAATGCAACCCCTTTGGCTTTCAGTTGCTCAATAATAAGAGTTATTTGTTTCATTGCTTGTTGAATTTTATCGCTTTCTGCTTGGAATGCGCTTGTGGTTGTTTCGAGTACTTTTTTGCGTAAATCTGTAATAGTGGTGAGATTTAGGCTTACATCAGCATCGATCGTTTTTGCCTGGTCAGTATTACCTTGTTTTAAGAGGTCTAAGCTTTTTGTTCGTGCATCACTAACGAGTGCTTTTGCTGCTGTAATATCATTATCAATGCTTAACAAAAGCTCTTTCATGCGTGTTTTTGAGGCAACAATATTTTGTAATTGCGTATTGATTTGCTCAACTTCAGTTTTGTAACTAGCTAACAATGGTGGGGGTGTAGTATCTGGTGATGTAGAAACTATGGCAGGGGTTGGTGTTGGGGTGCTTGCAGGAGGTGCTACTGGTGTTGTGATTTCTGCAGGAACTACTGCGGGTGTTATTGTAGCTACTGGAGCAATTATTGGTGCTACTGCTGGAGTAGTAGCGGGTATTACTAACGGAGAAGGTGGTGGCGGTGGTGTGACCACAGCAGCAGCTGGAGGTGTTGCCTGAGTTGTAATTGGTGTTTCTAGTGGTATTGCGGTTGCGGTAGGTGGTGGTGGTGGCGCTTGTGGCTCTACTGTAGCAGCATTATTAATTGATGTAGCTTGTGTCTGGGGTGGAGTTGTCGTGGGTGTAGGGGGTGTAGGCGGTGCTGGCGGTACTAATGGTATGGCTGTATGACCGTAGCTACTGCACAATACAATTATGTAGAACAGCTTTTTGTAGGTGTTTTTCATGATATTTCCTTATTTATTTATCAGAGGGACTAAAGAGTTCAATAAGTGCACCTGTCTCTACCTGACGATCTTGCATGAAATCATCAGAGGTAGTGCTTTGTGTGAAAAAATCAGCATATAAACTACTACGTTTTTGAAGCATCTCTTTAATGGCAGTGTCCATAGAGGTAATGCTTTGTTGCGCTTTATCAAAGATAAGATTAATTGTTGTGGTTGCGTTAGCGGGGACAATATTCGTTATTGTCTCATCAAGCTCACTAGTATCCGGCCATTTTAGCTGTGAATTTTGTACTGCTGCAGATTGGTCAGTAGTAGGTGTTATTGCAGCAGGCGTCGGTATTGCTGCTTCTTCGATAGGTGCAAGCTGGTAATCTTCTGGTGTTGCGGAATCAGCAGACAGCTCCTGGTCTGCTTGCTCAGTAGCAGCTTGTAATGATGGCATCGTGATGAAGATGGCAAAAAAGTATATTTTTATAAAAAATAAAAGCATGGCGCAAGGTCCTTCTAAAAAAAATCCCTCCGGTTTATCAGAGGGATCCTATCACGATGGATAAACTAAAAGCAACCGAAGCATCTACTTTGTCTATGTATCCGCTTGTTAAGCAGATGGGATAGGTGGATTAACAGACGTTGTTTTTGGTGGTAATGACGTTGGTGC
>CAMDFF010000030.1 GCA_945897315.1 candidate division TM6 bacterium UASB124
TTATCTCTACACCATCAGCATTGCAACATATCACGCACACAGAGGCACCTATAAAAACCTCCGGAGGCGCCGCGGTTTCTCCTGCTTCTGCCCCATCACCACTCAGACACAGCCCTGCCATCTTACCATCAATCTCTTCGCAGGCATTATATTCGACCCTAAAGGACGGAACTATTGCATTGCCCGGTCGTCGCCCCATGCCTGTGTCTATTGTGATAAGTCTGCGAGCAGTAGCGTGATTATATCGATTAATTGCTGTTACTATGATTGAAAGATCTAGGTGAGTAGCAGCGATAACGTTTTCTTCCAATGCTCTCACAACTGCAACCGCAAGTTCATTTCCTATCTCTGTTATAACGGCTCGATCCTTACCTCCACTCAGGGCGTCTGTTGCCATTATTAATGCTTTAGCAACGGTCACAAATACGTGACTTTCCTTTACAGCAAAGTCTGAAAGCTCTTTTTCTTGTTCCCGTGCTACCATAAGACCTCTATCAAGGGTTTGTAGAGCTCCCAATAGCATCGAGACAACAAGCCTCTGTTGCTCCACGCGATGAGAGCGCCGCATTGCATTAAGGGGTGCAGAACATATAATGACACCCGCTATCAAAAGTATTATTTTATTCACCAATAACTCCTTTTGTCTTTAAACTTTTTTGAGCAAAAATATTAAACACAGAAGGCATACCATAAAACAATACAACAGATAACTTTCTATGAAACGCTCTTTTGAAGGGCCCCGTATTTGATTCGGGCAATCTAGCCCCCCACAAAAAATTACTTTTTCACCCTCTGCAAAAACCCTCTCCCACCACGCTCTGCGCTCTAAAGAGCTGGTAGCTTCCACCTGCGCCCTACGTGGCTGTGGTCGACAGGTTGGAAGACAAGCAGATCAACGTTCTGCACAGCTGAGAACGCCCTGAAATCGACTTCCCTCGCTAGGATCAATATCACGACTGTATAAACGCTTTCGAGCGGGCTCTGTGTTTTTGGACCATTATTTGGAAAATAGGTGGGTGGCAGGCGTTTGACTTTACCCGGGTTATTAGCTAAAATTCAATTAGAATTATTAAAAAATTTATCGACAAACAAAAAAACTCTAACAAGACTTGTCTTGTTAGAGTTGCGCAGGAGTATTTCATGATCAGGTTCAAAACAGTCACTGTGCAAACAATTTTATTGCTCACCATTGGCTTGCTTGCACCTCTGCACAGCGCGCCTGCAAACGGCGGTGCTGGACAAGATTCAGCTGACAAGCGTGAAATAGAAAAAGAAGATGAGAATCCACATGAACTCAAGCGCCAACGTCGACGTGTAGAAGCTGCCACAGAAGCAGCGCCAGATCCTATAGCTGCCCCTACAATTGGCGGTGCCGGCGCAGAACCAGTAAACATAGATGCCATATGCGAAGAAGCTATCGCGTCGCTTAAAGCACATTTTAATCCATCAACACCCAAGCTCTCGAGAGAGCTACGAGAATCGCTTATAGCTGCTACTGCTGTGCTTAACAAAGCGATAGAAAGTCGTGATGATGATAGCGTTATCTTTGATGGTCGATTATGGAATACTTTGGCTCAGCTAATAGGCGAAATCTCTACAATATTTAAGAATAAAAAAATAATTGAAGCTGTACAAAACTACAATACAGTTTTTGGAAGACCTGCCCTTGTGTTAAATCCTGCACAAGCTGCTGCTAGCAAGGCTATATCAGAACTTACGCTACGAACAGGAATGACTAGCGAAGAACGTACTAGAAGACAGAATGGTGATTGGTTTGATGATGACACATATCTTCTCACTGCAGCCGCAGATGGACGCATAAGTGATGTACGATATAGCCATGAAGTACGAGCAGCAAATATCAATGCTGTGAATTCAAACGGGGACAACGCTCTCATACTTGCTGCCAACAATGGACATTTACCAGTTGTGCAATATCTTACAACAAATGGCGCCGACATAGACGCTGTGAATTCAAACGGGGATAACGCTCTCATACTTGCTGCCAACAATGGACATTTACCAGTTGTGCAATATCTTGCTAATAAAGTTGCTAAAATCAATGCTGTTAATTCAAACGGGGATAACGCTCTCATAATTGCTGCCGACAGCGGATATTTACCAGTTGTGCAATATCTTGTTGATAACCGTGCTAATATCAATGCTGTGCATTCAAACGGGAATAACGCTCTCATACTTGCTGCCGACAAGGGACATTTACCAGTTGTGCAATATCTTGTTGATAACCGTGCTAATATCAATGCTGTGAATTCAAACGGGAATAACGCTCTCATAATTGCTGCCAACAATGGACATTTACCAGTTGTGCAATATCTTGCTAATAAAGTTGCTAATATCAATGCTGTGAATCCAAAAGGGCTTAGCGCTCTCATGGTTGCTTCCCGAATGAAACATTTATCAGTTATACAATATCTTCTAACAACAGACGCCGACAGAACCGTAGCTTTCACTGACGCAGCAGATAAAGGAAACCTGGATGCTATAAAAGACCTTGTTGCCCTTGGTGTTGATATAAACTTAAATAATGCTGTTAACCATACCGCTTTACACTTTGCCGCAGCGAGAGGCCATCTACCAGTTGTACAATATCTTCTTGCCCATGGGGCAAACAAAGAAGCAAGAGCTGATGATGGACGTACAGCTCTGCATTATGCCGCGCAGGGGGGGCACCTAGAGCTTGTTAAATGGCTTATTGGAGCTGGTGCTGATAAAGAAGCAAGGACTCATGAGGGGTATCCAATTTTGCATCTTGCAGTACATGCAGGCAAGCTTAATATTATACAATGGCTTATTAGTGAACATATTGTTCCCATAGACAGTGCAGTCAATACCACTACAGGCATTCGAAATTTCACGGCTTTACACTGGGCAGCACAGGATGGACATCTTGAAATTGTACAGTATCTTGTTGCAGCTGGTGCTGATATAAATGCAAAAACTGATGGCCACATGGTTATTCATGAGGCAGTACACGGAGGACATTTAGCACTTGTCGAATGGCTTATTAATAATGCTGGCGTTGATAAGAATGTAAGGGATGATAATGGCTGGACTCCTTTATGCTGGGCTAGATATCAGGGCCATCAAGCAATCATCAATATGCTAAACGATGCAGGGGCTAGCTTATTTTAACAGCGCTATTTATTGCTAGGTTCTGTTGAGTTTTATAAAAAAATTAAACTTTAAGTGTGTAGTTTGTAAATCCCGCTCTTTCTGCCTCCTGCCATACTACGCCCAGGTGGCTCCGAATGGCAGGAGGCAGAAAGAGCGACTAAAAAGCGCTTCAAATCAAAAATGAGAGAGTGATTTTCAAAAACTCAACAGAGCTTAAAAAATTGTCCATGAAGCCCTGCTGGTATTTGATGTTGCACAGTAGCCCGTGCTTGCTCGGTAAATGTTTTTGCATCAAGAATTAGCAAAAATGATGAGTGATCAGCAATATTAATTACGATAGTCAAAATCACGCCATCATCTTCTTTTTGACCCATAGGATCAGCAACAAAAATTGGCTCCCCCGGTTGGCAACCTTCCTGGCTCCAAGTAATCGTTGTCCCTTTTTCCATATCAAGTTTATACAACGGTCTAATCTCATGCGCATGCCATAATTTATCTGGCTTTGTCATGTAGACATAACGATAGGGCTTGCCATCATATTTTTCATTGATACGAGGAAATTCAAAATCACCGCGCAATATAGTTTTTTCCGCAAGAGTACGTTTATCCTGATTGATAATAAAACGTTTAACCTCCTTGTGAAAAATAGTTCGGTTTGCCTGCTCTTCCCACATATCATCACTAGCATCATAAATAATACTGGCATCATCATAACAAACCATATCACAACAGATGCCCTCATCAGTTTCATACGCGTTAATGTGATGAAACGCAAAAAATGCTTTTTTGCTACGATACGTTCCTACAATTTCACCAGTGCTGTGTTTAACAATCGTAAAACAGGTACCTCGCTCAGGCTGCCAAGAAAAATTTTTAATAAAAGCCTTACTGGTCAGCATTAGAGACAACGGGTTCACAACGAAAGGAAATTCAACCAAAATTACATACTGCTCTGTAATTGCAAAGCTATGCATGTACGATGGGCGGTCAACAGGAATACGTGCAATGACTTTACGCTCGAGCGTATTCGCCGGGATAGTATACAAACAATAATAACTCTGATGACCAAATTCAATCAGATAGCTCAGAGCATCTCCTGTTACAGGATTACAATGTGGATGCGCAGACTCCCAGGTATCACGATGAGGCAAGCTATCTTTATAATCAAGCACCCCTACTGTTTCAAGTGTTACGGGGTCAAACTCCACAGGCAGCGGTGTTTCTGTAAGCGCAACATACCGGTCGGCAATTTTTGCTACGTTAACATTGGCATTATTTAATGCGTGAGGACCAGAAGACAGAAACAACGAGAAAAAACGTTTAAAGATAGAACGACAAGGGTCTACTGCAAAGCCCGCATAGCTCAGTGATTTTTTATTAAATACTGTATCATATGCCTGTGTACGCAAAAATCGATTTGCATAGAAAACATTGCCCTCTTGAATAGTAAAAGCATGCAACATAGCTAATCCATCAAACCAATGTTCATTGTGCTTACCATCAACTGAAACAGTCACCGGACCATTGCGAATAAGAGAACCTTTTAGCCATGAAGGAATAGTCCCTTGAACGGGAACAGCCATCGTAGAAAATTCTTGTTTAAGTTCAGCATGTACACGCTGTTTTGTAGCATGCCCACAACTGATAACTAATGGTAACCCCAGAAAAAATACATACAGCACTGTGTTTTTAAAGAACATATACATCCTTGGTCACATAAAAAATTATACTGCATATAAATGAAAAAAAGATTTTAAAGGAAATCTTACAAAAAGCAATTTGGTAGCATTAACCGCTGTATTTTTTACTTCTCACCTTGACCTGTAGCCGGCCCTGCGTAAAATGAATATGTTTTACCGCATTCCATAACTACAAAAGGTAGCCCATGCGCATTAAAATTAAAAATATTACACCAGATCATATTGATACCACTATCACCGTAAAAGGCTGGGTGCGCTCTGTGCGTAGCCAGAAAGATTTCTCGTTTATCGCCGTCAACGACGGATCTACTTTTAACGGTCTACAGCTGGTTTTTCAAGCAACAGCTCCTGGCTACGAAGAGACGTTAGCACAGCTGACCACAGGGGCATCAGTTGAAGCACGTGGTACCCTCGTCAAAAGTATGGGCAAAGGACAGGTTTATGAACTTGCAAATACAATCATCACGAAAACCGGAGTGTGTGACGCAGAAACCTACCCCCTACAAAAAAAACAGCACTCGTTTGAATTTTTACGAGAAATAGCACACTTGCGTCCTCGCACCAACACCTTTGGCGCCGTAGCTCGTGCACGCAATGCACTCTCATACGCAACACACAACTTCTTTCAAGAGCGCGGTTTTCTCTACCTCCACACCCCAATTATTACTGCATCAGACTGCGAAGGCGCCGGTCAAATGTTCCAAGTCACCACGCTGCCGCTCAACCAGGTCCCAAAAACGCCTGGCAACCATGTGGATTATGCGCAAGACTTTTTTGGCAAGCCGGCATTTTTGACCGTTTCTGGCCAGCTTAATGGCGAAACATACGCTTGTGCACTTTCAGACATTTATACTTTTGGGCCCACCTTCCGTGCAGAAAATTCAAACACCTCTCGTCACTTAGCTGAGTTTTGGATGATCGAGCCAGAAATGGCTTTTGCCGACCTGCACGACAACATGGCACTGGCTGAAAGCTACTTAAAACACTGCTTAACCTACTTGCTTGAAACATGCCCAGACGATATGAAATTCTTTAACGAGTTCATTGAAAAAGGCGTTATCAACAAGCTTGAGCACGTTATTAAAACGCCGTTCGAACAGTTGCCCTACACCGATGCAATTGAAATTCTGAAAAAAGCTCCTAAGAAATTCCTGTACCCGGTGAGCTGGGGGATAGACCTACAATCAGAACACGAACGCTACTTAGCTGAAGAATATTTTAAAAAGCCAGTGATCTTGATCAACTACCCTGCAGAGATAAAAGCATTTTACATGCGCCTGAATGATGACGAAAAAACCGTTGCTGCTATGGACGTTTTATGCCCAGGAATCGGTGAAATTATTGGTGGTGCACAGCGGGAAGAGCGCCTTGACGTGCTTGAGCGCCGGATGGCTGCCATGAACTTGAAGCCTGAAGAGTATTCTTGGTATTTGGATTTGCGTAAATTTGGTACCGTGCCACACGCCGGATTTGGATTAGGTCTTGAGCGCCTCGTACTCTTTGCTACGGGCATGGAAAACATTCGCGATGTAATTCCCTTTCCTCGCTCACCAAAACATGCTGATTTTTAATCAACGCACTAAAATAATCGTGACCAAAGCAAAGCCCCTGGTTCTAACGCCAGGGGCTTTTATATTTGGAATCTTTTTTGCCATTGCACTATAAATCTTGCATGGCCTTGGTAAGTATTGCCAGGGCTTCTTCTTGATTAATCAACGGATCAAGTACAATCGGCTTACCAAAACGAACGGTGACCTGACCTCGCTTGCGCGGAATAATTGTATCGTACGGGACCAATTGCTCAAGCCCAATAATTTTCACAGGAATAATTGGCACCTGCATAATCTGACCGATCAGCCCTGCACCTTTTTTGAGTGGCTGCAACGAACCATCTAAGCTCAGCTTTCCTTCTGGAAAAATAGTTACTGAAGACCCTGCATCAAGCAACAAGCCAATATTTTTCAGCCCAGCACTGATGTGATCCCCTTCATTGCGTGGAAATGGAAATGCATTAAAGCTTAATTCTAGAAATTTTGAGGCCCAGCTATATATTTCGTACAGCATGTCGTAGCCAGCAGCATATGCGGTATCACTCCCAAGCACCCCCGGGAGTGCGGCCGAAACCAATAACGGATCAATGAGTGATACGTGATTTGGCATAAAAATAACCGGCCGCGCCACCTGAGCTAGGTGCTCTTCCCCCTCAACCCTCAGCTTAAAAAGCCACCGTGTTGCAATCCGCAGACCCCCCTGCAACCCTCGTCGAATTTTTCGTGCCCACCATGCCCGTGGCCAGCTAGCCACCATTGGTACTTTTTTTACTACCTGCGGGCACCTGATAAGAGATTCTAAATCTTTAATGGTCGTAGTTGCAACAATTGCAGATTCATCGATTGAAATATGAAACGTTTCCTCTATAGATGTCACCAGCTCCACCTGCATCAATGAATCAAATTTCAAATCATTCACCAACGAAAGGTCTTGGCCTACTGTCTGTACTGGCACTCCCGCCACTTGTGCAACCAGACGCATCACTTTGCTAATTTCAGCGAGAGGAGCCGCCTTGGTATCAGCACTATGCTCAGCAAGCCGTTTCAGTACCGCATCTCGTTTAATTTTTCTCGTTACTGACCGCGGAAAATCTTCTTCAGGCCATACTGACCATCCAACAATACACTGATAACTCGCAAGCTGATCATTTACCTCAGCAATAACACTATTAACAGAAGTAGCAACATCTTTAAGCAACACAACTGCATGAATAGAAACAGTGCCGTGTGCACTTTCTACGCCAAGAACACAACTATCTTTGACGGCTGGATGAGCGTTAAGAATATGTTCAATGTCCTCAGGGAATACATTTTGACCGCCAGGGCCAAGAATCATATATTTTTTACGCCCTTTTAAAAACAGATACCCCTCAGCATCAAGATAGCCAAGGTCTCCTGTCTTAAAAAACCCGTCAGAAGAAAAGCACTCGGCAGTTTTTTTTGGGTCTTTTAAGTACCCCACAAACACGTTCGGCCCTTTAACCAAGATCTCGCCATCGGTTGCAATATGCACCTGGACATGCTTAAGAGGTTTACCAACAGATCCGATTTTATGAGCACCCCAGATGTTTGTCGAAATTACAGGCGATGTTTCTGTCAGTCCATACCCCTGCAAAATCCAGATACCGAGACTATCCCAAAAGCGTTCTAGTTCAGGATCAAGCGAGGCACCACCGCTGGCGATGCTATCCAATGCACCACCAAGACGACGATGAAGTGGCACGAAAAACATGCGCCTGAGCCACATTGATCTGCATCGTAACGCTAAGCGCAGGATCACTTTAAAAATCGATGCTAAATTTTTTTGTTCAACAGCGCCATACAAGTTTGCTCCCATTAGCTTTAAAAATTCTGGGACGGCAATAATTTTTGTAATGTGATACGCCTGCAACAGATCGCGAATTGCTCCATGCGAGTGGGCATAAATAACACGTGCTCCAACACTGTATGGCAACAAAAGCCCAATAACTTGTTCAAACATATGGCTCAAAGGGAGGACAGAAAGTAGCCGTTCACGATTGCCATCAAGATGAAGCACAGCCTGCAAATTTTGAACAGTGCTCATAATATTTTCATGAGTTAGCATGACTCCCTTGGGGTCACCGGTAGTGCCAGAGGTGTACATAATTTCAGCACAATCAAACGGCCGATTACGTACCAGCATTAAGTCAAAATGCGCAGTTTTAGCTGTTAGATAGGGTAAATGCTCTACCGTAATTGTCGTTATGCCAAGGTCATGACGCACAGATAATCCACGCAGAAAAATCTTTGCTTCTGTTTGTTCTACAATTTTTTGCAGCATGAGAAGCGTGTTCTCTGGCGCAAGCGGCACCACACGGGCACCAAGCAGCAAGCAGGCCCACCACGAACACACCCACCAAGGCGAGTTTGGGGCACACAGCAATACACAGTCTCCATGAAGTACTCCACGATCAGATAGAAATTGTGCAATTCTTCGGGCATGATCAAAAACTTGTGCATAGGTTAATGTCGTAGAGCGATAACCCATAAGCATCGTTAAAGCTGGTCTATCAGCATATGTACCTGCACTTGAAATTAATAGTTCGGTTAGTAACACTATTGCTCCTTTTTTACGACTGTACGTTTTTCATACCATCAAAGAAAAGATTTTAATAAAAGAAGCAAACTTAAGAACATCCAAACAGGTTAACAGGGGAATCAATGGCATAGTCGCCCCACACAAAGAGCTGACAAAGAAAGATCTCCCTTTGCAACACGTTCAAAAACTTGCGCATAGGTTAATGTCGTGGTACTGTAGCCCATACGCATGATTAATGCAGGGTTAGTGGCACAGATGCATGCTATTAAAATAAAGAGCAGAACGTCTATAAATATTTACAGACATAAATTAAACGTCTGTTTGTGCCGCAAATAAGCTGTTTTTACTTTTAGACTAAAAGACTAAAAGATCTTGATTTTTAGATATCGTTTGCTACTATAGACATTGTAAATAAGAAAGATCTTGAAAACCAACTCAAAAAGTTTTTGAGGGGGCAACAGGGTGTGAGTTTGTTTGCAATAGGCAATAAGAAATCGCGAGCTTAAGGCCTTCTGCAAGCAAATTGAGTGTAACTTACATTAATTAAGGACTATCTCTATGAAAAATCTTGTACTAGCGTTATTGCTTGCTCTTGGTGTTAGCACCGTTTCAGCTTCTGCTAATGTTGATGCTGAAGTTACTGCTGTTGAAACCATTATCGCAGACGCAGACGTTGACGCTCAAACAAAAGCTGGCGCACTTGCTTGGATCAAAGCAAACCCTGTTAAAGCAGGCGTTGCTTTTGTTGCAACCGCTTCAGCTCTTACCTACGCTGGTTTTGCTGGTTATGCATACTACAAAGGTGCTAGCGCGGTAGAAGCTCTTGAAGCTCCTGCTATTGCAACATGGACATTCACCAAAGAAACTGCTGAAGCTGCAAAAACTCATGTTGTTGATGCTTACAATGTATCTTACGAAACAGTAACCACCAACCCTAAAACATCTGCTGGCATCGCTGCTGCAGCTGTTGTTGTTGTAGCTGTTATTGTTGACCTTGCTCGCAAAGATGGTTACATCAGAACTGCTTGCTCAAAAGCAACTCCTGTTGTAGCTACTCCAGCTGCTAACTAAGTCTCCTTCGATGGGGTTTCCCCTGAGATACGACTGAAAAGTTTAAAGGCATCCGTTTCGCGACGGATGCCTTTTTTTCTGACTATACCTTTTTTCTGAGTTACCAAACAGATAGCTAGCGCTTTTCAAACGCACGAAGCTACCGGCTCTTTCCTACTCCAACCCGCTTGCACTCATCCGCTATAGCACACTGCGAACACTTAGGTGAAATCGGAGCACAGATATTTTGCCCCCAGACGACTAAAACATTATTCCACACTATCCAGTCTTTTTTTGGTAAGATTTTTTGTAGAGCCTGTTCGGTCTCTACTACCGTAGCAGTTTTGATCAGCCCAAGACGATTAGAGATGCGGTGCACGTGAGTATCAACACAGATGGCTGGCACGTTAAATCCTGCACCCAAGACCAAATTTGCCGTCTTAGGGCCAACGCCTTTAATGCTCGTCAGCTCATCATAGGTACTGGGAA
>CAMDFF010000031.1 GCA_945897315.1 candidate division TM6 bacterium UASB124
GGCCCCATTTTATCTTGTTGTAATTGATAAATTCGTTCTCGCTCTTCCTGGGTGAAATGCGTATAATTTTCCATGCAACACCTTTTTTTGTTTGGTTACAAATCCCAGTATACCTGGGGAGGTGTTGCACTTCATTCTAGAATTTAAGGTTCCCATGGCTGGTGGATCTGGTGCTGGTGCAGGGTATGCTCCAGTTCCAGCTCGTGCTCCAGTGCCTGCATATCTAGAGTCAGGAGAATGGAAATGCATGGGTGGCAGATGTTATTCTCGAAATCCTGCAACAGCAGAATATTGTAGAACTTGTTCTCAGCAGAAGCCTTTTTTGCCATCAGCTACACCATGGACGTGTAACATTGGCTATTGTGGAGAACAAAATGTTGTGCTAGCACTTAATTGTAGCAGTTGTCATCAGTTGTACAATCCAAAAACATCCACACCCTCACCGTTAGTTGCACCAACAGCGGCGAGTGGATATGGTACGGGGACAGGGAATGCTGCTGTTGCTCGGCCAGTAGTTAAGACAAAATTGCCTGGCAGTTCTGTGCTATCAGGTGAGCCATGGCAATGTATCCGCTGTGGTACAGATAATCCTGCTTGGGCTCTTAACTGTAAGGGTTGCAGGTGCCTATATAGTTCTGACAGATCACTTCCGGCAACACTGCCTGTGACTGGTGGGGCTGGTGCTGGCGTAGGTTGTTTGCCAGCACAAGAACTGAGAGTAGCAAGTAAATGGTTGTGCTCAGTTTGTACGATGCTAAACAAGCCCGAAGATCCTAATTGTGATGCTTGCACTGCAAGCAGAAAATAAATAATAGACTGTTTGCAGTGCAAACAGTCTATTAAATAGCAAAAAGGCAAAGACTCCCAGTCTTTGCCTTTTTGCTATTTAATACGTAACTGATTATTACTATTCTATAACATGCTTCTTGGCATATTTTTTATTGCTATGGTTAGATAACAATCTCATTATAGCCGTATGGGTCTGCTTCTCAGCATATGTGAAAGCAGTATGGTCTGATTGATCAACAGCAGAGGCATCAGCGCCTGTTTTTAGGAGTATTTTCACAAGATCTACGTGTCCATTGCTTGCGGCATACATGAGTGGCGTAGTATTGTGACAGTTGCTGGTAGTGACTGCTGACCTAGCGATGAGAGCGTGTGCTGCTTTATATCGTCCATGTGCACAGGCAACCATTAAGGCGGTTATTCCTTCAGGTGTTGCTTCGTCAACATATGCTCCAGCATCTACGAGTGCATGGACTAGTTCATCTCGTTCATGATGAATAGATAGCATTAGTGCTGTTAAGCCCATGGTGTTTTTTAGATTGGGATTGGCACCAGCTGCGACGAGGGCTTTGACTATTCCTAAATGTCCTGCAAATGAAGCATATATCAACGGTGTGTTGCCGTTATTATCTGCGCTATTAGCGTTTGCATCATAGCTAAGTAAAATTCTCACAATGAGCGAAGCAAGGTCAGCACAATATGCTTTGGTAGTGTAGAGTAAGGCCGTACTTCCCGTCGCATCAACCGCGTTGACGTCAGATCCTGTTGCTAGCAAGGCGGTGACCCTTTCTATATCGAGATGGTAACAGGCGTGCATGAGTGCGGTCGAGCCTCGGTGATTATACGGCTCATGTACTGCAGTTTGTAGTGATATAAAAATAAACAGTACAGCCAAGATCTTCTTCATAACATCCCCCCGGTAGTTATTACCAAATCTTTGTAATGTCTTCTGTATCATAGCAGGAAGGGGGAGGCGGTTGATGAGTTTACTAAAAGATAGTATGTTTCGCTGCCAGGCACGATTTATTCTGTGTGCAGGTGCTGTAGATGGTTTTATTTAGACGGCGCCATAGTCTTGTAAGAAAGCCACAATGTCTTCTGCCTCTCTTTTGCAACAGTCGTGGCGAGGGGAAGTGTCATTCATAACGGTGTGTTTTTTTGCTAGGGCTAAAGCAGTCAGTCCATCATCATTTTTTATATTCAGGTTTGCGCCTGCTAGCGTGAGCATCTCAACACTTTTTTTATGGAGCTGCGTACAGGCATGCATAAGCGCAGTATATCCATGCACATCGTGTGCATTGAGTAACAGATTATGCCGTTCTGTTGTCATTATTAATGCTTCGATAATATTTTCGTGCCCATAGGATGCAGCAATAATTAAAGCGGTATCACCGTCTTTGTTTGTTGCGTAAAGATCAGCACCTGCAGTAATTAAGCGTACGAGAAGGGGTAAGTCTCCAGATCGTGCGGCAGTGATTAATGGTAGCTTGCTAGGCGCAGATACCCGTATTGTATCTTCGGCGATGTATGCGCTGCTCGTGATATATCGTGAAGCAGCTCCCCATAGTTGGTGCTGGGAGAATAGACTGCTGATGGAGAGAGTGATGAGTACAATAGTTTTTTGGTTGATGGTAGGTGAAGATTGGTGCATTTCGACTCCTTGGCTATGGTAAGGTATCTGAGTGAAAGTACCATGCTGTTCATACGATTCGAAAGTCTTGAGAGAATGTGCTACCAATATGAGAACAGTGCAGATTTTTTAAATTTGCAGTGAAGGCTGAATGCCAAGGTCCGTGAGTTTGGTAAGCATGTCGATGATGGGGGTAGTTTTAGTGCTGCTCATCATCAGTAACTGCTGTTTATTTTCGGTGAATGAAAAATAGACAGGTATACTGCCGGGTGGCAATGCTTGCTTGATTATTGCTAAGAGGTCTGGCGTAATGGTGCCAGGAAGCCGCAGGGTGATTGTTTTGACAAGTTTTGTGTCTTGCAGCGCCAAATCAATAGGAATAAGCTCGTTAGCTTTTATTTTACAGGTATTTTGGGACGTGATATCTACCGCGCCTTTGACAAGAAAAACCGTGAACTCTTTGAGTAAGTGTTCAACTTTAGCAAAGGTGCTTGGGAAGAGAATAATTTCACCCCCGCCAGAAAGATCTTCCATGTGTAAAAAGGCCATGCGGTCGCCTTTTTTAGTTGTAATTTCGCGTTTGGTTTGTACTAGTCCAATACAAACCACCATGGGCTCTTTAAGCGAATTAACATTTTTAATCAGCTCCAGTGCTTGCTTAAAAGAAGTATGATCCAACATGCTGACGAGTGGATACACTTTTAGAGGGTGTGAGCTGAGGTAAAAGCCAGCGACCTCTTTCTCTTTTTCTAATTTATCTTTGTCGGCCCATTCTGGCAGTGGCTTAAACATGAAGCTTGTATTGCCGCTGGTTTCAGTATGGCCACTAAGTGCGCCAAAAAGGCCCATTTGTCCCGTGCGTGCAGCTTCTTTTTCTTGTTGCGCCAGGTCGATTATCGGGTCAAGCTCAGCGGTTTTTTGTGCCCGGTTGCCAGGGAAAATATCCATGGCGCCTGCACAAATTAAATTTTCTATGACACGTTTATTGACCACGCGTAGGTCAACACGTTTGCAGAACTCAAAAAGATCGGTGAATGGTTTTTTATTACGCTCAGCAATAATGCTTTCTAGAGCTACTTTGCCAACGTTTTTAATGCCTTGTAGGCCAAAGACAATTGTTTTGCCCCGTGCTTCAAACTCGGTGCTTGATTCATTAATATTTGGTGATATTGTCTCCAGGTCCATGTCATGGATTTCTTGGAGATACTTCGTCAAGTTGTCAGGGTTGTCAGTTTCAAAGCTGACCACAGCAGCCATAAATTCATACGGATAGTTTGCCTTCAAGTAAGCCGTGTGGTAGGCGATCAGCGCGTACGCTGCAGAGTGTGATTTGTTAAAACCATAACCTGCAAAATATTCCATGAGGTCAAAAACTTCGCCAGCTTTTTTCGTATCAAAGCCGCCTTTTTGTGCACCATCTGTGAAAATAGCACGGTGCTTGGCCATCTCTTCAGCTTTTTTCTTACCCATCGCGCGCCGTAGCAAGTCTGCGCCACCCAGCGTGTACCCACCAATTGCCGATGCAATCTTCATAACCTGCTCTTGATACACAATAACACCGTACGTCTCAGCTAGAATAGGTTCTAGCTGGGGAAATGCGTAGGTGGTTGGCTTGCGCCCATGGCGACGATCAATAAAGTCATCTACCATTCCAGAGCCAAGCGGTCCTGGCCGATACAGTGCGTTCACCGCAATAAGATCTTCAAATTTATCTGGTTGCAGTTTGCGTAAAACTTCACCAATTCCTTCAGACTCAAACTGAAAAACGCCCTTGGTGCTACCTTTTTTTAAAAGCTCAAAAGTCTTTTCATCGTTGAGCTGCATGCGGTCCAGGTCAATATCGACCCGGTGGTTGCGCTTGATAGCAATCAATGCACGTTGAATAACGGTTAAGTTTTGAAGCCCTAAAAAGTCCATTTTTAGAAAACCGACAGCTTCAAGCTCTGTCATCGCGTACTGTGAAACGAGATCAGTACTTTTTGATGGAACATAGAGGGGCAGACAGTCTGCAAGTGGTTCGGGGGAAATAACAACGCCAGCAGCATGTTTTGAGGCATGGCGGGTAAGGCCCTCTAGCTTTAAACAGATGTCGAATAAGTGCTTAACTTTAGGGTTGCTGTCGATCAGCTGCTTTAAGCGTGGCTCTTGTTCTATCGCTTCTGTGAGCGTAATTTTTAGCTGGTCAGGGATTAAATCAGTAATTGCATTGGCATCTTGAAACGGAAATCCTAGTGTGCGTGAAACGTCTTTGATGACGCCTTTTGCCATCATCGTACCAAAGGTAATAATCTGGCAAACGCAGTCGTGGCCATATTTATCTTTAACGTAGTTGATGACCTCTTCGCGTCGCTCAATGCAAAAATCTATATCAATATCGGGCATACTTACGCGTTCAGGGTTTAAGAACCGCTCAAACAGGAGATTGTACGTGATGGGGTCGATATTGGTGATTTGCATTGCCCATGCTACGAGTGAACCGGCTGCTGAACCGCGGCCAGCGCCAACAGGAATATTTTGTCGCTTAGCCCACTGAATAAAATCAGACACAACCAAGAAGTATCCGACAAAGCCCATTTTAATGATCAGATCAATTTCAAGTTCAAGGCGATCGTCATACACCTGGTACAGGTCAGTCGGGATAATACCGAGTCCCTTAAGGCGCACAAGGCCCTCTTTGCAGAGCTGGCTGAAATAAGAATCTTGCGTGTGTTTTGCGGGAATTGGAAATTGTGGAAAATGTAGCTTCCCAAATTCAAAGTTAAAATCACACAAATCGGCAATCTGTCCTGTATTCCAAATTGCTTGCGGCTGCTCAGGAAAAGCATTAAGCATCTGCTCTTCAGAGCGAACAAAAACGCGGCAGTCCCCAAATGAAAAACGCTTAGGGTCATCGATCGTTGCTTTTGTCTGGATTGCAAGCATCACTTCATGCGCTTCACGATCTGCTTCCATCAAGTAATGAGCATCAGATGTAGCGATCAATGGAATGTCCCACTCCTTGCCGTAACGTACAAGAAGCGAGTTGAGCTCTTTTTGTTCAGGTTGGTCGGCAGGGGAGAGTTCATAATAAAAACGATCTTTGCCAAACACATCTTTAAACCATTGTGAACGACGCTGTGCTTCTACAATATTACCTCCGCGCAGAAGCTCAGGGATGTGCCCACCAAGGCAGGCAGTTGAAGCGATCAGGCCTGCAGAATATTTTTCTAGAGTGGCATAGTCGATACGAGGCTTAAAGTAAAAACCTTCTTTGTAGGCAATAGCGAGCATTTTACAGAGGTTCTTATAGCCCTCTTTATTTTGGACAATCAGGATTAAATGGCAGTATTTTTCGTGCTGATTTCTAATATTGATATCAGGAGTAAAATACATTTCAATGCCTAAAACAGGCTTTACACCTTCTTTTTTAGCAATCTGAAAGAATTTTACGGCACCAAAAATATTACCATGATCAGAGATGCCAACGGCCTTCCATTGCTGTTCTTTGGCTGTTCTAACCAGGTCGTTAAGGCGAATTGCCCCGTCTAGCAAGGAAAATTCTGTGTGTAAATGAAGGTGGGTAAAGTGCTTGTTTGGCATAGTGAGGGTAGTGTACCCCAGGTTGCACTAAATGTGGAGGTGAATTATACTGTTGTGGGGTTATTTTTACAGCATCTGTGCGTCCTTGCCTTAGTGGCGAGGGGGTAGGCGGCTGATCGGTTTTTGTTTTTTTATTAATTAACTGCTTTTTGGAAAGTTCTCGTATTATGGATGTGATGCTTATTGCATATCTTGGTGTGGTGGTGGCAGGGCTTCTTGGCCTATGGTTCAGCGGTGATGCTGTTGTTTCCAACGCTATTTTAGTTGCACATCGTTTTAATGTTTCTACATTTTTTCTTGGTTTTGTTGTGCTGGCAATTGCAGCTGATATTCCTGAATTGGCGATTACGATCTCTTCAGCGTTAGCTGGAGTGAGTGAAGTAGCGATTGGTGATATTATTGGTGGCAATTTTAGCGATGTTACCATGGTTGTTGGTTCAGCATTACTTATTGCTGGGAACAAAATTCGCATCTCTTCTGCAGATAACAAAAAATTGCTTGGAATTTTATTTTTGACCGCGCTGATTATGTTTACGTTGCTTTGTTTGGGCAGCATAACTGCTCAGCATGGTGTTATTTTACTTGCGATTTATGCGGCTGCCATTGTGTATTTTTGGAAGCACAAAGATATGCGTGATTTGATCCATGGAGAGGAAGAAGTTATTTCTCCTGCCTGCTTGCGCTGTATTTCGACGAACTGCTCACCATGCAGTTCAGCACCAAAAGTAATTGTTTGTCCGTCTTCTACGTGGCTGCTTATTACTAAGCTGGCTCTTGCCCTTGCAATCGTAATGATCACCTCACATATTACCGTGACCTATGCGCTTGCTATCGCGGAAGGGTTTCATTTGCCTCTAGAGACCGTTGGCGCAACGATTTTGGGTGTCGGTACCACTTTGCCTGAGCTAGCGCTTTGTTTCGGCGCTTTGCGTCGTGGCGATTTCGGTTTGGCGATTGGGCCAACACTTGGTACGGTGCTTGGGCAAACAACATTAATCTTAGGGCTGCTTGCCGTGCTTTCAGATAAACCTGTTCAGCTTGCTGGGTTGCATTGGGCATGTGGATTTATGTTTTTAGCGTTTGGCATATTGGCCTTTGGTTTGATGAAACGTCGTCCAATGGGCCGCGGAACCGGTGCCGCCTTGGTTAGCTTGTTTATCGCGTATTTGGCTTACCAAATGGTATAAACCCTCCTGTATAGATAAAAAGTGAAAGGGGATCTTGATTGTAAAGGTCCCCTTTTTTCATGAAAAATACTCCAACTTGAAACGATCATTGCTTTTATTGTTAAAAAATAATTACAATTATAATAATAATGCATTATGGTCTATATAAAAAGGGGTTTGGCATGTTCCAGAATAAAAAAATATTTCACGGGGTGCTTCTTGTAGCGCTTTCTCTATTGTTTCATCCGTCATTATCAGCTTCTGTACCGCCAGCTTTTGGTGGTGCAGGCGGTGGCCCATCGTATGTGGCGCCGACTCCTGTTCGTCGCTTGCCGACTCTTTCGGTTGCAGCTGCTGTACAACCTATGCCATGCCTTGCGGTGGTTGAAGACTCTGAAGAGGAGCCAGAAGGTTTTTTTGATGTTTCTGATGAAGCTGATGATGAAGATGATGCTGACTCACTATTATCAGCTATTAATCGAAATAGAATGCCTCCTGAAGATGAGGGGTTAGTCTCTGGTGGAGTATCTCCTGTTTCTGATGGAGACTCTGACGAATTTCAGAGGGCTATTTTTTCTGCTGAAAAGCTTGAGCGGATCTCCACATTTGCAGATACCATCTTTAAAAATACTGCAGAGGCTATCTTTTCTTTAAAAGCCGGTCAAACCGCAGATCAATATGTTGAAGAACGACTATTAAGTGGACTCGATACAGACAATAAATTCAATGCAATAACTATTTCGGTAGAAGATTTACGCATAGAGTTTGGGGGCTATATAGCCCAAGCTCATAAGCATTATCACGAGAAGTTAGCCTGGATGCATAACTACAGAACCAATTTTTTTTCTGGGCATGCGCATGATTTTGATGAGCGTAAAGAAGTATTTATAGAGAAAAAAATTATTCGCGCCGAGGGCGCACCGCCCCAAACAGTGCTTTTTATGGGTGATATTCATGGCAGTGTACATGCATTGCTGCGTAATTTGCTGATGATGAGGCAGCTTGGTTATGTGCACGATGATTTTTCGTTAGCCCCCAATATTCATGTAGTGTTTCTGGGTGATTTAACCGACCGGGGATTGCAGGGCATTGAGTCAGTCTACACTATTCTACGCCTGAAGAATAAAAATTGGAGTCAGGTTCATATTGCCCGTGGAAATCACGAAAGTGGCGCAATGATAGACAGTTTTGGATTTGGGGCAGAAATTGCTTGTAAGTATCCGCATGCAGGCGAAAGTGTGGTTGGAGAGTTGCGTGAATATTACGCACAATTTTGTAGCTCATTGCCGAGTGCACTATTTTTAGGGTTTCATGATGATACTGTTGGTGCTATGAGGTTTATGCAGTGTTGCCATGGGGGTATTGCACCACATCATGACCCAAGGCCTTTGTTGGCAGCAGAAGCGGGTATTCATTGTGAGCGAATTCGCTATGGAGCTCCACATTTTGGAAAGCACTACGAGTGGAATGATGTGTGCTGCGTTGCTACAGACGAAAAATTGTCTGGGCGCTCATCTGCAGAGCTAGAGGATTTAGCTGCAGTTGAGTGGGCCATCAATCGGCATCGTGGTCCTGCTGGCGATCTTTATGTATTGCATCGCGATGATATAACTAAGCTTCTTAATAGGAATGGCCTTTTTATGCTGATGCGTGGGCATCAGGATCAGGGGTCGCCATGCAAGGTTTTGCAAGATGGAGAAGATGATCCCGTTTCGTGGCGTGTCCATGAGCGTTTTGATACCATTCAACCAGTGAGTTTTTTTCGTCAGGGTATTAGGGTGATTAATGCCCCCAACTGTTTTACATTGACGAACGCTACAGAAGCGAGGAGCTTGTTTGCTGAGTGTCTGTTTGGTATTACCTTTGGGCCAGTGTTTTCAGATGCCCGTGTATTTGTGCTTGAAGTTGATTTAATGCCTAATGATATAATGGATTGGTGGCGTGGCTGTTGTAAGCAGATACATGAATCGCACCCATTAGAGCGTAATGACTTGGAATATCAATTGTACAAAGGGGTTTGGACGACGGCGTGTACGCAGCGTGATGAACAATATTTTCAATATGATGGACTGCCTGTCTCTTTACTGCAAAGTAATTTTGGTATGGCTGGCCCAGCTTGTACAGGAGAGGCTACGGCATCGCCAGCGCCTATTGTGTCTGACGGAGAAATCAAAATACCTGGTGATTGGACTGATGAGGGCAGCGACGCTGGGTTGATGAACGAAGAATCGATCTTTATGTTCCAAGATGGGGCAATGTATATGCCAGATAGTGACCCTGCTGTTTTTAACTTTGGTAAGGGCAGTGTTGAAGAAGCACTTGGTACCGGTACGGGCAAATAGCTGGTATGAAAATATGTAAAATTTAGGAATGTATTGTATGGCGATTTTTACAGAGGGTAAAAATCGCCATACGTCCAGGTGACTACAGAGGACAGGTCGAATGGCAGGCCTCGACGGTTTCAAGGGGTGATTGTGTTTTCTTACTATTTTTATCTAGGGATAAAAAAACAAGCGCCACAGAACATCTTATTCGGTAAATTTGTTCAAATAGTCAATAGCAGTAACAAAATATACTACAAGATACTTAGACTATTTTCAGGCGATAGATTCTAGTTTCAAGTGCAACGATAGATTCTAGTTTCAAGTGCAACAGCCTGGTTTTTGCCTGTTAAATACCTCAAATGGGGTAGAATACTCTAAAATTTTACGCGGCGTATGGTTCATCATCGCCTCAATGTCCTCAATTTCACGATCTGACCACTGATTTATATT
>CAMDFF010000032.1 GCA_945897315.1 candidate division TM6 bacterium UASB124
AAATATAAATCAGTGGTCAGATCGTGAAATTGAGGACATTGAGGCGATGATGAACCATACGCCGCGTAAAATTTTAGAGTATTCTACCCCATTTGAGGTATTTAACAGGCAAAAACCAGGCTGTTGCACTTGAAACTAGAATCTATCGACCCTCTGCGGCAACAGTAGCAACTGCACCAGTATGATCCAAATGCGCTACAGAGTGAATTCTTGTGGCTACAGTGGTGCGTGACGGGCTACTTGACCGAGGCCGAGGCGCAGCACTCTGCACACTGAACAACACGCTGGATATAACCCCTGCGACTGCAAGAGCATATAAAATTTTTCTATGAAAAAACATTACCAGGTCCTTTGCTTTAATAAAAATTAAATCTTTAGCCATTACTTAAAGACTACGATTAAACATCAGCTTAAATAAATAATTTGCCAAATTTGCATAAAAAATGAGGGCTCAGGCAATCGGGTAGGAGGGGTTAGTTTCCACTGGCCCCTCCTACCACACCACCGTACGTACTTACGTATACGGCGGTTTCTTCTAACTTTTTTTTCATAAAGACAGGTAAATGCCTCTCAGGCTTTTCAGCCCTTCTTCTTGTGCCCAGCCCACCCCCATTGCCTCATGGGCCTGTGGTGTGTAGGCTAAGCGCCACCATTCTTTTCCAGATTTCGCAATGTCGTTAAAAGATTCGGTCCTTCGCTGTTTTTTTTCCAGCTACTATGACCTCTGCTGACTTCTAAATATCCATCCAGTCGCATTACTGCAACCTTTAGCTTACGCAGATATTTAGATCTCCGCGGGTAAGCTCAGTTATCTTCATGCAGTTCTGCCGGATTTACCGCCGCAAAGTACCGGATAACTGTAGGGCTTCTCTGTCTATTGCCAAATGATCCACCTTGCAACGGCCTTGTATCCGATTTCTGTTCGTCAGATCTGCCAGAGTTACAATCTCTTTAGAGCACAAAGCATAGGGGTAATCCAGTCGCTTTTTATAATGCCCTAAAAACGTAACAAATCCCCGCTTAGCGCCCCTTTTGACAATCTGTTACTATTGTGCAATAATTACAATTATAAATAATTTGCAGACTGGCCCAATGGAGAAACTATGAAAAATGTAACACTCGCAGCCACGCTGTTTACCCTATCGCTAGCCTTTGCTACTTCACTGGATGCAGCGGCAAAACGACCACTCCCCCACGCCACTCCTGACACCAGTAGCAATAGCGAATCGGAAGATGAAAAAACATACCCTGGTCTTGTAGACTACACAGACAGCGATAGTGATAGTGATCAATGCGCTCAAGGACCACTTAAACGAAAAAGAGAGCTGCCTGCGGCTGGCGCCGGAGCTGGAGCACCTGTTGCTGTTGTTGCAGCGCCATTCGTTGATTGCGCAGGAGTAGCTAGCAACTTATCTAGCCTTGATAAAAACCTCCTTGGTCATCTCTCGTCATTCATGACGGCACCAGATGCAAGCTCATTTACAAAAACTACCAAGCAGATTACCCATGAAAAAATCATAGAACACAAAATCACAAGCATTGCCAGCAAGCTTGCCTTTCCCCCTACTCCAGAGATTCTTACACCAGCAGTAAAAATAACCATAGCAAGAGAAATTTTTAGGCTTAATCGACAACCAGGAGAAACTGGGCAATATACAATACCCATTCAATCATGCATTAATCGATACTCATCTCTGCTCACAGAAGCAATCAACCGCAATGATGATTCTGCTCGTGAAGACTTAACCGCATTGGTGGAAAAACTTATCACTCTTTTTGAGAAGCCCTACAACATTATCGCGATAAATGCCGCTACTATTCTTCCAGCAGGCACAACACGTGCCAACGCACAAGCAATTCTTGCTGCAATACCCAACAACACACCAGCTAATACATTAAAGCGTCTAGCACTGTGCTTATTCTGGCACTTTAATTTTCCAGGACAGCTAAGCCTTGATCCTGCCCTCAATCTGCAAGAAGCAATCACTACGCGGGTCTTTGCTGATGGCACTCGGGGTATTACTATTCACTGTAATAATCTGCCTGTGGATCTATCGTCAGAAATTATTAATTTCATACTCGCTATTATGCAGCCGCATAGGCTAGATTGCCATCACTTTCAGCATCCTCAATTAACTATCAATAGCAATACTCTCAAAATTCTGGCTACTGACCATGCAGAGCATTGTACAACATTGACTCTCAACGTAAACCAGCTAGAACAACTGGTAATCACAGAAAACAGAAGGCTTGCAGAACTCAACGTGTCGCAGACACCTCACATCAATTACCTTGACATTAGGAATACAGCAATCAACAAGCTTAACCTTTCACATAATCCAATGCTCAAAAACCTAGCGATCCGCTCTTGCAGAGAGCTTGCAGGACTAGATTTTTCTCGTAATCCATTGATCAACGAGCTAGAGATATTAGATTGCACAGCGCTTACCGTACTAGATTTTTCGCACAATCCATTGCTTGCGCATCTAGAGGTCTCAGAATGCACAGCACTTGCTCACATCAATGTCACACACAATCCTCAACTCCAAACCCTATTCGCCGCAGATTGCACAACTCTTGCCGAACTCAACGTCACACACAATCCATTGCTCAATGGCATAAATACCGAGGGATGCGTAGCACTTACCGAACTCAATTTTGCACATAATCCATTGCTCGATGGCATAATTATCGGACAGTGCATAGCGCTTGCCGAGCTTGATCTTTCGCACAATCACATGCTCAACAACCTAGATATCGAAGGCTGCACAGCGCTTACCCAACTCGATCTTTCACACAATCCAGCACTCAACGCTCTAAATATCGAAGGCTGCACAGCGCTTACCCAACTCGATTTTTCACACAATCCAGCACTCAACACTCTAGATATCGAAGGCTGCACAGCCCTTACCCAACTCAATATCTCACACTGCGCAGCGCTTCACGAGCTCGACGTCTCGCAAAATCAATTACTCCACAGCCTGAATATCTCAGGGTGCATCGGAATCATAGAACTAGATCTTTTTTATAATGAAAAATTAGTAAATTTCTGGGCAGACGGATCAGGCATTCCAGCTGACATGCTCGAAGAGCTACAAGCACTCGTAACAGACAATAGAACGAACATTGCAGCAGACGTTGCAGCTGCTGCCATCGATCCTGCTGCCCAAGTAGATGCTGAATAGTTTTCTAACAATAACGCATAAAATAGAGTATTAAACTGTTTTTACAAGTCACGCCCCCTGCCGCTCATTGCAGCCCAGGGGGTATTTTAATGCACTCAAAACGTAAAAATCCCCAGCCGGAGTTGCTGGGGATTTTTATGTATAATTCAGTTTTTTAAAAACTTAGTTTTTAAAAACTATGCACCTTGTGGTGGCACAACTACAGGTGGCGCCATAAATACAAGTCGACGATCTTTATGACCGATTCTGTATGACTCTGTGCGCTGAATAAACGGCGCAGCCTTGCTATGAGGCAACCATTCTTTAGATGCCCAATAAACCAGCGTTGCCTTATTGTACGGGCACGCAGCGCGGTACATTCTGATCAGTTCAATTTCGGCAAGGGCCGCACGTGTAACAAACAAGTCGATTTTAAAATCGCTGTTGCGCACAAACGTCCGCCAATCAAGGCCACAAATTTCAACATCCGTTAAGCCAAGTAGCTGAATGGTATCGTGTAAAAATTGCTGCTTCTTCTGCGTTACTTCAATCAAAATAATTTTTAAATGGGGATACATAATCTTCAGTGGTAGCGCAGGAAAACCTGCACCGGTACCAATGTCAGCAATCGTTGTAATTGCATTCAGATCGACAAACTTACCAAGCGCAACTGAATCTTCAAAATGCTGGCGCACAACACCAGGGACATCGAGGATTGCGGTCAAGTTAAACTGCTCATTGCAGCTCAGCAAATAGTCGGCATATTTTTCAAACTGTTCAAGCTGTAGCTCATTAGGCTGTACGTGGGCGACAAATTCTGCCCAGGCCTTATCCATTGGACGTGATTTCATGAATTAATACTCTGTGATAGATGGGTTTTTACGCGTGTAGCAACAAAAACCACAATAAACTTATGTAGCGATTCTATAAGTATACCCGCGATATCGGCCGTGGCAATCATAACCCCCTGTTTTTCTTCGGCCCCCTGGCATGATGAGCAAGAACAGCAACCTCTTTAGCTTAACTTTTACATTTGAAAATTATTTACCACAGGGCACTCTTTCGTTAATTTCTCTTATTGATTTATTATTGACGATAACTTCAGGTACACTCAAAACAGAAGTAAGGGAACCTGTGATAAAAATTGGATGGGGGGGGATATGAAGCTACGTCAAACAATAAAAAGAACACTTTTAATTGCTGCTATGAGCGCCAGTAGTATCTGTGCTGACAATCGCATTGTCATGTACCTGCGGCATGCGCCACAAAGCATTTTGGATGCCGCAGAACGTGACGCAAACAAACAAATTTTACGTGAACAAACACCAGGGCAACAAGCCGCAACTTTACTCCAAGCAAAAGTTCCTGGGCTGCTCAAGCCGTCACTTGGTGGCATTGCTGCAGTCTACGGTGGCTACTTCGCTATTTCGAGCACCGATGGACTCATCTCTTTCCCCTTGCGCCACACGGCACAAAAAGTATATCTGGCCATTACTCCCAGCATTCAGCTCGTACGGCTAAAGGGAAACACTTTTTCACATCGTGCTTTTTTGCCAGCGCCAGCACCAACATCGCTATTTTCGATTGAGCTAAATGTCGACAAACACAAGCGCTCGTATTGGCAAGTTAGAACAGAACCCCTGCCAGACGATCTCGTTATTAATCCGCTCACGGTGGTCATACTCACACAGCCAAGCAACATCGTTGTTCCCAACGGAGATTTTTTAGCGACAGATAACCAGCAATTGGTGCTGCCAGAAGCTATGTTAATCAGCCGCGAAGGCAATGAGGCCTGCTTGCTGAAGGCAACGTTATTTAAACAGCATTTTGAAAGCATTACCGTCGAACAGAAAAAAGGGTCAGACAACTGCCTGCAAGCAATGATACAAAATATTTAATTAGTGAGAGAGGGGGAATCATGAAGAGATTTATTACGTTATTACTCTGCACACTCGTACTTGGCGGCACCGCCATACTGACCGGATGCGGCAAGGTGCAAGACAACACCGTTGCTAAACGGATTGTAAAACATGACATGCGAGTACTGCTAGATAAATAAGAACAACGAGGGCCCGCTTTTCAGCGGGCCCTTAAAAAATTTAATTCAAACCAAGATCGTCAAAGAATGCATCGATCTTTGGCTCTCGCCCTAAGATCGAACGCAACATATCATTCGGATCTTTCGACCCACCCTGGCCCAAAATTTCCGCAACAAATAAGTCACCCATTGCTGGGTTAGTCAGCCCGCGTGGCCGCAAGGTATAAAACACATCAAGCGCAAATACTTTTGACCACAAGTAGCCGTAGTAGCGCGATGCATAGCCACCCAAGTGGCCAAATGAAGCCTGCATATGCGTTATATAATTGGGCACCAGGTGAGGCATCAGCCGAGCTGTTAGCTCATGGCGAATGGCATCAGTATCTTTTTCCTCGCCAGCACCATAATAATGCAATGAAAGGTATGCATAGCACGCCTGACCAAGCACTGATTGCCCCGAGTCAAACCGCTTTAAATTAATCAATGCCTCAATCAAATGATCGGGCAACGGCTCACCCGTTTTGTAATGGCTTGAAAGATTTTTAAGTAAATCACGGTCAAAAAGCCACTCTTCAAAAATCTGCGATGGCAGCTCAACAAAGTCTGTTTTTGTTTGATACCCAGCCTGTGAATAGAGCTTAGTTGCACCCATCATGCAATGCATCGCATGGCCAAACTCATGGAAAAAGGTTTCAACATCATCGTGCTTAAAGAGTGCTGGCTTGTCTGCTGTTGCCTGTGGAAAATTTGCAACCACCACAGCAAGCGCTGGCTCACGGCCAGCAAACGCTGTTGCTTCAGGGTTAAGCACTGACGACACAATTGCACCACAGCACGCATGGCCATATTTCCCAGGACGCGGGTACAGATCAAGGGCGATATACCCAAACAGCGTATTAGTCTTGCTACTAACCACTTCGAGCACGCGCACGTCGTCGTGCCAGGCCCACGCAGGCTTAACAATAGTAAACTTTAAGCTCAGCAGCTTCTCATAAATGGCAAGCATGCCGGCAAGCGCTTTATCAACGGGAAAGTATTCAGCTATCTCGCGCTGATCAACCTTAAAATGCTTTTTCTTGAATAGATTATGCACATACCCAAAATCCCAGTTGTAAAAACGTCCACGCTCATCAAGTGCAATCCCTTCAGGTAGCTCTTTTTTAAGCATTGCCGCTTCGTGCTCTGCTTTCTTTGTTGCTTGCTTAATCAGCTGCTCCAAAAACTGCTCCACACGCTGAGGGCTTGCTGCCATTTCTCCAGAAATTTCGTAGCCAGCATAACTTTCAAAGCCAAGCGCCTTGGCAAAGCGGTCACGCAACGCAATGATTTTCTCAAGCACTGCACTATTCGCCGGGTACGCACGATTCCCAAATACTTCAGAAAAGCGCTTACGCGTGTCCGCCACGCTGCAGTACCCCATCACCTCACTACGTGTTGGGTAATCGCAATGAAGAACATAGCAATCATCGCCCTTCTTCTCAAACGCATCAACCATCGTCTCATTCATACCAGCCAGCTGACCACGCGTTGCGGTAATGGTGCTCTGATCGCTATCAATATTTGACTCAAATGTTTTTACCAGCGCATCGATTTCGTTTTTAATCGCTGTCACTTTTTCAAGTTCCGCCTCAGAAAGGTGCATCCCACGGCGCTTATAATAAGCCATGGTTTCATCTAAAAAGTACTGCTCAGCTGGCTCAAGCTGGTCATTTTTGTACCCGTTTTCAAGGTACTCACCCAAGGCCTGATAGATCTTTTTATTGCCTGAAAAGAGCTCTTCGTTCAGCTTTTTAATCTCATTACCCGCTGCTGTTGCCGCTTCACTCATGGCAGTATCGTTATACAGCATCGTCACAAAGTTAAAAGCCTCAACAACCTCACCAATCACTCCTGAAGTTTTATCAAGCGCGCGGGCTGTGTTTTCAAACGTACGGTCTTGAGGTGCAATCGCAAGAATCGCATCATACTGCGCCTGAGCATAGGCAAGACACACCTGCTTTTTGTTTTCAATTTCTGGAACATTGCGCACAAAGCGTGCCATCGCATCGTCAAGCGACGTAATAAAAGTCTGTTGCATAGCTAAAAAATCCTCTTGCGACCTCACCTGCTGCCGTGAAAAAACGCTGCAACCAGCGAGCACCAGGACCAATAAAATACAATACTGCTTACTCATCTGTTCCTACTCCCTTTTTAAAAATAAAAAACTGTTCTGGTGAGTATACGCACTCAGAGTAATTTCGTGAAGCACCCTGAAGAGATACTGTCAGAGCAAAGTAATAAGCGCCCTCATAAAATATCAGTATTTGCATTTTCGACCAAAAACAGTCATGATCGATGTCTATTTTCAACCAAAAATGATTCGCATTAGCGTCTATTTTCAACCAAAAAGGTGTCTTAATGAAGCGCATAATTGACCATTTTCTGCTCGAATGGAAGTCAGACGGCCTGCGTCAACCACTACTTCTGCGCGGTGCTCGCCAGGTTGGAAAGACTTATGCTGTACGCCAGTTAGGCAAAACATTTGAACATTTTGTCGAAATAAATTTTGAAGCAACTCCCAGCGCTCGCTCTGTGTTTGATGCAGGATTAGATCCTCACCGCATCATCAGAGATTTATCAAGTATCAGTCAAAAATCCATTATTCCTGGTAAAACGCTCTTATTTCTTGATGAGGTCCAAATCACGCCCATTGCAATCACGGCGTTACGCTATTTTTACGAACTCATGCCCACCTTGCACGTCATCGCAGCAGGGTCACTGCTCGATTTTGCTATAGAAGAGGTAGGCGTGCCCGTTGGGCGCATTACTTTTTTGTATATGTACCCGCTCTCGTTTGCCGAGTTTTTGGTAGCAATTGGTTACAGCATTCTCCTTCAAGAAATCATGCAACACTCTCCCATAGCCCCCTTCAGTAGCACACTACATTCTCTGGCGCTACGCTGTGTGGGAGAGTATCTGGCAATTGGCGGTATGCCCTACGCAATCGCGCAATGGCTCGACAAGCAAGACCCACTAGCATTTACAGCAGTACACCGTCGAATTTTAGGCGCCTATCGCCAAGATTTTGGTACATACGCCCGCAAACTTCAAGTCAAATATGTTGATCTTATTTTCAAGCACATCCCGCTTCAAATGGGCCGAAAATTTAAATATAGCCTCGTTGAGGGGGAATATCGCAAACGCGAATTAGCCCCAGCACTTGACCTCTTAGAAACAGCAGGCATTGCACACAAAATTCATTATTCTGCGGGCCAAGGCATCCCGCTTGGTGCTCAAATCGATCCGCAAGACTACAAAACAATATTTTTGGATATTGCGCTCGCACAGACAGCGCTTGGCCTGAAAACAGCCGAGTGGTTTCTCAACCCTGAAGATGATCTTGTAAATAAGGGCACCGTGGTCGAATCTTTTGTTGGTCAGGAGCTTATGGCTTACAGTGAACCCTACGATAAAGCAGAACTTTTTTACTGGCACCGCGAAACGGGCCCCGCAAATGCTGAAGTTGATTACCTCATTAATCTCAATCGCACTGTCATTCCCCTTGAAGTTAAAGCTGGTAGCGGCAGCACCCTACGCAGTATGCATTCGTTTCTTGAGCGGCATCCAACAAGCCCCTACGGCGTACGGTTTTCTACGCACAATTATTCGGTGCACGAAAAAATTCACTCGTACCCGCTGTATGCAATTGCCCAGCTGGTAACAACAGGCTGCCTTGAAATGCGAAAGGCGATTGAACAAATGGCCAAAAATTAAAAATACGATTAATAGTGAAAACAGGAGAATTCCTTGTTAATTCGAGATGGTATGTCGAATTAACAAGGAAGGAAGCCAATGATTAACCGTAAACGATACCTAGAAGACGTTAAAAGACATTTCCGTGTGCATTCAGTATGTGCCATCTTGGGGCCTCGCCAAATTGGCAAAACAACCCTAGCGCTTGCTTTTGCTGCAGAACAGACGCAAGCAATTCGCCTCTTTGATCTAGAGAATGCTGTTGATCTTGTTCGGTTAGATAATCCTATGACGGTACTTTCCAGCAGCCCAGAGCAACTTGTTTTCAGTGAGGGGCTAGCCTATCAGTACCCATGAAAAAGCAGGCCACCCGAAAAAGATCGCGCTGAAGAAAAATGTGCTTGAATGGCAAAGAGGGCACTCGTTAATTCGAGTGCCCTCTTTGGTTATGATTTCTTTCTATTACTAGATTATTGTGCTTAGGCAGCTAGCTATAATAATGGGCTAGATTCACGAACAACCTGCAGATAAGCAGGCGACGGAACAGGTTATTTCACTACTGCTGGAGCTACTGCTGCTACTACTCCTGTTGCTGTTGCACTTTGTTTTTGTGTTCTGTTCATACCTAAGCTATTTTTCATAGTAGCCAACATTCTTGTTGCTCCTGCACGTATTGTGCCAAGTTTATCTCGCTCGGCTAGAAGAGCATTTTTCTCCACCATCTGGGAACTGTTCATTACCCCTCCACCCTTTTTATTCAGAGCTCTCAACTGACGAGCAATCCGCATGCGTTTTGGCTCAAGGTTTTTTAAGAAAGCCATGATGCCATTTTGCGTCTTCGGCACGGTAGCAAGGGCTGCGGTAACTATTTTTGCTTGTGCAACTTCTACAGCTACTCTTGCTGCTGC
>CAMDFF010000033.1 GCA_945897315.1 candidate division TM6 bacterium UASB124
GGGATGATAGCCACCTGAGCGAGGGGCATTTTTGTAGTAGAGAGGGCTTGTGTTGGGCCACCAAAGATGAGCGTTTTTAACCAATAAAACTGTCTAACAACCCAGGCGATTGCCTCTATGCTCGTTTCATACAGTCGGTCTGTGAGAGTGCGCTCACGTACTACCTGGTGCACGTCGTCTTGTCGTTTTGCGCTGGTATTCTTTGTTGCTGTGGTAGTTTTAGAAAGCATATCCTTCAGTTTTACATCTTTGATGTGCTTTGAACGATTTTTAATAAAAAAACCATCAGTTTCAATTTTTTTAATTGCTTCTTGTGTGCGGCCAATCTGACTTACAATAGTTTGTGTGACCGTATCAAAATCTTGCAATAAGTCATCTTGTAGGTAAGTCTGTTCAGCTTTAATTTTTTCAAGAATGGTAATTTTGAGCCCATAATATTTGTCACGCGCCTTGTTGTGATCAATTATATCCCAGAGCTCATTGACGCTTGTTTGTGCACTAATAAACAAATCTTGCACAATCGCAATATGTTCGTCAACACGTGTAACGCGATCAACCAGTGATTTTCCTAAATCTTCTACCGTTTTCATATCAAGTTTTAACTGGTCAAGCGCAAGGCGTTGATGTTTGATGTTGGACTCAACAATATCAATCTTTGCTTGTAAATCAGGGTCTTGGTGCTCTTGTGTGCCACCAAAGCTTGCGAGTGTTTTTTTGCGATTATGCTCTAGGTAATTTATAACGCTATTAAAAAGTTCATTGAGTTTTCCTTCGGTCAGGCCAAGCTCACGATAATAGACGTTGAGAATATTATTTGTACTATTGAGCTTTTCAACAAAAATAGCGCGGACCTGCTCTACCTGGTTAACGAGGGCTTGAATTTCAGCAAATGCCTCATGTGATTTCATGAGCCATTCACGCTTTTTAACCCAGTTTCCTTGTGTACCAATTTTTTCTGCTGGCCCAGAGGTGTCAGGGCCAGGGAGTGAGACGGGAGCTGTTTGTGCCGTGGTGCTAGCTTGCGGAGGCAAGGCCGTTGAGGCATGCAGTAATGCTATGCCCGTAAAAAAAACAGACAGCACCGTTACAGGTGATAACACAAGTCGCTTCATCCCACACCTTTGCTGAAAAATTATAAGCTTTTAGCGAGCTCTTTTAGCTCTCGATACAAGCATTTCACAAGCTCTTCTGCTTCCGATGAAGTATAGCTCCACGAAATGCCCTGTTCTACCTTTGTTAAAATAGAGCGATCAGATTTAATGTCAATAATATCAATGCGAATTATATTCATCAACGGGTGAACTAATGATGGGGCTCTGACGACACCAGCACGACCAAGGATGCTGTAAGCAATATTGTTTTCGCCAAGAAAGTTAATCATTACTTTCTTCTGCCATACCATGTTGTGGTAACCGGTGTGTTCTTTGTGGATGCTCATCAAAATGCTCTCTTGCCCTTTAGGGTAGATGCACTGGATAGGCGTGGTATTTGGAATGCCCTTTTCTGAGAAGGTAGCAAGAATGCCCAAGGCACGTTCAGTTTTTAAGTATTCGACTAAATCTTCAGGGAGTTTAATACCAACGTGTTTTGCCATAATATTTCTAGTGTCCTTTAGGCGAGAAAGAGTGAATAAATCAATATACAATCAAATATAAATGTCAGAATGTGCGCCCTAATCAAACAAGCGAAGTACCACTTCATTCTCAAGGGCCATCCCTTTATGTGTTAAGCATATTCGGTCATTGGCTACCGTAATCAGGCCAGCGTTTTCAAGAATTGGTAGCTGATTCTTAAGAGCTATCAGCTCATTAGGATTTAACAAGTATACCATGCCTTGCAAGTCTAGTCCCTTCTTTTGTCGCAAACTCAGCATTAGGTGCTCTAATAGAGCCTGTTTTGATGTCAGTATTTCAGTGGTGCATGGTACGATGCAATCAGCATTTCCGCGAGATTTCATGTATAAAATTAAATTATTAGTGTTGATATATCGTCCAGATCCATCAAATGAAGAAGCTCCTACACCAAAACCCTTATAGGGCTTGCGTTCCCAGTAGGCTTTATTATGCAAAGACTCGTATCCATCGCGAGCAAAGTTAGAAATTTCATATTGCATGATGCCGGCTGCTTCGAGTTGATTGATGGTTTGCTCGTATAGGGTCACCATATAATTCTCGTCCGGGAGGGTAACTGCACCACGTTCAACTTTAAAATAAAGAGGCGTTTTTTCATGAATGGTCAAAAAATACATTGAAAGGTGCTTTATCGGCCACTGTGTTGCCTGTGCAATGGTGTACTCCCACATGCTGGGAGACACGTCAGGAAGGCCTAGTATGAGATCGACTGAGAGGTTGGGGATATATTTTGGAGCAATCTTCATTACTCGTTGCACATCACTTGCTCGCTGCCGGCGATTGAGCTTGAGTAAAACGGCATCATCAAGGCTTTGGACTCCAACGCTGAGACGGTTAATACCAACCTGTTCCCAGCAATCGAGCTTTTCTTCATCGATGTCTGCGGGGTTGCTTTCTAGCGTAATCTCTGTGCACGTAGATACATCAAAACAAGCACGAAGAGTGCTAAAAAGCTCCTCTACCCAGGGTAAATGGTACAGGCTAGGCGTTCCACCCCCAATGAAAATAGTATCAATTGGTGCTGGGGGCTGACTGGCATATTGGGCTGCAAAGGTCCGAATTTCTGCCAGCAGCGTTTGATGATATTCTGCCTGGTGATCAGCATGTTGTTCAAAGGCAACAAAGTCGCAATAATGGCATTTAAAGCTGCAAAAAGGCCAATGAATGTACAGATGGCGAGGGGGTTGCTGGAATGGCCTGTCATCAGAATCTTGAATGTGTGGTGTTTTCACGATGTTGGTTTTGTCTTCTTTATGAGGTCAATAATGGCCTGCTTGTCGTGCAAGGCTTGTGATTTAATTGCGTCAACATTAGCAAATTTTATGAGGAGCATATTCTCCACCATGGTTTTCATGACGGCAGTGCATACGTGCTCAGGGTGCTCATGTTCAAGCCAGTTAACTAATTCATCATCAGTTTTTGCTCTGGTGTACCAGCTATAGCGTGCATCAACATAGGTTTTAACAATGCTGGAGAGCATAAAATAAAACTGCTTAAATTCGTCCTTACGTCCAAAATGATCAGGACTGAGGCTATTAATCTGTGCTAGAGCGGATTCCCATGGTGTAACTGCCCGTTGCCGTTTCAGGAAGTACCATAATGCTACTCCGGCAACAAGAATGATTGCTCCTATTGTAGCTAAAATCCACGGTTCTTGCCACCAGGGGGTTACATAAAAATCATAAATTTCAAAAATATCTGTTTGTGCTTGCATGGAACTCTCCTTTATCGTCGCGAACGGTATTGCAAAAATCTTGCCAAAGGTGGGATAAACGGTGCCCCAGCAGTGATGCTCAGGGTGCTGATCCGATTGCGCTCAAAAAAGTGCTTTTGTGCCAGCTGGCGTTCTTTTAAAAAATGATTAATATCGCGCGCATTAATCATAGCCATTCCACCTGTTTCAGGGTCGCGAATTTCTAGGTATCCAATATCAGGAAGCTGTTGTTCGCATGGGTCACTCACCTGTACCGCAATGACATCATAAAGTTTTGTTAGCGTTTTAAAATTGCTGAGCGCTTCATCAGTGTCAAAAAGCCAATCTGAAACAATTACCAGGACCATGTTTTTTTGAGGGTGTTTGAGCAGGTGGTCACCAAGCGCTGTGAAATTAGTCCTGCCGCTTATGGGTGTTGCATAAATATTATGTAAGATAGTACTGACATGCGCATGGCCTTTTTTGGGAGAAAATGTCGTGTGGGCGGTGTCGTTAAACAGCACTAGGCCAACATTATCTTTGTTTTCATGGGCAATGCATGCGAGCGCAGCTGCAACGTCTTGTACCGTCTCTTGTTTAAGAGCTGCGTTAGATCCGTACGCAAGAGAGCCAGATGTATCCATCGCAATAACAATAGTTCGCTCACGGTTCTCAATGAACTCTTTAACCATGATGTTGCCCATTTTAGCAGAGCTTTTCCAGTCGATTGAGCGCACATCATCACCCAGTTGATAATTGCGAATCTGATGGAATTCAAGCCCCGTTCCCTTAAATGCAGACAAATAATCACCCGAAAGGGTGCTATGCATCATACGTTTGCTCATGAGCTTTATTTTTTTTATTTTGTTACGGATCTGGTTATCGATCATAGCTTTACCCCTTGTTCAGAGTGGTAGCTGATGGCCTACCACAAATCGTTCATCAAATCAGTCAATACTTTAGGTAGTGTAACGCTGCCATCAGCTTGCTGATAGTTCTCCATCAATGCAACCATTAAACGCGGAAGCGCAAGCGAAGAAGCATTAAGGGTACTTGCGAGTGCAGGCTTACCTTCAGCAGTTTTGCGGTAACGAATTTGTGCACGACGAGCCTGGAAATCTGTGCAGTTAGAGCATGATGAAACTTCATAGTAACGATCTTGCCCTGGCAGCCAGACTTCGATATCAAATGTCTTTGACGAAGCAAATGAGCAGTCTTGAGTCGCAAGCAGGCTGACGCGGTAGTGCAAGCCAAGTTGCGTCAAAATGTTTTCAGCGCAGCCGACCATGAAATCCAACTCTTCATTGGCTTTTTCTGGTTCAACAATACTGTAGAGTTCAACTTTCTCGAACTGGTGAATGCGAATGAGTCCACGCTCGGTTGAACCATAGGTGCCAGCTTCCCGTCGGAAGCAGCTTGTCCATGCTGTCATGCGGCTTGGCAGTTGGCCAGGTTCAAAAATGCGGTTGGCATAAATATTGGTCAAGTTAACTTCTGCTGTTGGAATAAGGCACAAATCTTCGCCTTCAATTTGATAAAAATCACCTTCAAATTTTGGCAAATTACTTGCGTTGTACATGCCTTGTCTGTTGATCAGGTAGGGAGGGATGACCGGCTCAAAGCCAAATGACGCATTGTTTTTGAGCATCAAGCGGGTAAGTGCATACATAACCTTAACGCCGATACCGCGGTACAGTACAAAGCCTGACCCCGACATTTGCGCAGCCGTTTCCATGTCAAACCAGCGAAGTTTTTCGTTGAGCTCAACATGATTCTTTTGAGGGAAATCAAATATTCGTTTTTCGCCAACAACTTTAACGGGCTTGTTGGCCTCTTTGTTACCGAGAGGCAAATCATCTTGGGGAATGTTTGGGCAGGTGAGCCAGAGCTTTTTAAAAGCTTCTTCTTGCTCTGCCAGTGTAGCTTCTTTAGCCTTTAGCTCTTTGCCAAGGCTGATAGAACGCTCACGCACTTCTGGGGTAATACCTTTTGCACCTTGTGCCGCGAGGTCATTTTTGTCTTTGCGCAGCTCTTCAACATCGTGCCGAATACTGCGTACGTGCTGCTCAAGGGCAATTAAATCATCGACGGGGAACGATGGCTCTTTGCGCAGAATAAGCGCTTTCATTTCAGATGGCTGTTCACGTAGCTGTGCAAGATCAATCATGGCGCACTCCGCGGGGTTAGTTTTAGGCTGTTTTAGGATACTTAAAGATGAAGGTTAGCGTAGCGCATTTCATGAGGCTAGGCAATTGCTTTTCTTACGATTATGGTCATTCCGGTGCATCCGGTGACATCGCGCGAATGTCGTGCTGGACTAAAAATCGGCATGGATTGTAGCCCCTTGTTCACTTGTTATTGTGATATGATGTGTCTTCATGATGATTATCTATACAATCAACATTAGTTGAAGCTAAATCACTTATTCTGTAAGAAGAGAAGGATCGTCATGAAATGTACTATTCTACGAAAGTCATTGGTGCTGTTTTTCTTGAGTGCTCAGACTTTTTTTCTGCATACAGCAGATTCAGACAGTCTAAGACGACCTCTTTTAGCTGCTACGGGTGCTCTCCAGGCTCCATCGGCTCCTTCTGCCGCTATGGTAGCTGGACAAAGGCGTGATGCGCTATGCGTTCCGTCTTCCGCTCAATATTCAATTTTTTCACAAACAGTAGAATTTAGCATAGCGGCCATTGAATCTGGGGAGGTGACGAGCTCTAGTTTGTTGGAAGGCTTACGAACCTACTCTTTAAGTAAAAACGCTATCAATGAAGCTGGTGAAACATTATTGGCACAAGCATGTCGATTAAATTGCCTGCGAGCGGTTCAGCTTTGCTGTGCAATTGGCGTTGACGTTAATATGCCTGACAATCACGGAAATTCACCGCTGATCATAGCATGTGAGCACAGGGAGCGGGCACAAAGCGATTTGATTAGAACTTTATTGACCCATGGGGCAGATGTGAACGGAATCTCGATAATGCTCAGCGAAGGATCTCTCGACCCACGACGGTCTTGGCCTCGGCAGACGCCCTTGTATTTGCTGGCGGGCACGGACAAAGTGGCATTAGTTACAACTATGATTCAGCTTGGAGCTTTATTTGGCTTTTCCTATGGCGGGAAATATCTCAAGGGAGCCAGGGCTTATGATAAAATTATGGGAGTGATGCCTATGACCGCTGCAATGCGCGATTTACTAGCAAGCAATACAGCTGCTCTACGGCCATCATGCTGCTGCATGCAATAAATAGTATTTTTAAAATCCTGTGTACTATTGCCAAATTGGCAAAGCCGACCCCGTTGGGGCGTTTGTGCCCTCTGTGAAATCGTTTAGAATAGGTAAGAATAGTGTCGCGTGGTTATTTTTACTATTTTTTTTCTAAGCGAAAGATTTTTATGAATAAACTTTTACTGGGTGGTGTATTTGTTCTCGCTTCAATGAGCAGCGTATCTGCGGTATCACAAGAAACGTGGCCGGTCCAGTATAAGATTAGCTTTCATGAAGCATTGAAGGCTGGTCTCGACAGAGATATTGCAAGACTTCAGACGGCTGTTTTTGCCGTTAATCAAAAAGCATTAAACGTTGGTATTGATGTTGGTACAGTTTCTGATTACAGCAAATTTTATGAGATTTCAGGAAAAATTATAGATAGTATTCGCTATTCTGATTTAGCCCAACTAGCAGAACTTCTTGATCTTGGTACGCCATCAGAAGAAGAGCAAGAAGCATTTAAAAATGGTATGGCACAAATTAAAGACAGCACCATTATTCTGATACGGCTTTATATTGCCCACGTGCTTGTTCCAGGTTTAAAAATGGTTGAAGAAGCAGTCGATGCGGTTATTGCTCGTGGCATTCTCGAGTAACGGTTTTCTTCCTGGTTAGCCAGGATCGTTTCACTAGTTGTAGGCCGCTCTGTTCTGGGGCGGCCTTTTTTTGCGTACGTAAGCTATTTTTTTTCAGCTAGAGAGTTAAGCGCATGATTGTGCTATACACAAAAATTCTTTGACAGGGTTTGCTGTCAGGAGTATGAATGGGTAGAAATTAAGTTAGTCGCCTATGCTATGTACGAAAGAATATAATGAAAATTAAATGTCTTGTATGCATGAAAACTATGAAGGGCGGCGAGTTTTCGGGGTATATTACCGGTTCTGTAATTAATCGAATTGCCGAACCTATTGCGAGCTTTTTTGTACAGGTAATGCAATTTCGCCTAAGCGGCCAAGTCAGGGGCTTTTGGGATTACTCACTTGCAGGATTAGCAAATGGGCTTAATGTGCCTTGTCCGCAATGTAAAAATGTGACATCTTGGCAGGATGGAACGATACGTGTAAAGATAAAAAAAGAGCGTTAAACGATGTTATAAATGTCTATCTCGGGGGGGAGAGTATGAAGGTTGGATTAGTATTTTTTGGTGTGCTGTTGTATTGTTGTATGGGGTTGTCAGCTGAGGTTGATTCGATTGAAAAATTGCAGCGGGTAACATCTGTTTTTGCTGGGATGGCAAAGCAAGATGCACTGTTTACGAGATATAAAAAACGATGCAAGCAGGATTTGCAACCAGAACCGATGGCTCTTTGTGCTCGGTGTAGTACGCAAAATCTTGGTCTTCCAGAGCTACTTGGTGGCATACGCGGGACAATGCTGCGTAATGTTTTAGATGGGGTTGATACGTACGATGCGATGTTAGCGTTGGTTACCAAAACAGAAGAGCTTTTCCAAGCAGGGACTCGTCAGCACATTGTATCTTTTATACTTTCAACTGCTCAAGAGCTACCCTACCTCTGTATTCGCTGCCAAGTAGCATGTTGGAAAGCGCCATAAGAACGGTTTTTGTGTTTTTGCACAGGATTGAAAATGGTTGAAGAAGCAGTCGAGGCGAGTGGCATTATTCTCGAATAACTGCTTTCTACTGCGTTAGCCAAAATCGTTTCAATAGTAATTGTAGGCCGCTCTGTTCTGGGGCGGCTTTTTTAGTGTCTTACATTATTTTTCTTTAGTAAAAACATTATACCAGCTGAAAACAGCGATCCAGTAGTCGATTTGGACGTGTTGAGGGAAGGCGATCCATCGATGTTTTCAGGTATTTGGAAGACTGATCTGATCGATGTTTGCAAGGGGTAAAAAATGGCGTTTTTTAGTCTCTACTCAGGCGAAATTTTGCTGATCTGTCGCAAAAATGTGGCATTCAATGCGGTTGGCGTGGTGGTAATTTTATCGCATAGGTATTTGACAAAGAGCTCAACAAAAAAGGGTTTCATCTCTTTACCGCTGTGCTCTTTGATTATTGGTGCCAAGTTGCGGTAATTGGCTTCTCTGATTATTTCTCGGAGTTCAAAAATAAGCTCTTGGTGCATCTGCTCGTCTTCGCGTGATTTAAAATCTTTGATGACGGTGTCGATGTCTTCGATGCGTTTTGGGTTGGTGAAGTAGTCGGTGAGAAAGTAGCTAAAAATAACTGGCATAATTTGATCTCGTTGTTTTGTGTGAAAATTATTCAATTCTTTGCAGTATCCATGGCGTCATCTCAGTTGGCGTATTTGTTAATCGGGCATATAAAAATTTAACAAACAGTTCAGCCTTGTGGGGTCTCATTGTTCGTTCGCCGTGTTCTTTAATAAATAATGCAATTTTTTCATAATCGCCGTGCTTAATAATACTATTAAGCACGGCGATTAAACTTTCATGAACATTAGTTTCTTTTAGCGTACTAATTACATTATTTAAATCTTCATAATCAACACCTTGGCTAAAATCGCCAATCAGAAAAAATTCTAATGCTTCTAAATTATGCATAAGGCATTACCTTTTTTATTTTTACTAAATTACTGGAAAGTATGTTATTAGCTTAAATTTTAAAACACTAGTTTCATCAGGTTCTATTATTATTCTAGATTTAGTCAAATTATAGAGTACTGTTTTTTTATCGCCAGCAACACCAAAACCAATAGGGTTTGTATGAGTATACTCATACGCTTTTCTTGGTACCTTGATTCTTGCGCCAGCTCTTGTTTGCTTAGCTAAAGTAGTTAAAGCATCACTTGACCATTGTTCAATTGCTGGAGCATTATTGCGTATATTTTGCAGGACTGCTTGAGTAGCTATTTTTTTATTTGTGAAAGCAGTTGCTGCATCTACATTTTTTGTAATTGCTCGCAAAATTAAATCCTGCGGCGTTTTACTCACATGGTCTTTCAATCCATGTCCCCCTGCGGCCTCCATTAGATCAAGAAAGTCAGCGCCAAGGGCACGAAGGCGGTCCATAAATGAGCCTGTAGTTGTAGCGCGTGCAGCTGCTCCTCTGCTAACTCTTCCGCCGCCAGCAAGACCAGCGCTTGCTGCTTCTCCGCTACGGGCCATGCTTGCAATCTCTGCGCGTGATGGTAAATCGCCACACA
>CAMDFF010000034.1 GCA_945897315.1 candidate division TM6 bacterium UASB124
CAGCAACCTGAGGTTTACCCTGAGGCTCAAATGCTGGCAACACTGACGCAGATTGAGATTCAAACTCCAACGATCCAACCTCTCGTGTTGTTTCACCCTCAATACGAAGCCGAAGCTCTTCTGCCGTTTTTTTTATCCGAGACCCAACACTTCCACCAATACTAAAATCCCCATGATCTTTGAGTCTTTCTACACGTGTTGGATCTGAAATAGCGCGTTCTGGTTGCCTCACAATGGTTGTTGTTGGCCTCACTAGAGGATCAGCTGACAAACCCTGCCATAAAAATGCTACCGCAAGAAGTATAATTTGTTGTTTTCTCATCTCTGTCCCTTCCCCAAAAATAGTATAGATAACTCCTGGATTGAGCATGACAAGAAAGTAGGCAGAGTAAAATACATTAGGCAAAGCAGTAAGAATCAGAAGAAAAATTAGATTTTTTTAAAAACCAAGACAGCGTTACTACCGCCAAAGCCAAATGAATTTGACATTGCAAAGCGCAGCGCTTTGAAGCGCGCCTGCTGGGGCACATAATCAAGGTCACACGCAGAATCGGGAGTGGTTATGTTGATCGTTGGAGGCACAACTTGGTCTCGCAGCGCAAGCGCACAAAATGCAGCTTCTGCAGCACCGGTTGCACCAAGCATATGGCCCGTCATCGATTTTGTACTGCTAATCACCGCATGGTTTTCTGTTGTAGGGTCAACATGAGCACCGAATACTTTTTTAATGACCATGGTCTCTTGGACATCGCCCATGGGAGTGCTGGTGCCGTGTGCATTGATGTAATCGATTTCATCGGGAGCAACTCCCGCATCAGCAAGAGCATTATGTATTGCATCAATCGCACCACGCCCTTCTGGGTGCATGGCCGTCAGATGATACGCGTCCGTCGTTGCGCCATAGCCCACTATTTCTGCAATAATAGTTGCGCCACGTGCCTGTGCTGTTTCAAACCGTTCAAGCATAAGCATTGCCCCGCCTTCCGCAAGAACAAAGCCCGACCGATCTTTATCAAACGGTCGGCTTGCCTGCGCAGGATCTCCATCCCAAACAGACAGCGCACGCATGTTACCAAAACCAGCAACCGTTAGTGGCATTACACATGCCTCACTGCCGCCAGCAAGCATGTAGTGAGCATACCCATCACGCACTGTACGAAAAGCTAACCCTATGGCGTCTGTCCCCGATGCGCATGCGCTAGTGGTTACCAATGATGGCCCCTGCAAATTAAACTGCATTCCAAGCCACCCTGGCGCCATGTTGCTAATAATTTTTGGAATAACAAACGGACTCACACGCTTTGGTCCGCCTTCCTGAAATAGCTGCCCTGCGTCAAGAATGCCTGCCGCACCACCAACGCCAACACCAACATAGCAGCCTATCTGGTGCCGATTGTCTGGAAACTCTTTGGTAATCCCTGCTTGATTAAGCGCTTCAGAGCCGGCAATAAGAGCAAAATGAATAAAACGCTCAGTGCGCTGATGATATTTTGCAGGGAGCACGGCAGCAAGTAAATCATCTTCGCCACGTACCAGGCCCACACTTTTTGCGGGATAGCCAGCAAGATTAAATGCTTCTGGCATTGCGCAGATCCCAGAGACGCCCTCACAAGCATTTTTCCATGAGCTCTCTGTTGTAACACCAAGAGGCGTTACAAGGCCAATACCGGTAATAACTACACGATGCTTCATATTTTTTTCTCTTGCCCAGCTCTCAGCACAAAAATCAATTCACACGTCAGAATGACTGTTCTGCCGCTCACCCTGAGCTTGTCGAACGGGCGAAGTCCGTCAGGACGAGAAAAAGCGGTTCATTAATAATTTTTGCTCTGCATATTCCCGCTCTTTCTTGGCCACAGGGGGCCGGTGCCCTTCGACAAGCTCAGGGTGAGCGGGATGCATACAAGACATTCACACTAAAAAAACTAGCAAATAAAAACTAAAGTTACTTGGTGCGTGCACCATGAATCAGGTCAACAGCATGACCAACGGTCTTAATTTTCTCAGCATCTTCATCTTTGATTTCGATACCAAACTCTTCTTCAAAGCTCATGATAATTTCAACGGTATCAAGTGAGTCGGCACCCAGATCTTTAAATGTTGATTCTGCGGTAATATTTTCTGCTGGCATCGTAAGCTTTTCAGCAATAACGGCAACTACTTTATTGAGTGTATCTTCTCTGCTAAATGACATAATCATCTCCTGTTTAAGTACTAAATAAGGCTCTCATGATAACTAAAATTAAAAAAAATACTACATCCCACCGCCGACAACAAACACCTCGCTTGTGAGATAATCAGCCTGGCCCGATGTTAAAAATGCAACGAGATGAGCAACATCTGCCGGCTGACCAAAGCGCTTGAGCGGAATGAGTTCTAAAGCTTTTTGCTTAACCACTTCTGGTAATCCATCAGTCATTGGTGTCTGAATAAATCCTGGTGCAATAGCATTCACAAGCACGTTACGCGAGCCATATTCATGTGCGAGCGATTTAGTAAAGCCAATCAACGCTGCCTTACTTGCCGCATAATTTGCTTGCCCTGCATTACCATACATGCCAACAAGTGAACTAATATTAATGATATAACTTTTTGGCTGCTTGATCATGCGTTTGATCGCCTGCTGAGCGCAGAGAAAGGCACCCTTCACGTTCACATCAAAAGGAATTTGCCAGTCAGCTTCACTCATGCGTAGTACTAGACCATCACGCGTGACGCCCGCATTATTGACGAGAATATAGGGCTGAAGCCCCTGAGCGTCAAGCGCTGCAAAAGCTGCTACTACTGATTCTGCAGAAGAAACATCAACCTGCTGATAACCAATACCAGCCGCAACCAGCGATGCAACTGCCGCATCATGCTGATCAACACGGTCAAAAACAGTAACAGCATCGCCACGTTGTTGTAAAAACTCAGCGATGCTGCGTCCAATTCCTTGTATCCCACCTGTCACAATACTGCACTGCATACTGCTCCTTTTGCTAAAAATTCTTGTGCGCAGTATAGCATAGAGCCGCAAAAGTGGTATATTTTGCACGGGCTATGGTTTATTTTTACCAATCACAAATGCTTTTCTGCCGGGATGCAATGCAGGAATACCCTGCACAATATCTAAGCATCTTTCATAGGATCCATGACTATTTGCTAACTTAAAAAGTAAATTTTGATGATCATTGCCTAAAAAACAGTGTACAATTTCAGCACCCTGGCGCAATAAATAGCGCAGATCTTCCCAGCGCTCATACGTCATACACGATTTTGCATAGCGTATGGCATCTTCTTGTATTATTTTATAAACAAACGGCGAAATATCTTCGCGCAAAACATCAGCGCATTCTTTTATTTTGATCTCTTTTAGTACCTGCTCATCAGCAACTAAAGGAAAACAATGCTTAGCGCTTACAACAAGCAGTATTGTTTCTTCCATCGATACAAAATATGATGAACTAGCCTCCACTGAAGACGACAAAATAGCAGATATAAGAACTACTAGTGATAATATTGTGATCATACAAAGCCCCCTCATAATATATAAAACTCATATTCCCTGATGGCATTATGAGGAGAGGCAGAATCATCAAGCAACAAAATCACTATGCATGATAGATAATAGATACAGGATACCCTATCACATACGAAAAAGTCCGCTAACAGAAATATAATCTATTAGCGGACTTTTCTATTTTCAACACTATTAAAATGTTAGACGAGATGATCGACTAACTATTTTTATCTTCTTCAAGATCAAGCGCCAATTCTGACGGTTCGATCTTTAGATTCAAACGCGTAAGAACAACTTCAAGTTCAGCGGGTGTACTGATCGCATAAATATCTTTTTCTGGCCATTCACGCTTCAATATTTTAGAAAGTTTACCAGCAGGGCCAATTTCAATAATAACATCGCAATCTTTAAAATACTGCATCGAAGGCCACCACAGAACTGAAGAGCTCATTTGACGCACTAACGACTCTTTGATCTGTGCATTTGATGTGATTGGCTGAGCTTGTACATTATTAATCAACGGGATGCCAAGATCTCTAAAATCAACTTTCACCATGTACAATGCAAACAGCTTTTCGGCCTCTTGCATTAAGCGTGAGTGAAATGCACCAGCCACATTAAGAGCAATAACTTTGCCCCCAAATATTTTGACATCCGCCGTAAGCGCATCAATTTCACGATGAGTACCAGAAACAACCAACTGCCCAGGAGCGTTGTAGTTTACAATTTGCAACACACGCTCAGTGGACGATGGATCATCATATTTTGCGCACACATTAGCAAGCACATCATACGGCACACCGATGACAGCAACCATGGTGCCAGGATATTTTTTAGTAGCTTCGTCCATGAATAATGCACGTTTTTTAAGCAAATACAGTGCATCAGGAAAGCTGATGCCACCAGCTGCAAACAGTGCTGCATACTCGCCAGAACTATGGCCAGCAACAACATCAGGAACAACGTTATATTTTTCTTTTAAGAGGGCAAGAATAGACGCACACAGCAAAAATATTGCAGTTTGCGCATGCTCTGTCTCACGCAGTTCGCGCTCAGATGAAGCAAAACACAAACGAACAAAATTAGATTCAAGGCACTGTGAAGCTTCTTCAAAGTACTCCTGAATCAATCGCTCTTGATCGTATAACTCTTTCCCCATTCCAAGACTCTGTGAGCCCTGGCCAGGAAATATCATGCCTATTTTAGGCTTTATATTCTCTGACATACCATAACCTCCATTGTGGTAAACTATCCACTTTTTATACAAGCGCGTCACATAGCACCTGTACACGGGCAAGCGACCGTTCTTTGCCTAGAATCGCCATAATATCGAACACTCCCGGACTCACTGTTCCACCCGTAAGCGCTAAACGTAATGGCTGCGCAAGCGCAACTAATTTTGTAGCAAACTCTGCACAAACAGCATTGCCACAGGCTGCAAGAGCATCATGATCAAACACAGCTAATGCACTTGCTTGATCGATAAACGCCTGCAACATCGCTGGTGTTTGCGCTGTTTGCCACTTGGCAATAAGCGAAACATCATGTGCTGTTGGCTCAGCTGCACATCCATGAACAGCCGTATATAACTCAATAAGCGTTACTGCTCGCTCTTTATAAAGCGTTAGCAAAGCATCGAGCTCTGTAGCTGACCATGCGGCTTCAAGATTTTTACGATACACAGGATCAATCAGATCAAGACTACCAAGTAGCTTTTCTGACGAGCTGGCACGTAGGTAAACCCCATTAAGCCACTGTAATTTTTTACTATCAAAGATCGAACCTTTTTTCCCAACATGGTCTAAGTCAAAAACTTCTACCAGCTGGTCACGTGTAAACACTTCATCATCACCATGAGACCACCCTAAACGCACCAAATAATTAAACAGCGCTTCGGCTAAATAACCCTGTGCCCGATACTCTTCCACTGAAACCGAGGCATCACGCTTACTCAATTTTGCTCCCGTAGGGCCAAGAATGAGTGGAATGTGTGCAAACAGCGGCTCTTGCTCTCCCAGGGCTCGATATAAAAGCACCTGCTTAGGGGTATTTGACACATGGTCTTGTCCGCGAATCACATGCGAGATTTTCATAGAAATGTCATCAACCACAACACAAAAGTTGTAAATCGGTGTCCCATCGCGGCGAATGATCACATAATCATCAAGCTGATCAGTCGATACACTCACTGTGTCTAGGATTACGTCTTTGAATGTAACAGTAGAAAGACTATCTGGCAATTTAAATCTAATTGCATGCGGTTTTTGCATATTTCGCTCTTCTGGCGCTATATTTCTGCATTTTCCGCTATATTTTGCCCCTGCCCCCTGCTCTAAGGCATGAATTACTTCATCAGCTTCACGCGGCTCACAGAAACAAGGGTACGCCTTGCCCTCATCAATAAGACGCCTAGCAGCCTTTAAATGCTCTTCTTGGCGGGACAATTGATACACAATCGGCTCATCTGGCATAAGGCCAAACCATGCTAGAGAGGCTAGCTGAGAGTCTAAAAATGCCTGTGTTGACCTCTGAATATCAGTATCTTCTATACGCAGCAAGAATGTTGCCTTGTGGTGGCGTGCAAACAGCCAGTTAAAAATTGCTGAACGGACACTACCTATGTGTAAATGACCTGTTGGTGATGGTGCAAACCGCACCCGTATTGTGCTCACAAAACCCTTACATACTAACGTTGTTTATAAAGCCCCGATAATAAAAATGCTCATTTATGCTAAATTTCTCAATCTAACACAAATGAGCACTCTCTCCAATGGAGCTCAAGTCAATGATAACTCTTTACCAGTCTGCGCTGATCAAGGCCAATTTGCCACGCGCCTGCTCTGCAAAACCAGACTGCTGACGCTGATCTTTCATGCCATACTTGACCATCAGCTGTTGCCAATAATTTTTTGCTTGCTGCATATCATTTTGAACAAAGAAGAAATAGCCTACATAATAAAGGCCTGCTTCATGAGCGCAATGCGATGTGTTTTCTGCAATTGCTTTAAGAGAGACAAGGCCGTCTTTTTGCACGGCAGCTTGCTTACTGTCAAGCTTCATAAGCGCTAGCTTAAGCTTCATAAAATCTTTAATTTCACGGTTTGCAATAGAACCAGCTACTTCTTCAATAAGAGCAACCGCTTCATCTTGTTTGCCTTGTGCTGCAAGTGCATCTGCCTGGTAGACACGAAACATAGGACCAATGCCAGCACGCTTATTCCGATCATAAGCCTGACCATACTCTTTTTCTACGGTTCCCCATTTATGATCGCCGGGCGCATCATAGTAGCGGAGCAACTCAAAGAAATCTTTTTGTGCTGCTTCCTGTGTTGCTTTCCAATACCAGTTAAAACCAATACCGCCAGCAATAGCAAGAACTACGCCTGCTACACCAGCAAGAACGATTTTCTTGTGTGCAAGGGCTTTATCAAGCGACACATCCAGTAACGATGCAATAGTATCATAAGAAAAATTCATAATGTTCTCCTAAAAACAAACTTTGTTTCACTATACCTCATCGTATGATTTTGTACACAGGTTGCCATATAGTCTCTGCGTCACTACTTTGCACTATGATGAGAAATATCCCACGCAAACATAATAGCCTGCTCCATAGTCTTTGCATCTGCATTGCCATGGCATATGATTGCGGTACCTTTAACACCCAGCAATAATGCACCGCCAAGCTGCTTATGCGAAAGCCGATCATCAAGATCAGAAAGAATATCGGGATACCATTGCTTAATCAGATCCGTCGTTGCTTCCATTGTCTTGAGTAAAACATTACCTGAAAACCCGTCACATACAACAACATCAACATCATGCGCAAATATATGGCACGGTTCCACATTCCCAATAAAATTGATACCCGAATCTTGCTTTAACAGAGCAAATGCCTCTTTGCCCAGGACAGAACCTTTATTGTCTTCATGGCCATTAGAAAGTAAGCCAACACGAGGATTTTCAATCCCTTTTGCCTCACGCAGATGCATGCTACCAAGATGAGCAAACTGTAGAAAATGTTGAGGCCGACATTCAGTGTTAGCACCCAAATCCAGGGCAAGGACAACACCCTTGCTCGTAGGTAAGTACCCCGCAATAGCTGGCCGCTCAACACCAGGCAATCTGCCAATAATAAGTGCAGATGCCGCCATCATAGCACCAGAGTTACCTGCAGAAAGCGTTGCGCTACACGTGCCACGAGCCACACTTTCTACAGCCTTAACAAGTGACGCTCCTGGCTTTTTGCGTACGGCAAAAACGGGCTCTTCATTCATCTCAATGACTTCTTGAGAGGCGACAATCGTAATAGGCAACTCTTGCCAGGCAACAGCATGCGAAGCAAACCACCTTAGAATAAGATCTTCAGGGCCATACAATTGTACGGCAACCCCTTTACGCGCAGCAGCTACCGCCCCCTGTAAAACAACAACCGGTGCATTGTCACCACCCATAATATCAATAGCAATCATAAATATTACTTTCGCACATATGTACCCATAAAAAAACACCGCTTAGAACGCGCACCGTAGTGCAAGCTCGTAAGCGGTGTTTACATTTATTATCAGCACGTATGCGCAGTTACTCAGCAGCACCGTTATCTGATCCAGCTGCTGAAGGAGCAGCTACAGGATTTGCACCTGGACCACGACGTGCAGCAATTGCTTCACGTGACTGACCACGCGTATACATGCGGTCAGTTTTTGTTCTTATGACTTTAATACCTTTGTAGTAACCGCATTCACGGCAAACTTGGTGAGACAAGCTTGGTGCTTGGCATGTTTGGCATGATGAAAGCGACTGTGGTTTGAGGCCCTTATTCGCGGACCGCTGATCACGTCGTTTCCGCGATAATTTCCGTTTTGGTACTGGCATGGTAACTCCTAGGAGATGCGAACTATGCAAACAAGTTTTTAGTAAAACCGCTTGAAAGCAGGCACATATGAGTAAACTGTTTTGGTAATTTTCAAAGCTAAACGCCAGATAAGAGTACTTTTTCAAGGACATTTTGTCAAAAAATTAATACACAAATAAAGCTTAGGGTCAAAAAAAACTAATACAGGCTGAAAACTCTGCTCATTAATACTAAAACTACACATTTATCTCACGCAGGATACTTTCATTAAGCTAGCTGTATATATCGACTAGCAAGCATTTCTCAGCCATAAGCATGCATTAACCAATACCAATCACTATTCCCACCAAGGGGACATTTTTAAATTTATATACAGCTACCATCCTGCATCATCCCGCCATGTTTCTGCATATAAAAAACAAGACTTTAAAAGAGGCACCCACTTTCTAGGTTGACAAAGAGCACGAGACACATAGAATCACGAATCGATTAATTCTATCCACCTCACCGAGGCCATCACAATGACCAAACAATTTTCTATTCTATCTTTCATGGCAATTATCATCATCTGGTCGACAATCGACACAGCAAGTATACGCCCTCACGCATCATCACCGGGAACTAGACCATGCAATAGCAACAACGTTGATAACGATACAATATGCCCATTTTCTCCATTTTCTGAGGATTACACAGCCCCACGCACAACCTCCATTCCATTCGCCCCAGACATATTTAGTACCGATTTTGCATCTGACAATACACAACCAGACAACCAATGTTCATTCATCGAAGACTTCGATGATGAGACAGAATTAATGCAACCAGCGACACGCACACCTCTTTTTTCCAGAGATCAACAAATCATACGCACAGCACGATTAAAATTCCGCCGCCACCAAGCTATGTGCGGCAGGCAACTCATCTGGCACGACTGGATCAAAAAATATATGGAACGCTATGCACTAGGTTTAACCAAAGCCTGCATCCAGCATCTGGAAGAAAAAAACACCCCTCCCTATGACTGGACGCCTCAATCAATTCAAGACCAAGCACTGAGAATTGCGCGTGGGATAACAGACAACATTGACGCTATAAGCGATGCGCTTGACGAAGGCATTAAAACCTTAAACAGGCGCGCTCAGACTTAAATTCTAGAATGAAGTGCAACACCTCCCCAGGTATACTGGGATTTGTAACCAAACAAAAAAAGGTGTTGCATGGAAAATTATACGCATTTCACCCAGGAAGAGCGAGAACGAATTTATCAATTACAACAAGATAAGATGGGTCCTACGGCGATTGCCCTAGATATTGGCAGAGATAAGAGCTCTATCAGTAGAG
>CAMDFF010000035.1 GCA_945897315.1 candidate division TM6 bacterium UASB124
TTTATTGCTCAGTATCAAGAGTCTTTATTTTCATGCGATATACCAGGTGGGGAGTTGAGAGATTATTTAGCTTGTTACTTTGCAGGCACTGACATAGGTGATGCAATTTTTAATCTATGCGAGGCTGAAGCTACTCGTGGGAAACTTACGGCGCAATATGCAGAAATACGAAACAAAGCTTTAGAGGATCCTCGTATTCAGGAAGAAGCCTCTGCGTTGCCTCTTGATTTTCACTTGCGTGATGTCTATCTGATGATGAATAAAGCCATAGGAGAGTATTTCTTGCATGGTGGGGTTCTTAAGCCTATGGACGGTGCTGATCCTGAACAGCTTGAAAAAGCTATTAGTACCGGCTACCCAGCATTTGTTGGGGAATTTATCAAAGAGACATTCGGCTTATCTGCATTGACCGCGTGGGATGACCTCCCAAGAGCGGTCTTTAAGATTATAAAAAGCTTTATAGCTGATGCTTATCCTCCTGAAGCAAAGCCACTAGATGTGCTGCTTGAATGTAAAAATATTAATCATGCTACTAATCTTGTGTGTCGTGTGATTGCTTTAGAATATGCATTTAAGGCTAAAAATTACGGTATGCTTATGCGTGGCCTTGATTGGTCACTAGAGAGAAAAATTTTTCATGAAGACGTACTTGATGCTTCTGGTCACATTCTTGTTCGCTATGGTGATAGAAAATTTCATACCTCGTCGCTTTCATTTGGCAATTCATTATTTGCAGGGTCATTTTTTGATGCGAGGGCATGCGCCTATTTTTATGGCTGTCAAAAAACAGCCTTTTATGCATTAGAAGTAGATAAAAAATCTTATGTATTGAATCACTGTGATGAATTGTTTGTTATTTCACCCCTGCCAACTATAAATGCACTTATGAATTGTGGTGAATTTTTTCATTCTCGAGGACGTGCAATGAGCCCTGGAAAAACAGGGTCGGTCCGAGGGATTGCTGAAGGGCTTGATGAAATCAGTTGTGTTGGTATGAAAATGTTACGCACTGATGGTGAATTTTTCCAGCAAGAATTGTTGTTTCAGTTGTATTTTCTCGAGCATGCTCATGTGATAAAAGCGCCGGTTTCTGATGAAGTATTTAAGCGAGGTTCTCGAGCTGCAGTAACAGCAATGAAGGCAATGTGGGAGTATTTTGAGAAGCAAAAAAAAGCAGCAACTAAAATTCAAGCGGTTGTTCGTGGGCATAAGGTCAGAAAAAAAGCATCTGCACTTGCTACCGCTGCTGATAGTTAATTCTATGGTCAAAAAATGAAGAGTATTATTATAATTTTTAAAGTCCCATATTTTTAACAATATCTCGTGCTTCGTCAATTAAGCTACCAGCAAAGCCTTCGTTTCGTAAGATGTCGAGGGCGATGTGCTGCGTTGATGGCCCTGCTTCCAAGGTACGGGGATAGCTAAAGCTGCCATCATGATTTTGAATGGCTTTGACATTAAAATTCTTAAATGTCGTTGTGTCGAATTCTAAGTTAGTTAAGTTTGCAAAGTGTGTGGCAACCAAGCACAGGCAATTGTCGTAGCTGCTCAGGCGCTTTGCGATGATATAAGCTGCAGCAGCTCCTTCGATCGGTGATGTTCCGCTGCACATTTCATCAAAAACAAATAATCCAAAATTGCTAGGTGGTGCATTGCTGATGGTATCGAGCAGCTGTTGTGCGCGTTCAAATTCAGCCCTAAAAAGCGAGTTGCCTGCGCCAATATCGTCATTAATATTCAGGTACGTTTTGATGTAAGAAAACGGGGTGAGCGTGAATGATTCAGCAGGGCAGACGCCTACTGTTTGCGCGCACAGCACTGCCAGCGCAATGGCTTTCATTGTTGTTGATTTGCCGCCTTCATTGGGGCCGGTGATGACTGCGTGTGGACGATGGCCATCAACACCAAGTGTGATGCTGCTAGGAATAGGATTCTTTGTAATGAGAGGATGCCAAAAATTATTAGCAATAATGTGTGGCTGTGAGTTGGTAGCAAATGTTGGGATGCACCAGCGCGTTGGCATAGTTATCAGGTTTTTAGCGCACGCCGTCATGGTGTCGATGTACCCAAGCTTAGTTACAGCTATCTGAATAAGGGGTTTAAGATTAAAAACGTGCTTTAAAAAAGCGAGGGCAGTACCCATGCTAGCTATCTTGGTTGCAGCTTCTTCTGTGTCAAAGCATCGATCGTGAGCACGTGTAAAAAACTGTTGCATGGCCTTACTATTATTAATACGTAAGAGCTCTCTACAGGTTGAGTTATTGAGCTGTCCGTGCTTATTGAGCGTTTCTAGGAGGTTGTGCAATGCACGAATGCTTTGTGCTGTTTGCATGGCAATTTTACCAATGGTATCAGCATATGCCTTGTGTCCCCTGATCTCAATGAGCGTTTCAATTGCATAGTGTCCGCAGATGGTGCTTGCCGCGATGGCAACAAGGCTTTTAATAGTCGGCTGATTAATCATTCGAAGCGTACTGCAAAGAATGCCAGCGTTGCCTGAGTAGCGGTCAGCACAACGTTCAAGAAATTCGGGAGCTTCAGGCTGTGTCAACGTGCATAGTCCATAAACCCCGAGCGCGCCACAAGCGACTGTCTGCATGCCAGCTTGTACATATTGTTTGCCTAAGTCAGCGAGCCGTAAGCATTCTAAAGCATCAGCATTAGTGTTTAAGAAATCATAATAATCTTTGTTGAAAAAAATATTGCGATGCAGCTCGTCTTCAATATGCGTTTGCTCATTCCAAAAGCATGCAAGGACGTGTTCATGCTTTGCAAATAGCTGTAGTGCGGTTTCGAGAGTCTGCTGGAGGTGTTCGTTGTGTACAATGGCACTGATAAGCTCTTGTTGGCTCGTAAGTTGTGCAGTGTCTGTTGTTGGCTTGGTAAGCATGAGACAGGTGTTGACGAGGCCGACATCGGTGATTGTTGGAAATGCAACCTTAGCAACATAGTGCTCGCGATGTGATTGTCCACACAAAAGAGTCAGGTCTTGCGATACTTGTTCGTTTGTTTTATCTGCGTCAGCAATTCTGCCTAGTGCTGCTTGATGTGACTTAAAGATGTTAAGAATTAGGTTACGCTTGGCCATTGGAGTGGGATTGTTTGTGCGTTGGTAGAGAATGGTAGCGTATTCTTCAAGTGTTCTGCACGACCAATTTTCACTGTGAGCTACAAGGCTTTCAAGATTTTTTTGCCCAACGAATGATGCATGTGTTTTGCCCCAGAGCTGTATGGGCTGGGCTGTAGGAAATATGGTTCCCGCATATCCAAGTAAACAGAGAACAATAAATGATCTATTGGCCATGATGTACCTCTAGCTGGTTTAAAGACATAAAGAAGTATGGTAGCAGATTAGGAAAAAGGGACAAGTTTTGTGATTTAAAGGTTGATTAGATCGATGTTTTTCTCAGTTTTATAGGTGCTGGGACGGTGCATCTGATAGCGACTTTATCGCAGGGTATCTGGGAATGCCATGTGCATGGGCGTTATCAACTACATGGGGGAAGCAAATATAATCAGTATTTTCAAAAAAATTGCGACACGGTGCGTGGATTTTTCAGCATCGTGCCGCGTATAATTTAGTCGCTGCCGTGCAGCCAGGTTAAGATAACTGATAGTGTCGCGCAGAAAGCACATCCCCATGCTACATCAACAGCAACAATTGTTACTGGCCAGTATTTAAAAATAGCATAGTTGGTAAATTCATACGTGCCGTAGACGACTAGGCCGTAGAGCGCGCCCAGTCCGGCAGCATGTTTGATATCGCTACGCTTGGTTTGCGGTAAAACAAAGAGGACAATGCCAACGACCAAGACAAGCCAGGCCAGAATGGCAGCAATCCACTGGTGAGGGCCCATGTGCTCAGGGCTCAACATAATATGTGAAAGTTCTGCCAGATAAATGTGCTTTGCTACGGTGCTAATCCAGATGCCATCAAGCAGTATTGCCAAAACAAGGCCGGTAAATACTTTGCTGGAGAATTGCTGGTACCATATCTTTTGCATGATATATCCTTTAAGTAGGCAATAAAAAAAGGGGACGGCAATTGCCGTCCCCTTGATCTTTAAACAAGCTCAGGAAAAAAGAGCTTGAGTTCTGATTGCGCAGTTTCAGAAGCGTCTGATCCGTGAGTAGCATTTGATCCAACATTAGTGCCAAATACCGCACGCATGGTATTGGGGGCAGCTTTTGCTGGGTCAGTTGCGCCCATTAAATCACGCCAAGCGATGATAGCATTTTCTTTACGAAGTGCTATCAAAACGCATGGACCTGAAGTCATGAATGAAACAAGTTCACCAAAAAATGGGCGAGCGCTATGAACTGCATAGAATTGTTCAGCTAATGCTTGAGACATGTGTATTTTTTTCATGCCAACAACTTCAAAGCCTTCTTGTTCAATACGGTCAATCACTTTGCCTGTATTTTTTGCTTCTACAGCATCAGGTTTGATTATCGCAAATGTTGTTTGCATTATTCGCCCTTACTGTTTTTCATGTGTTCTTCAAGTGCTTGCTGCAATGAACCCTTGCTCATTGTTTCTTTTTGAGGCGCCATTTGCTCTCTTGGAGCACGGTGCTCACGCTGTTCACGTGGCTCGCGTTGTTCGCGTTGCTCACGTGGTTCACGTGGTGCCTGTGGCTCGCGTGGTGCTTGTGGCTCGCGTGGCTCACGTGGTGCGCGTGGCTTGCTTTCAGCACGAGGAGCTGCTTGTTCAGTTGGTTCGCGTTGTGTTTTCAAGCTTAAGCCAAGTTTACGATCTTCTGGGCTTACTTTGATAACGCGCAATGTAACAGCTTGACCAATTGAGAGCATGTCTTCGATTTTTTCAACATCGTTGTTTTCTGACAACTCTGAAATGTGAACGAGCCCTTCAATGCCGCTTGCCAATTTCACAAATGCACCAAAGTTGGTGATTTTTGAAACGGTACCATCAACCATGTCGCCAACTTTATATTCAGTTGCAACACTGGTCCATGGATCTTTATCAAGCTGCTTGATACCAAGTGAGATTTTGCGGTTTTCAGGATCAAGAGAAAGAATGATAGCATCAACCATATCGCCTTTTTTATAGCGATCGCCTGGATGACTAACGTGTTCTGTCCATGAGATGTCTGAAATATGCACAAGGCCATCAACGCCTTCGATAAGCTGAACAAAGATACCAAAATCAGTGATGTTGGTAATTTTGCCCTTGATTTTATCGCTGATCTTGAAGCGTTCAGCAACTGCCTTCCAAGGATCTTCTTTGAGCTGTTTAACGCTCAATGACATGCGACGATTTTCTTTATCAAGCGCTACAACGAACGCTTCAATTTCATCGCCTACATTGTAGTATTTACCAAGATTGGTAATACGTTCAGTCCATGAAATTTCAGAGATATGCACCAAGCCTTCAACGCCCTTTTCAACTTCTACGAATAGACCGTAGTCGGTGATGCTTGAAATGCGACCTTTGATTTTAGCGCCGATAGCATATTTGGTATCAGCATGTTCCCAAGGATTTGGTGCAAGCTGTTTCATACCAAGAGAGATCTTTTCATTCTTCTTATCAAATGAAATCACTTTTACCGTAATGGTATCACCGATGCGAACAAGTTCGCTTGGGTGAGCAATGCGGCCCCATGACATGTCGGTAATATGCAAGAGTCCGTCAATACCGCCAACGTCGACGAATACGCCGTAGCTGGTGATGTTTTTGACGATACCTTGTAGTACTTGCTCGTCTGCAATGAATTCAAGAGCTTTTTTCTTGTCTTCAGCTCGTTGCTCTTCAAGGTACTTACGGCGAGAAATGATAACGTTGCCGCGTTTTTTATTTACCTTAAGAATTTTACATGTAACTTCTTGATCAACAAATTGATCGAAGTTGGTTACGCGTTGTGTGTCAACTTGTGATCCAGGCAAGAATGCAGGGATACCAATGTCAACGCTCAAGCCACCCTTAACCTTATGCGTAATGATACCACGAACTGGTTCATCAGCAGCAGCAAGCTCAGCAATGCGTTCCCACGCTTTGATAGCTTTAGCTTTTTGGTAAGAGAGAACTACGGTGCCATTTTCATCTTCAAGACGGTCAAGCATAACATCGAGTGATTCATGAAGAATAATCTTCTTCAGTTCGTGCTCGGTGAATTCGTAGTTTGGAATGAGGCCATCGGATTTGTAATCGATGCTGATTAAGACACCGTTATTATCCTTAGCAATGACCTTACCGGTAACAACTTTGCCAACTTGAAATTTGGATGAAAAGTCTTCATACAAAGCAGCAAGTTCTGCGCGTTGTTCTTCGCTTACTAGCAAGTCTTCATCAAGGAAGCTTGATGCAAGTAGCGCTTTGTTATTATGTTTGAACATGTAAACCAACGTGGTTATAAGGTTAAACGAACTATAAAATACATCCCCAGCAGGCTAGCAAAAAAACGATCTACTGGCAATATGAGATGTTTTTACCAGTACTTTTTGTAAATAATGATGATTATGTCAAAGTGAATTATTCAACACAATGAAATAATCCTGCAAGTGAAAAGCTATAAGGGCGCGTGCTGTTTGATTGCGGTTGGTGCTTTTCTTGGCGTGTGCGCGTGATGTGCTCGATGCTGATGGTACTGTTTGGCAAGGCTGTTGTCAGAGCTTCAAGAAACAGGCTGACTTCATCAGGTTCTGTTGTTTTGCCCAAAATATGTAGGCCGATTGTTTTGATGGGAGTGTTTTTGAGAAGTGTTTCTGCAATATGTTTAGCCGCTTGTTTGCTATTATTATCGTTGCCTGGCTTTGGCCCGATGGACATATCGGTAATCCAGGTGTTTGGTGGAATGTGTGTGGCAATTGTTTGGCAAATATGAGCGGGGACTTCCTGCTCTTCGGTGAGGTTCTTGATAGTATTGATGCGGTCGCTTAAAAGATTGTTATCCACTTCAAGTTTTTTGACTGCCTGTACGACAGGCTTTAGCTTGTTTAGGTAGTTGTTGAGCTGTTTTTCTTGGAGCAGAATAGTTTTTAGAAGGTGCGACTGATAGTATCCATAGCCTATGGTGCCAGCAAGAGGCACTGCCATCATGAAAATACAGATATATAATCGCTTCTGCCAGTTTCTGACGCTTGCTGTACTGACAAGATCAATGAAATTTGCTGCTTCTGATTGTATAAAAGGTATAGATGAAGAATTGGCGTTATCTGCATTTAAGAGGGCGCCATTATGCAGGCCGATTACAGGGCCACTGATTTTGCTTAAGCACAAAAGGTGCTGTAGTGCATGTTGTGGTGGACAAACCATGGCGTTGAAGAGTGATGAAAAGCAGATGATCGGCAGGGGTCCTTGGTGGTGTTGGTCCAGAAAGGATCGGGTGATGGTTTGTAGTTTTGTGGGGTTTGCGATACTTGTAATCGTAATTTCATGCTCTAGGCAGGCGATGTGTTTTGTCGTGTGTAATAATAACATATTTTTTTTGATCGAAACGAGAGCGCAATAGATTCCTGTTGGTTCAATTTGGAGCAAGAAATAGCGTGGTGATATGCGTAAAAAAGATATAAAATTTTCAATAAACAATCTCATGACTTTATCACAATGCAAAGGTTTTGATATTGTTGATAATATTGCGTGCCTGCTGGTTAAGCATTTCTGCTGAGAGAAGGCCTGTTTTTGCTCCTTGGTGAGATAGAACGGATGCGCTGTTTATGATGCCCCGTTGTAAGGCAACTTCTATTGAGGCCCCCTGAATAAGGCTGCCGACAAAGGCAGAGCCAAAAGCATCTCCTGCGCCAACGGTGTTTATGACGGGAACTCGAATGCTAGGATGAAAGTAGACTGTTTTTTTATGGGCAACGTATACACCATTAGCTCCGTTAGTGACTACTACTGTATGAGGGCCCATTGTCAGCGCAGTATTAAAGAACTGTTTCATACCAAAGAACATCCCTTCGCAGGCAATTGGTTGGTTGAGTAGGTATGGTGCATCATCAGGCTGGTTTAGCCCACATGGATTTTTAGTGTTGGTAGTATGAAATACTGTTTTTAGATCATCATCCTGTCTGGTGAGCGTTGCCATGAGTATTTTTGCCTCAGAGCTGTTCAGTATAAGAATATCGATATTCTTTAAAGACTCTTTAAGCGTATTAACGTTGCTTGCAAGTTGGCTTTTTCCTGGGTTGATCGCGATAGGAATATGGTGTTTTTTGGCAAGGGTCGTGAGTGCAGGTAAAAGTACTGCAGCTTTGCCGCTCAATGAGGTTATATATATATAGGAAGCATTTTGTATTAACGCTTCATCAATGTCTGTTAATGTAAGCAGCGTATTTGCTCCTCGGTAGGTAAAAATAGTGCGGTCACCGTGGAGAGAGGTTACTATATAAGAAGATCCTGTTGGCTTGAGTGTTGTTTGGTTAATATGTGCTGTCTGTATTCCCTCTTGCTCAAGGTCATCTAAAATGTGTGCTCCTGCGGCGTCAGCCCCAATGGTGCAGATACATATAACATCAAACCCTTGGCGTTTAAATGAAACGGCGACGTTGGTTGCCCCGCCACCAGTAAGAAGTTCTATAGAATCAACCTCTATTTTTTCTCCAGCTGCAAACAAAAGGTATGATTGTGTGCCTTGCTCTTGTGCTATAGTCATCATATCTGCGCCATCATAATGTAAAAGAACATCTTGTGTGGCGCCACCAATGGTTATTATTTTCATCAAATTAGCTCCTTGTGGTATGAGATAGTTACGATACATTATCCTGCTTGGCAGCAATAGAGCAATAAAAGCAAATTATTTTTACAGGCTGAATCTCTTGAGAAGCAGCATTGGTCAAGGCTTTTGCGCTTAACAACAAACATGCCCATGAAACTTTGTTGAAAAAAGTTTAAATTTTTCTTTACTTTCAATGGGGTTACTCTATAATTCTCTTCACTGACATGTACAACACGGTTTCAAGACATCGGCGACGTTGTTTTTAAGGTTAAATACATTAAAAACAAGTAACTGAAAGAAAGTTAAAAAAACCGCTTGCAAACGCATAAAAAACAACGTATAATTCTTTTCGTTGCTTCGGAAGCGAAACGCAAGAGAAACCGTGCAAACGGTTGATATGTTAAAAAGTTTTTATCTTTGAAATTCACAGTTATACGTAGAGTGAAAAAGGTAATTAAAAATTACCTGAGGGTGAGGATACCTAAATCAATTTTTGATATTGAGAGTTTGATCCTGGCTCAGAATGAACGCTGGCGGCGTGCCTAACACATGCAAGTCGAACGAGAAAGGTAGCAATACTGAGTACAGTGGCG
>CAMDFF010000036.1 GCA_945897315.1 candidate division TM6 bacterium UASB124
CAGATCTTGAAATTGAGGACATTGAGGCGATGATGAACCATACGCCGCGTAAAATTTTAGAGTATTCTACCCCATTTGAGGTATTTAACAGGCAAAAATCAGGCTGTTGCACTTGAAACTAGAATCTATCTATCGCCATAGCACCACACGCCATTGCAAGCACCATTGATATAATTTTAAGATTTTTAATCACAATCATCTCCTTTTTTTTCTTCTCCGTATTATTATTCATCCTTGTTTGTAGTCTACATCTATTGCTTTCTATTTGTCAATACAAAAAATAGAAGATGTAGACAATTTGGATTATAATCAAACAAAGATGAAAAGAAGAATTGCTGTTCAAGGTTAATCAGAGAATCAAAAAAAATAGCACTATTAAAAGCATTTTATCGTAAAAATGGCTGTAAAGTAGCAACTACACTAGCCGGTAAAGATTCATACACATTGGCAAACCACGTCATGAGCCAAGGCTTAGCAGCTTGATCTTGCAAAGCATCAACTAGTAATTGCAAGGCCTTGTCTAGCTGTAAATTATCCAGAACATGCTCATTGTACAGGTGCACCAGCATCGTAAAACGACTATCAAATTTTTCTGGCCAATCAACGAGAGCATATAAGACCAATAATATTGCCAGAGCATCACATGCATTTGGCCGCATGGTTAAAAGATGCTCCTGAATAGCGATGGCTTCAATCCAACGTTTTTCTTTTTGATATAAAAATGCTGCCTGATTGTATTTTTCTATGGATGCCGAGCTATCCATAAACCACAAGATGTCACCCTCAATTTGCAACACATAGGCCTTGTCAGTCAGCGAATGCGATAATAGCCTGAAAACGCTCAAAGCCTTTTCTCGTTCACCCCGCGCAATTAAATCGGCAAGTTTAAACCATGCCAGACTACGCTCATTTTGGCCTTGCTGCCGTTCCATTCTTTCCCCTTTTTTAAGGCACATTGCGCATCATAAGCTGAGCTACCCACCTGTTTGAAATGCGCGATATCTAATGTTATACTTGGCACTGCATTATTGTAAAGACACAGGACTATTATTTTTTGAGCGGTTGCGGTAAAGAATCATGACAGACACAGTTGTTCAACAGTGGATTAAGCTAGAAGAAAAAGCACTTATTGGTGGCGGCAATGCACGCATTGAGCGTCAACATCAGCTTGGGAAAAAAACTGCCCGTGAGCGCCTTGCCCTTCTTCTCGACCCAGCATCCTTTTTTGAAATCGATCGTTTAGCCGTATCACCCTTCTTAGACGCGCCAGAACTTACTGACGGCGTCGTTGCCGGTTTTGGTAGCATTCATGGTAGAAAAGTTGCCGTCTATGCACAAGACTTTACAATAAAAGGTGGTTCTCTAGGCAAACGCCATGCCGAAAAAATCGCCAAAGTGATGGACATGGCTGCAAAAATTGGCTGTCCCATCATTGGCATTATTGACTCTGGTGGTGCACGCATCAATGAAGGCATCCACGCCCTTGCTGGATACGGTGGCATTTTCAGACGTAACTGCCAATACTCAGGTGTTGTGCCACAATTTTCTATTATCGTTGGCCCATGCGCAGGCGGTGCAGTTTACTCTCCTGCCATTACCGATGTCGTCTTCATGACTAAAGATATCGGCCAGATGTTCATCACCGGGCCACAAGTTATTGAAGAAGTACTGCATCAAACCATTACCAAAGAAGAGCTTGGCGGCGTTACTGCCCATGGCACACAGTCAGGTGTTGCACACGTTATTTGTGAAACTGAAGAAGATTGCTTTGCTTCGCTTCAAGATCTTTTGAGTTATTTCCCCGACTCGTATCTCGACCAGCCCCCTGTCGCTGGATCAGTGCTTCCAATAACCATGTACAATGCGCCGCATATTCCAGAAAACCCGCAACAGGCGTACAATATTAAAGATGTCATCAGCACGATTGTAGACGATGGTTTTTTTGAACTGCATCAAGAGTTTGCTGCAAATATTGTTACCTGCTTCGCCCGTATCAATGGTCAAGTCGTTGGTATTGTTGCCAACCAACCCCTCGTTAAAGCTGGTTGCGTTGACATTGATGCCTCCTGTAAAGCTGCACGTTTTATTCGTTTGTGCGACAGTTTTGGGATTGCAATCGTCACACTGGTTGATACTCCAGGTTACTTGCCTGGTGTTGAACAAGAGCACAATGGCATTATTCGCCACGGAGCAAAATTGCTCTACGCCTATGCAAGCGCAACGGTACCTAAAATTACGGTTATTTTGCGCAAAGCAATTGGTGGTGCGTATATTGTGATGGGAAGCAAAGAGCTTGGAGCTGATTTCAATTTCGCGTGGCCATCAGCACAAATTGCTGTTTTAGGAGCAAGAGCTGGCGTAACGATTATGCATGGCAAAGAGCTTGCTGGCTTGCCTGAACCTGAACGCAGTCTGAGGCAAGCAGCCCTGGAATCTGCGTATACTGCTGAGTTTCTGCACCCGTTCACAGCAGCTGAAAATGGCTACATCGACGGAATTATCACTCCTGCTGAAACGCGTCAACAGTTATGCCAAGTGTTACAATTGACCCGTGATAAGGTTGAAATGCGCCCTGCTCGCAAGCACGGAAATATACCACTTTAAGCCATTTCCAATGAGGATTAGTCCTCAAAAACACAGCTAAACCTTGAAAGCATCGCTATACAGGTCGATATCAGCATGTCCAGGGAAAGCCTTCTTAGGGGGTTTTCAGCTATTAAAAACACTGATCCTATCGATGCTTACAGAGCGCGAAAATGGCCACTTTTTTTGCAAAAGTAATCTTGCTGCCCCTGCGCACCCTACCCCTTTGATTAAAATTACAAATTAGAATATTATTAAGAATCGATAGATTTAAATTATTGCATATTTTAATTTAGAATTGGAATTCATTATGAAATTATTACTTATTATGTTGCTAGCGCTTATGCCTAGTGCAGCGTGGAGTGCTGCTAAAAAAACACCAACTCCGTCGTCTCGAGCAACACTTGCTGATATGCTAGGAGGGAATCCAGACGATAGTGGTAGCGATTCGGACACAGCAGAGAATTTTACTTTGGCAGGTAGTGGCAGCGGCACAGGATCAGGAGTCCACGCTATGCCAACTATTTCTACGGCATGTGGCGGTGCTGGTGGAGACAACAAGCACTTTCCTCCCGCATTTCTTTCCCCCTCTGCTGCAGTAAGCCAAAAATTAAGACCCCCGCCAGCTAGACAAAAAGAGAAACCGCTTGCTCACAAAGCAGCAGCTGTAAGAGCAGAAAGAGCTCCCATATCTCATGTTTCTATGTCTTCTTTCGAATGGGCAGATGAGCTAGGAACGGCCATGGCCATTTTCAAAGCACATGCCTGTAACACTACAACAACGCAGGCACATGCTTTAGCACCTAAAACAACACCAATGCTACTCACTGAGATACTCACAGGTAGTCCAACAGGAAAGGGTTTGAAACAGGACGGGCAAAGAGAGAAGGCTGAAGATAAACTAACCAAAATTCTTATCGGCCTAGCTGCCAATCAAATATGGAATAAACGGTTAGGCACAGACTTAATTACAGCAAAAACACTGACTGATATAGAGCGTACTATCTACGCACGCGCAACAAAGTTGCCACTTGAAAGCAAAGCGCTACTCTTAGACTATTTAAAAACGCTGAGAGGCTGTCGCTCGCAAGAAACAAATATTAAAGGCGGCAAAAAGTATCTTACAGATACTGATTCTGAGCACACGGTTACTGTCAATTATATACGCAACTTATTAGATAATCCCGTACTCTTACCTTCTACATCTGCTTCTCCATGCGCTGCTGAAGCGCCGAAGGCGGCCTGGCATCTTCTACCCTCAAGCGCAAGTTCTGCTACACAAACCCCTCCTAGAGAATTAATCGTACAAACATTTGTTTCTCCAGCGAAAACTCGTTGTGTGCAGACTACGACTCAGCCACATAGCTCACCAAAGCAATTCAAAAACTCAACCGATATCCATGCCGCACTTAAGCAGGCAGCAGAACATACCGAAAAGAAAACGCCTGCAGAATGGGCTGCCCTTGCTCGAACAATCACTGACATAGGTAAAAACGACGGCGCAATACTCATTCATGGCGTATTATTAGGAGTTCGCGTGGCTGAGAGGCTTGATAAAGTTACAGAACAAAACTTAGGGTGCAGTGACCTTGGACATCTCACATCTATGCCGACCATTTTGCATGCCATTAGTCACGGCACTATTTATGCAATTCTTAGCAGCAAGCCGGGAACCCCACTTAAACTTGGCGTTAGCTGCATCTCTTCTGGCAGCAGAAGTGTAACTAATTCCAGCACTAAAATCTGTACCCCTGTTACAATAGGAAAAAGTAGTGATAATGAATTTGTTTTTAACTTTGGAAATATGGAAGACAAGATTGCTAGCCCCTCAAAACTATACCATGCAACAATGCAGGCGGCGAACAAAGGCAAAGTCTATCAAAATGTTCTAGGAAAAATTAACAAAAGTGATGGTGCATGGAGCAATGATTCAGGTATTTTTACCTTCAAATTTACTGATGACGGAAGAAGTAGATTTCTCCTAATAGCTCAGAATAAAGCGCATGAAATAAACGTACGCAACGCCATTTTAGCTATCATTAGTCCAGAAAGCATGAGTAAATCTACACCAAGCCCTACCCACAAAGCGCCCATTCATCCTGATAAAATAGCAAGCCATACACGCGTAGCAATAATGTCACCCGATGATAGCAAAGCTCGCGGCTGTGGTGATCTTGGCCCCCTGCGATTTCCTGCTTTACTCGGCACTTTTAGCCCGCCCCCTGGACCAGCAGATCGCCTCTTCGTCTTTAATGAAGACAAAGAGCTTACTTCTGTTGTAAATTTTTCCACGACACAAGATCCTACCTCACCAGCTCCAGCAGCTGCAGCAGCTGCAGCTGCCCTCGAATTGGCACCAGAGCCTCTGTTGATGCTAAAAGATGCTCCTGCTACTAAATAGCACACTACCCATATGTGATGGAAATAACATCATGCTTTCTAAAACAAGTACGTTATTTCCATCAAATAATCCCCATTTACGCTTTTAAGCGGACGCTTTGCCTCTTTTTATGATATACTTTGCCCTGGGGGAATTAGGTTAGGTATTTCTATTGAAAGGACGCATGCGCATGCTTACAATAAAATTATGGTGGCAGTCTCTGCATAAAGCAGTAAAATTTGGGCTACTCGCAGTCGTAGTTGCCTGCCTTGGTGGCATTACGACATATTATGTTGCACACGACAAAGTAGAGCACCATGACCAAGCACCGACAATCATTCAAGGCACCGTCATATCGCTGAAACCGCTCAAAGAAGAGTATTATGCCGAACTGCACAATATGTTCTCGAATGCGGTACGCAAAGGTCTTGATTTCCCTGCCGTTATTGATTTTGCTTACACCATTAATTACCTTCGTGAGCTTGACCATCGCGCTCAAACAACTAAGGGCATCCACTACATTATTTTTGATAACAATGATCAAAAACCTATTGGATCCATTGAGGTTCGTGAGTACGACCCTGAAGATTATGGGCAAATGGGCGTCTGGATCAATGAAAAATATTGGGGTGGTGGAAGAACCGTTGAAGCAATTAAATTAATAGCTAAAGCTTATTTTAATTTATACCCTGACGAAACAAATTTTATTGCCTTCGCGCGGCCATGGAACCAGCGCAGCTACAAAGCGATGCTGAAAGCTGGCTTTGTTGACGAAGGCTTTAAATATGTTGATGCTACACCGCTGTGGTATCAGCTCAGAATGCATAAAAAAAATTCGTAAAAAAACTGAAAGATTAGAGACTTCTATGGCAAAACGCGATTACATTGTTGGTGAATATCATCCAAAAACCCTGCTTGTTGGCGTTTACACCCCAAACAATCAGATAGGCAACCAGGATTATTACAACGAAGAATTTTTAAGCCTTGTGCATACACTTGGCATGGCTTACGATTTAACTTATTTCATGAAGCTCCGGGCTCCAGATAACAATATGTTTCTGACCAAGGGCAAGCTTGAAGAGCTCACTAAATATTGCACTGAGCACGAAATCGAAGTTGTGTATTTCTCAGAAATCCTCAACCCGCTGCAAGAACGCAATTTGGAAGCCGCTATTGGCTGCCACGTTGCCGACCGCTCACGCCTTATTTTGGAAATCTTCAAAAAATCTGCTCACTCTTCAGAAGGCCGCATTCAAGTAGAAATGGCAGAAATCAATCACTACAAAACACGGATCATTGGCCGTGGTGTAGAGATGTCGCAGCAAGCTGGTATCCTTGGCAACAAAGGCCCAGGAGAAACGGCAAAAGAAGAGTTGCGCCGACACATTGAAGAAAAAATGCGCCAAGCACGCAAGCGCTTAGAAACACTAGAACGATCACGCACCATACAGCGCAAACAGCGACTAGAAAGCAAGATCCCGCTGATTTGTATTATTGGATACACAAACTCAGGTAAATCAAGCCTGCTTAATCGCATTGCAAAAGGTGATGTGCTTGCAGAAGACAAGCTGTTTGCAACGCTTGATACTACCACTCGTGAGCTGTTCATCGACAGCAAAAAGAAAGCGCTGATTTCTGATACTGTTGGTTTTATCAGCCAACTGCCACATAATTTGATTGCAGCATTTAAATCAACGCTGGACGAACTACGCTATGCTACCCTGCTCTTACAAGTAATTGATTTGAGCAACCCTGCATGGAAAAGCCAGATTGGAGTTGTCAGAACAACTCTTGAAGAGCTTGGTGTTAGTCAGCCTATGCTGTACGTTTTTAACAAGATCGACAAACTCACTCCTGAGCAGCTCGAGGCCCTCAAACCAGAGCTTGAGCAGTACCAGCCGCATGTCTTGATCAATACGTGCAGCAGACAGGGAACTGAACCACTCATTGCATACCTAAGCGCATATCAGCTATAATTTCTTTAGCGTACATATTTTACAGGCCTGATTAGTTTACACTAGTCAGGCCTGTATTATTTTCTGGCTATTGTAAACCTAGTCATACTATCCGAGGAGCACAAATGAAACGCGTTGCAATTAATGGTTTTGGGCGAATTGGCCGCACAGTATTGCGTACACTACTTGAAAAAGATGTAGCGGAACACATAGAAGTCGTCGCTATCAACCTAGGCCCTTCAAAGCCTGCCAATCTTGCTATTTTGTTTGCCTACGACAGCACCATGGGAGCATTCCCCGGCACGGTCACCTGCGATGAAAAATCACTAATCATCAATGGCAAAGCAATTGCCTTATTCACCGAAAAAGACCCCGCAAATTTGCCGTGGAAACAGCTTGGCATTGATGCTGTTGTTGAATCTTCGGGTGCCTTCACTGACGGCTTATTGGCAAAAGCTCATCTTACCGCTGGCGCTAAAAAAGTGCTCATCACCGCACCGGCAAAAAATGAAGATGCTGCCATTATTATTGGCGTCAATGACCATACCTACGATCAGGAAAGGCATCATATTATATCGCTGGGAAGCTGTACTACCAACTGCTTTGCACCAATTGTAAAAGTATTGGTTGAATCATGCGGTATTACCAGTGGCCTAATGACCACCATTCATTCATACACGAATGATCAAGTATTACTTGATGTTGAACACAAAGACCCACGTCGTGCACGTGCTGCTGCCCTCAATATGATTCCAACCAAGACTGGTGCAAAAAGCTTAATTGCTAAAATTTTTCCAGCACTCGATGGCTGCATTGATGCGGTTGCCATTCGCGTGCCAACGCCCGCTGTTTCGTTGCTTGATTTCAGCTTTGTGGCCAGCAAGCCATTGTCAGTAGACGCAATCAATAATGCCTTTAAAATCGCCAGCACAGGACAGCTCAAGCACATTATGCAGTACGAAGACAAACCGCTCGTGTCGTCCGATTTTAAGGGCAACAGCGCTTCATGCATCATCGACAGCCTGCTTACGCAAAGCACGGGATCTATGGGCAAAGTATTTGCTTGGTACGACAATGAGTATGGTTATTCATGCCGCGTACGAGATTTTTTATTGACAGCTTAAAAGTATGGGTAGGCGAACATGTGTCCACTTACCCATACTTTATATTGTATTTCTCTATTAGGCAGGGTTTATTAAAGGCCTAGCTACTATTCGCTTACATTTGCGCAGCAAACGTTGCAACGCCTTACCGCTACAGACCAGAATAGTGCCTGCACCAATAACCACGCATATTCCAGAGCCAATAAATACTAAAGACAAGAGATGCTGCTTACTATTTAACCAACGTTGCGATTCGCTAGGGTGCAGCTGTTGATAGCGCTCTAATAATTGCTTTGCCCGTAAGGCAATAGGCAAAAGCTCAGCATCGGTATATTTTCCAGTAATATCAAGGCTTGTCCAAAGATCTTGAACATGCCGCATACCACCACGCAAATGTGGGGTAAGGCGTTTTTGCCCTAGCGCGGCAATACGTCGCTCATTCTGTGGATGAGTAAAATAATTATCGCTATACCCTGTAAAAAATTTTCTCGCTACAGATGCACAGGCACTAACACCAGATACATCGCAGCCAATTCTATCAGCGCGAAAGATAGATTCTAGTTTCAAGTGCAACAGCCTGGTTTTTGCCTGTTAAATACCTCAAATGGGGTAGTATACTCTAAAATT
>CAMDFF010000037.1 GCA_945897315.1 candidate division TM6 bacterium UASB124
GTTTAGCATCAAAAATTTTCTGGTGGCGATAGTAGTGGGGAAACACCTGTTCCCATTCCGAATACAGAAGTGAAGGCCACTACGCTGAAGATACTAGGCTGGAGACGGCACGGGAAAATAAGTACTGCCAGATTTAAAAAATTCCTCCACGGGAAACTGTGGAGGAATTTTTTTGCCTAAAAATATCAATATTACACACTTTTTTCAGCTGTTTTGCAAGTTTTATAAACTCAGGGTATACTGCAGAAATACCTCAAGCTCAGTATTCCAATTAATTTATAGCGATAAAGTATGATGTGTCATAGTTGCCAGCGAAATAAACAGCATCGGCAAGAAAACTCTTTCCCAAAAAGTGGCATTAAAGTACAAGCAAAAGTACTTGGTCATTGTGCTGTCTGCTTATATTTGCGTCGAGCGTGCGTGCAGCCTCCATTATATCATCTACCATTTAATAATCTTGTGAGTCCTCCTGGTAATAATTAGCGGTTTGCTGGTTGTTAATTATTACCTTGAAAAGATATATATGAATATTATTGTACGTGCATTGTTGCCAATTATTTTAGTTGCTAGCCATAGTTGTTTTGCGGGTAGCCCAGAGGTCCTTGATTTTTTTACTAAACGTGACCTTGAGCTTGTAGGTTCAGTAAATCAGTCGCATAGCAGTGTTGCTGCAGCAATTGATAAAACAAGAACAAAAGCTGGTTCTGATTTATTGCATCAGTTGATTGAGTCACCACTTACGGATATTAAAACTATTCGTGTGCGGCAAGCAGCAATAGAAAAATTAGTTGAAAATCCAGCATGCTTGATGCAGCTGGAAAAGCTTTTACATTATGTTGCGGTGCATGAAAAAACACTAACATTTTTTAATCCTGCAACAACTCCAGAGTCATTGTCGGCAGTAATTAAAAGCTTTATGTATCAGACATCCTTTCTAGAATCATGGAATGAAGAAGCTTTCGCACTTAATGCTCGCCACACATTGCAGAGCTTTAGCCCTTTAATCACGACAGCATTTGAGTTTCTTGTGCTACATTTTGCTATGGAGTATTGGATTAACTCATATAAAAAACCACTACCATCAGAACCAGTGCCTCATGTATCATCTGTCTGGAATACGGCTAGAAATCGTCACAGGGTTAACGCTGGTCATGATCACATGCATGGCGATAGCTGTGGGTGTGTGCAACACATAGAAATTCCTGAAGGTGCCCCTACTGTTGTTCATATTATAGGCAAGCTTTTCAAGGCTGGGCATATTGCGCTTCATGCGATTAGCATTAAAGACATGATTGAATTCGTAAGCATGAAAATGGAAATCATGAATCAAGTATATCAGCAGCTGTGTGCATTGCAGGCTGTTGTTGATGCAGTTTCTCAGGTAGAGCAGGTATTTTCTGGGCAGCATATTGGGAAGCCAGTAGGGTTTGATCTTTCGTTGCTCAATAACCATTTGGCTGATGGTTATTTTTCTCAAAAAATAGATACAGAAGGTGCTCTACATTTTTTCTCTCCTGTAGGGCAGACATTAGTTACATACGCAGCGATACAAAAAAACAGTGCACATGTGGCCAATATAAAGAATTTCATTGCTCATGTAGATATTTATTGTTCAGTCGCCCGCTTGATGCTTGATGCAAAAAATGGCGATAAGCAGTTTTGTTTTGCAGAATTTTTAGCTGCTGACCACGATAATGTTCCACTTCTTGTTATGCAGCAGGGCTGGCATGTCATGCTTGCTCAACACGGGGTTGTAGCAAATGATTTTGTGGCGACGTCTGGCACAGCTCTTAAGTATACGTTGACTGGTCCAAATCGCTCGGGTAAATCAAGTTTACTTCGGACTCTTGGGGTAAATACCGCACTGGCTCAAACATTCGGTATTGCCGCAGCAAAAAGTTTTGCACTCTCTCCATTTTCAAAGATTATGAGTTTTATGACTGTGACTGATGATATTACAGTAGGCCAATCTAGCTATGTGGCGCGTATGATGCGTGCAGATGCATGTATTAAGATGCAAGCAGAGCTAGCAAATACCGGGTCTGCGTTAGTGCTGCTTGATGATAGCTTGGGTCAAGCAACCACAGCCGCACGCGGCGAAGAGATGGCTTATAAATTTGTTAGTGATATGGGTCTGTTTGATAATAATATCCTACTCTGTGCCACACACATTGCTAAATTGACGCAGCTAGAAGAAGAAACACATGGTCGCTTTAAAAATGTTCGTATGAAAATTGTTAAGCACGATGATGGAAAAGCTACAGAAACATATACGCTTGAGCCTGGTATAAGTGATGCTAGTGATGCTGGTATTTTAGTTGGGCAAGCGTAAGGACCGAAATGTTGAGATCCTTTGGGTGTTTGAGCTTGCTTGTAATTTTTCTTATTGCTTTTGATTGCAAAGGAAGTGTGATGGATTATGCATGTTTGGAAATAACGCCCAAAAGACTTATGGAAAAGCCTAGGTTTTTGACAGCGACCGATGGGGCTTTATTAGCCTATTGGGTTCATAAGCCGTCTATTGTTTCAGATCAGCAAAAAGTTTTAGTTTTTTATCATGGTGGTGGCGCGTATCAGGTTGATGCCTACCAACAGATGGCTGAAGAGCTAGCAGAAAAGCATGACATGACCTGCTATCTGTTTGATATTCGTGGCCATGGTTATTCTGCTGGTAACCGCGGGGATGCGCTGTCTGTCAGACGTGTTTTGCTTGATGTGCAAGAGGCAATAGTCTTCGTGAAACAGCAGAATCCTGAGGCACTGCTATTTGTTGGTGGCCATTCCTCTGGCTGTGGTCTGCTGATGAACGCGTTGCAAAAGGGTTTTGTCCCAGCAGATGTTGCTGGCATGATTTTTATAGCACCATTTCTTGGTGCAGAGTCAAAGCTTGTTTTAAAAAGTGATTTCATTAAAAAAGTATCTGTGTGGCGGTTTATATGGCACGGAATTACCGGCTATGGCCTAAATCAGCCTGCAGTTTATTTTAATTATCCTGAATGGTTACGGCAGCGTTCTCCTCGTTTGCTGGACTACTACACTGTTGCTATGGCTTTGGCGATTACGCCTACTGATGGTGATATTTATCTACAAAAAATTCTTGTACCTCTGCACATTATTATTGGTAATAATGACAAGCAAATTAGTAGTGCATTGTTGCAAGAATGGCAAAAAAAGGGATTGCTTGCATCAACTACGACTGTAACAGTTGTTCCTAGCGCGGGGCATTTTTCGATTTTATCTGCTACTTCAAGTATTCTTTGCAATAAAGAGCAGCAATGATTGTACAACGTTGTACTTGGGCGCAGAAGCCTATCTTTCACGAATATCATGATACTGAATGGGGTGTGCCAGTAACTGATGATCGAGTGCATTTTGAATTTTTGACGCTGGAAGCCGCACAGGCTGGTCTCTCGTGGGAGACGGTTCTCAAGAAACGCGCGGCGTATCGTATTGCATTTGCAGGCTTTGATCCTATGATTGTTGCCACTTTTGGTCCTGCAGATATTGAAATCATGATGGCTAACGCTGGTATTATTCGTAACCGTGCAAAGATTACAGCAGCAGTAAACAACGCTTCAAGATTTCTTGAGGTACAAAAAGAGTGTGGCACATTTAATAAATATATCTGGTTATTTGTTGGCAATAAGCCAGTAGTGAATGCCATTCATGGCCCAGCTGCCTATCCATCATGTAGTGCTGTGAGCGATGCGCTTTCTAAAGATCTCAAAAAACGTGGATTTAAATTTGTTGGTACCACCATTATTTATGCACACCTGCAAGCTACTGGATTAATCAATGATCACGAAGTAAGCTGTTTTAAAAAGAGTTGCTAATGGAGTAGAAACCTGTATGTTATTGATCGCTTATTTTTAATAGTCACTAACAACTAGGTTTATCTATGAAACAGTCATTGTTCTTTTCTATCAAAACATTTATTTTTCTTCTCACAATTACTTTCTCAGCCATAAACTCTGCGACATATGATGTTACTTTCTCTGAGTACGGGGAATTGGTTGTTCATATTGCTGATAATGATATTGCTGATAACACTACAATCTTAGCAGTACTGAATGATCCGGCTGAGAATGTTGATGTAACCTTTTATTTGCAAGAAAAGGACATGGCAGATGTGGTGATCGCAGAAATTTGTGAATGCGCTGCTCTACCTGAAAGAATCAGTATTAAAAGTAGTAGTCCCATGGATATAAAAAAAATCGACAATGCTTTCCGCGGATGGGCTAATATTTATTGTGAGCTTGTTCCTGTAACACCAAAGATTGATCGAGAGCTCACTCCGCTTATTGAAGTAATATTATCGGATGAATTTTCTGATTGGTTCTATGCCCAAGATGAAGCAATACAAACACAAATCAGTAATCGTTTAAACAGAATTCGAGTAGCTGAAGACTTTGGCGCCACTCACGGTGTTGGTGGTGATCTTCATGAACTAACTTTTAATGCTGGATGTCGTATTTATTATACGCGCCTACAAGCAAATATTGTTAATATTCTTGAGGCTGGTGGCAAAAATGGCCAAAATCAACAAATTGCTCGTTTACTTGCTTTGCTAAGAAGAAAATAATTGGTTTAGCGGTCTTAACTTTGTTGGCGCTTCACGCTAAGCTAGCACTTTTTTGTTTGATTTTAACTAAGATTGGCTAGCTCATGAGCACGAAAAAATTCCAACAAAATAAATTATGGCGTGACAAAATGGTTGTGCGCGTAGAGCAGATGGGATCTATTGTGCATTATCATCGTCTAGATGACATTGCTTATGACAAGCAATTGCGCCTTAAGCTGCTTGAAGAGGCTGATGAAGTTGCTCGCGCCAGTGATCGAAAAGAGCTTGTTGCTGAGCTTGCAGATGTCTTTGAAGCTATTGATGCTTTGTGCAAAATACATGGTATTCCGAAAGAAGAAATTATTGCAGCACAGAGCGCAAAGCGTACAGAGCGTGGAGGATTTTATGACCGGCTTTTTGTGACGATTGCAGAGCATCCTATAGATAGCTACTTGGAAAAGTATTGTTTAGCTGAGCCAGAAAAATATCCAGAAGTGCTGTGAGATCCCTAATCTTTTTTAATCTTGCTTTATTGAAGCAGGTACTTTAGGTTTCTATTCTAAGAAAATAGAGTCGTAAAGGGGAAGCAGAGAGGGAGGTTGCAGTGCAGAAGTACCGACGGCTAGCGGCTATATTAATCGTTATCGTATTTCAGTACGGTCTTATCCATGCTGCTCATCGCGTGATATTGCGGCGTAATGTAACGTTATTAAAGCATGATGTAAGATTACATAAAACTGTTTTGAGTAATGTCAGTAGGCCTACTATTAGAAGCATTACTTCAACTCCACGGGCTCCGGTGGTTATTTTTGCTTCGTGTGCTCATGCACATATAGCTCCTTTTTTAACGTGTTCAGAGCAGGATGTTTTTTGTGGTGGTCATACTTTCGAGCAGCATATTGCGATTACTGATGCGCAATTGATTGAGCGCTTACAGTCTGGTGCCAATATTTCTGCAGCTACTAAATTTATTGATTACCCGATAGCTGTTGCTGCTGTACGTGATTCGCTACGCGCACATACGCATTGTATTGCTGAATGGCTGGTTAGTAAATCGCAAGAAATGAAATGTATTTATCGGCATGAGCAATCAATTGGCTACGGATTTAGGTCTGGTGGCTTGCACTTGCCGCATATGAAATATCTTTATCATTCGTGCGTAGTACTACAAAAGCGTGCTGATTCGTTTGTGGTTCTTACGGCCTATCCCTTGGCCCTTAAAGTGCAATATAGAAAAAATACGAACAATTAACATTGAAATCTCGATGCTGAATGTCGAGATTTCAATGTTAATTGCTTCCCCAAAACTTTTTAATTTTGTAGTGTTTCCTAGTAAATGTCTTTTCTGTATTTAAAAAAAATAGCATTTTACTCCAGCCTTTAGCATAGATATACTCTTTTTGCATGATAGTGCCTCTTAAATTGTGTCGAATTGAAGCTTTCTGATTTAGTGCTATAAGGGTGTGTGGTGAAAAAATGTTTTTTAGGGATTTTACTAATGACTTCGCTTTGTAACGCCATTCCACCACTAAACATTGTTGCTCATCGTGGTGCGGTCGATCTAGCACGAGAAAATACCATCGCTTCATTTCTACAAGCATATCAGCTGGGATATAAAACTATTGAGTGTGATGTGCGTTCTTGTGCCTCTGGCGAGCTTGTATTGTTTCATGATGACTCTTTGAGTGGCAAGTTTTGGACAGGCGATCAGATTAGTGATTTGTCACTGCAACAGTTACGTTTGCATCAGGAACTACACGTTGCTACTGTACAGGAGCTTTTTGCTCAGATGCCGGCTGATACAAAATTTGTGCTGGATCTTAAAAGTTCAGGGATTGCACAACGGCTAGCTGATCTGGTTATTGCGGCTGAGCAAATGGGTACATTCAATCGCTCACAGTTTATGGCAACCGGGTTTCATCACCAAGAGCAAATGGTATTGAAGCAGCTCTTACCAGGGCTTAAAATTTATCCTGCGGTGCCAGTCGTACCACATGATGGTGTGCAGTCATTAAAAAATATGAAAGCAGATGGGGCATGCCTGTTTCTTGGTATGAGTGGAGGGCTTTTGCATACTGATTTTACCAAAAATTGTCGTGATGCAGGGCTTGAAATATGGGCGTTCATGAAGCAGGAAGTACCGGAAGCAGCACAATACTTACATAGTCTTGGTGTAAGAACGCTGATCGCCAATGTTAATCAGCCAGCAAGCAGTAAAGAAATAGTTATGAAAAATAATATACAAGTGCTACTAGATCGCTGGCTGCCGTATCTGAATGCTCTTGATTGGCAAGAAGCAGTGCAGAGAGTTGAGCCAAAATTAACACCATGTGGTCCAATTTATGAACTTGAAAATCCTATGAGCGAAACATCTGAAAGCTTTGCTATCGCAGATATGCGTACTGTGCGTTGTTGCTCACCGCATTATCATGCCAATGGGGAAACAGAAACTTATGTTGTGCTGCAGGGTACGGGGCTTGTGGTAGTTGGTGGTGAAGAGAAGCATGTGGAAAAAGGTGATGTGATTGTGGCCCCTCCAGGCGTTGTGCATTTTACCATACCTGGGCAAGATTTGGTTTTGGGCATTGTTAACACGCCACCATTTAATCCAGCAAATATTGTTGAAGTGCATGAGACTGATTTAACTGTTGGTTTTGATAGAGTGCAGTTTAATCGCCTGACTGCTGGGCTTGAGGCAGAAGCATGTTGTACTGGACTTTAATACTGGGGCTATGTTTCATGACACAAACCATACAGAGTTGCACACCACAAGATGGCGTTGTGCGCATGGTCATACTGAAAAGTGGCCATAAGATTTGGACGCGTACTTCAAAACAGGGGACCGTTCCCATCATGTTGCTGCATGGCGGAGCGGGCCTCACACACGAGACATTCGATGACTGGGAACAGTTTCTAACGCCAAAAGGCTTTCAAATTATCGTCTATGACCAACTGGACTGCTACAATTCTGATTAGCCAAATGACCCTGTTTTATGGACAATCGAACGCTACACTGAAGAAATCGAAGAAGTGCGGCAGGGGCTAGGGCTAGAGAAAATGCACCTACTTGGTTATTCCTGGGGTGCAATTCTTGCCCAGGAATATGCCTGCAAGTACCAGCAGCATCTCAAGGGGCTGGTGATTAGTGGTTTTGCGGCAAGTGCAAAATCATACGAAGAGCGCATGCAATATGTGCGTACGACTTTGCCAGCAAAAGCACAACAAATTTTTCATGATCTTGAAGCCCGTAATGAAGTTGGTAATCAACTGTGGCAAGACACGATGGCGACCTATGTGTTTCCGCAGTATTTTTTTAAACTGAGCGAGTGGCCAGAACCATTGAAACGAACGATGGAGCATTTAAACGGGCCTCTGTGTGTATACTTTAATGGCAAGAATGATTTTGTTATCGATGGCGCTATGAAAAATTGGGATCGCTGGAATGATTTACCGAATATCACCGTGCCAACACTGGTCATTGCAGGGGAGCAAGATCTGCTGAGCCAAGATGACGCCAATACAATGGCAGCACTGCTTCTACAGGGTTTTGTGCACATTGTTCCTGGTGCAAGCCATGTGCCATTTTATGAAAATCAACAGGACTATTTCCAAGCGCTGCTTAAGTTTCTTGCTTCTGTGAAATGACCTATGTTTTATAAAAAAACTGTCGTGTGCGTTCAATAACGCGTGCGAATTCTTCCAAGTGGGGCAGGGTTGGTACTTTTAGCTGCTGCAGTAAGGCTTTTTCAGATGATCTGAATCTTAAATTCTAGAATGAAGTGCAACACCTCCCCAGGTATACTGGGATTTGTAACCAAACAAAAAAAGGTGTTGCATGGAAAATTATACGCATTTTACCCAGGAAGAGCGAGAACGAATTTATCAATTACAACAAGATAAAATGGGGCCTACGGCGATTGCCCTAGATATTGGCAGAGATAAGAGCTCTATCAGTAGAGAATTACGGAGAAACAAAACCAAGGTAGGTTATTTACCAGATAGTGC
>CAMDFF010000038.1 GCA_945897315.1 candidate division TM6 bacterium UASB124
ATTTTAGAGTATTCTACCCCATTTGAGGTATTTAACAGGCAAAAACCAGGCTGTTGCACTTGAAACTAGAATCTATCAGCTTACTCTGAGAGATCACAAAAATCCTCAGTATTAAAATCGTCGAGATCTTTCCATACATCTGATCCATCTTCTGTGGTAAAAGATTCAGTAACTGCTTCAGAATCTGCAGCAGCAAAAGTAGCCAGTGCATTATACCCCAGATCAATACTATCAAGTAATTCACTAACAGATGCTGTGGCTGCTGTTGGCACAGGTGGCGCTGCGAGGGGCAGTACCGGATGAACTGCTTGGGCCATCGCAGGAACGGCTGGATAGGTAGCAGCTGTTGGCTCAGGTACCGGTGCAGGAAGGGGGTATGGCATTGGGGCTCCTGCCAGAGGTTGATTTGCAGTTGACCTTCTTCTTTTAGCTGCTGTTTGATCTTTAACTGCTTCTTCTTCGGAATCGTCAGAGTTATCATCATGCTCAGACTCAGAACACATAGGAGCACCCCGTTTGACTTGGGCAGTCTCTTGGTGCTTCTTTATGATGTGCTTTTTCAAATTGCTAATCTGAGTAAACGCTAGCCCACACGTTTTACAGGCAAATGGTCTTTCACCCGTGTGTGTTCTCTTGTGATTAGTCAAATGGCTCTGCTGTTTAAATGCTTTATCACAATGGTCACAGACAAATGGTCTTTCACCTGTATGCCTTCTACTGTGGATTATCAATAGGCTACGCCGAGCAAACACTGCATCACACTCGTCACAGCGGTATGGTTTTTCACCGGTGTGCGTTGTCCTGTGCCTAGTCAAATCGCTATTCTGAGCAAACGATTTACCACACTCTCTGCACGAAAATAGTCGTTTACCGGTGTGTATTATCATATGGAGAATCAACTTACTATTACAGCTAAACCCTTTATCACACACTTCGCAGACATGCTTTTTATTAGGAGTAACTCCAGATCCAGTACCAGCTTGACTAGCTGAAACAAACTCCATGCCGCCAGCAACCAGAAATAAAAAGAGCGCTATTTTTTTTCCAAAATTCATGATAAGAACCTCTACTCAAAAATCAATATCATTCTATTTGTTATTTTAACACACTAATAAAAAAATACAATTGGTGTGAAACGTCCTGTTTCTTGTGAAAAAGTGGAGAGGGGAATGATGCTCATGATGCTAGGGCATTCTCAATCAAAGTGAAACGCCAATCTAGAGCGTTTTTACAGAGAATACAAACTGCCACTTTAGGCAACAAACATAATCTTATTAATTAAGATTTACGCTGTGAACACAAAAAAAGAGCCTCCGAGCAAACCGTGGGATCAATTACAATCCGGAGCTTGGCACGAAGGCTCTTAAATTACTTTTTGTTTGCTGATTATTTTTTCATGTATCTCTGAGTACCTCAGCTTACAAGAGAGTGTATTACCTTAGCTGCTCCTAAGCCTAAAACAGTATACAAAGCAATCATCCTGCGTTCATCACCATGACCCTCGCCAGCTCCAGATAATGCTGGCGCACGAAGAAAATCAACGACTTCATGATGCCCTGCTTTTCTGGCAATATCCAGAGCTGTCCTACCGATGCTATCTCGTATCTCTGTGTCAGCACCATGATTAACCAAGAACTCGACTACATATTTTTGTCCTACTTGAGCAGCTAAATGCAGAGGGGTCATACGCCAAAAGCGATCTTCAATATTGATATCAGCATCATTAGCAAGCAAAATTTCCAGCCTCTGAATCGTATGATCGTATAGTTTCATTGTTAATACATGCAGAGGCGCATAGCCTGATGAAGACAGACAATTTACCAAACTCGGGTTTTCCGACACAAAGGCTGTTAATGCTTCGATGGTGCCAAGTCCTGCTAAACTACACATGCGAATTGTTTTTTTGTGGTGCGTGATTGCTGCTAGTTCGATCTCCTCCTGTGTAAGAACGGATCCCGGCGCGCTGCCATAGAGAGGCACAACTAAACCTATTACAAGCAATAAAACCAGCTGTTTACATACTGTTCTCAACGCAATCATAAAATTCTCCTGGCAGGTAACAAAAAATTGTAATTCTTCATAGTAAAACCTACCTACAAATAAATTATAAGACCATCAAAAAATATTTTTATCTCTTTTTCTCTAAAACATTGTTTTACCGCAACACTTTACGAGGTTTGCTGCCCTGAGCGCGTGCAATTACCCCATCAGCCTCAAGTTTTTCAATCAAGCGAGCTGACCGGTTAAACCCAATGCGGTACTGCCGCTGAAGCATTGAAATAGAAATTTCTTCCAAACTCTCTACAAAAGTACATACCTGGCCATATAAATCATCATCCTGCTGGTCAAGCTGCTGCGCCCCAGCGTTAATCACTGCTTCATCAAAGGTGACATATTCGACCTTACGCTGCTTACGCAAAAATGCAGCCACTTTTTCGACCTCACCATCGGTCACATACGGGCAGTGCACGCGCCGCAGATCAGCCGATGATGCATGCATATACAGCATATCGCCCTTGCCCAGAAGTTTTTCAGCGCCCTGAGAGTCTAAAATCGTACGGGAATCTATTTTTGACGAGACACGAAACGCAAGCCGGCTTGGAAAGTTTACTTTGATCAAGCCCGTCATCACATCAACTGACGGACGCTGTGTTGCCACAATCAGGTGGATACCTGCCGCACGTGCCATCTGAGCAATACGCACAATATGTATCTCAACCTCTTTGCCTGCAACCATCATCAAGTCAGCTAGCTCATCAATAATAACCACCAAAAATGGCATCGGGTTACCAGCCTTGCGGTACTCATGCACATTGCGTACACCAGCAAGTGCCATCGCCGTGTAGCGACGCTCCATCTCATGCACCACCCAAGCAAGCACAACGCTCGCTCGTGAGGCCTGTGTCACAATAGGAAAGAGCAGATGTGGTATGTCGGCATACGGTGTAAATTCAAGCCGCTTGGGGTCAATCAAAATGAGCTTAAGCTCGTCGGGTGTTCGCTTGCACAATAAGCTTAAAAGAAGAACGTTGAGACCAACAGATTTACCAGCGCCCGTGGCACCACCAACAAGCAGATGGGGCGTTGTTGCTAGGTCTTCAATGACATAATTGCCTATCGCATCAACTCCTAAAATAATAGGCAACGATGCTTTTGTATCTTGGTATGCAGGCGAATCAATCAGCTGCCAAATAAGAACACTCTGGCGGTTAGTGTTTGCAATTTCAAATCCAACGGCATTCTTTCCCGGAATTGGTGCGATAATCCGCATGCTCTGGGCGGTCAGCGCCATTGCCAAATCATCTTCCAGGCCAATAATTTTGCTAATTTTACTGTTGATATCAGGCTTGTATTCGTACATCGTTACGACGGGGCCAGTCTTGATCCCCACCACGGTGCCATGCACCCCGAAATGCTGAAGTTTTTCTTTAATTTTTTCTGCACGCTTTGCCGTCACATCAGCATCTTCACCAATGACCGCATTCAAATCTGGCTTAATAAAAAAGCGTCCATCAGGCAGTTGGAACGCTTGCCCTGATTTACTGCTATACGCTGCCAGTATAAGATCATACGGAACGCGACCATCAGGCATTGCAGCAAATGGATTACGCAGCAAACGGGTATTTGGTGGCCGCTTGTACGCAGTTTTAAATACTTTTTTAAACTCCCACCCCTGCCGCATAGAAAGCACAGCTAGCCGTTCATGAGACTCTGCTGGCACATGCTGCTCTATATTATTACCCACTTCCAGAACAGGTTGCTCAAACGCGCCTGTTTTAATACCTGATGAAGCAGCAAGCAGCACATCAGCATACTCATCAAGCGCCTCTTGCTCAACGGGCTGCTCAATGCGCTTGCGGCGCAGCAACGAAGTAATCCCGCCAAGCTTTTTTGCATGTGCACAAGCTGCAACAAGCACCGGAAGCACAGCACAAGCATAAATGCGCTTAAGTAATGGTATGAGTGGCAGCTCAAAAAGACTTACTACCTGGACCCAGAGTAGACCCCATACGCACAGCAAACTGCCCGTGCTACCAAAAATAACACGCAGCCAACGGGCACAAAATCCACCAACCAGCCCACCAGCAGGCATCGCATGCAGGTCAAACTGATACAGGCCGCCAGCTACAGCAAGAGTTGAAACCACGCAAACAACCCAGAAAACAATCGACGCCACACGTACTGGTTTGTCGCTCATGAAAAATCGATATATTGGTAGAATTGTCGCCAGCAACAAAAGATAGCTTGCTGACCCAAACAGATAAAATAGCAGCCCCGCCGCCTGGGCTCCAACAATGCCGCACCAGTTGGTGATGACGCCATTACTAGAAGAACAATAAAACAGTGTAGCATCCGACGGATTAAACGACACAACGGCAAGTACCCCAATGGTCAGAAAGAACCACCCAAAGACCTGTGCAATTTCTCGACGGTAACTCGCCGCCCCTTTTTTAGTAACCATAAACAGCCCCCCTTTTTTATAGTGTGGTATGACTGCTTTAGAATACTAGGGAGCATGTAACCGCTGCAAGCATGCTACAAACCCCCTTTATTTTGCTTTTCTTACGGCGAAAATTATTCAGCTGGCTGGCCATGTAATCTAAGCTCACCTCTCAAGGCATGACACCTACTGCCAACTGTACTGCTTCGGCACAACCTTGACGGGGGAATATGATTTAAGCTCACCATACAAGGGAACAAAAATAGCAGGGTTTAAGCTTCTATCGGCACAGATTGCATGCGCTTGGGCAAAACCTTGGCCGTGAGCAAAAAGTGCTTTAAATAATGCTAATGCGATATCATGTGTGGTATAGTTTTTGCTTTGCATTACACCTACTCCAGCCGCTACGGCTTCGTCAAAACCTTGGCCGTGAGCAAAAAGTGCTTTAAATAATGCTAATGCCGGATACATTTTGCTATGATTTTCACTTTGCATTCCACCTACTGCCAACTGGACTGCTTCTTTAAAACCTTTACCGCGCTTGAAAAGTTCTTTTAGTAATTCTAATGCTAGATAGCTTACGTCACGATCTTCACTTTGCATTCCACCTACTCCAGCCGCTACGGCTTCGTCAAAACCTTGGTCGCGTCTAACAAGTGTTTGAAATAATTCTAATGCGTTACGGTTTACAGTACGATCTTCACTTTGCATTCCACTTACTCCAGCCGCTACGGCTTTTTCATCAAAAAACCCATGGGACACCATTGATCCTAGCCACCGACAATACTCAGGAACATCATTCTCATAGCGACTTGCTGCAACAGCGTATAACATACGAAGCAAAAAAGGATGCTTTATAACCAGCTTACGATACAATAATTCATCCGCTTCATAATACGTTAAGGAGGGAATCATAAGCGCCAGATTGCTAGCAATATTGTCAGCACTTGGGGTCCCTGCTATTTTTCTCTCTAGAAATGTAAATTCGCCTGTCTCTGCTAATTCCACCCGCGCAGAATCAAGATTGACTTCGCCATGCCCGTAGCAATAAATAGAAACAATGAGCGGAGGCAAAAAATGCTGTGCTTTAACAACACATTTAATAGAGCTTTTATCCGTATCTGTTACGGATTCAATATTATCAACGGTAATTATTGGCTTAGCAGCATCACCTAATCCTGGCTTAGCAGCCAACTCCGTATTGACCTTAGGCAGAACCGCCTGAATAAAAACATTGTCGCCTCCGGCAGCAATAGTACGAGTAAGAAAGCTACCAGTAAATTCTGGAATTTCTAGATTAAATAAATAGTTAAGCATAAAGAGCATGTTCACACATGTTGCATTAAGCTCATACTGTCCAGGCCGTACGTATAAAGCCCCAGGAATATTACTAACCAGTAAAGCCCACGCATTACGGGCAACCGCTGTTGATTGACTAACCATGCTAGGATAAGCTGTCAAAAATGTATCGACTTCAGCCCTTGCAGCACCGCTTTTAAAGGTACCATCAGTCTGAAGCAATAACGCTAAAACAATATTTCTCATCATCGTTTCAAAGCAATCTGGAAAATTATTAGACAGAAAATTTGCATTTCCATATGCAACAGGATCAAAACCGCCTGCACACTTTTGCAACAACGCACACGCCCTTGCTGCAGGAGTATCAACAGCTTCACCCCCACCTGGAGCAGCAACCTCAGTAGTTGCAGTTTCTGCAGACGCTCCAAACCTATCTATTTTGGCGGTCACAGCTGGCCATTCTGAACTACGGGTCACTGGCTCTATCAGTTTTGCCATTTTTGATTGTAGCGATTGATAAAAATGCGCAATCAACCGCTTATCATGCCCCGCAAGCGCATACACTGCACCCATAAGCACACGTACAGTAAAATCTTTTTCCAACGCATTTTTCTCTGACCATGTGATGCAATCAAACAGCAATTGCGTCATGTTAGGTTTTTGAGTAATATTCATTTCAAATAATCGTAAGGCATTAATCATCATCGGATGATTCGACTCTGCCTTAGTAAAAGCAGTATGAATAGATTTTATCTCGAGGGCTTGCTTGGATAGGTCTATTTGATCTAATCTCATCGCTATCGCAACAGCATCAGCCCAGCAATCCATGGTCAGTGCAAGATCTTCTTTACCTTCACTATTTTTTACAATACAGCTTTGTGCCACACGAAAATCAGCCAAGCCTGAGGTGCCAGGGTTTTGCCAAAACAATGCTCGAACAAGAATTGCCAAAGGATTACACTCTGCATAAGTCAATGGCTCTTTCTTCACAATTTCTTTGTAAAAATGATTGATACGCCTTACCGTTCTTTGATTTTCAACAGGTGGTCGTTCTGCACCTGCGGCACCTGCACCACCGGCTGCTGCGGCAGGAACCCTGCACTCAATCTCTTCAATCCTCACAAGCTCACCAAACTGGTACAATGGCTGGCAGCACGCGGTAAAACACTCCGCGCCATAGGCAAGATTAAGAGCTTTTGTTGGTAGACTAACTTCAACATCAGTTGAAGTCTGAACATAGCTACCTTTAGTGGCTCCCTTGACATTCTGTTTTCTTGTCACACTAAACGTTATTTTATCCGGAAAAATATCCGTTCCCAGCAGATTCTCTGGAACACGACACAACCCATCACTCACAACTAAAGCCATTATCAGAACAATCACACTTCTTTTCATTGCCACTCCTGCTACAAAATTTCAAAATAAATTACATATCTGAATTTTATTTTACAGGGCGCAATAGACAAAAAGCAATAAAAAGTCTGTAGCGATCGCTTTTTCATGTAACAACTGAGAATCTATCATCTACCAAAAGTACTGGCAAAAAGAGGTGTTGCACTTCATTCTAGAATTTAAGGTCTGCTTCGATACGCTCAAACGTATCTGGATCTTCAAGCGATACGTACAGATAATGAGGGAACACAGCCCGTACCAACGTCGTTTTTCCTGCTTGCCGTGGGCCAACAACCGCGATGGCGGGCATTCGTGAAGCCAGTTCGCGCAGCCTGGTCTCTAGCTCTCTTTGTATCATTGTGTCCTTTCACGAGATTTCTTTTAGAACCTGATTAATCAAAGCGCATTAGATGGTCCCTTGTCATCCCGGGCAAGGACCCGGGATCCATTCAATAGATTGATCAGATAGGTACTATAACGAAATCTGCACAGATTTACTAGTCAACTAACAAATCTGTGCAGATTCAAAAAAACGGCACAAAAAAAGGCGCTCGAGACAGTAATGTCTCGAGCGCCTTTGAAGTTGGAAGTAGCTGTTTAGAACGAGATGTTGAATTTGCCCCAGAATGCATACTGTTCCATGTCTGCATTTGATGTAGCAAGTTCGTATGAAGTGCCAAGCCCAAGTGACATCTGTGTTGAGCCGTATGCTTTCCACGAGTAGCTGCCGCCAGCAAAGAGCTTGTGTGAAAGCAAGGTTGGTGTGCTGATGCCGTCGAGATCGAAGTCAGCAAGTACAAGTTCGTTACCTTCGCGGTAAGCGGTAGCAGTAGTGCGCCTAAAAACATCTGCGCCGGCTGCATTAAAATTTCTGTCAGCAACTGCATACTTGCCATCAGCTGCAAAATTTCTAACGTGTACGCTTTCTTCATCGCGCCAGAATGGGTTGTAACCAATATCAAAGGTAAACTTGCTTGCTTGGAAGCT
>CAMDFF010000039.1 GCA_945897315.1 candidate division TM6 bacterium UASB124
AAATATAAATCAGTGGTCAGATCTTGAAATTGAGGACATTGAGGCGATGATGAACCATACGCCGCGTAAAATTTTAGAGTATTCTACCCCATTTGAGGTATTTAACAGGCAAAAACCAGGCTGTTGCACTTGAAACTAGAATCTATCAACTGCCCCCAACAACCTGTTTTATTGCTTTGCGATGCTTATTTTTAGTACGATTCCACATGGGATCATAAGGGACACTATCCGTAGGGGGGAAGGGGAACTAATGAATATTGTGTGCTGGTTGCTCATATTTTCCATGAGCATGGCAAGCTATCATACCGCGTATTCTTCGTGTTGCTGTTGGTGCTTTAAAAAAAAGCCAAGACCAGCCGCTGCTGGATCTGCCGCCGCCGCAGACAACCCCCTGCACAAAGCAATGAGAGAAGCTACTTCAATAGCAATGTCTATTGGTACGCTAGAAGAGAGATTATTAGCAATTGAAGAAGAAAACCCTGTAACAACACTTGCGGCTGCTATCGCATTCTTCTTCAATGGAAACATAACTCATCCACGCGCACAGTATTACAATCTTCATAACGTGCTTGAAGGCAGTGATGTGAATAATATTCGATTAGATTTTAGCCAGCTGACCGCTCCTGCCTATGCAAGAAGTAACTGTATCGACCTGATACTTAATCTCTTGCTGTCGTATTTCTCACCAACAGCTTTGTATCTCAAGCATCTAGCACCCTGCCGGCCTATACTTACCAGCCATTCTCTCACAACAATCGCGATCTATCTTGCCAAAGATGAAGAGCCTTTGCCAATCGATGACATTGAAAGCGATCCAGGGCTTGTGCTGTTGCAGACAACTGACTACGCAAGCCTCACCAAGTTTTTGCGTATGCACAAAACTCCATTCACCGCATAAACGTTAGCTAATCAGCATCAACAGCAAAAGAGGGACGAGCATATACAGGCCTAGGATCCATGATTGCCGCCGCTGAAACAGCCGCATGACCAGCGCAAAGAGCACGTAGCTGATGGAGGTAGCCAGCATACACCCAACAAAAAAACCGGGGGCAAAAACAAACCAGTTGCCATCAGCCAGTAGGCAACGACCAACGCCATGAATCACGCTGGCCCCCAGCATGAGGGGCACAAAAATTAGCCAGGACCACTGCACCGCACGGCGAGGTGATGTCCCCAGCGCAATCGCAGCAAAAACCGTCATCGCAAAGCGAGAGACACCGGGCAACAGACACGCAGCGACTTGAGCTAGCGCGATCACAATTGTTTTACAATGCGCCTCGCTCTTTCTCGCCCTATCGGGCTTCGCCCATTCAGGACTAGCGTCCTGTATTTCGACAAGCTCAGGGTGAGCGAGCTTTTCCATAGCAACTTTCTCTTCTCTTGAATGAACGTCGGCATCATTTTTTTGATCTGAAGCAACCCCGCTTCCACTCAGCCTGAGCCCCGTCGAAGGCCGCCGGCTCGAAGAGCCAAGAAAGAGCGGACAGATAACCAGCACGATGCCCGTTATGCAAAAGCCTACGGCAAGCACGAGCGGCGCTACCAATACATCGCCGACCCCAGAAAGTTTAATAATCGAGTAGCCAACAACCGTAATCACCGTGCTCACCGTTACCCAGCCTGCTAAACGAAGCACCAGCTGCAATAATTTTTTTTGGGTATCACGCAACGCCTCCCCCGCGCGCCACACCCCCACCACTTCCCACAGCCGCACCACCACCGGCACCCAGAGCCGCCGAAAATAAAGCAGCACAGCAACCAGTGTGAAGCCATGCAATAATTCATCACAATACAGGGGCAGTTCAGACAACGGATAGCCAACGTAATCGGCTACCATCGCTGCAAGCCGCATGTGCCCCGACGAGCTGATGGGTAAAACTTCAACAATAATTTGCACCATCGCAAGCAACAACAGACCAAACATTTTTTCTCACTTTCAAGGTCATCATAAAAATTATTGCTTTAACGAGCTCATTAAGCGTGCAAGCGTCTTAAGTGTAGGGTTTTTTGTTTTTAACACGTGATAAAACGTAGAGCTCGCCAGCCCCGAATCAGCAACAACAAGCCGACTACGTGCACGATAAAAAGAATTGAGAATATCAACGACACCCTCAGGGTCATTATCAAGCAAACATTCTAGCATTACTTTTGCAACAAAATTTTCATCGCCCAGATAATCAGCTGTACTAAATTTTGTTAATTTTGCTTTTGCCCCAGGCTTAAGCTTCCTCAATGGTGTAATCGCCAACGATTTTTTTTGCTCGACTGATGTCTTTTTTTTGATCATTTTTAGAGCCTCCTAATAAAAGTATAAGATTATTTGCAGGAATAATGGTGTAATAAACTCTTCGGCCATTTTTCCAGCGCAATTCGCAAACACCATCCCCAATATTTTTTACATCCCCAAAATAGCTATCCCATTCAATTTTTTTCTAATCGCTCCAAAATCTATCCCTGTGACTTAAATGATTCTGCTTCGAACCATTTCTTGTACTCTTTTGCCGCATAGAGCACATAGCGCTTCACCTGAACCATGCTTTCTCCCTTTTGTCAAAATGATCCGAGGATCCATTATATTGGAGCGAATTATGAAACACCAGTGTAAAAATATTTGAGAAGCAAGACAGCAGGCATGCTCGTATTGTTTGTAAAATGTTGACACATCACGCAGGCCTTTGCCATCGTTGCACCACAGCATATCTTATGCTGCTAGAGTCACGTAAGTTCAATCTATTAGGTAACTACTCAGGTAGTTTACTATTTCGTGAGGTACATTCATGAACAAGCTACATATCAAACTTCTTCTTGCGATACTCGCGCTCAGCGCAGCACAGGTGCATGCAGTGCGCTACACCAACAAAACAGCAGTTTCGTTGAGACCACACGGCGTCAACATGCCGATGGAAAGCACGCTTTTCCCCCGCCTTCACAAGGCACATGGCGCTAATAATTGGAACGGCAAACTGCAAGCAAGCGTCTTTTTTCAACAATCAGAAAACAAACGTGACCTCGGTCGCTTGCTGCTTTTCAACAAGCAAGACTCGGTGACGCTCACACGCGGTGTCGCTGCACATGCTCTTTCAGTAGCCGATGTTGCTGCCGGAAAGGTTGACCTCGGGTACGTTATGCACAGCTGGGAATCTGCAGTTGCAGATCCAGTGACACTCCTCAATAAAGACGCTGCCTTCAGCCTCAAGCTTGCACCCGTTCGCCACTCCTACGGCCTGAATCTGGGCTACGAATACGATTTGTGCAATTTCGTACGCGGGCTACGCTTCAACATCAGCGCACCTGTTGTCAGCATCCAGCATGACCTCAATAAAATTGTCACCAGCGCTAACAGCGAAACGCAGGCTGCCGTCAATAAATATTTCAACGGCACCTACCAAGTAAATGAAATAGATGGCGAAAACAACCAAGACTTTTTGAAAAAAGCAGTACTTGCAGACCAACGCGCCGTGGGCGTTGCAGACGTTAACGTCGAGCTCAATTACCATGCGAAACCTCGTAGCTGGTGCACCGCAAACCTCGGCCTTGGCCTCACCATTCCAACCGGTGGTCGCCCAGACGGCTCATTCGCCTTCCAACCCATTGTCGGCAACAACCACCACGTCGGCATCGGCGCACAAGGCAGCATGATGAGTGATTTAGTTTCACACGGTGAACACGAAGTTAATTTGAACGGCGGCGTGCGCTACCGCTATTTGCTTGAAGGTGCTGAAGGCCGCACGCTCGGCATTAAGGGCAGAAACTTTGGTCAGTACCAACTGCTTGCAAAAGCTGGCACTGCTGCTTCAGCGGCTAACCTAGCTGGCGGAATGCTCATCCCCGCCGCAAACGTTTTGACGCAAGCTGTTGACGTCACCCCTGGCCACCAGGTTGATGCAACCGCAGGCCTTGCCTACTCATGGCGCAAAGTAAGCGTTGATCTCGGCTACAACCTGTTCTTCCGTAACAAAGAGAGCCTTCGCCTACGCAATCCGTTCACGGATAATGTCTACGCTGTTGCTAAGAGAGATTACGCAACAGCCGGCGCTACTGCTGCTACTGCTGCTAACCCACAAACAAACTTTGAAAATAATATTCCACTCAGCGCAGCCTTCAACGCACTGATCGACGACGGCTATGAAAATGGCGTCGTAAACGCAGCCAACCTCGACCTCCGAGCAGCAACCGACGAGGGCCAGATGACCCACGCACTCTTCGCATCTGCTGGCGTTGTCATGAACGGCGAATCAACACCCGTCGTCGCGGGCATTGGCGCTTCGTACGAGTTTGCTAACAATAACAATAGCCTCGAGCAATGGAACGTCTGGGCAAAGGCTGGCATCAGCTTCTAACCAAACAAAGTCACCCGCTCTTTCTCGCCTTGCAGGCTTCGTCCTTCGACAGGATCCATACTACGCCCAGGTGGCTACGAATGGCAGGCAGGATGAGCGGGACTATAAAAACATGCTGCATTTTAGTTACTCAAGGGCCGGATTCACTCCCGGCCCTTTTTAGTTTTTAACCACACTTCCAACAAAGAATCGTTTCTACTTTGCACCCCTAGCTCTGCAATTTTCTTGCAATTTTACCGTGCTTTTTGAGCATAATGAATAAAATATTACCGTGCTTTTTCGACATTTTGTGTTAAAGTTTACCGTGCTTTATAAGCATTTCTAGGTTCAAAAGACCAGCAAGAAAAATTGGAGCCTCCCGTGAAAAGAATAATCGATCATTTTCTATTGGAATGGAAAACAAGCTACAACCGCAAGCCACTACTTTTGCGCGGAGCTCGCCAGGTAGGTAAAACACACGCTGTACGACAGCTGGGGAAAACATTTGCCAATTTTGTTGAGTTTAATTTTGAAAAAAATTCTACCGTCAGAGCAATTTTTGAAACAGACCCAGATGCTGAGCGTATTATAGAGCGATTATCAGAGCTCACCAATCAGCCCATCAAGCCAGGAGCAACGCTTCTTTTTCTAGACGAGATTCAAGCCGTACCAGCAAGCATCATTGCCCTGCGCTATTTTTATGAGCTGTACCCAGATCTGCATGTGATTGCAGCAGGCTCGCTCCTTGAATTTGCCATCGCACAGGTTGGCATGCCCGTTGGACGCGTAACTTTTTTATACATGTACCCACTTTCATTTTTAGAATTTTTAGCCGCACTAGGGCATGCCCATTTTGTTAAGGCCATTCTCAGGTATGGACTAAACAATAAAGAGCATATAAGCCAAGAAATTCATGACACCATTCTTAGCTTAGTGGGCACATACATCGCAGTTGGCGGCATGCCCGCAGCCGTTATGGCCTGGGCGGACACAAAATTATCGCGCGAGACAAAAAAAATACATGAAAGCCTTCTTACTTCTTACCAAGAAGATTTCGATAAATATGCCCGCAAGCATCAGGTCAAATACCTTTCACTGTTGTTTAAAAAAGCACTCGAACAACTCAGCTGTAAGTTTATTTTCTCACATGTTGGCGAATACAAAAAACGCGAGCTAGAACCTGCGCTTGAACTTCTCATGCGAGCAGGGCTCCTACATCCCGTAACGCGTAGCGCCGGACAAGGAATCCCCATCGGTGCGCAGGCAGACCTTGATGATTTTAAACTTATTTTTCTGGATGTCGGACTCACCCAAGCCCTGCTAAAATTAAACATCACCAACTGGCTACTCAACCCGCTAGAAACAATGATAAACAAGGGCACAATTGTGGAAGCTTTTGTAGGCCAAGAGATTCTTGTATATGCTGACCCCATAAGCAAAGAAGAGCTTTTTTATTGGCAGCGCACCACACGTGGCAGCGATGCTGAAATTGACTATTTGATACAAATCAATGATCAGGTGGTACCTGTTGAAGTCAAAGCTGGCACGAGCTTGCACATCAAAAGCATGTCTCTATTTCTCGACTCGCACACGCAAGCAACAACATACGGCATACGTTTTTCTGGCAGGCTCCACGAATACAGCGAAAAATTACACTCGTATCCGCTCTATGCCATCGCCAAACCGCTGACTGATGGCAATGAAGACATGCAAAACGCTCTTCTCTCGCTTACTGAGTAAAAAGCAAGATGTTAGATCTCTTTCGAAGCTAAATTTCAATATTCAATTGTAGCAAACTTAATCACCCGCTCATGGTGAGCCTGTCGAACCACGCCCCGACAGGGGTGGAAAAGCGGGGTTAAAATCGCTTCTTTTCCGGCCTTTCCACGTCCTACAGACGCGTCCTTGGACAGGCTCCATACTACGCCCAGGTGGCTACGAATGGCAGGCAGGATGAGCGGGAATTAACTTCCAAAGTAAAATCATTCAAGTTTCACAATACAAATTATCTCAGCAACAACACACAAGCCTTGTGCAATTCAGAATTTTTATCTGCTACAGCACCCATAATCGCATACAGCGGATACGAATGAATATTATTGTACCGTGAGTAGTTATTCGTCGAAAAACGTATGCCATAGGGGCTAGCTTTATGCGACTCAAGAAACAGCTGAATGCTTTTCAGCGTTCGGCCCGAACCACTCTTGACCTCAACCGGGATCACGTGCTGACCTTGTTGTACCAGATAATCAACCTCAGCTTGACTTGAAGCAGCCTCACGATGCCAGTAAAAAAGATCTTTTTTACGACGACAATCACCATAGACCAACAGCTCCTGGCCAACAAACGCCTCCATTAATGATCCCTTATTAACAAACGCTTGTTCTGGTCTAATAAACCATTCGGTACAATCAAGACCCACAAGAGCCTGACTCACCCCAACATCTAAAACAATCGTTTTATAATCCTTCACATCAATCTGAGCGCCCAGCGGAACGCCCTGCCCTGCCGACTGATACACTTTGTGCAGCACCCCTGCCGTAACCAAGAGGTCTAAGGCCGGAACCAACTCACGTCGACGATATTCCCCGTCAATCGCGCTATACTTGAATTTGCCACCTAACTGCAGCGGAGCAGCTTCAAAAATTTTATCAACATATTTAACCTGCGCTTGGCGAGCATATTTGCCAAAATCTTGGCGATACGAGTCAATGATAGCCGTCTGCACCAGACCACACGACACACTATCTTTTGTCTCCTGCCAGCGCTGCAAAACACCAGGCATACCACCAAGAGCAAGATACTGCCCCATCAGTGCAAGAGCTCGTTCGTGCACAACACTGCTTATTTCTTGCGTTGCATCATGAGCTATAAGTGCTTCGATAAGTTGATACTCTTCACCTGCTGCTAAAAATTCAACAAAAGACAAAGGGTACAGATACATAGACTGCACCCTGCCAACGGGGATCCCTACCTGCTCAATCGTAAAATCAAGAAGCGAGCCCGCTGCAATAATATGCAGCTCAGGCATTTTTTCGTAAAAATAGCGTAATGCTGTCAACGCCTCCGGCTTGATCTGAATTTCATCAATAAAAAGCAGTGTTGTTTTCGGATCGATCTGTTTTCTCATAATGATCGAAAGGTCAGCCACAATAGCTATTGGATCCAAATCTTTATCAAACGCTGCGTGTGCCCGACGCATACTTTCAAGATTGATTTCGACAAAATTATCATACGTTTTGCCCAGCTCTCGCACGGCAAATGTCTTGCCAACCTGTCGCGCACCACGAAGGAGGAGCGGCTGGCGATGCAAGTCGTGCTTCCACGCAAGCAGGTATGAATCTATAATTCGTTTCATATTTGACCAATCTATGGTTAAAATTCAAACATTATTTAGCCATAGATTGGTCAAATATGAAACATAAAGCAATCTTTTTGAAATGTAACCACCCATGAGATAGAAGACATAGAGCACCCAAAACCATTACTGGATGAGCTGGATCGCTAGCTTTTGCACTGGCTAGTTGGTAAACTGGCAGCAGGTGAGATCGCTGTTCCACAAACTATTCGGAGAACGATAATGATAGAATTCATGGACCCTAAAGTCGACATCGCATTCAAACGTCTTTTCGGCTCTGAGCATTACAAAAATGTAACCATCGCTTTTTTAAATACTATCTTGGAATACGAAGGGGACCGCCTCATCGTCTCAATTGAC
>CAMDFF010000040.1 GCA_945897315.1 candidate division TM6 bacterium UASB124
GAGAGCCTGCGGTGAAATGGCGGTACAGATAAAATATTGCGAGAAAACCAGTAACTCCAGCAGAGCACACCGCAATACGTGAGACAAATTCCAACGGTTTGTATGAGAAGTTAATGATGGCTTTTTTAACCCAATACATATTGCCAAAAAAGCTATTAGATGAGGTGCCTGCAAAGCGCGCTTCTCGTTCGTACAATACACTCGTTTGCTTAAAGCCAGCCCAGGCTCGTAGACCCCGAAGGTACAAATCTTTTTCTGGTAGCTGCTTGATGACATCAACGACACGTCTGCTCATGAGACCAAAATCACCAGCGTCTAGGGGCATATCTAAGTACGATAATAATTTGAATATGCGATAAAACACGAAATAGGCGATGCGAAATGGTGTAGATTCTTTACGCTTTTTTCTGACGCCATAGACGACATCGTAGCCCGCTTCCCATCGCTCGATAAATTGAGGAATAACTTCGGGAGGCTCTTGCAAATCACCATCAAATAAAATAATCGCATCGCCCGTTGCATAGCACATGCCTGCCATAAAACTGGTCTGGCTGTTACCTGTGTTGCGGGCAATAAAAATGACATGCACGCGAGAATCATGCTGTGTTAGTTTGTGGTATAGCTCTACGGAGTTATCGGTGCTGGCGTTATCGACAAAAATAAGCTCAAAATCGTACGATTTTAATTGTTGCATGACGGTGGTAACGCGATCGTAGACGTGCTGAATATTCGCGGCTTCGTTGTAGCAGGCCGTTATGAGTGATATTTTTTTCATACAGATTTCTGCTGGAACTGTTTAGTAATAGATTTTGGGGCGGCGCTGATATGATTCGTGTACCAAGCAATAGTTTCTTGAAGGCCAGCATCAACGCCGTACTGTGTTTCCCAGTTGAGCAGTCTCTTTGCTTTAGCTGAGCATAGATGTTGTGCTGGTATTTCATGAGATGCTTCGTTTAAAATGATGGGCTCAAGATGAGTTTTTCCCATTAATGATCTTATTTTTGCAACTATTTCAATCGTGGTGAGTGGTACATCGGTACTAAAATTAAAGGCTTGTCCAACAACAGCTGGGTTGTCCATCTGCTCGGCAAGAGTCATGTACGCATCAGCGACATCTTTAACATAAATGTAGTCACGAATAAAAAGACCATTTGAGCGAATGACAGGGCGCTGGTTGGCAAGCAGTGCTTTAATGGTGCCTGGCACAATGCGGTTGGTGTGCATGTCGCCGCCACCGAAAAAGTTGCCACAGCGGGTGATGCAAACAGGTAATTTGTAAGTTGCAATGTATGATTGGGCGATCAGGTCAGCGCAGCTTTTTGAAACATCGTAGGGATGGCGTCCTTGTAGCGGTGCATCTTCACTGTACGGCAATGTTTTGTGCTCTCCATATGCTTTATCGCTGGAAGCAATAATTATGCGTTTAACCCAGGGGCTCAATCGACACGCTTCAAGTAAGTTCCAGGTGCCGGCAATATTTGCTGTAAAGGTTGAAAGGGGCGATCGATTGGCGTATCCGACAATGGCTTGTGCTCCTAGGTGGAAAACTGAATCAATATTATGTTCATTTAAAACACGCTGCAGCACAGTGATATCTTCTAGCTCACCAAAGCAAACAGTTACCTGCTGCTCTAGTCCTGTTGTATGAAATAACGACTGTGGCAATAAATCACGGACCAGCGTTACTACCTGGGCGCCGCTATCGAGTAAATCCTTGATGAGCCAGGGGCCAAGTAGGCCATTGGCGCCTGTAACCAAAACTCTTTTATTCTGCCAAAAAATATTTTTTACAGGATTCATGGTGCCTCGATAATTCGAGCAGGTGACGTTTTCTGACTCCAAGGGGATGTGTATTTTATTGCTGGGGTGAATGTGTTGGTGTCATGCTCCCATACTTTCCATGGAGCGCCCTTGGCCCAATGCTCTTCAAGTATTTGATGCTCGCGATAGGTGTCCATGCACTGCCAAAAACCATGGTGCTTAAACATCATCAATTGGCTATCAGTGGCTGCGTGCTGAAAAGGGCTTTGTTCTAACACGCATGATGGGTCGGTAGAAAGATATGCTAGAAAATCTTTTTCTAAAACCATAAAGCCGCCATTAATCCACGCTGTTTCTATGGTGTTCTTTTCGGCAAATGAATTTATTTGATTATCGGTTACATCAAGATTGCCAAAGCGTGAAACTAAGTTAACGCCTGTGATCGTAGCGGCTTTTTTATGACTCGTATGGAATTGGTATAATTTTTCAATATTAACATCGGCAAGGCCATCTCCATAGGTGAGCATGAATCTTTCGCCATCGACATAGCGGGCAGCCTGGGCGACACGTGATCCCGTCATCGCATTTTCACCTGTGTCGACGAGGGTTACCTCCCACTCTTCAGTGTTAATTTGATGTTCGATAACAGCACCAGTTTTTGTGTTGACGGTGAAATCAACGCCTTCGAGTCGATTATTAAGAAAGTAATTTTTAATGCTATTGCCCTTGTAACCAAGGCAAATAATAAAACGATAAAAACCATAATGGGAATATGTTTTCATGATGTGCCAAATAATTGGCCGTCCGCCAATAGGAACCATTGGTTTTGGGCGATATTCAGTCTCTTCGCGCAAACGTGTGCCAAGGCCGCCAGCTAAAATCATGACTGGCGTTGATTGTTTCTTCATCTTTGCTCCTTTCTGCAACATTTTTTAAAACGGTAGCATACGAGCTTGCTAAGTCAAGGATTACAAACAAGCGATATACATTTTGTAGTGTATTGATACGATCAAACAAAAGTGAAAATGAGTACTGTTTTTCTAGGAGAAGTATGTCTGTGGTAATTAAAAAAATGGTAATTACCCTTTGCTTGGCAATTATTGTGCATATATTTTTTTACGTTGCTGCGCCACAGTTTGGAGGATTTCATGATGATCTTGGCGACTTAGGTGCACGTAGCAATGTGTCATCTGGTCTTCAGGATATGTTTCTTGATGGCCGAGTAAATAATTATGCGGCTGATGAGCACGGATCATATGATTTTGTTAAGCAACAGAAAACAGCAGCCCAGGCAGATCATTTTTTAGCGGCATATTATCGACCGGTAGCTCTGTTGCTGCAAATTCATACATTTCGATTATATGGAGATAATTTTCTTGCGCATTATCGCCTCAATGTAGCGATTCATGCGCTTAATACAGTACTGTTTTTCGTGCTTGCATCGTTGATTAGCTCACAGATATGTGCTGGGCTATTTGCACTCTTATTTGCTTTTCATCCTGTACAAGGGTTTTATTTTGGTCACGCCTCCTATCTTCAGTATTATGTTTTTGTAGCACTCTTGTTAATGATGATTTTACTGCTTTGGTCGTTTATGAAGAGTGGCTCTTGGTGCTATTTAGTCAGTGCGTTGGTTTTGTATCTCTTAGCCTTAGGGTGCAGAGAAAGCGCTTTTGCTATGCCAGGGGCTGTGCTCTTATTTTTTGGAGCATTTTTTAATCGCGAGCAAGGTTTTCTTAAGCGCTTAGTGCCAATTTTTGTGAGTTTTGCAGCTCTTGATCTATATGTTCTTTGCTGGCGATTGTATTTATATCGTCTTGTTTTTAATGTTTCTGCAACGCATGCATTACCGATTCATGAAGCGGCAATTAAGTATGTAAAACTGCTGCATGCTCTAGTATATGATGTGCTGGGTGCTTGCGATATTGCTCATACTGCACATGCTTTCAAATATGCGTATCTAGTTTTAGTTGTCTTGCTTGTTCTGTATGGCTGGTACTGCGCGCGCACTAAGATGCGAATTGTTGGTGTTGCCTTAGCTGCTTGCTGTTTATTGGTACCATCATTTGCAATGGCCTATCACACACGACATTTGTACGACGCACTACCATGTGTACTTTTTGGATTTGTTCTTTTGGCTGATAGTGTCAGATTATACGCACCTATACGAATAAGAAGAGTGCTTGGATCTCTGTTTATACTCCTGATCGCATCAAAATCAGCTCTCTGCTTGATGAATGTTAACAGGCGAGCTGATCGCTCAGCTTTTACGCAACAGAAAATTCAAGAAATTGCACGAACGCAAGCACTAAAAAATGCACCAGCTATTTGTGTACTTGCATAACCAGCGATCTGGTCTTATGTTCTTGTGGGGCTAGCATTGCCCTTTTATGTTGGTGACAAGAGCAAGCAGGTATTGATTGATTGCCATTGTGCTATGCGCTGCTTTGCTGAGCGACCAGAAATTAACGAAGGACTGTTTCGTCGATGTATTTCGGTGCCATCGCCAGAGCATATGTACGAAATCACTCGTACTGGCAACAAAGTTTAATACACATTTTTTAAGCCATTGCGTGCGGATATTGCCCATGCAGACAAAATAACAGAGCAGCCACAGTATTCAGATTTGGCTTTGGGTAATTGGAAACTTGTATCTGATGATGAGACCTGTAAGCAATATCAATTGCTATTGCGTGATGAGCTTATGCGCATGCACCCATTATTTATTGCATGGAATTCGCAATATGCTCGGTTTGAAATTTGTTAAGAAAATTATTAATGACAGCTTGAAGGGCATGGCATAGTGGTATCAATGATTTGATACTTGCGTAATACTGCCAATTTTAGTGGTCTCGCTAAAATTGGCAGTATTACGCCGATTTCTAGTGCGCGCTATGGTAAAAACTTGAAATTCTGCTTTTTTTGATCCCATGTGATGAATACCAGATCTTTTTTTAGCCATACAGGATACAAAATAAAATCCATACTGCTAATGTTTCCTGATTTTTGATCTTTGGCATTAACAATAATTTCACCCATATTTGTTGATTGATCTAAGGGCAAAAACCATAGCTGAGAGCTATCTTTAGATGATAGTCGGAATCCAGTTTCTATCTTTTTGATATCTAGCAAATTTGTTGCAAGTAATGGTTTCGTCCAGGTAAAAGTTCTACGATCATAATAAACAGGGGTGTTTGTAGGTAGCTCATACATCCATAATGCTTGCGCATTACCTGTTGTAAAAAAGTCATACGGGAGGGCTATAAAGCAGATTTCTTTGTGGAAAAGCGATTTGTCGGCAGCGAGTGTGATAAATGCTTGATTATAAGTATTCAATATTTGCCCGCGAGATTTCAAATGCAATGGCAGCATGGTCATTGAAAAGATGAGAAAAAACCAGAGCATGGTTTTTTTGAAAGCAAAAAAACGGGGTGATTGCTGATCGCTATCTGTAAGAGCTAAAGCAAAAAGTAGGCATAACACTGGCAGCGCACAGTACAAATAACGCGATGAGTAATGCCGGACAAGCATTGGCCACATTAGTAAGCACATACTCAAAAAACAAAAAACAATTTCTTTAAGTTTAACTCTGTGAGCGAGTATAAACCCCAACAGCATTGTCATACAGATGATAGCAATTCCTTTAAATAATCTGTTCCCCCCTGGCATCCAAGCTAAATTGGTAATGTCAACGATGTATGTTACAGCATCAAAAAAGCGATCGGGGATACTTCCTATAAAATCAGTGAATAACTTGATGATAAAATTACCACCTTGCCGTTCAGCTTCCATAGGATAGAATATGTTTCTTATAACGAGATAGCATAGATTTGTTATTGTCGTAACCAGAATGACAGGTTTGAGATGAGCTGTTACAGGAAAATTTTTTCTGTAAAAAAGATAAATGAGTATGAGTAGTACTGGAAATACGATTGGTTTTTCACGAAAAAATAAAGCTACGAGGTGTAGTAAGCCTATGCCTCCAAGCAAAATAGGTTTTTTTGTCTGGATGAAATAAAAAGTCATAATAGAAAGCAAAAGCATCATGGTGAGCGTAATAATGTGCGTTTGTCCGGATATCCACCCAAGCCAGTCCCATCCGCTAAGATGAAACGCAAAAAATGCAGCACCCCAGATTGCCGCGTTGCGTGAGAGCAAGCGCGAATATAAGAAAAATAGCAGAGCGGTATTAATTGCATGAAAAAAAATAGTAAAAAGAAAATGTTTATGTGCGAAAAAACCGAAAAAAAATATTTGAAGTGCATGAAGTACGCAAGCGAGAGGGCGATAAATAACGACGAAAAAAGACTGTTCGGGAAGAACACAATTTGATGGTTGTACAACAGAATGCATGCCAGGATTTGAAAATAGTTTTAAAAAATCATTCCACGATGTGATTTGTGCAGCGTGCCATATTGTCCCGTAGTCATCGTGTAAAAACCCCCACTCTGTAATTGCTAGTCCTAAGAATAAAAAAACAACACTAAAGAGACCGAGTGCTATCAGAAACGTAGTTCTTCCTGTGCTATATACCATTATATTTCCTTGGATTTTGAGTCAGTGATAATTTTTTTAAACACAGCTAAGACATTGAATTTTGTGCCAAATAAATATGATTCTTTATGGTGAGTGAGGCTATCGAGGCAATCGAGGCTTCTATTCAAAGCGGGTAAAAAAAATTGTTGGTAGGCTGGTCTTGATTCGATGTCTTTATTGTCGCGTAAAATCCATTTTTTGATTGGGTAATTAATATAACGTACAAGATGTTTAAGTTTGTTCCAGATTAAATTATGTATTTTGTGCTTATATTCGATGCTTTGTAATATGAGTGAGTTATTGCTTGCTTGCTGCAATCGTAACA
>CAMDFF010000041.1 GCA_945897315.1 candidate division TM6 bacterium UASB124
GTAAGTTTCCCACGAGTAGCTTCAGCCTCGCATAGATTAAAAATTGCATCACCTATGTCAGTGCCTGCAAAGTAACAAGCTAAATAATCTCTCAACTCCCCACCTGGTATATCGCATGAAAATAAAGACTCTTGATACTGAGCAATAAAAAGATATTTGCTGAGTATCAATCGAGCATCTTTTGTAGCACGAGCACCATTACAAAGCTGCTTCATCACAAACAACTCATACAATGTCTTGGGAACAAAGACCAGATCAAAATCAGGCCCCAGCAACGCAGAAGTCTGAATTTTTTTACGAATAAAATTCTGTTCTGCTGAATCAACACCCGGCGCAAAAAGCTTATCCGCTTCTTCCCTCGTAATCTTGCCAAACTCATAAGCCGCGCTAGACATTGGCCATTCATACGTCATCATGATCCGGTACAGTTCAGCCTGCTGTTCAGGTGTTGTATTATCAGGCCCAACCACTTGCAATGGACCAGTAGCAAGTGGCGCAACACCTCCAGCGCCACCCATGGCAACCGAAGCCCCACCCGCAGCAGCAGCTACACGCTTCACAATGATGTAATCTGCCTGCAGCGACTGTGTCGCAAGCACCAAAAACAAGCTCATAATAATTTTCCGAAACATAATAGCCCCTCATTTTATTATTCATAGAATTAACTATCACCAGGGGTAGCAATCGCAGATGCTTTTTTTCTGACCTTATGCCCACGAACAACCGCTTGAATTTTATTTGCTGCTTGTTTTTTCTGCTCAAAATACTCCCACATTGCCTTCATTGCTGTTAGTAAACTTAGAAATATGTCAGGAACCACTTCAAACCTGCTTTTCAAAAAATTGTTTAATCAAATGTAGCTGAACATCTCGCCCGCTTTGCTACCGCAGGCTTTGGCTCTCTGGCCTTCATATGTTTTCGCAGCGCCCTGACAACAACAGCGGCGGCCTTTTTTTGCTGTTTTTGCGCGCCCAGCACTGCCCGCTGTTTAACCCCCCAATCATCCCACAAGACCTTCATTGCCGTAATTGCAGCTCGTGATGCTCTCAAATATACAACAGGATCGCTTTTTGATGACTTAATAAAACGTGCATGTTTAACAAAGTATTCTTGGAATAAGAGCTCCTGTTTAAATGAGTCACCAACTTCACGTAGAAAGGAAATGTTGTTTGAGTAATCCATAGCCTCAGGAGCAAGTCCAAGAGCTGTTTCTTTAGACAATATGCGGGTTCGGGAATGAAAAATTTCGCCACAACCAAACAACCCTGATAAAGTTGGCAATGGCGAAACAAAAAATAGACCATTACAACCACGATTAAAAACATAGGAAGCTTTATCAATCTCTAAGGCATAACAAACATTACATCCTACAGCAAAAGAGAAGGTACAGGCGCCCTGATCTCTGAATGCCCCTGCAAATAAAGAATTACCGTATGATAGAGAGTAACCACCATGACTCGGGTCCGAGGTCGAAAGCAAACAGCTCGCACCATCTAATACCTGACCTTGCAAGCGCCCCCCATTTATACTCCGCACTATATAGCCATAATTACCTGCCCGAGATGCATATTCAGTCCTAATCATCTCACTCAGCAAGTCAGTTACTTTCCGCTCCAAGGTGTTAACTGTATACGAAACTTTAATACTTGAAAAAACCTGCTGTATATGTCTGGACACAATACCTGATGGTTGTCTTAATGGTTTTATCGCTGTATTCATTATTTCCCACGATTTTTGTATACGAAGAAGCAATTCATCCATCAGTCCCGTTACCACATCCTCACGTATTTTTTGCTGCAAAGGATCAAGATAATTAACTGTTGGCTGCAATATAGAAGTTCCTATGTAATCGTTGATTAGTCCCCACAATGTTTTCGGCGTTATAGAATCAATCACCACCTCAACCTTGTCGCCAGCCAGGGGGAATACTTTCACAATAAAATCATTAATTGTACTTAACAGATCACATGAGGCAGTATTTAATACTTCTGATAGTTCGTCTATTTGAAGACCATATAAATACGCTTTTAACGTCTCACATAAGGACATGCCGCCGCTAAATGCTTTGTAAATTAAGTCTTCTTGCCCCTGCTGAAGTGCATGATATAAGGCACATACATAGGCAAATTTTTGTGGCTGAAGATGAAATAAATAATCTAATGCAAAAAGCTCATACAATGTCTTGGGAACAAAAACCACATCAAAATCAGCCCCCAGTAGCTCAGACGTCTGAATTTTTTTACGAATAAAATTCTGTTCTGCTGAATCAACACCCGGCGCAAAAAGCTCTTCTGCTTCATCACGCGTAATCTTGCCAAATTCATACGCCGCGCTAGACATTGGCCATTCATACGTCATCATGATCCGGTACAGTTCAGCTTGCTGTTCAGGTGTTGTATTATCAGGCCCAACCACTTGCAATGGACCAGTAGCAACAGGCGCAACACCTCCTGCGCCACCCATGGCAACCGAAGCCCCACCCACAGCAGCAGCTACACGCTTCACAATGATGTAATCTGCCTGCAGCGACTGCACCGCAAGCACCAAAAACAAGCTCAAACTAATTTTACGGAACATGATAACCCCTCATTTTATTATTCGTACAATATGCTCTACTCGAGCACTATATTAATTCTATCTGAACTTAATCAAATAACGCAATGATTTCATATAAGATTAAATGTGACTATGAAAACAGGAATCTATTTAAAATATGGCTCTTAAGCACCCCAAATCATGAGACTTCTTGCAATTCGCCACGCAATGGTGAATAATACGCCACGCAATGGTGAATTTTACATAACCCCGCACTTTGAAAGCAGGACCATCAACGCAGCACATGACCCTCGACATTGTGCGAAACGAAAGGTTTACTGGCTGCTTAATTGACGAAGAACGTGATATTGTTCGCACTATGGGGTTTTAAAACCTATTGTTTTAGTCGTTTTTAACCCTCTGAAAACACCCTCCAGACAATGCTTTCGCATCGCTGACAACATTGATAAATACCTTGTCATGACATGCTCACAACAACAGCTAGGTCGATTTTTTTGAGCACCGACCATGACAACAGAAACTCAGCCTGTACCTGCATAAAAAGTACTTTGACCATCTATGCTTCTTCCAATTTTTTTGCAAGCCGCGTGCTTATAAAATAATCAGTGAGATAATTCAAATTCTGTATCCCAACCCGATCATAACCAAAATAGACAAAGAGCTTTTGTGCTGTCTCGCGTACAACGCGTACATAAGCCGGTTCAGTAAAAATGAATGGTGCCAAAGCCCCGTCCTGAATTGGCTGATTACCTCGTGCATCAGCAGAGCTAATAAAAACAGCCATGCGTAACAACTGCTCTGTCACGATACCGCCATTGTAATTTGTTGCTCGTGTATAGGCTTCAAGCCTCTGCAGATACTCTTCGCATGCAGCATGAATACCTGGCATTTGCTCTTCTTTATCTAAAAAACGTAATCGGAAAATACTTGCCATAAAGCCTTCACCAAATTGCAAATGTATCGCAATCAAAACTGCTATTAATTTCTGCTCTTCTTCACTTATCCCAAGCGAGCGGAACATTGTATTAAAATCAAACTCAGTTGCACCGTTAGCCATGATATAAGGGCGCTTACCAATTACATATTCATAACCAACCTGAGCATGCTTTGGTTTACAATCAAAAGAAAATTGCAGATCTCCTGCTTTACCAACATCATGCAATAAAGCTGCAAGAGCAATGACCTGCTTGGTATGGTTGTCAAGATCAGCAAGTTTTTCGCTCCACGGGTTTTCTGGCTCTATCAGCCATTGAGAAGCTACTTGCTCTGTCCAAATAGAGTGCTCATATAAATCGCCAGCATGAAAATAATGATTGGTTGTTGTATAGGTTTTCATATCATTAAGAAGTACCTGTAAAAGCGTTATATCCTGCTCCGTTTGCAAGGACGATCCGCCTGGAGCAGATGATTGGATTGCCGTACAACTTATAGCGAGCAAAAAACCTAAACTTAATTGCATTGTGCGTAACATATTATTACTTCTTATAATCCTTAAGAGCATTTTGTAAAGCGCGCTGCCCTGCCCAACAAAAGCGATCACTAGAATAATATCTAGCTACCTCAAAACCATAGCCCTTAGCAAATAGTTCTGCAAATAACGCAACAACCCCCCTAGTCCGATAATCAGACATATTTGCATCTTGCAATATTGCTTCTGCTGTTTGGATAGCCTCTGGAATGCCTCTATCATGAGAAATGAGTGCCTTAAAAAGAGCCAATCCTTGCTCCCTTTTTTCTTGGTCTAGCGCGCCTCTAGTCATCATTCCTGTCCGCGCTAAAGCAATGGCTTCTATCGCGCCCTGTCCACAGCACCACAACTTTTCAAACAACTGTAATGCATGCATACGCGTGTCTGGCCTAGTGCTATTAAATGCTTCACAAGCAGCTTGTACTGCTTGTCCAAATCCTTGCCCTTGAGCAAAAAGTTGCTCAAATAAAGCCTGTGCCTTCTCTCTTTCTCCACTTAGAAAATAGCTTTTTGCCGCTGCTGACGCTTCTTCATAATTGCCAGCACCTATCTGTTGCAGCAGCCTAGGCAAGCGAGTTTTTTCAGTTTCCCAATACTCCCACATTGCCTTCATTGCTGTTACTGCGGCTCGTGATCCTCGCTTAAATACTTCATCAGAAACCGGCGCTTTTATCACATGAGCATGCTCGAGAAAATACAACTGAAACAACAATTCTTGCTGGAAAAATTCTCCATCTAACCGTAGAATCATGTTAACAAACGCCTTGCTCTGATTGCCAAAAACTCCTCGGATAACTCCTATTTTTCCAGGGCTCATCGCACGCCCCCGGGAATGAAAAAATTCACCACGACCCATAAGTGCATTTATAGTTGGCAAGGGTGAAATAACAAACAATTTATCACAGTGATTCAATACATAAGATTTTTTATCTACTTCTAATGCATAAAAGGATGTTTTTTTACAGCCATAATAGTAAGCGCACGCCGACGGATCAAAAAATGATCCTGCAAATAATGAATTACCAAATGATAGCGATGCCGTCTTAAAGGATTCTTGATAATGCCGAGCAAGAATGGGCCCAGCTGCATCAAGTACATCTTCATGGAAAATTGTTCTCTCTTGCGACCAATCAAGACCACGCATAAGCATACCGTAATTTTTAGCCTTAAATGCATATTCTAAGGCAATCACACGGGACACAAGATTAGTAGCATCTTCAATACTTTTACGTTCACGTAGCACGTCTAGTGGTCGTAGTCCCCAAAAATCATGCATAGCTACAAAGCTATTAATTGGGGTTTTTCCCATTATATCAGAGGCCTCGCCTGGAAGATTATCCCACGTCGTCTTTTGAGACAATCGCAATGTGTCTTGTATATATCCCCTAACAAATACTGGGCAGTACCTACTAATCGCGTTTTCAAGTTGTTGAGTATCAGCACCCTCCATAGGCTTAAGAACCCCACCATGCAAGAAATACTCTCCTATAGCTTTATTCATCATCAGATAGACATCACGCAAGTGAAAATCAAGAGGCAACACAGAGGCTTCTTCCTGAATACGAGGATCCTCTAAAGCTTTGTTTCGTATTTCTGCATATTGCGCGGTAAGTTTCCCACGAGTAGCTTCAGCCTCGCATAGATTAAAAATTGCATCACCTATGTCAGTGCCTGCAAAGTAACAAGCTAAATAATCTCTCAACTCCCCACCTGGTATATCGCATGAAAATAAAGACTCTTGATACTGAGCAATAAA
>CAMDFF010000042.1 GCA_945897315.1 candidate division TM6 bacterium UASB124
CGCACAGCGCTAGACTATGCACAAAAACAACACCAAGAGCATCCAGAGAATCAGGTTTGCAGCGAAATAATGAGAGTCCTAGAAACAGCAGCAATCGCACAATCCCTTGCTGCTCGTGCTGCTGCAGCTGCAGAGACCACAGCCTAAAACGCTTGCATCACATAAAAATAATAACCTACTTCCTGGATTACACGTCTAGCCCAGGAAGTAAGTTTTTGAGATCATGATCACGAATAGTCTAATTAAACTCTTGCATGTAATTTTATAGAAGTTCCCAAGCGACCTCTTGCACCACGCGGTCTTTCGCGTGCAATGATACCCCGACAGCATATATTTTTCTGTTCTGTTGCTTGAACTTGCGGGCGTAATCTTTGTCTTTAATTTGCTGAATAGCAACGGCAGCGGTATCACCAACTTTAAATTCAAGCAGGTAAACGATGGTTGGCAGTTCGATAGAAATATCGATGCGGCCACGAATTGTTGCATCTTCCATAACGGCTTTTAAGTTGCTGCCGATAAACAAGTAAAAGAAAGCAATCTGGTACAAATTTTCTTGGGGGACGGGGGCATAGGTTTTTTTATTTGGATTTTTGAGAACGTGGTACGAAACAGGAGCCAATGCGTCATTCAGCAGCTCTTGCAGGTCTGCCAGCCGCTCTTCAACAAAAACATCGTGCAATTTATCAGAAATTCTGTCCGTTGTGCTCATTGTTTTTTCGAGCAGCAGCGGGAGCAGCATGCTAGAAAATGCTTGCGAGACCTCAAGGTTCGGAAACCCAAGCGATACTTTGCCTTTGCTAAAACTTTGGATCGACAGGTAGCCAGCGTAGTAAAGCATGAACAGGCAGCCCATCTCTTCGACTCCGCATGAATTGTCGAGCGCGGTAAACTTGAGAGTCAAATTTTCTGGCGTCAAGTCTGTAAATTGTTCGTCTGCAAGCTGTTTTAGTAATGCAGTTGGCGAGCCAGAGGCAAACCATTTGTCGAGCAGCTGCTGTTTTGCAAAAACATAATTCATGGCAAATGAGTTGTACACGCCTCCAAAAATTTCTTCTGTTGCAACGTTTAACCCGAACTTATAGCCGTTATATTTTTTTTGCAAAATCAACATCATCTCATCAACAGATGTTTTATAAACACCTGCCAGGGCTGCCAGGTGCTCGGCAAAATAGAGCCGCATTTCTGCCTCAGTATAGCCGACCACATCGGCTGCTTTAGGATCAAATGTCAGATCAGCAAGGTTATTTAAGCCAGAGAAAATGGACGTTTTGGCAAATTTAAAAACACCCGTCAAAAAAACTAACCGCAGGTGTTCTGAGAGCGTTTTGAGTGGCGTGTAAAACGATCGAAGCTCATCATGAATGGCTGGGTATTTGTCATGTTTGTCAATGACATCGAGCAGTGGCTTATCGTACTCGTCGATGATGACGACTACTTGCTTGCCCATTTTTGCATGAATTTTTTCAATGAGCTGCGTAAGCATTAATCGTGGGTGGTCTTCATTAATGTCTGTCAGTCCAAATGTTTCTGCATAGCCTCTTAGCATTTGTATCATACCTTGACGCACTTCACTGGCGTTGCCAGACATGGAAACAGCATTGGTCATATTAAAATGCAATACAGGGTGTGTTTTCTCCCAGTTCCAATCGGAGCTATCAATCCAGGTATTTTTGAATAGCGCACGGTTGCCTTTGAAAAGTTCAGCCAGTGTTGAGCAGAGAAGAGACTTGCCGAAGCGGCGGGGACGGGACAGAAAATAGTACGTGTGCTCAGAAAACAGGTCATAAATTTGTTTTGTTTTGTCGACGTAGACGCCACCCTTGGCACGAAGGGTTGGAAAATAATCGTTGTCGAGACAAATAAATTGCATGGCTAATCCTTTTTTAGGCTGGATTCGGTCTTAGAGCACAAGCTTATCATGCGAGCATCTTTTTCGCTACGAAACAGCCGATAAGAAAGCCATCTGTCTGGTGTTTTAGACCAGGCTGCACGTACTTAGACGAGCCCATTTTGCCAAGAATCATATGAGTAAAAACTGCAACACCTGTTTGTAATCAAAAAAGAGCGCCTGGTTTTAAATCAGGCGCTCTTTTTTACACAGACACTAGTTTTAGATATGACCGATTTCGGTCTCTTTTTTCTTATGTTGCTGTTCTGTTTTTTCGATGAAAGCGTCAGTTGTTTTTTGCAAAACATCGGTGAGCTTTTTACCGAAATCTTCAGAGATCAGACGTTTTTTTTCAGCGTCACGAACTTCGTTTTGGAACTCTTTACGAACGTTACGTACACCAACGCGGCACTCTTCAGTTTTCTTGCCGAGAATCTTAATCAACTCGTCACGGCGAGAAGCGCTCATTTGTGGCAATTGAATACGAATGATAATGCCATCATTGACGGGTACTGCGCCAAGATCTGAGAGAGCAATTGCACGTTCGATTTCAGGCAAAACGCTTTTGTCCCATGGCTGTACAGTAAGCAAACGAGCATCAGGTGCGCTGAGAGTAGCAAGCTCACGTAGGCTCATCATTTGGCCATAAACATCGACTTTGATGTTTTCCAGTACGGTGACTGATGCGCGGCCAGTGCGGATAGTGGCTAGCTCTTTTTCGTAGTGCTTAAGCGGCTTATCCATGTGCTCTTTGAGCAAGTTGTCAAAACTTTTAGAATCGCCTTCTTGAAAGGTAATTTCAATCATTATATGGTCCTTTGATTAGTAGATCGTGCTGCCGTAGGTATCGTCTTGCAAGGCGTTAATTAAACCATTAGCAGCATGCATTGAGAGTACTTTTATAGTTATTTTATGTTCTTGCGCAAGCGTGAGAGCTGTCGCATCCATAATGCCAAGTTTGCCAGTAAGTGCATCGTCATACGAAACACGTGCTAGGCGCTGTGCATCAGGATGTTTGCGTGGATCTTTATTGTAAACACCATCGACGTTTGTTGCTTTAATGACTAGCGATGCTTCTACCTGCAGTGCTCGCATAACGGCAGCTGTATCGGTAGTTACAAAGGGGATACCAGTGCCTCCAACAAAAATAATAGGGGTGTTATTTTTTTTTGCTTGGGTAATCACCGCAGGTTCAAGGGCAGATGCTGCACCATAAATACGGTTAGGCGCTAGTACCATGGCTTCAATACCCTGTTGAGCCATGAGCTCTTGGAGTGCAAGGCCATTGAGGACAGTAGCATGCATGCCGATATAATGCGCTGCCGTAGGCCGTAACCCTAGGCGTTTGCCTTGGATGCTGCCACGGAAGAAATTACCACCGCCAATGACAATACTGACATGATGCGTTGTCATGATTTTTTGTATTTGTGCAATAAGCAGATGGGCAGCCTCTGCTGAGAGCTGCCCGTTGTTATCACTAAAAATCTCACCGCTGAGTTTAATCAGAACGGATTGCATGGTAACTTTCTCGTCTTAACGACCGATAGCAAAGCGTATGAATTGCTTAACGGTTATTGCAATGCCAAGATTTTTACTAACTTCATCAAGGTATTGTTGAATGGTTTGCTTATCATTTTTGATAAATGGTTGGTTAAGCAGACAAGCATCTTGGTAGAATTTTGCAATTTTACCTTCAACGATTTTTTCAATTACGTTAGCTGGTTTTCCGCTGCTGATCATTTGTTCAGTAGCAAGCTTGCGTTCGATTTCAAGAACTGCAGGGTCCATTTCTGTTGGGCGTACGCACACAGGGTTTGTTACAGCAGCTTGCATGCAAACGTCTTTTGCTGCTTGCTTAAGAGCGTCAAGGTGTGCTGATGCATCTTTGTCAGTAGTCAATTCAACCATAACGCCAACAGTTGACCCTGGATGAATGTAGACATTAACCATGCCGTTGTCGGTTACTTGGAAGCGTGCAAAGCGATTAAGCTTAATTTTTTCACAGATTTTAGCGGTCAACTCATCAAGAAGATGCTTAACGGTGAGGCCTTTTGCATCATCAAGAACAGGTTGTAGAAATATATCTTCAACTGTTGTTGCATCAGTGTGTGCAAGATTTTTTGCTACGGAAATGGCGAACTGTTTCATAGCATCGGTATTAGCAGAAAAGTCTGTTTCGCATGCTGTTTCTATCAATACCGCAGTCTTGCTGTTGTCACTGATAAAGCTTTCAACACGTCCATGATTGGTCACGTTGTCAGCACGCTTTGCAGCAACAGCGGCGCCTTTTTTGCGTAGAAGTTCGAGCGCTTTGTCGAAATCGCCTTCTGCTTCTTCTAGTGCTTTTTTGCAGTCCATCATGCCTATTTGAGTGGTATCGCGAAGCTGTTTGACCAAGTCCATGCTGACGGTAGCCATAAAATCTCCTGTCTGTAAATTTAAAATCAATGTAGTGACCAGACTAGTCTGCCAAAACTACCCAAATTTACAACTATTACTGCTAAGCTTAGTTATTTCTCATTATTTGGAGCTTCTGATAGATTCTAGTTTCAAGTGCAACAGCCTGGTTTTTGCCTGTTAAATACCTCAAATGGGGTAGAATACTCTAAAATTTTACGCGGCGTATGGTTCATCATCGCCTCAATGTCCTCAATTTCACGATCTGACCACTGATTTATATTT
>CAMDFF010000043.1 GCA_945897315.1 candidate division TM6 bacterium UASB124
GCAACAGCGATGTCGCCTTCTGTTGTGGTTGGAATTTCTTGCTTGCCAGGATGCGATTTTTTTGGTGCTGCGGGAGAATCGAAAAGTGTCCAGCCAAAATTACCGCGACGGGCAACGAGTTTTGCTTTGCGCTTATTGCCTTTTTTTTCTTCTGGTGTAAATGCTTTAAATGCTTCGATCAGTGCATCTCGGCGTTGTTTTTTTTCTTGCGTGTGTATTTTCTGCGCTGCTGGTTCCATGGTCTTGGCAATTTCTTGCACAAAGTTAACGACACGGCGTTGAAACCCGTATTCAAAAAATAGGTCAGCAATAATTAAATGAATTAATAAAGATATGAGCAATAACCAGATAATGGCTCTTGCTCGATGATTTGGCGCAAAGTGCAATGAATTTTTTAACAGCATAGCAGATTCTCCTTCTCCAGGCTGGATATCTGCTAGCCTACTGTATTTTCTAGCCTGATGCGACTTTTTTGTTTAACCAGTCTGTGTGTGGCGCTGATCTGGTGAGAGCCGCCATGGGGGTGATGCAAAAAGCGTACTATTTCTTCAATCAAGCCTTCTGACGGTGTGAAATCTACTTTTTCAATAATAAGCCAGTGGATGATGAGTCTGCGCTGGATGGGGAGGGGTTGTGTGATAAATGCAGAAAGGGGTGCGTGGGCAGCCGCTCTTTCTTGTTCGAAAATTTTGTTAAAAACTTCTCGTGTTAGCTCGTCTAAAAAAGCATCTTCGTCTTTTAGTCGAGCCATGGTGTTGGTGATTGATCTACTGAATCGTGTGTCGCATTGAGTCAGGGCTGGGACTAGGTGATGACGAATACGATTGCGCAGATAAGTGTCGTGCGCGTTCGTGGCATCGTTTAAATAGTCGATTTTATGTGTTGTCAGCCAATTCACGATGTCTTGTTTGTTGGTATCTAGTAGTGGTCGCAGGTACATGCCATCGTAGGGATCCATGCCATGCAAACCACTCAGCGATGTGCCACGTGCCAAGCGAATAAAAAAGGTTTCAAGCTGGTCATCGCGATGGTGGCCAAGGGCAATAGCGGTAGCTTGGTATTGCTGTTTGATCGTTGCATAAAAAAGCTGACGTTTTTTGCGTCCAATTGCTTCTGCTGAACCGGCGTATTTTTTTTCGATGGGGTAATTATGTGCGTGGTCGTCTACGAATGGGATTGTGAGTTTGACACACAGCGCTTTGCACCAGGCTGCGTCTTGCGCTGCTTCTGCGCGCCATCCATGGTTGAGGTGGGCCGCAACGAGCGTGCACATACCTGAGTCTTGTAGCTGTTTGAGTAGGAAGAGTAGAAATACCGAATCAGGCCCGCCAGAAAGCCCAACGACAATTATTGGTTTTGATCCAAGGGTTGCGATGAGTTTTTGTGTGTGCCTGAGTAATTTTTTATCGGTAATCATGCTGCTAGTCTGGGGAAGGGTGGGTATTTTATTCTTGACGTAAAAGTAGCATGAAGTGTAGCAAAATAAGCTGCTGTTGTAAAAAAATACCCCCCGGACCATGGTTGTGGTGCAGGGGGATAGTTATTTTGTAACGGATTGGCATGGGGCCAACCGAACGGTTGCTTGCGTTACTGTTTTGCTTCAAGCAGTAAGTAGCTTTCAATAAAATGCATAATATCACCGTCCAGGACATCATCAGGTTGGTGTGACTCAAGGTCTGTGCGATGGTCTTTGACCATTTTATAGGGATGCAAAATGTAGGATCGGATCTGGGATCCCCATTCGATTTTTTTTCGTTCGTAGGCGCTGTCTTTTGCTTTGAGCTCTTCTTCTTGTTTCTGAAGCAAGCGGGCTTTTAGCATTTTCATACCGGTCTGTTTGTTCTGTCCCTGTGAACGTTCATTTTGGCACTGAACAACAATGCCAGATGGAATATGAGTAATGCGGATAGCGGATTCTGTTTTATTAACGTGTTGTCCGCCTGCGCCACCTGCGCGGAAAGTATCGATTCGTAAATCTTCTTCGTCGATTTCAACAACAGCATTTTCAATCTCAGGAATAACCGTAACGCCTGCAAATGAAGTATGGCGGCGCTTGTTTGCATCAAATGGTGAAATGCGGACGAGGCGATGAATGCCCATTTCTGCTTTCAAAAAGCCATAAGCGTTTTCACCACGTACATGCAGAGTAGCTGATTTGAGGCCGGCGCCTTCGCCTGATTGATGATCGAGCACTTCAACTTTAAAGCCCTCTCGTTCACAAAAACGTAGAAACATGCGTGTGAGCATTTCTGCCCAGTCTTGTGATTCAGTGCCTCCAGCTCCTGAGTTGATGCTCAAATAGCAGTTATTGGCATCATGTGGGCCTGTCAGCAAGAGCATGAGCTTGCATTTGGTGATTTGCTTAGACAGTTTAATGATGTCTAGCTTCATAGGTTTGAGTTCGGCTTCGTCGTCTTTAAACATTTCCAGGAGATCTTGATAGGTGGTGTAGCCGGTATCGATGGCGTTGTACTGGTCAACGAGTGCCTTTAGGGTGCGTTGCTTGCTTAGAATAGTTTCTTTATTTGGGTTCTTATAAAATTCAGGGTTGCTGACCTGCGCATCAACATCATTGAATTGCGCTACAATAGTAGAGTCTTTCCAGTAAGCTCTGATGGCTGCGATGTCTTGTGCTACTGCCTGGATGATTTCGTGTAGTTCTTCGTATAAAAGCATAATTAACTTTATTACAGTATGGTAATTGATCTGGTGATATCTGATTCAGTTTAGCATGCTGATAAGCGTTTTGCTACAGATGTGTCGATCGTTTTTTGATAGGTTTTTTTCTGCAAAGGGGCCACAAATGCACATCTAATGCCCCTTTGCAGAAATTGAGTTTGCCTGTTGAGTTTTATGTTTTTATATATATGAATTTTTACGATCCAGCCCTCTCTTTTGCGGGCATACGAGCCGCAGGACTCTCATTGAAAGCTTTTACGGCTTCATCTGCTTTTGCGTGCGATACCTGAGGTGTGTCGCCTTTCATCATGCAATCATTGAAGGTCGTGTAAAAAATCTTGTAGTCAGGTCTTTCATCTTTAAACTTAATGGGAGATTTTGGGATAGTGCTGCCGAATTCTGTTACTGTTGCTGTTGTCAGTGTAGGCATGGGGAAGGCTAAAAAAGTTTCAATACCCTCTTGGAAGATTGTGTAAGAATGATTTAACGATAATGCGTATGTTTCTGTTGCAGAATAGAACCCATCTAGTGGATCAGAGCTCCTTGGTCTATTACTGAATATTCCTTGGCAGCGACAGAACGTTTTATATTCTTTGTCGCGGCCTAGTAGTTTGTTTTCTTGGGGGAATATTAATATTTGTTCGCTTGTGTCATCCATTACAATTAAGTGTGCCAGGTCTTCTCGCTTGGTTTCTGCTGTGCGGTGTTCAACCATTTTTTTTAGATCTGCTAACTGAGTACTATCTCTAAATGCGCATACTCCTATAATGTTCATGATTATAGTTCTGACTTCTGCCGCTTGTTTTCTTAAGCTGTTGTTGGCAGAATCTTTATAGGACTTAAAAACAGCGACTGCCTGATCAATAATGTTTTTATTTTTAGTGTTGATGATTGGTGCTGAGGTGTATGGAACTTGAGCTGCCGGTATAATTGCATTGAGATCTTCTATGATTTTATTGTTGTGTTCTATGAGCATTGCTTCCTGATCAGCGAGATCTGCTGCACGTTGTGCAGCGCTTGCGGCTCTGTTTTTTATTATTTTTCTGCGCATAGCACGTTGTATTTTTGTGGCAGCAACTGTGTGCCTTTTAGTCAATTCATGAGCAGCAGCTTTTTTTCCATGTCTCTCTAGATAAGCACCAGCGCCGCTTGCGTGCATAGTTTGCACTACAGCAAGTGATAACGAGAATAGCAGCCATGTGTATTTTGATAGTAGGTTCATATGAACGCCCTCTTTTAGTGGTATCGACGATTTAATTATATTACAATTATGATTTTATATTACTTGGCCATCAGATTGCAATAATTTCACCGAGCGTGCGAGGTGAAATTAAAAGACCGGCGACAGTATTTATCTAGAAAAACGTTAAAAATGATAGCAAAATGCAATAAAATGAGATTTTTAATAAAAAAGTGAATCTTGTATTAGGCCTGTAGGAGCAATGATTCAAAAAAAGATTTTGAAAACATGACATTTCTGCGTATTACTGCTTGCAACGTGTAAAAAACCACTGTATAATTCTACCCATCTTGTTGCGAATTAGATGACGAACGCAAGTAGTCAGAAGCAGCAGCAGGAGCAAGTTTTTGTCTTTGACATTCACGGTTATACGTAAGTGAAAAAAGGTAATTAAAAATTACCTGAGGGTGAGGATACCTAAATCAATTTTTGATATTGAGAGTTTGATCCTGGCTCAGAATGAACGCTGGCGGCGTGCCTAACACATGCAAGTCGAACGAGAAAGGTAGCAATACTGAGTACAGTGGCG
>CAMDFF010000044.1 GCA_945897315.1 candidate division TM6 bacterium UASB124
ATCACGAATATTTTCGACTGTTTCAATCACATTGCGTTGATGGTTGGTAGGAATTCCTACTGCTTTAAATGCCTGGTCAATGCCGTAGCGGAGTCCCACTTGGCTGGCATACTTCAGCTCACCAGCAACAATTTCTTTCATAGCTTCTCCAAACGGGCTATTGCTCATGCGGTTGAAGCTAGTTTTGGCACGCTCCCATTGTGTTACTTTTTTTGGTGGTGCTGCTTGCTTTTGTGCAGTAAAAGATTGGTAGTCTTCAGTTTTTTTGTACTCACCACTTGAAACATGCGCTTTGAGTTTGCCCCAGTTGGCAGATTTTTTTGCCGGGGCTTTTGCCGGTACATTGTTCAGCTGCCTACTCATCTGACCGCTTCGTGTCGGGGCCTCGTAGTTTAACTGCGTAGCAGGGGAGCATAGTGCTGAGGCCATGCTTGCTAGACAGATTAACACTGTTGTTTGTGTTACGCGTTTGGTAAGGCTATCACATAAAAAAATCTTCATAGTATAACTCCCTTTTTCCCTGTTTTTCTCATCTTTGCCCACCAACGATCTGGATGGCGCTTTTTGTCCTGATTGTATCGTAGCAAAAAGCAGTAGAAATATGGAAGTATTTTCTAAAAGAAATTTACTTGTAAGAGTGAGGACGTCTTTTTAGTACTGGATCCTAGGTTCTTGCCTGTGATGACAAGATCGTCCTGGTCTGTAATCATTTCTACAGAATGTCCTGCATACATAGGTTTCAAAAGAGGGCTAATAAAAAATGGGTCGGCTGAAAAACCGACCCATCAGTATTTACAATAAGAAAATTACCTAGAAGCCTACGCCAAGCTTAAGCCATGCGCCCCATTGATCAAGAGCACTGTTATTGTTTGCCCACTCATACTTAGCGCCAAGACCAAGCATCACAGGACCATCAAAATTCTTGAATGTATAGCCAGCGCCACCGTAGAGTGCGTTGGTAAATTGTGAAGGGGTTAATGCAGCTGTAGAGTCAATGTTGTTGAGGCTGAGGATAGGGTCTGTGCCACCACTATCAGTCACGACATCAGAATTATGAGTAACATCGAACGGGGTGCTTGTATCAAACGCTGCATTGGCGATAGCAAGGCCACTAGCCAGTGAGTCTTTGACCGTGAGTGATTCAGCTTCACGGAAATACATATTGTACCCCAGGTCAACGCTGAAGCTGCCGCGGCGATAGGTAAGGCCCAGATTAGCATCGAGCAGGCTGCCAGGCGTTACATCACATTTCATGGCCAGGACGTTTGCGGCTGGTATGAGAGCAACATTGCGAGCAGTTGGGCTATTTTGGCCAAGTAGTTGGTATTGTGCCAGATTGCTTTCGCCAACTTGGTTGCCGCCTGTCAGGCCAAGAACACGGCGCTGATTGTTTTCAAATAAGTAGCGATATTTCATTACGAGTGAAACAAGAATGCTTTGCTCATCACATTCCCACAGACGAGCGCTGGCAGAAAGGTCGGCACCAAGGCCCCAGTGCTGGCCGTTACCCACGATTGGTTCGAATAACCAGTCGCCTGTAGCTTTGTTGCCCATCGGCATGGTTACTGCAAGGCCACACGTTGCGTGGTATTTTGCTTTGTCTAAAAATGTATAGCCGAGCATAACATCGATATCAGCAACGCCAGATTCTGTCCGTTTGCCAGCAATTTTGCCTGTGCGTAAGGCTGCTTGCGCATTATGAGGAGCGTGTGATGAATAGGTGCCAGCAAAGAAGCGTGTGAGTTGGTCAGCATGGCCTGCGTCGTCGCTCACGCGTAAACGAGGGTTGTTTGAAACAGTAACGACGGGCATAGCGGCACCCAGGTAGAGGCCACTGAGTAAGCGGTCCAAGCTGTGGTGATAATCGAGGCGTAGGCCATACACTTCTTGCCGAGGGTCAAGAGAGACCAGTGTCGAGCCAGCAACGTCTGTTGCGCGGTCAAAAACGTGAAGCATTGTGCCCAGATCAAGAGAGCTGCCTGGTAAGGCAAGAGCGTTGTTTGCAGCTGAAGGGCTGACGTCGATGGTTGATGTGCCATCAGCTAAAAAATATTTTCCCTGCTCTTGGCCATTTGCAGACTGTTGCCAAAAGCCGGTAAGGGCTGTCGTTGCTCCAACGCCGGTATGCGTTTCGCGATGAACGACATCATAAAAACTGGTAGCATGCATGGGTAGATTAACGCCCTGTGCGCGCGGCATTAAAAAAGTTTTGTTTGTTACGCCATTAGCTGCCAGGTGCGCAGCGCTTAAGGTCAACGCGGCCAGCAGTAAGCTCTTTAAGGTTGTATGATTCATATCCCTCATCCCCCTGATTGTGTAACAGAGTGTTGTATGCATAACACTCACTACGACGTAGTTTCCCCAACTACACCAGTCCATTATTACGAATCAGTCATCATTGTGTCAACAAACCAGATAGATAGATGCTTGTTTTTCTCGGGCTGTTTGTTTGTTTTACTCGGCGAAACACGACAATCCCTTGGGAATGTCGATCCAGTAGTTGATTTGAGAACGTCATGGGAAGGCTATTCGTCGATATTCCCAGCGTGCGGATAGCACGATCTGCCTGCCATGCGTAGCTACTAGCTCTTTAGAGAGCAGCGCCTAGAATGAGACGGTTTTCCCACGGGGTAAAAAAGAGAGTTCTACAGCTGCTCCCAGACAAGATCGTTCACTGTTCTTTTTTTAGAACTAATTGAAACACCAACAGCATAGATTTTTTTGCCCGTGTGCTTGAACTTACGTGCGTAATCGCGCTCTTTGATTTGTTGAATGGCGCTTTCTGCTGATTCATCCATTTTTAGCTCCAAGAGGTAGACTACTTCTGCTGTTTCGACTGAAATATCAATGCGTCCGCGAATAGTTCCGTCTTCTATGGTTGTTTTTACTCTGCTGCCGATGAACAGATAATAAAAGCCAATGTGATATAAATTTTCTTGCGGGATAGCTGTTTTAGATTTCGTGCTTGGTTTTTTTAAAGTGTGATACGAGACGGGTGCTAGTGCATCATTGAGTAGCTCTTTCAGGTCATCAAGCCGCTGGTCTATAAAAACATCATGAATACCGTCCATGATTTCGTTGACAGTATCAACATTTTTTTGAAGAAGCAAAGGTAATAAAGTTTCTGAAAAAGAGGAGGCAACATCTAGATTTGGGAAGTCTAGCGAAATTTTATTGTTTTCATATTTTTTCATGGTCATGTAGCCAGCATAGTACAACATACTTAATGAGCTTATGTGTTTACTGCTTACTGTTTCGTCATATTCATCAGCAGTTGAATTGAGGTCTTCAGGGGTGCATGATCTATCTAGGGTAGTAAATTTGATGATTAGTTTTTTTGGCTGAATATCTTTAAATTGATTGCTAGCAAGTTTTTTAATCAACATATGTGGCGATCCTGATTCAAACCATTTTTCCAGTTGTTGCTGTTCAGCAAAAACATAGTTCAGTGCGTAGGAATTATACACGCTGCCAAAAAGCTGATTTATAGCAATATCAACACCAAAATTATAGCCATTGTATTTGTTGCGCAGACTGCTCATCATCTCTTCAACAGATATTTTGTGTTTTATGGCCAGGGCTTCTAGGTGTTCGGCAAAAAACGTTCTAACTTCTTGCTCGGTGTAGCCAACAACATCAGCAGCTTTGGGACTAAAAGTGATATCTTTTAAATTATTAAAATTTGAAAAGAGCGATGTTTTAGTAAACTTAAAAACGCCCGTAATAAAAACAAATTTTAGGTAGATGGTGCTTTTTTTGAGAGGGCCATAAAATGACCGCAAAGCTGCATGAATGTGCTTATTTATTGTGGGCCTGTCGATGGTGTCCAACATAGGCTTATCGTACTCGTCGATAATTAATGCAACGCCTATGCCATATTTTTCATAAGCAGCTTTTAATAATTTTTCTAGCATGGCAGCGGGTCGTTCTATTTTTAGTTCAATTCCACATTGGTGTGCATTGTCCAGTAGCATGTCTTGTAGTGCTATACGCATTTCGGCAATGGTAATATCTTCTCCCGCAGCACTGGTCATATCCAAATGCAGCACCGGGTGTTTTTTCCATTCCCAGTCGGAGCCGTCGATCCAGGTGTTTGTGAAGAGCCTGCGGTTGCCAGCAAAGAGTTCGGCGAGGGTTGAACAGAGCAGAGACTTGCCAAAGCGGCGGGGACGGGCGATGAAAAAATATTTTCCATCTTTGAAAAGGTCGTACATCGCTTTTGTTTTATCGACGTAAATGCCGTTTCTTGCTCG
>CAMDFF010000045.1 GCA_945897315.1 candidate division TM6 bacterium UASB124
GATTTTGCTGATGCCTGTAGTGCGCTCAACCGTATGACCTGGTCGGCTGATGCCGTTGCTCTCTATGAAAAGCACCTCCTCGACACGCAGGCAGCAGAGGCCATTCAGAAAGAAAATGAACGTCTAGTCACCGATGCTAAAAAATCGCGCGAAGAAGGTCGCGAAGAAGGCCGTGAAGAAGGTCGTGAAGAAGGTCGCGAAGAAGGTGAACGTAACGCAAAGCTTGCCTTGGCAAAGCTCATGCTTGCAAAGCTACCAACTGCTGATGTTGCCACAATTACTGGAATTCCAGAGGATGAACTACAAAAGCTTTAAAGATATATCAAGCAAGCGTTAGTGTGAATTATAAAGGGTCGGTTGAAACCCCGGCCCTTTTTTTATTGTCTATGCGCGTAGGCAAGGCAGAACAAAAACAGACGCAAAAGCTGGCAAAGAGCAGGACAAGATTCTAGGCAAAGCACGATCCAGCTGATAGACTAACGCAGAGTTGTAATCTTAATCAGCAGAAATCAGGAGAACGACAATGATAGAATTCATGGACCCCAAGTACGACACTGCATTTAAAAAATTATTTGGCGCACATAATCACAAAAACATTACCATCGCTTTTTTAAATACTATTTTGGAATACAAAGGTGATGAGCTCATTGTCTCAATTAGATTTCTCAATAATGAACAGCAAGCACTAGACATTGGTGGAAAGAAAACAATTCTTGATGTGCACTGCACCGATAAAAAGGGCAGGCAATTTATTATTGAAATGCAAAATGCCTATGAAGCCTCATTCGACAAACGCCTCTTTATTTATGGCACAAAAACCTACGCCGAGCAGTTCAAACAAGGTGCTGCATACACCACGCTCAAGCCCGTAATTGTCCTGGCCATTACCAAAGGCTTTTCGGTATTCCCCAAGAAAAAATCGTATAAATCAATCCATAAGATGCTTGATGTCAAAAGCCACGAGCATGATTTTCAGGGCTTAACACTTGCGTTGGTTGAGCTACCAAAGTTTCATAAAACCGAAGCTCAGCTCGTGACCGATGAGGACAAGTGGCTGTTTCTATTGAAAGAAATTAACAATTGCCACACGGTCCCAGCGACCTTGAATAAGGCTGAATTTGCCGACGCTTGTCAGGCGCTTAACAAAATGACCTGGTCTACGCAAGACGTTGCCGTTTATGAAAAAAATATGCTCAAAGAGCAGGCTACTGAGGCAACACAAAAAGAGCTTGAAGAAAAACGCGAAGAGCTTGATGCTGCAATAAAAAAAGCTACCGAGGCTGAGGCTAAGGGTATGGAGAAGGGTATGGAGAAGGGTATGGAGAAGGGTATGGAGAAGGGTATCGAACAGGGTATGGAGAAGGGTATGGAGAAGGGTATGGAGAAGGGTATCGAACAGGGCAAGGTTGAGGGTATTGCTGAGGGCGAGCGAAACGCCAAGCTTGCGCTTGCAAAAACGTTGCTTGCAGAGCTACCCATAGAAAAAGTAGCACTCATCACCGGTTTGTCCGTCATCGCGCTGAAAAAATTGTAATTTTCTGCTTGCCATTTGGCATGTGTGCACTTCAATTTTGCGTGACGTGCACACATGAAACGCAGACTATCGCAATGACAATTTCATGCCCCGCAAGAGCAGACCGAACACGGTCAAAATTCAAAACATCGATCCACAGCTCATTTCGAGCGCATACAAAAAAAACTTGCTATGTGCCAGCACATTCGTTAACCTGATTTTACTCAGCTTGGCGTACACCCTTTGACTATCAACTGTCGTCCCGCGTGGCATCCACGCTCGCTCATTGCAGCACCACAGGACAGGTTGAATAAAAATAGAAAATAAGAAGCTTGTCACTTGTATGCGCAAACATCACGCATGCACACGATGTCAAGAAACATACGCAGCAACGAGTCAAAAAGGAGAAGAGAGGAGGCCATCACAAGAGCAATCTTACAATCTTATTGACAAAATAAATCTAAATTCGTGATAGTAAGTTCGCGTAGCTGCGGAGGCTGCGTTTGAATTAAATGTTATAACGTATAACATGCTTTTACATGTGTGAGGTACGAAGATTATGAATAAAATGTTAAAAAGCTTACTGGTCGCTGCGTTGACCTTGAGCGCTGCTCATTTAGCAGCAGACGGTTCAACCAATAAAACGTTCTTGATGCCTCGTGCTCAAGGCGTAAATTTGCCCATGCATGCAACCAGTTTCTATGACTTGGTTCACCGCAAAGCGCATGACAAATTTGGTGCGAACTTCGAATTGACCGGTTTCTGGCAACAATCAGCCAACGGCAAAGAGCAAGGTAAATATTTCTTGGCTGACGGTAAGTCAACCATCGATGTAAGCCGTGCTGCTGCTAATTCCGTTGCACTCGATGGCAGTTCCGTTGATCTTGGCTACTTGATCCATACCGATAATCAAGTTGCTGAAGCCCCTGGCTCCACAACACTTTCACTTGACCCTCATCAAGAAGTCTACGGCGTACGCCTCGACTACCACCAAGACTTGCACAAATTGGTAAAAGGCCTCTACTTGAGCGCAAATTTACCGGTTGTTAGCGTTTCAAACAACCCTCGTTTGAGTGTTGTAAGCAGCGTTGATGGTGTTGCTGACACAGTAAGAAAGTACTTCGCTGGTAACGGCGCAGACGATAGAGCTAGTAACGCTCAAGCAGCGCTTAGCAAGGGCAAAATTGCTGGCAAGCGTTCTGAGTCAGGCGTTGCAGACATCGACTTTGTGCTTGGCTACAAGTTCTTGCACAACGCTAAATACCACGCAGCTGTTGGCATGGGCGTAACCATTCCTACCGGCAATGAAGCTAAGGGCGACTGGTTATTTGAGCCAATGGTTGGTAACGGCAAGCACTGGGGCCTAGGCGGCGATCTCTGTGCCGGCGCTCGTGTATGGGAAAATGAAGAAAGCAGCGTTAAAGTTAACCTTGCTATGAAGTACCGCTACTTGTTTGAAAGCAATGAGCGTCGCGTTCTTGGACTTTTCGGCAGCGATCAAGTTCGCAATAGCAATTTGGCACAGTATGCATTACTTGGTAAACAGTCTGCTGCGATAAATGTAGCGCTTGTTCCTGCAGCAAACGTCCTTGCTATGAACTGCGATGTAACTCCTGGCAGCCAGCTTGACGCTGACCTTGGATTGAGCTACCACCGTGGCGGCTTCAGCCTTGACCTTGGGTACAATATGTACTTCAAAGAAGCTGAATCAGTAAAGCGCAAAGATTCACTTGCTGAAGGTTATGCAATTGCTGCGCGCGACTATCCTACTGACGTCCTATTCAATCCAGCGGGGGAGCCAGTTGTAACTGATAAGAACACGCTAACCGCTGTGCTCAGCAACGACAACATCAGCACCGCAGCTGCTTCAACCCCATCACAATTTACCAACTCCATCTACGGTGGTGCTGGTTATGTGTTCAAAAACTGGGATTGTCCTTTGATGCTCGGCGCTGGCGCTAAGTACGAGTGGGCAAACAATAACAGTGCATTTGATCAATGGGGCGCATGGCTTAAGGTTGGCGTAGGCTTCTAAGAAGCAGACGTACACACTGAGCAAGCGCTAGCTTGAATTATAAGGGTCGGTTGAAAAACCGGCCCTTTTTTTATTGCCTATGGACAACGGTCTCATTCAACTCACACAAACGATAGATTCTAGTTTCAAGTGCAACAGCCTGGTTTTTGCCTGTTAAATACCTCAAATGGGGTAGAATACTCTAAAATTTTACGCGGCGTATGGTTCATCATCGCCTCAATGTCCTCAATTTCACGATCTGACCACTGATTTATATT
>CAMDFF010000046.1 GCA_945897315.1 candidate division TM6 bacterium UASB124
GTAGTGCCTGCATTTTTCCCATTCTTCTACGGGCGCTGTGCCATCAATGCTGCCTGGAACAAACATTATCAGAGTACCATTTGATTTTAATACCCGTGCCGCTTCTTTAAAGGCTTTCCCGTCATCTTCTATGTGTTCGAATACATGGCTGGTTACGATCACGTCAAAACTATTATCTGCAAACGGTAAGCTAATGGCATCTGCTTGGATAAAAGTGGCGGATAGATTATGTGCTTTGAAAAAATGCTGACTTGTTTCAATAGTGACTTGTGAGAGATCGATCCCTGTGCAGGTAAAACTTTGTAGCTTTTCTAAAATGCTTGAAATGCCAATGCCTATTTCAAGAGCAGCCCCATTTTTGATGAATATTTTTTGTAAAATTGCGTTGCGTGTACACATTGCACCAACGTCGAATTTAAACATGTCATATGAATTTTTATCAAAATAAGAGTCATAGAATGGATCATTTTTTTTTAACATATCTTCTCCGCGATAGTTAATAGGTTTTTTATCTGAGAAATAATTGCTGCTGGTGTGAGGCCTGCTTTGTTACGTAGCCAGGCGCAGTTGCCAATTTCATTTCCGTAGGTGTGCGGTGCCCCAAAGGCTTTGAAAATAACTTTGTAGTCATAGGTCTCAAGCATCACCCGCGCAATCGCTTCGCCAATCCCGCCGACTATAAAATGCTCTTCGATTGTAAAAATAGCGCGTGGGCGGCGCTGTGCAAACCATTCGATAGGGAGATTGGTGACGGTATGCAAGCTGACCAATCCACAAGAAAGTCCTTCGCTGTTGAGTTGTTGTTGAATGTGATACCCAAGTTCAACACCGTAGCCCGAGCCAATGATGATGATATCTTCACCAGCAATAAGTTCATACGGTTGCCCAAGTATGGGGTTTGATGGTCCTGCTAGCTCAAGTGTTGGAGCAGTGAGACGTAGATACACGGGCCCATTGTGTGCGTGAATCTGTGGCATCAGCGCAATAACTTCAGCTTTTGTTGCCGGTACAACAACGGTCATGTTTGGCAGTAAGCGCAGAGCTCCAACATCTTCAAGCGCATGGTGAGTGGCGCCCATGCCACCGTACTGGTAGCCTCCGCCAACGCCAACAAGTTTGACTGGTTGTTGTTGGTAGCAGACATCATTTTTAATTTGTTCATAGCAACGGAGGGTAACAAATGGAACGATTGAATAAACATATGGTCGTTTACCCATCATTGCTAATCCAGCAGCCATACCAATCATATTTTGCTCAGCGATGCCCGCATTTAAAAAGCGGTGCTGGTGTTTTTCTTTAAACTTTTCGATTACGGAAAAGCCGACATCACCGGCTACAAGATATAGAGATGGATCACTAGTTGCGGCTTCTTCGAGAAACGCTATAAATGCTGATCTCATTATAACTCCAGTAGCTCTGTAACTTTTTTGTACTCGTCTGGTTTGCACGATTTATAATGCCATTCAATTTTATTTTCCATGAAATCAATGCCCTTTGCTTTTGTCGTATGGGCAATAATAACGTGCAGCTTGCGTGGGGTCAGGGGAGAGTTGAACGCATCGGTCAGGGCATGGTGATCGTGTCCATCAACATGGGCGACGGTGCACCCAAAAGCTGTGAATTTTTCTGCAAGTGGTTCTGTTGCAATGTCATCGCTGCGATCAAGTCCTTGTAGATTATTGTAGTCGACAATAATGGTCATGTTGTCAAGACCAAGGCGCACAGCAGCGGTTATGGCTTCCCAGATCGACCCTTCTTGGCATTCTCCATCGCCAACAATAATAAAAAAACGTGATGGGAGAGAGTCGTGTTGTGCTGCCAGCGCCATACCAACCGCAATCGGTAACCCGTGGCCAAGCGACCCTGAGGTTGCTTCGATGCCGTAGGCTGGCTTACGCGTTGGGTGTCCGCCCAAAAAGCCCTGATGATAGTGTGAAAGCATTGTTCGTGGTATTAAATCGACTGATGAAAGCGCAGCGTATAAGCCTGATGCAGCATGGCCTTTGCTTAAAATAATGTAATCACGCGATGGAAGCTGTTGTTTGATAGCGTCGACATTTATAATCGCGTGGTAAAGAGTGACCAAAATATCAATGATCGAAAATGAGCAGCCCAGATGCGAGCTGTTAACGCTTGTGAGCATATCAACAATATCGCGTCTGCACTGTTGTGCGATTGCAAATAAATGTTCAGGGTGTTGGCTGGCTGGATTGTGGGATTGTGGGTGTTGCATACAATTGCTCTTTGGTATAAAGATTTATATTTTTTTCAAACCATCCGCATGATGCGGTAATACCTTGTTGTAGTGTGTAGCGTGGTTGCCAGTTTAATAGTTTTTTTGCCAGCGAGATATCGGCCTGCCATTGTGTTGGCTCCCAGGGCCTCGATGCAGCTTGTCCCCATTCGATTGCTAATGGTCGTTGCAATGTCGTTTCTACAGTATTCACCACGTCCTGTGTTGACGATTGAAATCCCGTCCCCCCATTAAAAATATGGGTAGCTATTGGTCGTTGCAAAGCAATAGCGTGATAGAGTGCGGTCATATCTTTGATGTAAATAAAATCGCGCACATTCTGAGGGCTGCCTAGAGCAATAGGGTTATTCTGTAATGCATTCACCAGAATCGTTGGGATTAATCGTGTTGGCATTTCGTAATCGCCGTACACCGAAAATGGCCGCACTGTGTAAATTGGCAGCTTGTGAACGAGCGCTTCTTTTAAGCAAAAATGTGTTGCGGCAATTTTTGCAACGGCATAATCGCTTACTGGCTCAAGAGGCATTGATTCAATCATGGGAGCTGTTTTTTTCCCGTACTCCGATGAACTTCCCGTGTTGATAAAAACATTAAAACCAACGTCTTTGCATGCGTTCAGCAAGTGCACGGTTCCGTAAAAATTTATATCAAAAATGGCTGCCTGATCTAGTTGGTCAGCCATGCCGCCGTACGCAGCAAGATGATAAATCTCTTGGGGGCGGATGGCGTGAACCAGTTGTCTTATGGCGTGATGATTGGTGATCGAAATTTCATGTACAGAGATAGTGCTGAGCATTGAATTTAGGCGCCAGTAATTACTGCCAGGCTCTGCTAGAACGTGTACGTGTGTTTGCGGTTGAGCAAGAAGCTCATGCACCAGGTTTGCACCAATAAATCCAGTTCCACCAGTGACTAATATTCTTCGCATCATTTCAGGCTCCTTTTTAGAGTAAAGTAGCAAGAATTTTTGTTTTTTACTCTCAAAAAAAGTTGCTGAAAAATATGATCCGTCTGCGAGATTGTCGTATGTTGCCTGAAAAGAACCTATGGGTCGATATTATCAGAACGTCTGGCGAAGTGGGCAAAAAAATTGCCCGGCAGGTGTGCTGGGCATGTAGAGCGTAGAATGGTGGAGAGAGGGAGATTCGAACTCCCGATCCCATTTTCACGGGATGACGGTTTTCAAGACCGTTGCATTCAACCACTCTGCCATCTCTCCGAAAGATATTTTTTTTGAATGACACGCAGTGTTTGCTTGTGTGTCAGGGGAAATTAAAAAGGCCCTGTGGACTGGCTTGTCATTCATAGCTACAAACGCGAAGCGCGTATGGCTTAGAATGGTGGAGAGAGAGGGATTCGAACCCTCGATCCGGGTCACCCCAGATACTCGCTTAGCAGGCGAGTGCTTTCAGCCGCTCAGCCATCTCTCCCCACAAAATATATGCGCCCAAGAGGGGTCGAACCTCTAACCTTCAG
>CAMDFF010000047.1 GCA_945897315.1 candidate division TM6 bacterium UASB124
CAAATATAAATCAGTGGTCAGATCGTGAAATTGAGGACATTGAGGCGATGATGAACCATACGCCGCGTAAAATTTTAGAGTATTCTACCCCATTTGAGGTATTTAACAGGCAAAAACCAGGCTGTTGCACTTGAAACTAGAATCTATCAACCTAATAGCTATTATGGCATAAAATATAGCACAGCCTAGTCAACAATAGTTCCCGCTTTTTGCCAACTGACAACGGTGCCATGAGAGCCTACGTCATTTTCTGTTCCACCATAGATTAAATAGCTTTTTTCATAATCAACGCCAGCAAGGTCACACCAATAATGCAACCCATTAAATAAGCGTGGGTGAAGCGTTTTACCTGACTTAATTTCTATCGGCACAAGTCTTGTTCCGTAGTCGAGCAAGCAATCAATTTCATGCCCGTGGCTATCACGCCAAAAATAAATACTGGGCTCTTTGCCTTTGTTATAAAATGCTTTAAAAATTTCAGTAATAATGAATGACTCTGCAAGCCCGCCTCGCAAATAGTGCTCATTGAGCTGCTCAGGTGAAGTAATTTTCAGAAGCCAACATGCAAGCCCTGTATCATAAAAATAGAGTTTTGGAGACTTGATGAGGCGCTTGCTAAAATTATTAAAGTGTGGCTGTAGCTGAAAGATAATGTAGCTTGCTTCAAGAACTGAGAGCCATGCTTTAACCGTTGGTACGCTGATACCGCAGTCATCTGCGAGTGACGAAACATTTAAAATTTGTCCAATACGGCCAGCGCACAAGCGCATGAATCGCTGAAAATCACTGAGGCTTGTAATATTAATAAGCTGTCGAACATCTCGCTCAACATACGTTTTTGTGTACTGCTGGTAAAAATCGGCTGGTGGAATAGCACGAGCAAAAATATCCGGGTATCCGCCTTTAAACGTAGCGGTATCAATATCGTTATCGAGTACGTTGTTGGCACGTAGCTCATTATTTGCTAACGGCAAAAGGGTGAGCAAACCAACACGACCTGCAAGCGATTGTGAAATTGCTTGGTTCATTAAAAAATTGTGCGATCCGGTGAGAATAAAATAACCGGGGCGGCGATTAGCATCTATAATGCCTTGCATGTATGACAAAATATGCGGTTCATTGTGAAATTCATCAATAATAATGCCTGAGCCATACTCTTTTTCTAAAAAACCACGGGGGTCTGCTCGTACCAAAGCTAGCGTGTCTGGATTTTCAAGGGAGAAATATCGATGGCCTGGAAAGGTTTCTTGGGCAAGTGTTGTTTTCCCTGACTGTCGTGGCCCGACAATGGCAACAACGGGAAACATGCTTGCATACCGTAAAAGGGTGTTTGCAAGTGTGCGGGCAATGAACATAGCGACTCCTTCGTGGTTTTGGCCTATTTTGTGTAATAATATAACCGGACTTTAACAATTACACAAATAACGCCAAAAGAGCCTTGTAATCGTTGATTTCTAGGTTCTACTCAAGGACTCGTTTTTTCACCGCCCACAAGCCTAATTGTAAGCACATCACCCCGGCTAGAATCTCTTACCCATCAACTTTCTACTGAGTAATTTCATACAAAAAGCTATTTTTCAGCACTAGGAACTCTATTTGAATATATTTATACAATCTATATACTTTAAATAGTAAAAGTTATTACTTTTGTTTTTACAAATATACAATTATTTTTTAGTGTGAGAGTCTGCGATGAAATTCAATCAAAAAACAGTACTGATGGTGCTATCATTAGCGCTTATCGCTATATCTCTGGATGCTGCCAAGCGTGGCCGCGATGACAAAAGAGATGATCCTGCGCCAGCGCAAAAGCAGCAAGAGGCGGCTGGCCAGACAGCAGAGCATCCGTTATTTGTCATGTGCCAGGCCAACCATAGAAGATTACATGAGCAGTTCGCTGTGCTTACGGCGGAAGCTGTACCTAATGAGCCACCAGTCATTACTCCTGGTCAACGTGACGCATTACATGCTGCGGCAGGGGTACTAAAAATAGCTATTGCGTGTCGCGCTACTCGTGCCAGTGCAGCTGCGCTGCATGCGTGTGATACATTAGCTGACGATGCTGTTAGAGCAATGCTTAGTGTTGTGCTGCCCGATAGCCGTGCTGCTGTCATGGCATTAATAGAATCTATAGATGCATACAATGATGCTCGAGAGCGCTTAACTACTGCAACAGGTGCGCCTGTAGCCCGATTGCGTGATGCAGCTATTGCCAATGAGCGTGGCCAATTTCGTTATGCAGATGATGAACTAGCGGCCTATGATGCTCGCATGGCGGATCTTTTGCTTGTTGGTGATGTTCCAGCAGGAGCTCCTGCTGCACAAGCTATCGCTGAGCCAGAAGATATGCCTTTAGCTGAAGACGAATATCGCTGTGTTATTTGTATGGATACTGCCGATACAACTGATGATAATCCCCTCATATGGTTAGAATGCAACTGCAGAAATAAATATCACAAGGCCTGCTTGGTTCCATTATTTACGCCCATCATAAATGCATTAGGTGTGCCAGAGTGTTCAATATGCCATAAAAAAATTACGGCAATGCCTGCCAAGCTTGTGGGAGCTGTGCCAACCGTCGATGCGGCAAATTTGCTGCTGACAGGCGCACTAAACGGCTCACGTGAGTTTGTTCAGCGTGCTATTGCTATGGGCGTTGATGTGAATGTCAAAAATCCGGAGACCGGTGACACCGCACTGCACCTAGCAGCTCGATATGGCCATTTAGAAATTGTGCAATTATTGGTTAATGCAAATGCTGATCTTAATGCAGCAAATAATTACCATCTTAATGCACTTATGGTCGCAGTGCAGTATGGCCAGCTAGATGTTGTACGATACTTCATGAGTAATTTTGTGAATGATATGGATACTATAGAATATGGTCGAGATGCTAGTATTCTCTACTATGCTGCCTGTAATAATAACTTAGCGGTTGTGCAATATTTGGTTGAAAAATGCGGAGACTGGTGTGGGATCGACCATCAAACTTATACGGGGAATACTGCTCTCATGCATGCCGCCTATTTAGGTTACCTGCCAGTTGTAGAATATCTTATTAGCAAAAATGCTGATGTTTGCGTCAGGAATAATAAGGACGAAACAGCCCTTGATATAGCAAAAGTTGGACAAAGAGAGTTCTCAGGAAATCAGAATTATAATGAAATTATTGCAACTCTAGAAGTAGCAATTGAGGCTAACACATTCCTTTTTTCTGGGGCTGAAACAGGCTCAATTCAGCTTATTCAGCGTGCTATTGATATGGGCGTTATGGTGAATATCATACAGAGAAAAACAGGTCAGAATGGATTACACATAGCTGCCGATCATGGCAACCTGCCAGCAGTACAGCATCTTGTAAGAGCTGGTGCTAAGATCAATGCAACAACTCATGGAATTGATGTTTTTTCTCGAAACGCCGGGCGCACTGCTCTGCATGTAGCAACAGCGCGGGGACATCTAGACATTGTGCAATGGCTTGTTCATGATGCTGGGGCTGATGTCAATGCAACAGATCTTTTTGGCTGTACGGCTCTCCATAGTGCTACCTATGGCAGACATCTAGACATTATACGATATCTTATTAGCAAAGGCGCTGATGTTTGCATCAAGCATCA
>CAMDFF010000048.1 GCA_945897315.1 candidate division TM6 bacterium UASB124
CCGTCTTTAAAAAGATCATACATCGCTTTTGTTTTATCGACGTATACGCCACCTTTGCCTCGTAGCTTTGCAAAATGTTGTTCATCGACACAGATTAATTGCATGGTAAAAGTCCTCGTTTCAACCCCTTGAGATTACTGCCAGAGCTAGTTTACTAGCACGCTAGTTTAGCATCTAGCCTGTGTTTTGCCTAGAACTTGTCCCACTCTTTCCCCGCTCGTGGTGCTTGCCATTCGTATGCGCGGTAATTTTTTAGAGCTGTTCCCAAATAACCTCTTCGACAGTTCGTTTCTGATCACTGAGGGCAATGCCGATCGCATAGATCTGACACCCAGGGGTTCGGTACTTGGTTGCGTAATCACGGTCTTTAATCTGTTGAATCGCGACGGCGGCAGGTTGGTTCATTTTGAGTTCGAACAGATAGACGGTTTTTGGCAGAATTACCGTGATGTCAATGCGGCCACGGTTGGTCATGTCTTCAGGCGAGACGACAAAGCCAGCAGCAGCGAGCAGCAGATGGAAGACCGTTTGGTAGTAATGCTCACGGGCTGTGAAATCTATTCTTGCTTCTTCTTCAGCGCTTTCTGCGGGGTTAGAATTATTGTCTGCAGTAGGGGTGCTAGCGGCACGAGCGCCATGCAGGCCGTAGGGAATCTGGGCAAGAATGTGGTTGAGCAAATCGTGCAGCTCATCGAGCTTGCCATAAAAAAGTGTTTTCCCGAGCGCTTTGACAGCTGCCCTGATTCTGTTGTCATCTGTTTTAGTGATAAGCGGTAGAAGAAGCTTGGAGAATGATTGTCCAACTTCGACATTGGGAAAATCGAGGGTTATTTCGTCACCACCAAATGATTTTGTGTAGTTTTTGAGTGACAGGTATCCGGCATAATAAAGCATGCTGAGGCCGGTAATATTGTCAGGGTTGCACGAGTTTTCAAGCACGCGAAAATCGAAAGCTAAATTTTGAGGCTCGATGTCAGCAAACTGGTCACGAGCTAATTTTTTGATGAGTGCTGTTGGTGAGCCGGAAGCAAACCACTGAGCAAGTTGTTGCTGCTCTTGAAAAACATAGTTGAGGCCGAAAGGGTTGTAGACGCCTTCAGAAAGATCGCCTGTGGTGACATCAACACCAAATTTATAGCCGTTGTACTGGCTTTGTAGTACGGCCATCATGTCGACCGTAGAAAGCTTATTTTTTAAGGCAAACGCTTCTAAGTGTTCGGCAAAAACAGTTCTTATTTCTTGTTCGGTGTAGCCAACAACATGCGCTGCACGAGGATTGAACGTGAGGTCATGCAAATTGTTGAGGCCAGAAAAAATAGAGGTTTTAGCAAACTTAAAAACACCGGTCATGAAAACAAGTCGTAATTTGTCGCTCAGTGCTTTGAGCGGGCTGTAAAACACACGTAGCTCTTCGTGAATGGCAGGGTACTTATCGGTTTTATCGATTGCATCGAGCAGTGGTTTGTCGTACTCGTCGATGATAACAACAACCTGCTCGCCAGTTTTTGCATGAATTTTTTCAACGAGTTGCTGAAGCGCGCTTGCGGGGTCATTGATGTTAGTAATTTCTACGCCATATTCAGACGCTTTTTGTGCGGTCATGAGCAATAATTTTTTGTGGGTTATGCTCGCGTCGCCATTGCCTGAGATCGCGTTGGTCATGTCAAAATGCAACACCGGGTGTTTTTTCCACTCCCAGTCGGAGCCATCGATCCAGGTGTTTTTGAAGAGGTTGCGGTTGCCAGCAAAGAGTTCGGCCAATGTTGAACAGAGCAGGGACTTGCCAAAGCGGCGGGGACGGGCGATGAAAAAATAGGTGCCGTCTTTAAAAAGATCATACATCGCTTTTGTTTTATCGACGTATACGCCACCTTTGCCTCGTAGCTTTGCAAAATGTTGTTCATCGACACAGATTAATTGCATGGTAAAAGTCCTCGTTTCAACCCCTGAGATTACTGCTTAAAGCAGATTGCTGCTCTGGATCAGTTTAGCACTTGGCCAGTGCTTTGCCTAGCAACGGTGGGGCTGGGTGGGCGGATGACGTTAGACTGTAGGAGGAGTGGATCCCAGGCCCTTGTTCGGGATAACAAGAACGTCGACACCTACAACCATTGGGCTCTAGGAGTGGATCACGATTCTGGTCAGGGATCTATTCTGATGATCACGCCCTGTCGCATCATAGCCTTGGCGACGACGGAAGGTGGTAGAAAAAGAGTTTTTGTCTTTTTTGGTTTTGTTTGGTTGTAAAAAGTGTTTTATTGTGTCAATATAAAACAACTAGGTGATTGTTTAATCATAATCTGAGAAGGAGCACTATGTCATCTGCTGTTAAACTTTCGGCAAGTATAGTTGGGGATGCAAAAATTATTGCTAAGGTATTGAGTCGTTCTGTTGCAGGGCAAATTGAGCATTGGGCACGGATTGGCAGAATTGCTGAAGATAATCCTGATTTGACCTACGACATGATTAAAAACATCCTGATCGCACAAGAAGAGGCGCATGCCGGGCAATTGACTGAGTATATTTTCAAAACAAAGAAAAAATAGCGCATGAAGATTCTGCAGACACCGACCTTTTCCAGGCAAGTGAAAAAACTGCATAAAAATCAATACGAGCAGCTTAATGAGGCGATTGGTTGCATTGCCGAAGATCCATCAATTGGCGACATGAAACAGGGTGATCTTGCTGGCGTGCGTGTTTACAAATTCAAAATGGTCAACCAGCTAATGTTGCTTGCGTATGCTTTTTATGCTGATGAGCTGCAGCTTGTGTTGCTTGCTGTTGCGTCACATGAAAATTTCTATCGTGACTTGAAGCACTAACGGGGCGATTTCTAGTTTTACCCATTCTGATTATCGTTCCCTGTTCGGCGTAGCAAGGTCCTCGTTGGAAGCCAGATTGGTCCAAGCAGATTAGATGGACCCTTGTCATCACGGACAAAGATCCGGGATCCAATCTGATGATGATAAAATCATTTCTACAGCTGCTCCCAGACGATTTCGTTCACAACGCGCTTTTTAGAGCTGACCGAGATGCCAATGGCAAATACTTTTTTCTGCGCACTTTTGAATTTGAGTGGGTACTCTTTGTCTTTGATCTGCTGCATCGCAACGGCTGCAGGCAGGTCCATTTTGAGCTCGAAAATATAAACAGCGGTTGGCGCGTTAACGACAATATCAATCCTGCCACG
>CAMDFF010000049.1 GCA_945897315.1 candidate division TM6 bacterium UASB124
GGTGCAATACAGCCTAATTGCGTAGCAAGATCCTCGCTGAAAACCCGATTAATCCAAGCGCATGAGATGGACCCTTGTCATCCCGGACAAAGATCCGGGATCCACTCTTACTTATCACGCCCTGAGCGCAGTGGCAATTCAGTCGATGCTTCAGCGGTGAAGAAAGCAGTTTTTCAAAGTTTTTTACATCGTTTTTCTCATCTTTTTTTACTCATCAAAAAACTTTTTTATCATATTGTTTACTTTCTATTTGTAAATTTGATTTAATGAATTCAAGAAGTTACATTAAAGTTTGTGTTTTATTATTTCTAACAAGTGGAGGAGAGAAGATGAAAAATTTAAGATATGTCGCCTTTAGTCTGGTCGTGTTGATCGGGGCTACGGGACAGAGGGTTGAAGCGCAAAGCCCAGCAGCAAAACAATATGAGGCAGCTCGCAATGCAAAATTAAAGGAGCAGGGACTTGCAGCAGGAGCTGAACTAAGAGCAACAAGAGCAACTGGGAAGGCGAGGGATCTGGCAGAAAGGCATCTATCTGTACATGATTCTATCGATAATGTTCCTCCAGTAGGCGATTTATTTTCTACTCCACAGCAGAAAGTAAGAGAGGCGTTACGGGATGCCAATGACGTTGCAGTAAGTGATACGGTTGGGGTTGGAGATTTATTTTCTACTCCACAGCAGAAAGTAAGAGAGGCGTTACGGGATGCCAATGACGTTGCAGTAAGTGATACGGTTGGGGTTGGAGATTTATTTTCTTCGCAACAGCCGAAAGTAAGAGCAGCAGCACGGGATGCGAATGACGTTGCAGTAAATGATACGGTTGGGGTTGGAGATTTATTTTCTTCGCAACAGCCGAAAGTAAGAGCAGCAGCACGGGATGCCAATGACGCTGCAGTAAATGATACGGTTGGGGTTGGAGATTTATTTTCTTCGCGCGATGCTGCTATCCTACAAACTGCATCACCTCGTGGTGGTTTCTTTAGTCGCATTACCCCATCAGAGGCTAGAGTTCAGAGCTGGCAAAATAGTGCTGCTAGCGTTTTTGGGAAAGCTAAAGAAGCATTCACTCCTGGCGAAAGAGCGAAGTCACTTGCTCAAGAGGCTGGACTCCGCGTGCAGCAAGGATTAGCTCGAATAACGCCAAAAGCGCTAACGGATAAATTTAAACTCAGCACCTCTGCCGATCTAGGATCGGCTGCAGGAAATGTGGCCACTAAGCGTGGCAATTTAACAAGCGCCACTCCTCGTTTATTCAATCAAACACGAACTGGCGTTGAAGCAGCTGGTAGTGCGATTAAACGTGGTGCTGAGGCAGCTGGTGGATTCATTTCTGGCCAAGCTAACCAAGCTGGTACCGCAATTAAGAATCGTTGGAGCGCAGGTGCAGCAGGTCGGACCACCTTGGCAAAGAGCTTGAAACAAAAACTTGTACCAAGAAAAGTTACCCTTGATCGTGAATATAAGACAGCAAAGCGTGAGTGGAGCAAAGCAAATGATGCTTACAATGGAGCTGTGATTCGTAACGATGGATCTGCTAGTGAAGCGCATGCGGCGCTCATGCAAGCGCAGTCTCTGCGCGATACCGCAGAAAATGCCGTTAAGAAACACAAGCTTTTTGGCAACACCAGAAAGAGTATCTCTAGCGCTGCAACAAGTGCTCGTGACAGGCTTGCTGGAACGCAACTTGGAAAGAGACTGAAGATGCCACAAAAAGAGGAATCATCAACTGGCGTACCTCAATCTATAGATGGCCCAGTACCGGCAGTAAACGCAGCAGTAGCTGCCGTACCTGAGTAGCTGTCGTACCTGGACAACCTGTATAGAACCTATAAACCCCGTAAACCAAAACGAGCCTCGTGGACTGTAAACCAGTTCCCGGGGCTCGTTTCTTTTTTGGGTCCCCCCCCCCGCGTAGCCAGGGTAATGATTTAATGGTATCCTGATGGGGAGTAGTTTTCGGGCAAGCCAGGTGTAGCTTAAAGGCCAAAAATCATGAAAAAAACATTTTGTATCGCTGGACCAATTCAGCAAGAAAAGCATTATTCTTTACCGTTTCGCATGAACGAAGCCGAGCTTATGCAGCTTATTGATGAGCAAAAATACTTTATTTTGCATGCTCCACGGCAAAGTGGAAAAACGACTGCCATGCGATGGCTCGTTGATCAGCTTAATGCTGCTGGGGTTTATGAGGCTTTGTACGTTAATGTCGAACCAGCTCAGGCCATGCGTGATGATGTTGCTTCGGCCTTGCCTATCATTATCAATAATTTCAAGCGTGCAATTCAGTCGACTTTTGGTACGGCACATCATTTATATGCTTTTATCAACAGTGATGAATTTCGTCGTACGGTGCCAGGTGATTCATTATCAGAGTTGCTTCAACATTGGTCTGCTACTAGCCCAAAGCCTATTATTATTTTTATTGATGAAATTGATGCATTGATTGGCGATACGCTTATTTCAGTACTCAGACAACTTCGTGCAGGGTATGAAAAACGGCCTAAACATTTTCCTCAAGCAGTATGCTTAATTGGGCTACGTGATGTGCGAGACTATCGCATTCACTCAAAAATTGAAAATGAGATTATCACCGGTGGAAGCTGTTTCAATGTTAAAGCAAAAAGTTTAACAATTGGCAACTTTTCACCTGAAGAAGTGCGAACATTATACGTGCAGCATACGCAAGCAACAGGGCAGCAGTTTACTGACCAAGCAATAGCTTATGCCTTTGAGCAGACGCAAGGACAGCCATGGCTGGTGAATGCTTTGGCGCAAGAAGCATGTTTTGAGATGGTGCTCGGTCGCACACAGCCCATTACGCTAGAAATTATGCAACGAGCTCGCGAGATACTTATTTTGCGTCGCGATACGCATATTGACCAGTTGCTTGATAAGCTCACAGAGCCACGAGTGCTTCCTATTATTGATGCTATTATTGCTGGTACAGATCTAGCAAACAACCTGCCAGCAGATGATCTTCAATATGTTCGTGATTTGGGAATGATTACTCAAGAAGGCATCGCTATTGCTAACCCTAT